>DATKEA010000101.1:0-16510 GCA_035544615.1 Acidimicrobiia bacterium | reverse complement strand
GGGTCGTAAGTTCCGTGCGTGTAGCGCCGAGCCATCGGCGTTCCTGGCAAGGACGCAGGACGAAGGCGCACCCGGTGCGGTGCGTTGAGGACGAGGACGCAGCCAGGGGCGTCGAGGGCCGGCGGGACATGCGTGAGACTTGCGAGTCGGTGCACTAGGGGGCAGCAGGCCCTACTCGGCGAAGGTGTAGACCGTTGCCTCGCGCCTGGGGCCTTCCACCACAACCGGGGGGCCGACCGTGAGTTCCAGGAGATCCGCCAGCGCATCGCCGGTGGGCTGTCGCTTCCCATTCTCGATCAGCACCATGAATCTCGCCTCGCCGTCGAGGAGGTCTATGGCATCGGCTTCGTCGATTTCTGGTCGGAAGATGTCGGTGGCGCACCCGGAGTAGAAGGTGATCTGGGGGGCATACGTCGTCATGACGCCGCAGGTCGCCTCACCGGCCTGCTCTCGCACTTCGTAGCCAGCGTTCTCCACGGCCACGTTGAGCGAAGATCGGTTCTGGACGGAGTCACGAGCCGCGATGACGGATAGGGCCAGCGAACCGGCGACGAGGACCGCGATACCAGCGGCGATGGCGACCGGGAATCTGCTTTCGCTCCCCGCCGTCCATCGGTCGAGACTCATCCAGCGGTCCAAAGAGAATGCTCCGGCGACCACGATCAGGGCGAGTGGGAAGAATATGAACCGGGCGTCACCGTGGGAGATGAGCCCCAACGCCAGGACCTGGGCGAGAGCAGGGACCAAGAGGAAGAGAAGCTGCTCCCGGACGTCCCTCTGACGCCACCATCGGACCAAGCCGGCGAAGCCGACCACGATCGCGATGGGTCCGACGAATCCAGCGAGTGACCACCCGATCATGCCGGCATAGTCGACGAGACCCTCTCCGATGAAGGAGCGCACTACGCCGCCTCCGGTGCGGCTGAGGATTCCCCAGGGGCGACCGGTGAGGGTGACGGCGTGTGTCATATGAGGCACCAGTCCGAGGAGGCCGATTGCGGACAGCGCGAGAACCGGTCCGCGGCTCCGTCGCACCTTTGGCCACCACAAGATCAGGGCCACAGCTGCGATCAGGGCCAAGGCCAGTGCCGACTGGTATCGAAGATAGAAGGCCGTCCATGCAAAGGGCAGGGCCCAGAGGAGACGATAGGACCCCGCCTCCCGCTCTCCCAGCTCCTTCCACACCACCACCATGCAGCCGATCAGCAGAGCAGCCGAGGGGATGTCACTGAGAAACTCGGTACTCCGTCTCAACAGGGCAGGGCCGGCCACCACGGCCAGGGAGGACATTGCCGCCACCCTCGGGTTGGCCATCCGGCGGCCCAGCGCCCAGACGGCGACAGCGAGGCCGGCGGTCGCGATCAACCCCAAGGATCGCAGACCCGCCTCCGAACCACCGAGCGCCAGGATCACATAGCCGTACACCGACATCCCGATGCCACGATGCAGTGCCCAGCCCGTGGCGGGAGTGCCCTCGAGCCAGGACCTGGCCTTGACCGCGTACGCCGACTCGTCGTGGCCGAGAGGCCCACCGTCGAGTATCAGGGGAAACAGGACGATCACCAGAGTCATCGCTACGACGCCTCCCCAGCGAAACCAGAGCCATGGGTCGGTCGGCTGTTTCTCGCCGATGATCACGAACACCGCCGCCAACGCGGAGCCGGTGATCATCGAGTATTCCAGCCAGCCAAACCCCGTGGCGACACCGGCGACGAGAGCAAGGGCCCCAACGGCAAGCGCCCCGCCGGCTTCGACTCGCCGGTGGGACGGCGGAGTCATCCCGGCCAATACACCGGCCAAAGCCCCGATATAGAAGACGGCACGGGTTTCGGTCTTGGCTTGGCCGGCGAGGATCGCCACGACGAAGACGAGAATTCCGGCCACGCAAGCGATGGAGGCACCCCGGCCTAGTGCAAGGCCCTTTGACATCTGCGCCACGTTACGGCCAGATTTCAGCCATGACCTTGACCATGGGTGGGAGGATGCGTACGTGAACGAGTGGCCATCTCTCGACGTGATCATTCCCGCGGCACACGCCGCCGAGACGTTGGGGCGGTCGATCGATGCAGTCAAGGCCCAGGACTACCCCAACCTTGCTTCGATCGTGGTCGCCACCCACGACGACGAAACCGCGGCTGTGGCGAATGAGCACGGCGCGGTGGTCGTGGCCAATCCCAGCGGTAGGACACCAACCGGGTTGAACCTCGCGCTGGCAGCGACCAACTCGACGATCGTGGCCAGGGTCGACGCTCACGCCACGATCCCGGATGGGTATCTGCGGCGAGCTGTCCTCATGCTGGTCGAGTCAGGGGCTGACAACGTCGGTGGGATGCAGGTGCCGGTTGGAACCAGCGGCTGGGAGAAAGCAATCGCAGCGGCGATGGCCTCGCCATTTGGCGCGGGTGATGCCAGGTATCGGGTCGGCGGGGAAGCCGGCCCGGTCGACACGGTCTACCTGGGGGTCTTCCTGCGGACGACCCTCGACCGGCTCGGTGGATACAACGAGGACTTTGAAAGGACTCAGGACTACGAGCTCAACCATCGGATACGAGAGGCGGGCGGAACGGTCTGGTTCGACCCCGCGCTCAAGGTCGTCTACCGGCCGAGGGGCACACTGCGAGCGCTGGCCCGCCAGTACTTCGACTATGGCCGATGGAAACGCGAGTTCGGGCGGCGCCATCCGCAGTCGCTGCAATGGCGCCAATTGGCGGCCCCACTTCTCGTAGCGTTGCTGATACCTGCCATCGTCCTCGGGCTCTGGTGGCCACCCGCCTGGCTGGTGCCCGGCGCCTACTTGGCAACGCTGGCCGTTGTCGGATTGAGCATGCTCCCCCGACTCGGCACTCCCGCCCTCGGCGTGCCCCTCGCCCTGGCCACGATGCATCTCAGCTGGGGACTGGGTTTCATGTCCCGCTGAGCAACCCCGCATAGAACGACCGGACGTCCTCCTCGGGCCACCTGAAACGCGCCCGGATCGTCGAAGCCTGTTCGAAGGCGACAAGCTTGGCCTCAGGCTGGACGGCCTCTCCGATTGCCGAGGCCATCGCCTTGGTATCACCGGGAGGGACCAGCCAAACCGCTTCCAGATCGCCAAGCGCCGCCCTCGTTCCGGGAAGATCGGAAGCGACCACGGGCAAACCCATCGCCAGGTACTCCAGGACCTTGGTGGGCAGCGATTCCCGGTAGTTGGCCTCGTCGCGCAGTGGGGAGAGACCCACCGACGCCAGTGACGCACGCAGCAGAGCCTGGGGGTTGGTGACGAATCCGGTGAGGGTGAGGTCGACGCCCAGCTCCGATGCTCTCGCCCGGAGGGACTCAGCCAGAGCGGGATCGACACGGCCTTGCGCGACCAGGTCGAGCCCGACCATCGCCGAGGCTTCCAATGCTTCCTCGATGCCACGGGCCCGGGTGATGTCGCCCACATATGTCACCGAACCGTCACCCGAGCGCTTTGGCTCGGGAAATGCCGACGAGCGCGGGTAATTGGCGAAGACCGGATGGGTTCGCCTGAACAGCCGCTGATAACCCGGCTCGGCCAGGGTCAGCTCCAGCCCGCGCTCCGCCAGCCAGTAGAGCACCCGAGCGAGCGCCCGCATCACCGGCTTCAACCAGACCGGCACCCAGAGTTTGGAGTCGATCTGGGCGGGCAGGTCTTCATGCACGTCGAAGACCACCACCGAGCGTCGCAGGACGCGGGCAAGCAAACCGGCCGGGATGGTCTCGGGATCGTGGAGGACGATCACGTTCCAGGGTCGAGCCAACAACAACCGCGCCGCCTTCAGGTTGCGGGTCAGACGTCCCCCGGTGAGCGGTTCCCATCCGAGCCCGGATGTGTCCGAGGGCCCCGGATCGCGGCTGGCGTAAGTCAACTGCCCCAGGCCCTCGAGGCTTCTGATGAGTCGCTCCCGGATTCTGGTGTCGTCGGGGGGATGAACCGTGGTGAGAACGAGAATCGTCGGACCGGTCATAGGGCCTCGACGTTTGGAGCCGAAAGACCCAGACGTCGGTAGACACCTCTCGCATCGAAGACCAACTGGATTTCATTGGCGAGCGCTGCATACGGCAGGTCGGAGTGATCGGTGAGGACGACAGCGAGATCAAAACCTGTCAGGTCGTCGACCGAGGCAACCTCGAAACCGTGATGAGCGATCCGCTCGGCACCCACGAGAGGGTCGAGAACCGAGACGTGCGCTCCCCTGGCGAGCAACCTGTTGGCTACGTCGACCGAGGCTGACTCACGGTCATCGGACACGTTCGGCTTGTATGCGATCCCCACCACCAGGATGTTGCTGCCCTGTACGGCTCGTCCAGCCCTGTTGAGCATGTCGGCGATGCGATGAGCCGTGTACTCGGGCATGTGGGTGTTGACCTGGTCCGCGGTCTCGATGAACCGGATGGCGAAATTCGCCTCCCTGGCCCGCCAGGCAAGGTACTGCGGATCGAGGGGGATGCAATGGCCGCCCACGCCGGGTCCGGGATAGAAGGCCTCAAAGCCGAAAGGCTTGGTGGCGGCGGCCTCGATCACTTCCCAGATGTCGATATCCAATTCGTGGCTCAACTGGGTCATTTCGTTGATCAGCCCGATGTTCACCGCCCGATATGTGTTCTCCAGGAGCTTGGACAGCTCGGCCGCCCGTGCCGATGTGACCCGATGCACCGAGGGGACTAAACGAAGATAAGCCGCGACCGCGACGTCGCCGGAGTCAGCGGTGACGCCCCCCACCACCTTGGGGATGTCTCCGGTCTTCATCTCGTCGCCCGGGGAAACCCGCTCCGGGGAGAAGGCAACCCAGACGTCCTCGTCCAGGACCAGGCCGGAGTTTTCCACGGCCGGGACCAGGTAGTCCTCTGTGGTGCCGGGATAGGTCGTCGACTCGAGGCTCACCAGCTGACCAGGCCTGACGACGCTGGAAACCGTGTTGGCAGCCGCTTCGATGAACGACAGGTCTGGCTGGCGGTTCCTGCCCAGTGGGCTTGGAACACAAATGAAAATGGCATCGGCCTCGGAGAGCGCCCCGGGGTCGGTAGTGAAGCGCGCTCCCGAATCGAGAGCGGCACGCAAAGCCTCGTCGGACACGTCATCGATGTGCGAGTGGCCATCGATCAGACGGGCGACCCGATCTTCGGAGACATCGAAGCCGATGGCCGCCAGGCCGTTGCTGCATGCGGTCATCAGGAGGGGAAGCCCGACATACCCGAGACCGATTATGCCTGCCGTCCAGTGCTCGGTTGAGAAGAAGTCGGCCCTGTCGCTCACGTCGCCCGATGGTAGGGCTGTCAGGGCCCCCAGACCCTCTTGAAGAATGCTGCCATCTGCCCACGGGTTACTTGGTCGGTGGGGCAGAACCGGTCGTTGGCAGGGGGATTGCAGCCGAGGGTGATCCCGGCTTCGCCGATCTTGTTGATAGCCCCCTCGAATACCGAGCCGTTGTCGTCCACAAAGTGATCGGTGCTGGTTTCGGGCAGACCGAGAATGCGAGCCAGGAACGCTGCCATCTCCTGGCGGGGCAGCGACCGATCCCCGCAATAGCGGTTCGGCCCACAGCCGACGGTGATCCCGGCTTCGAAGAGACGATTGGCCGCGGCCTCGTAGAACTCCCCGGAGTCGTCGGTGAAGTAATCGCCCGATGGCGCCGGCAGCCCGAGCACTCTCGAGATGAACACGGCCATCTCACCTCGAGTCACCGGGTCGTTGGGGCAGTAATTGGTGTTGGCGGGAGGGTTACAGCCGACTGTGATCTCCTCTTGTGCCAGCCAGATGATGGCGTTCTCGAAGATGTTCCCGGAGATGTCGAAAAAGCGTCCGGTGTACGTGGCCGAGATGAGATAAGGAGAGACTCTGACCGGGTTGCCATCGCGTCGATAGGCGTTGGCCCCGAGCCACAACCGAAGCTGGTCCCCCTTGAGCTCCTTGGACACATTGACGCCATTAGCGCGCCCGGAGAACCGGATCACGCTCCCGGGTGGCCCGGCAATCACCCGGACCAGGGTCACTGCGTCCCAACCGAAACTGGACTCGATCTTGGAGGTCGGGACGACAACCGTCCATCTAGCCAGGGGGTTGATCGACGGGTTAGAGGACCATTCGTCCTCGACCGAGCGCAACCAGGGCAATGCGGCCCCGCCCCACACAAACTCGACGTCCTCGCTGGCTCCCCCATTGGATGAGGAATAGAAGGCTTTGGCCACACCAAACGCGTAGTTGGACTGCGGATGAATCAGGATCTCACGATCCGTGTTGTCGACTGCGGCCACCCACGACGCCCCGAAGCTGCCACCTTCCTTGCTCCATCCGGCATAGACCTGGTCCTGGGAGGTGCTGCGCAGATGACAGCCGCAACTCGACAGTTTGCCCGATCCGTTCGCGCCTCCCCTCTCCACCGCAGTGGCGAGGGCGTAACTGCGCCCGATGATGGCCTGGGCCTTGAGCGCCTCCGCTGGCCACGAAGAGGGGACCTCGGATAGGCCGTAGAGGTACTTTTCAATGTCTAATGCCACCACGACGTCGAAGCCGCCCGACGACGGCGTGAGGCGAATCGTGCCGTGGGCGTACTCCTTGCCACTCACCTTGAACCGGGTGTCGGTGCCGTCCGCTTTGGTCAGTTGCGCATCGCACCCCAGCCAGCCGAGGTTGCCGATGGGCTCAGGGGAGACCTTTCGGAAACGACACTGATTGGGACTCACGCCGTTGACCTCGAACCTCCACAACTCGCCGGGGTCGATGGTCACATCGGTGAAATCTTCCGGGACGTAGGACCCCACCGGTGGACAGGTGCCGGTCGGCTGGCAAATAGTGATCGGGCCCCCGACAGCCTCGAGGTTCACCACCGCGGTGTTGGAGACGAGCCCCACCAGCAGACCGTCCTGATTCCTGGTCCAGTGATCGGCAGGCATCGTGGTCAGCGAAGTGCCGGTGTAGTAGTGTTGGAGGATCTGGGTTGCGTTCCGCCCCTCCTGCGCCTGACCGAAGGCCCCGAACTGAGAAAGCCCGACGCCATGACCCCAGCCGCCTCCGTCGAACTCCCACTCGTCCACATCGGCAATGGCTGGTTGTCCGATCAGTAGCAGGCCGAGCACGAGCGCGAGCAATACAGATTTAGGGGCGAGCCTCACCGTTGGCTGCATCGGCCGCCGTCGCGGTTTGCTGAAGGAGATGTCAGCCCCCCACCAGGCGGTACACCGCATTGTCGAAGAGCGAAGTGGCCAGGATCTCCCCATTGGAATCGAAGCCGAAGGAAACCAGCCCGGGGCGACGAAGGGCACTCGTGAGGTCGACCGTCTCCACCGCCTTGCCGTCGAGAAGACGGAAGCCCCGCACGATGCCCGAACCGAAATCGGCGTATAGGTAGTAGTGGTTCAAGGAGCGCACGGTGGGGCCGCGGTACACCACCCCACCGGTGATGACCCGGCCGACCGCACGCCCGTATTCGACGATTGGCATGGTGAGGCCACTGGTCGAGCAGCTGGGGTCGGTGTCATTGGGATTGCACAGAGTTCCTTCATATCTGGACCATCCGAAGTCGTATCCGACTGGGCTGAGAGCGACGGTGTCGACTTCCTCTCGTGCCCCTTGACCGACGTCGCCGATGTAGAGGTTGCCGTTGTCGATCGACCAGCGCCACGGGTTGCGCAAACCGGATGCCCAGATCTCGTCGCGGCCCGTTGTCCCCACACGGGGGTTGTCGGCCGGTATCCCATACGGAACGGCTCCATCGACATCGATGCGGATCATCTTGCCCAGAAGGGTGTTCAGATTGCGCGCTCGTGCGCCGGGGTCGTTGCCGCTGCCGCCGTCTCCGAGCCCCATATAGAGATAGCCATCGGGGCCAAAGTCGACGAAACCGCCGTTGTGGTTGGCGAAGGGTTGGTCGACTGCGAGCACGGTCCGTGGTGATGAAGCGGTCTGGAGGTTGGCGGCGATATCGAACTCGACCAGGTAGGTCGTGTGGTTGCCGGTCCCACCCGGGCGGAGAGGCGCCGAATACCAGGCAAAGAGTCGCCGGTCGGCCGGGTAGTCGGGGTGGATGGCGATGGAGAGCAGTCCCCTCTCGCCGCCGGCCACCACTGTGCCGGTGAGGTCGAGGAAGGGCTGGGGCCGGAGGGCGCCGTTCTCGAAGACCCTGATCAACCCGCCGAGCTCTGCGATGAGTATCCGGTCCTCGCCCGGCGGCACCAGGGTTTGAATGGGGGTGGTCAGACCGCCCACGACCAGTTCCCACTCGACGGGTGGGCGGGCCGCCGGCCTCATCGAGGTCAGGCCGAGCGCCCGGGTGAGCATCGTTGCCATCTCGCCCCGGGTCAGGCTCCGATCCGGGCAGAAGTTGTTGTTTGTCGGGGGGTTACAGCCGACCGTGATTCCGGCGTCTGCGATCCGGTTGATCGCCCCCTCCAGCACGTGACCGTTGTCATCGTCGAAGAAGTCGTCACCCGAGGCGGGTAGACCCAGTGCCCTCGCCAGGAACCCTGCCGCCTCAGCACGGGTCAGGCTGCGCTGGGGACAGAATCGGTCATTGAGAGGCGGGTTGCACCCCAAGGTGATCCCGGCGTCCGCGATTCGGTTGATCGCCCCCTCCAGCACGTGACCATCGTCATCGACGAAATGATCGGTGCTCCCGGACGGCAGCGACAGGGCGCGAGCGATCATGGCTGCCATCTCGGCCCTGGTGAGAACGCGATCGGGACAGAAGTGGTCGTTGAACGGGGGGTTGCACCCAACGGTTATTTTCTCGGAGGCGATTGCCTCGATCCCGCCTTCGTGGACGATTCCATCGTCATCGGTGAAGGTGCCCCCCGGAGCGAGCGCAGCCAAAGGGAGCAGTGCGACAAGGAGAGCGTAGGAAACGATGGATGTCATCGACGCCTCACAAGGTAACCATATCTGTTTGCAAACGCCCAGAGTCTGGGAGGATTGAGACCGATGCCCATCCTCATGGCTTTGGTCCTGGCGCTTACCCTTGTGCCATCGTCACCGCCCTCCGATACTTCGGGCGAGACGGTGCGCCTCCTGGTACGCGCCGACACGCCACTCGGATTGGCCGACCCTGACTCGACCGGCACCACTTCGGGTTGGCAGCGGGTCGAAGTCCCGGTCCGGGGCAGTGTCGATCAGACTGCGGCCGAGCTGAGTGCCACCACCGGCGACAGGGTCGTGATCGAACAGCGCTACGAGCTGTTCGACCCTCAGGACGAACCCGGATTCGGAGAGCAGTGGTATCTGGAGAACCCCGGCGGAAGCGGCGCGGTCTTGGGTGCCGACATCGACGTCATCACCGCCTGGGGGTCTGCCCTTGGGGCCGGCGTCGTCGTCGCGGTGATCGACTCTGGAGTCAACATGACCCACCCCGACCTGGTCGGTCGGATCCATCCTGCCAAGCGAGACTTTGTCGGTAACGACAACGACCCGAGCCCGAGCGGGACCGGTAGCCTGGAGGGTCACGGGACCGCGGTGGCGGGCATCATCTCGGCTGCCGTCAACGGAATCGGAATCGTCGGCGTCGCTCCTGAGTCGAGGCTGATGGTCGTCCGGAGCTGTAGCGAAGGCACCTGTTGGAGCCTCGATCTTGCCGATGGGATCCGTTTCGCCGCCGACCAGGGGGCCGATGTGATCAATCTCTCCTTGGGATCGGTGACGACGATGGACGACCCGGTGGCGGAAGCCATCGCCTACGCACAGTCGAGAGACGTTTTGGTCGTGGCAGCCGCCGGCAATGAAAGCACCGACCTCGACGACCTCCCTCCGGGC
This sequence comes from Acidimicrobiia bacterium, assembly GCA_035544615.1. Classification (GTDB taxonomy): domain Bacteria; phylum Actinomycetota; class Acidimicrobiia; order Spongiisociales; family ZC4RG35; genus JARDZU01. Next base: position 6,768 of record DATKEA010000101.1, on the reverse strand, counting down.
CAACAACTGATCCCTGGTGGTCTCCCCTTCTCCAACATTGTCACGGTGGCGGCAAGCGACCGTCGCGACAGCCTCGCCACCTTCAGCAACTATGGACCAGGCACCGTGGACATCGCCGCCCCCGGAGTCGACATGCTGACCACCTCGGTCAGTGGCGGCTACGTGACAACGCAGGGAACCTCGTTCGCCGCTCCGATCGTGGCCGGAGTGGCTGCACTTCTCCTGTCGAGCGACCCGGGGATAGGCCACCAAGAGCTCGCCGCGCGGATCACCGCCTTCGTCGCCAAACCCGCCGGCGTGGCCGGTGCAACCAACTCGGGCAGGGTCGACGCGGGCCGGGCCCTGACCCGACGTTTCGTGGACACCTCGTCATCGGCGTTCGTCAATTCCATCGACTGGCTGGCAGACGGGGGCATCACCAAAGGATGCAACCCTCCCTTCAACCATCGGTTCTGCCCCGGCAACCGGGTGACGAGGGGCGAGATGGCGGTGTTCCTGGCCAGAGCGTTCCAGCTGCCCGAAACAAACAACGACTACTTCACCGATGACGACGGGACCTTCTACGAAGGATCGGCCAATCGTCTTCGGGCGGCCGGCCTGACCGTCGGCTGTGGGACGAATCGCTATTGCGGCGATCGTGACATCCGACGTGACGAGATGGCAGCCATGCTCACCCGTGCCCTGTCGCTGCCGACTACCAGCTCGGACTTCTTCGATGACGACGCCGGCTCCATCTTCGAGAATGCCATCAACAGGATCGCCGCCTCCGGCGTCACCAAGGGCTGCAACCCTCCTGTCAACAACCACTTCTGCCCCGAGCGCCCCGTCACCAGAGGCGAGATGGCCGCCTTCCTCAAACGATCCCTCGAGCCGTAGACCCCCCCTCGCCCAACCTGACGGTCGGACGGTCCCCCCGCTCCGCAGGGGGACAACCCAGCAGCCCACCACGTTGTCCCCCTTTCAAAAGGGGGGACCGCCGGAGCGAAGCGACGGCGAGGGGGGTTCGCCTTGGCCCCAGGGTTCTGTCCCACTCGCTTGCGACACTCACCGAGGTGAGAGACTCACGTCTCATCGGTTATGCCCGGGCCAACCGGTGGTCGATGAGCGACGCGGAACGACTGGTGTGGTCCCGCCTCCGCTACCAGGCACTCGGCGTCAAGTTCCGTAGGCAGCATCCGATCGGCCCCTACCTGGCCGATTTCGCCTGTGTGTCGAAACGCATCGTCGTGGAACTCGATGGATCCCAACACCGCGGTTTGGTCTATGACCGCGCCCGCGACGCCTACATGCACCAAAGAGGCTGGACTGTCCTCCGTTTCTGGGCCTGGGACGTGGTGAGCAACCTGGAAGGAACAATCCACGCAATCGCAGACGCGGTGGAAGCGCAGGCCGGCCCCCCTCGCCCGACCTGACGGTCGGACGGTCCCCCCGCTCCGCAGGGGGACAACCAGCCCTAACGCGTTGTCCCCCCATTCCAAGGGGGGACCGCCAGAGCAAAGCAACCAGCGAAGCGAGGTTCAAACCAGCCCCACCGCGTTGTCCCCCCATTCCAAGGGGGGACCGCCGGAGCGAAGCAACCAGCGAAGGGGAGTTCGCACCGGCGTGGCACGCCGTACCTACCATTCCTTCGTGCAGATCTGTCTGGTGGCGCCCAACGACGCATTGAGCGATCCCCGCGTTCGCGTCTCGGTCCATCTCCTGGAGAAGGCCGGTCATGACGTCACCCTGGTCGTTCCACGGGCCGGCGCTGACCACCCGGGCGTGATCAGGGCCACGACCAAGCCACCGGGTCGTATCCGCCGACTCGTCGGTCGACGACCCACCGCCGAAGGCCTGACTGAGGCCCGGACCGAGGCCCTGGCCCGAGCCGCCGCCGGAACCGGCGCCAGGGTCTTCATCCCCACCGACCCCCGCGCCCTCGAGGCGGCGATCCGAGCGGCGACCGCCACCGATGGCGCGGTGGCTCGCACGCCGAGGATGGATCACGCCGGGGCGGTGGATCTCATCGACCTCGCACCCACCCGCCCGGATCTCTCATCCCCCGTGGCCGGCAGAGGCTTGTACCACACCCCCGATGACGCCAGGGCCCCGTACCACCCTGAGCCGGGAAGGCACACAGGTCGCAAGGTCGTCCTCGGCTATCGAAAAAGCGAGATCAACCCCGGCAAGTACCTGGAAGAGGGATTGCGCCGGAGTGGGGCCGAGCTGAGGGTCGAGACGGAGCGCATCGATCTCGGCAGCGTCGACCCTTCGACAGACTTCATAATCTTCGTCGAAGGCCCCTACCCGGCCCTCGATGTGACCGGCAGCACACCGGTCCCGACCCTGTTCTGGTTTCACCACGGCGAGCATCATCTTCATGCCAACATCCGTCTGACCGAGCGGTATCGGGCCGACGCGGTGCTCATGGCCCATTCGTGGCATCTCGCCTTGTGGTTGCCGGCGCCCGTTCACCGATTCCCGTTCGGTGTGGCTACCGAGCTTCTCGACTCCTCGCGACGACTCGCCGATCGAACCTATGACGTGGCAATGGTCGGCGCAAAGCTCCGGTCCGGAGGTCCATACGGTCGCCGCCAGCAGTTGGTCGCCGAGTTGGAGGCCGCCTTCCCACCCGCCCGGCTCGGTTTCGAGGAACAGGTCTCTGCCGAGGAGATGGCCAGCCTCTACGGCGACGCCCGCATCGTGATCAACGAAGGCGGGACCCGACACTATCCCATCACGATGCGGGTCCTCGAAGCAGTCGGCTCAGGAGCGGTGCTCCTCTCTGACCTTCTGCCCGGTATGGAAGTGCTTCTCGACGACGGCTCGCAGTACGCGACGCTAGGGGACGATGTGGTCGCCGATGTGCGAGACCTGCTCGCCGACCCAGATCGTCTCCAGCGAATATCGGATTCGGCTGTGGAGCGGGCGATGGGCCTGCACACCTATGACCACCGTGTCGACGAACTGTTCGAGATCGCAACCCGAACGGAGAAACGCGAGGTGAGCGATCTCTTGGAGCTGTCGCCGCTCGCCGCTGCGATCGATCGGGACGTGGAAGTCCAGCGTGTCGCTCACCTCCACGCCCCCGAGCTCGCAGGTCAACTTCCGGACCGCGAGACATGGGACGCCGCCGCCATCGACCAACGACGGCTCGCACCGGCCAAGATGGAGACGGTGGCGATCAGAGCCGAAGATGTGACCGGTCTCGACGACCTGATGCGGTCGGCCAGACGCTACATATACATCGACGGCGCCGGGGCGGGGCTGCGGGAGCACCTCGATCGGTTTGCCCCGCAGGCGAAAATCGACCAGCGCGGCGAAGTCATCCGGGTCGACCTGATGGCACCGAGCTATCGAATCATGCCCTTCGAGTTGGAGACCTCGTGACCGGAGACCTTCCCACACTCCGGGTCGCGGTGGTGATCCCCGTCTACAACCGGGCTGAGGTGGTGTCGAGAACTCTCGGCGCCCTCGAGGCGCAGACCTATCCCCCGGACTCCTTGACTGTTGTGGTGGCCGACGACGGCTCCACCGAGGACATCCGCTCGGTGTTCGACCGTTGGACGCCAAAGTTCGCCAAGGTCTATGTGCGCCAGGACCACGACGGGTTCGGAGCGGGAAGGGCACGCAACCTCGGGGCACGGGCCACCGAATCCGACGTGATCATCTTCCTCGACTCCGACGCCATCGTTGGGCCTGATTTCGTGTCCGAACATGCCCGGTGGCACCAGGCCAACCCCAAGGCGGTAATGATTGGCGGACGGGTTCACCTCAGCGCCACCGGGCTCGATCCTGATCGTCTGGCGTCGGCCGCGGTCGACCTCGACGCCCAGTCGTTTGAGGATCGATCCGACTTCCGATCCGTCCTCTCCCGTAGGACCTCGAGTCTCCAGGCCACCGACGAGGCGTACCGGGCCTTTGTGTCCTCGAATGTTTCGATCCCCTCGACCCTGTTCGAGTCGACCGGGGGATTCGATGAGAGATTCCGATGGTGGGGCAGCGAGGACTCCGAGTTCGGCTGGCGACTCTGGCAGGAGGGAGCCACCTTCATCGACGACGAGACGGCGCGGATCTACCACCAAACCGACTCGGACACGGCTGGTGGCGAACACGGGCGCCAGGAGGCCCGCCAGCTCAACCGTGGCTTGTTGTCCAGCCTGGTTCCGCAGCGGTTCTATCGCAAGGGGATGCCCGAGCCTCCGCCCGAAGTGCCGAAATTCTCGGTCCTGGTCCACGATGTCCCTCCGGGTGCCCCCCTCTCACTTTGGAAGTCGTTGATCACTCAGAGCCTTCCCGACTTCGAGGTGATGTTCCTGGCCCACGGTCGGGATCACGACCCATTCGCCGGTGCCGCCGCAGGTGAGCGCCGGGTTCGATTCATCCCCGACCCGACCGATGCGGTCGTGTCCTCCAGGGGCGAATACCTCCTGTTTCTCAACGGGCACTCGGCCCCCAGCCCGACTCTCCTCCAGAACATCCGCAAGCGGCTTGACGAACGACCGGCGTTGGCCGCGCTCTCCTTCGGCATCGACACACCGGAAGGTGAGTACACGCGAGTCGAGGATGTGGACCTTCTCGAGCGGCATTGGCATGGCGACCTCCCGCTTTCCGTCGCGGTTCGACGTCGCCAGCTCATCCGTCTTCTCGACTCGGGACAGGAGCTGGGCGCCGCGGTTGCCTCGTTGGCCAGGGGTGAAGGTGTGATCCATTCGCCACTGGCGTTGGTCGCTCTGCCCGGGGTGGTCCGATCCGAGCGCCCCGAGGGATTCGTCTTCACCCGGAGCCAGCGGAAACAGCTCAAGGAGGCGGCTCAACTCGGCCCGGGACCGGCGGTGAAGACCGGGTTGCGTCTGGTCAAGAGAAAGCTCAGGCCGCCCGCACCAAGGCCGAAACGTCCCCCCGCGCCGACCGATGGGCCACCAGGTGTCAGATACGTGGGCTGGGTCGGCAAGGACAACTTGGGCGACGAGGCAATGCTCGAGGCCACCCGACGTTTGCTCTCGTGGGGTGAGATCGAGGCGCGAGGCGAGGCGAAAGACCTCCTCCTCCTCGGCGGCGGCACCCTGATCAACCGCAACCAGTATCTGCGCTGGCTCTTGGAAAGGGACTCACCCCGAATCGAGCGGGCTGTCCTGGGCACGGGTGTCGCCAGTCCCGATTTCTGGGGTTTGACCGAAGAAACGAGTGACTGGCTGCGCTGGTTGGGCACCTGCGCATACGTGGGAGTGAGGGGACCTCGGTCGGCGCAGACGCTTTCCGACTGGGGTTTCAAGGGTGAGATCGAGATCTGTGGCGACCCGGCGCTCGCTCTCGAACCTCAAGGATCGTTCGAAGGATCGGGCCCGATAGTCGTCGCCCCCGCCTGGACCAATGGTGAGTTGTGGGGAGGCTCCGATCAGAAGGTCTACGAGGAACTGGCTTCGTCGATCACCAGATGGGAGAAGGAGGGTCGGACAGTCACCTTGATGTCCTGTCACCCGAGCGACGATCGGCCAATCCTGATGATCAAGGAGATGCTGCCTGCCTCCCGGGTGGAGTACCACGCCGGTTACATCGATATCACCGAGACGCTCGAACTGGTGGCGCGGTCATCGGTGGTCGTCGGCGAGCGACTCCACGCCTGTGTCCTCGCTGCCGCTGCCGGCCGGCCTTTCGTGGCGGTCGAGTATCGGCCCAAAGTGCGCGACTTCACCGAGTCGGTTGCCATGGACGACTATGTGATCCGCAGCGACGAGCTGAGCGCGGGTCGACTGGTGGAGTTGGTCAATGATCTCAACAACACGCCCGAAGAGATGAAGACGGCTGTGGCCACCTATCGGCAAAGGCTCATCGTGGCGAGCAAGGTGATCGAAGCCGCGGTCAAAGGATGACCAACGTCCTGTTGGCGACCAGCAACGGCACCGGCATGGGCCACCTCACCAGACAGGCAGCAGTGGGACTGACCCTGGCGGCCGACCACCGGGCCACCCTGTTCTCGCTGTCCATCGGATTGCCCCTCGCCGTGAGCCTCGGTCTCAACGGCGAGTATGCCCCCAGTTATGACCGACCCTGGATCGAATCCAAGGCCTGGAACGGATACCTCCGTGATCGGCTCAGTGCCGTCATCGAAGAGACCGCATGCGATGTCGTCCTCTTCGACGGGGTCGCCGTTTACCCGGGTATCGGCCAGGCATCATCGGTCTTGCGCGAAGTGGCGTTTGTATGGCTACGGCGTGGGATGTGGCGACAAGGAACCAATCCCAAGCAACTGCGCCGTGCCAACTACTTCGACCTGGTGATCGAGCCAGGAGACCTCGCCGGCGACGCCGACGTCGGCCCTACCGCCCACATTGCGCGGGTCACTCGAGTGGCGCCCATCAGTCTGGTCGAATCTCTCGATCTGCTGTCCAGAGATGACGCACGTCGTAGCTTGGGGTTGCCTGTCGACCGGGAAGTGGCACTGCTCACCCTCGGCTCGGGACGTTTGGGTGACGTGGCCGGCCCCGGCCAGGTTGCGATCAAGACGCTCCTCGAAGAGTCCGACCTGCATGTTGCCGTCACCAGGTCGGCGGTGGCCGAGAACGAGGTGCTGGTGGAGCAGGCCGATCGGGTGACGCTGATCAGGGATGTTTTTCCCCTCGTCCCCTATCTCAGGGCCTTCGACCTCGCGGTCAGCTCTGCGGGGTACAACGCGGTGCATGAGCTGATCCCTTCGGGATTGCCCACCCTGCTGGTCGCCAACACCTCGACCCGAACCGACGATCAACATGGCCGCTCGACCCGCCTCGCAGCCCTGGGGCTCGCGGT
>DATKEA010000100.1:0-60010 GCA_035544615.1 Acidimicrobiia bacterium | reverse complement strand
CCACGGCCAACCCTTCGGGGCAAGGACCCGTTTATCGAGAGTCCCACAGCCGGTTTCGCGACCTCTACCCCGCGCTCAGCCCCACATTCCACGCCACGGGCGCCTAGCCCCGGCACCCCCTTCCACTTCTGGCGCGGCGACGTGAACGTATGGGTCAAGCTCTCCGCGCCAAAACGAGTTCTCGGCGCCGATACGGGCTCACCCGCGGAGATGTTCGAGCTCTGTTTCGGTGACCTCGTCTGGCAGCTTGCCGATGATGATCATGCCCAAGACCTGGTCCATAGTCACGTCGGACTTGTTCACTGTCCCAACCAGCTTGCCCTGCAGCATGACGCTGATCCTGTCGGCGAGATCGAACACGTCGTGAATGTCGTGGCTGATGAGGAAAATGCCGATGCCCTCCTGCTGGAGCTGGCGCATCAGGTCCCGGACCACCTCGGTCTCGGCCGGCCCCAAGGCTGCGGTCGGCTCGTCCATGATCAGGATCCGAGCGTTGAATTGCACCGCCTTGGCGATGGCAACCGACTGGCGTTGGCCGCCGGACAGGGACTCCACTGGGACCTTGAAGTTGTCGAATCTGGGATTGAGCCGCATCATCACCTTGCGGGTGGCGTCCTCCATGGCCGAGTCATCGAGGGTCCGCACAGGAGTCAGGATCTCCCGGCCCAGGAACACGTTGGATGGGGCATCGATGTTGTCCGCCAGAGCCAAGGTCTGATAGATGGTCTCCACTCCCAGGTTCTTGGCGTCCATGGGGCTGTGGATGGCGACCGGCTTGCCGTCGATGAGAATCTCCCCGGAGTCGGGCTTCTGTGCCCCGGAAAGGGTCTTGATCAGCGTCGACTTGCCTGCGCCGTTCCCGCCGACCAACCCGACGATCTCGCCCGGGTACAGGTCGACGGTGACATCGTTCACGGCGTGGACGCCTCCGAAAGAGACACTCATGCTCCGTAGCTCGACCAGGGGCACGCCTTCGGGCACTCGGATCACCTCCCTATTTCTTGCGCCGGCGGTTGATGGTGTCGAACGCCACCGCGATGATGAGAACGATCCCAGCAAAGATGTCCTGGATCGGGGACGAAAGACCCATGAAGCTCAGGCCGTAGGCCAGTGAGGACATGACCAGGGCGCCGAGCACGGCGCCGGGGATGGTCCCGATGCCACCAGAGAACGAGGTGCCCCCGATAACCGAGGCGGCGATCACGTACAGCTCGTAGCCCTCGCCGAGGTCGAGGGTGGCTCCGTCGAGCCTGGCAGTGGCGACGGCGGCGCTGACGGCGCAAAGGAGCCCGATCAGGATGAAGGTCTTCATGATCGTCCACTTGGTGTTGATCCCGGCCAACTCGGAGGCTTCGGGGTTGCCGCCGATGGCGAACACGTAGCGGCCGAAGCGGCGGCGGGTGGCGACGAAGCTCATGACCAGAGTCACCACCAGCAGCAGTACCACCGGCCAGGGGATCCCTGCGGCCAAACCTCCCGGTGGGATGGCGACGCCGGTCTCTGCGGCATGTCTCTCGGCCAGTGCCGGTGGCCATTTGTAGCTGTTGAACAGCCAGACCAGGCCGAGGACCGCGAGGCTGCCGACCGTCCCCACCAGAGCCTCGGCCCACATCGGACGCAGGGGGAACCCGAATCTCACTCGCTGCCGCCGACCCGACGCGAGCAAAGCGACGATGGCGAGGCAGGACAGACCGCCGACCACCCAGCTGGCGGTGCCGCCGATCGAGCCCCTGGGGCCACCACCGAGCAGCTGGAACGTGGGATCGACCGGCGAAATGGTCACCCCTCTGGTGACCAGCCATGTCGCTCCCCGGAAAATGAGAAGGCCACCGAGGGTGACCACGAACGATGGCACCCCGATATAGGCGACGATGAAGCCCTGGAGCGCGCCGATCAATGATCCCAGGGTCAGGCCGGCAGCCAGGGCGATAACCCAGATCCACGGGCTGCCGAACCCGACGATATCTGGCAGCACACGGGCCATCAGGTAGGCGTAGGTCATCCCGACCACACCCACTATGGAACCGACAGAAAGGTCGATCTGACGGGCGACGATGACCATCGTCATCCCGGTGGCGATGATGGCCACCGACACCGACTGAACAGCCAGGTTGACCATGTTGACCGGCTGTAAGAACCGGCCGTCGGTGGCCATGCCGAATCCGACGAGGATCAACACCAGGGCGACCACCATGCCAAAGACACGGAGGTCGATCTCCAGGGCTTTCAAGAACCCGCGCCGCGGGCCCTCCTCGACCTCACCCTGGGCGGGAGGTGCTGTGGACAATCGGGTCATCGGCTCACTCTGAGGGAGACTAACGAAAAGCCCTGCGCCTCGTATTCACGAGGCGCAGGGCGTATCGGTCGCTATCGACGGTTAACCGCAGGCTTCCACTTCGCCGGCGGGAACACCGTCACACACGGCTTCCTGGGGCTCCCAGCCGAGCTCGATCACCAGGTTCAGGTTGTCCCGGGTGATCGGGGTTGGCTTGAGGATGATGGACCAGACCTCGACGCCGTCAGCGTCGAAGGGCGTGGCTTCGAGACCTGCCTCGGGGAAGACATGGTCCTGAAGGTCATCCGGGGCCACGACATCTTCCAGCGCGACGCCCTGTGCCAATTGGATCGCCACCTCACCGGCGGTCTGCCCAAGGCCAAAGGCGTCCTTCCAGACCGACACCAACTGGGTGCCGAGCGCGACCCGGTTGATGGCCGGCAGGTCGCCGTCCTGACCCGTCACGGGCACGGTCCCGGCGAGACCGACTGCGTCGAGCGCAGCCACAACACCGGTTGCCATGCTGTCGTTCTCCGAGATGACGGCGTCGATCTCGTTGTTGTTGGCGGCAAGACAGGCATCCATCATGTTGCGGGCGTTGTTGGTGTCCCAGTTGTCGTTGTAGTCCTCACAGACGATGTTGATGTCGGGGTTCCCATCGACGAGTTCTTCCATACCTGCACGCAGGAAGTCGGCGTTGGGATCGGCAGAGTGCCCCTTGACGATGGCGTAGTTGCCCGCAGGCACCGCCTCGGTGATCACTTCGGCCATGATCGTCCCGACACCCTGGTTGTTGAACGTGATGTAGAAGGTGTCGGGGTCGGCGATGAGACGGTCGTAACCGATAACCGGGATCCCGGCGTCCTTTGCACGTTGCACGGCAGGCAGGATCGCCTCGGCATCCTTGGCCAGGATGATCAGAGCCTGGGCACCCTCGGCGATCAGGGCGTCCACATCCGCCAGCTGCTGCTCGGCAGAGTCGTTGGCGTCCTTCTCTATGACTGTGCCACCGGCTGCTTCTACGGCTGCGATGATCGCAGGACCATCGGCCTTGGCCCAACGTGGCTGTGCGTAGTTGTTCCATGAGATTCCGACGACGACTCCGTCACCTCCGCCAGCGGTGGTGGCCGGTTCGTCACCTCCGGCTGCGGTCGTCGTAGTGTCAGCTCCATCGCCGCCGCATGCGGCGATTACAAGAGCGATGACAGCTACGAACGCCCATAAGCGTTTCTTCATCACGATTCCTTCCTCCGTTGCCGTCCCGGAACGGGACGGCTGATTCTCAACCATACCGGCGCGGACGAGGTGTCTCACGCCTGGCAATACTGAGCATAACGCCGATATGTTTTGTACCGCAACAAATGCAGGCATCGGTTGCCCACGACCTCGCCCACCGGAGATTTCCCCTTTGTTTCCTTATTAATACCGATATAGTGGATTCCCCAACAAAAGGTCGAGACCAGGTTGAGCCGCACCCGGATATCGAACAGCAGAGATGCGCTCAACCAGAGTCGGGGTGTCGCCGCGGAGGAACTTCGGCGACACAACCTGGCCACCGTCGTGGAACGTCTCCACATCACAGGGCCAGCCTCACGCTCCGACCTGGTGGCGGGCACCGGGCTCAATCGCTCCACCATCGGTGACCTGATCGCTGAGCTCACCGATCTCGGTCTCGTCGAGGAGAGCCCGGGCCGGGCCACCACGGGACCGGGGCGGCCCTCGCCGATGGTCCGCACCAGGCCGACGGGCGCCGTGGTCCTGGCCATCGAGCTCTCTGTCGACTCGGTGGCGGTGGCCACGATCGGTCTCGGCGGTAACATCTACAACCAGCTGAGGGTGGCCAGACCGCGGGGACACTTCTCGCCCGAGGAGACGGTGCAGGATGTCGCCAAGCTGGCCGAGCCCTTGTTGGCCGCACTCCCGACGACTCATGTCCTCGCTGGAGTCGGCGTTGGCGTGGTGGGGGTGGTCCGTCGATCGGACGGGTTTGTTCACCTGGCGCCGAACCTGGGATGGCGGGATGTCCCGCTGGGTGCGATGGTGGCTGACGAGCTTGGCCTCTCGGATCAGGTTCTGGTGGCGAACGAAGCCGACCTGGGTGCTCTCGCCGAGCATCGCCGGGGAGCGGGAACCGGCGTGAGCCATCTGATCTACATATCGGGCGAGGCGGGGATCGGAGCTGGTTTGATCGTCGACGGCAAACCCATGCTCGGCTCTGCCGGCTACGCCGGCGAAGCCGGCCATACCGTCATCAATCCGGAGGGACATGAGTGTCGTTGCGGTGCCGTGGGGTGTTGGGAGGCAGAGGCCGGCGAGGCGGCGCTGGCCCGTCACGCCGGAATCGTGGCCAGCGGCACCGGTCTCGACGTCATCGACACCGTCGTGGCCCGGGCGAAGGCGGGCAACGGGCGGACCCTGGACGCCCTGGCCGAGATCGGTCGCTGGCTCGGGATCGGGATCGGAAATCTCATCAACGTGTTCAACCCGGAGCTGGTGGTGCTGGGCGGGTCCTACCAGGTGCTGTTCCCGTATCTGGAGTCGGCCGTGATCGAAGGGGCCCGTCTCCAGGCCCTCGATGCTCCGAGCCAGCTGGCCAAGATCACCAGCAGCGGTCTGGGGCCGAACGCGCCGCTGATCGGCGCCGCCGAGCTGGCCATGTCAGCAGTGATCGCCGATCCGGCCGGCACCGCGGGTCACAGTGTGCGGGAAGGGCATGCGGTGGACGACAGGGCTGGCGGCTGATCTCATCCCACTCCGGCTCCTGCGGTGGTTCGGCGATCTCAGGCCGATAGGGCACCATCCGCGAAGATTCTCTCCATCACTTCCAGGTTGGCCACGGCATCCTGAGGTGGATAGGGCACCGCGGTGTCGTCCCGGATCGCCCTGGAGAAGACGTCGGCCTGCACCCCGTATTGGTCGGCGGTAGGCACCTCATGGATCTCGACGCCCGGCGAGACCGGTGGCTCACCGCCGGAGTAGGCGAAGATCCGCGTCGGACGGTCGGGCGGGATGTTGAACGGAATCTCGACGAGGAGACGCCCAGTGGTGCCTTGCAGATGGACCCTCTGGTCGTCCTCGAGTTGGGTCGAGCAGGTGAATGAGGCATGACGTCCCTCGAAGTCGAGGATGGCCGAGGTCAACACGTCGGTCCCGAAGGCCTCATCCCTCCGGATCACCGACTTCACCGTCGACGGCTCGGAGCCGAAGAGCAATCTGGCGACGTTGACCGGATAACAACCCACGTCATACAACGAACCGCCGCCGAACACGACGATGTTGCGGATGTCATCGGGATCGACATTGCGGTAGGAGAAGAAAGACTGAATGGCCAGCAGGTCACCGATCGCCCCGGCGTCCACAAGACGTCGAACCTCCAGCCAGAGCGGGTGAAGCCGGTACATGAAGGCTTCCATCAGCTTGACCCCAGCCCGGTCGGCCACCTCGATCATCTCTCGCGCCGTATCGCTGGTGATCGCCATCGGCTTCTCGCAGAGCACGTGCTTGCCCGCCTCGGCGGCGGCAATCGCCCACGGGGCGTGGAGATGATTGGGCAGCGGGATGTAGACGGCCTCGATCTCAGGATCCCCGAGCAAGGCCTCGTAGGAGCCGTACGACTTCGGGATCCCGAGACGGTCGGCGGTGACTCGAGCCCACTCACCGTCACGAGACGCGATCGCCTCCACCCGGCTCAGCTCCGTGCCTTGCATCGCCGGGATCACCTTCGACACCGCGATGTCGGCAGTCCCCAGGACCCCCCAACGCACCGGATCAGTCACTGCAAACCCCACAATGATCGGGCCCGAGAGAAGTCGAGCACGACCTGGAACGTCCCAAGCCTGCCTGGGCACAACCCGTGATTGGCGAACACGACGGGCATTGTTCCCGTCAGCCGGCCGGAGGGCAAGCTCTGTGAGAATGCTGATGCGATGAGCAAGGACCAAGACAACCGCGGAGCCGGGACGATGTGGCTGGCGACCGGGGCCCTGGTCGGGGCGATGGCGACGATCGGCCTCGTGTTGCTTGCGATGAGAGTCTTCGGGCCCGGTGGGCCTCCGGCTGCCTACCAGTCGCCACGTTTCGTGGAGGAATCGGGTGTGGCCGGCATCGACCATGTCTACGACGGGGAGTTCACCTTCTTCGTAGGTGGCGGTGTCGCAGTCCTCGACTGCAATGAGGACGGCAGACCTGACCTCTACTTCGCCGGTGGTGTCAATCCGGCCGGTCTCTATCGAAACGAGAGCCCAACCGGCGGCAGTCTTCGCTTTACCGAGATCGGAGACGCGGTGACTGACCTCACCGAAGTGACCGGCGCCTACCCGCTCGACATCGACGGCGACCGTCATGCCGATCTCGCCGTGCTCCGCCTCGGTGAGAACGTGCTCCTGCGCGGTCTCGGCGACTGCCGGTTCGAGCGCGCCAATGAGATCTGGAATGTCGATGGGGGCGATGAGTGGACAGCCGCCTTCAGCGCCAGATGGGAAGGTTCGGCGGCGATGCCCACCCTCGCCTTTGGCAACTATGTAGGGCTCACCGAGACCGGGCAACAGACCGGGAAGTGCTCCGATCACTACTTGTTCAGGGCCGAGAATGATCGATACCAGGAGCCACTGGCGTTGTCCCCGGGATGGTGCACCCTGTCGATCCTGTTCAGCGACTGGGACCGATCTGGCCGTCGTGACCTGCGTATGACCAACGATCGCCACTACTACCGGGATGGCGAGGAACAACTCTGGCGGGTGGCCGACGGGGAACCGCCCCGGCCCTATCGCCACGAGGAAGGGTGGCAGCGGATGCAGATCTGGGGAATGGGGATCGCCAGCTACGACCTGACCGGCGACGGCCTGCCCGAGATGTTCCTCACCAGCCAAGGAGACAACAAGCTGCAGACATTGGCCGGCGATGACTCACAGCCCCATTACTCCGACATCGCCTTTCGGAGCGGGGTGACCGCCCACCGGCCCTTTGCCGGAGATGTGGTGCTCCCCTCCACCGCCTGGCACCCGGAGTTCCAGGACGTCAACAACGACAGCTTCATCGACCTCTACGTTTCCAAGGGCAACGTCGAAGCGATGCCCGAATACGCCGCGGCCGACCCGAACAACCTGATGCTGGGCAATCCCGACGGGACCTTCACCGAAGCCGCGGAGGAAGCAGGCATCGTGAACTTCGCCCGCTCACGGGGAGCCGCGCTGGCGGACTTCAACCTCGACGGCATGCTCGACCTGGTCGAAGTCAACCGCCGGGAGAACATCGGGCTCTGGAGAAGCGTCGGTTGGGGCGATCCCGGCAACCCGGAGCCGATGGGTGATTGGATCGCGATCCGGACGGAGCAGACCGGAGCCAACCCCGACGCGATCGGCTCGTGGATCGAGGTGAAGACCGGCAACCGTGTGCAGCAACGTGAGTTGACCGTGGGTGGAGGGCACGCCGGGGGCCAATTGGGATGGATCCACTTCGGGCTCGGCGATGTGGATACCGTGGAGGTGCGGGTGCAATGGCCGGACGGCGAGAAGGGACGGTGGCTCGAAGTGAGCTCGAATCAGTTCATGACCATCATGCGTGGAGCGACCGAGGCCGAAATCTGGCGCCCCGGGGACTGAGGGCTCGATGGTCGCCGCACAACTGGCCAGGATCGATCTCCCTGACTTCGGCATGCCCGATGAGATGCCCCGGCTCCCCGCCGCCCGTTACCAGGAGAGACTGGAGCGACTCAGAGAGCGCGGTGAGGAACGAGGCTACGACCGCCTGATCGTTTACGCCGATCGAGAGCACAGCGCCAACCTCTCCTACCTCACCGGGTTCGACCCGCGATTCGAGGAAGCGCTACTGGTGACCGGGCCAAGTGACCCGCCCGCCCTCCTGGTTGGCAACGAGTGCTGGGGCATGGCCGGGGCGGCGCCGCTCCCGGTGAGACGACACCTGTTCCAGGACTTCAGTCTCCCCAGCCAGCCACGCGATCGCTCGAAGCCGCTCGCTGCCATCCTCGCCGACGAGGGCGTCGGCCCCGGATCACGGGTCGGGATCGTCGGATGGAAGGACTTCGACAGCAGGGGGACGATCGATGTGCCCGCTTACATTGTTGATGAGTTGCGGCAGCTCACCGGCCCGACCGGGACAGTCGAAAACGCCGCTGACATCCTGATCGGCGCTGCTGACGGGCTCCGGGTGATCAACGAGGTCGAGCAACTCGCCATTTTCGAATACGCGGCATGCCATACCTCTCAAGGTGTTCGCCGACTGCTGCAAGGGCTCCAGCCCGGGATGACCGAACAAGAGGCAGTGAGACTGCTGGAGTGGAACGGGACGCCGCTCTCCTGTCATCTGATGCTCACCGCCGGACCGAGAGCCTCGCTTGGCATGCTCAGCCCGGCCGATCGCCGTATCGAAAGAGGCGACCCGTTCACCGTCGCCTTCGGGATCTGGGGAGCCTTGAACTGTCGTGCCGGGTTCGTCGCCGAGAATGTCGACGAGCTGCCTGACGGGATAGGCGACTACGTCGAACGATTGGTGGCGCCCTACTTCGAGGCTGTAGCTGAATGGTACCGGACGCTTCACATCGGCCAGACCGGCGGGGTGCTCCACGAAATCATCGATCGGCGCCTCGGTGACCCGTTCTTTGGCATATTCCTGAACCCCGGGCACCAGCTCCACCTCGACGAGTGGGTCAACTCCCCGATCTCGCCCGGCTCGAGCGTCGAGCTGAAGTCGGGCATGGCGCTTCAGGTGGACATCATCCCGGCCACCGGCACCGACTACTTCACGACCAACATCGAAGATGGCATCGCCCTTGCCGACGATGCACTGCGCGAGAAGTTTGCGGCCGGCTACCCGGATGCATGGACCAGGATCCAGAGCCGTCGCCGTTTCATGCGGGAAACGCTGGGCATCGATCTCCACCCAGACGTGCTCCCCTTCTCCAACATCCCTGCCTGTCTCCCACCGTTCCTGCTCCGGCCGAACCAGGTCATGTCACTGGCGGGGTAGCTCCTGGTGCCTGGGCTAGAGAATGTCCAGCCTGGCGTCGGTCCACCCGCCGCCGGCTTTGCTGGATGCGGTTGCTGCCTGCACAAACCTGATGCCGATGGCCCCATCGAGAGCATCGGGAAACTGCAGGGTCATCGGATCGGGTGTGTTGCCGCTGCGTCTGGCGGCTATCGCCTCGGCGGCGTCGGAGTAGATGTTGGCAAAAGCCTCGAGAAAGGCCTCCGGATGGCCAGCCACGATCCGGGTTGAGCGGGCCGAGAAGGGCAGGGTTCCAGGTCCGTTTGGCGTTCTCCGCTCCACAGGTCCGGACAGTGGAAGAAACAGAATGTGTGCTGGTTCTTCCTGGTTCCACTCCAGACTCCCGAGGGTTCCCGAAACCCGGATTCTGAGACAGTTCTCGACTCCGGCCGCGGCCTGAGTCACCCAGAAGGTCCCCCGGGCCCCGTTTTCGAAGCGAAGCATCGCTGCCCCATAGTCGTCGACCAGGCGTCCGGGCACGATGGCCCCGATCTCAGCTGCAACCTCCGAGACTTCGAGCCGGGTCACGAACCTGATCAGGTTGTGGGCGTGGGTGCCGATGTCGCCCATGACCAGCGAGGGCCCTCCCCGGACCGGGTCGTACCGCCACGGCAATCCGGCCGCCGGATCGGGGTCGTTCTCGCCCGCTTTTCCCCCCTGTACGTACTCGACCTGGACCAATCGGATGTCGCCGAGTTGGCCTGCCTCGACCATGGCCCTGGCCTGGCGAACCATGGGATAACCCGTGTAGTTGTGCGTCAGGCAGAAGACGAGACCCGTGCTCTGGACCTTGTCGACCAGATCCAAGGCCTCATCCAACGTGTTGGTGATCGGCTTGTCGCAGATGACGTCGAATCCCCGATCCAAGGCGGCGCCCGCATAGAGATGATGACTGTCGTTGGGTGTCATCACCGCAACAACGTCAGCGCCGTCTGCCCGCGCTGCCTCGCCGTCGAGCAGCTCCACTCCATCGGCGTAGGCACGATCTTCGGACAGCCCGAGGTCGATGCCTGCCCGACGGGCCCGTCCGGGGTCGGAGGACAAAGCGCTCGCCACGAGCTGATACCGGTCGTCGAGCCGGGCCGCCGCCCGGTGCATCGCACCGATGAAGCTGCCCGGGCCGCCGCCTATCACTGCCAGTCGTAACCGACGACCAAGCATCTCCATGACGGGGTTGTCACTCATCATCAATCTCTCCCACGATCAGCCATCGGTCTCCGGAGCCTTGGCGCAAGACAAATGTCGATGCGAAGGGTCGGGTGGAGCGCCGCGCTTCGACGCCGGCGGCATCGTAGGAGATGTCGTCGACCGACCCGGTCGCCACCAGGCCCAGACTCGCCCCACCCTGCGTCTCATCCGTGAACACCACGTCGAGATGAAGCGACGCAAAGCGATAGGCCGAGACCGGGAACTCACCGGTGGTTGCCGCGACCTGGATCCTGCGCTCCATTTCGACCAGACGCTCTCCGTCATCCGCAGCTCGAAGCAGCGACGTGTCGGCGCGGAGCATCGCCTCACTCTCGATAGCAAGGTTCTCTGCGAGCGTCACCGCCAGGCCTTGCGCCCCTCCGGCCACATCGCTATTCAATGCCTCGACGTCGACGCTCACCGTTACGTCTGGGACGGAGGCAAGGTCGATCTCGACCGCGATGGGCTGAGCTCCGCCACCCGTGACCTGGGAACTGTCGCGAGCCGGCGCCCCGGCCGCCACGGTGCCCACCACGAACAGGACGACCAGGGAGCCGAGGACCGATCCGCGGGCGAACATCTTCCAGCGACCCTGCGACGGGGCATCGGGCACCCCAACCATTCCCGTGGAATCAGGCTTGGTGAGGAATCGATCGAACAGGAAGCGAAACGGCGTCAACAGCACCAAGCCGGCGAGCAGGGCGACCTTGGCGCCGAATTCCGTCGTCTGAGGTGCGATCAGAAGGACACATACCGCCCCCAGGGAGAGCGCGAACGCCACACGGGCCACGCTCCCTATTGGAATCGTCTTGGGGTCGGTGATCATGAAGAACAGGAAGATCAGGACCTCAGGGGAACTCACCACCACCCACCAGAACTGCGGCCCGCAAACTGGTTGCAGCGCCCAAGCCGCCGTCATGCAATGACCCGAGGCGGCCAGTACCGCCAGCCCGGCTGCCAGCAGCAGCCAAAAGGAGACCGCCACCGCGAGCAAACGCAAACGGGCCGTGATCAGGAGCCCCCCCACCAGGATGATCAAGTAAGCGGAGGCCATCCACGGGTCAAGCGGGGCCCACCAGAAGTCGAGCGGCTCGATCACCTCGGAACCCAAGATGAGGAAGGCAGCGACAAGACCCACGTTGGACGGGTTGAAGACGTGAGAGCCGCGGTATCGGATCAGGTACTTGGTGATGAGCGAGAACCCGGCCACCCCGGCGAAGAGGTACCAACCCGACCAGCTCCAATGGTCACCACGCTCCGCCCCGACCACCCGCAGGATGAGAGCGACGCCGCTCCCCGTGAGCATCGCACTAGCCGGCCACACGATTCGCTTGGTCTTGTAGAGGGTCCATCCGACTTCGATAGCCGCGCAGGTGAGGATGGCGACCATGATTTGGGGAACAGAGACCCTGAAACCAAGCACGGTTTGGCCAAGGATGTGGATCGCGATGATCACCGCCGCCAGATGGAGACGGGGGTCGCGGGCACTGGGGAGGACCACCGGATACTCGGTGGCGCCGAGACGAAAGGTGCGGGCCGCTGCCGTTGTCACCTGGAAAGGCTGCCACACCGGAGTGGCCAACGCATCGTCACACGACGGGCAGGATGATCAGATCGCTGGGCCGGGTCAGGTCTTGGTGCGGCTCTTGACGGGCACGATGGTCTCAGGTGAGAGTTGCATGTACTCCACGCAACGGCATTGGGGGACCGAGCAGCCCAATCCACTGACATGCTCCTTGCGGGGATGACCACAGGTGTCGCACCGCTGTCTCCCGCCATCGATGAGACGACCGGGTATCGGTTTCATCGCGAGTGCCCCTCGGGGATCTGCGTTCGGCTGTCGGTCATTTTTGCTCCTTGCAAGCTTCGGACCGTCAGAGTTGACGCCTCGCTGGAGGTGCAAGTGACATTCGTGCCCGATGGCATCGAAGAGAACCGCAGGTCCCGCGTTCCCCACCACGACGGAACGAGGTGACAGGGAAGACGCTGCACGTAAACAACGTGCTTTGTTATCAGTCTACTCCGTTACCGAAGCTGGGCATCCTGCCTCGCCGTTCAGAGGACGCCCAGCCCGGGCGTTTCGGGCTGTCTCACCGTCAGCGTCGCCGGTAATCCTCGTCGCTGACCTTGCCGCCCCATTCAGTGACGCCCCCGCTGGTGAGCGAGAGATGCATCATCGGAGAGTCCGGCCGCGCACCGTGCCAGTGGCGCTCGCCCGGTGAGGCGTACACCATGTCACCCGGTGAGACCTCGACTGTGGAGCCGTCATCGGTCTGGACCAACCCGGCACCCGAAACGATGTAGAGGATCTGCCCCGCGGGGTGTGTGTGCCAATCGCTGCGGGCTCCCGGCGCGAATTGCACGGCGATCATGGTGACCCCACCCTCGACGTCGCTCAGCCTGCTGTTCCAAACCGCCCCGGTGAAGTGCTCGGCCGGTGATGGGCTCCAGGCTGCAGACTCGATTGGTTTGTGCTCCATGTACGCAAACTACCCCCGATCGCCGGTGTGGTCGGCGCTTCACCCGTTGAAGTGCGCGATCAGATGCTGGAACTGCTCCCCCAAGGTGCGGCGGGCCAGACGCGGGTACACCCACCTAGCCAGACCGGGTGGCCTGAGGAAAGCGGCGCGGGTGACCTGGGTGACAGTCGAACCATCGCCGTCCGGCTCGACGGTGAGATCGATCTCCCTCGTCTGGAACTTGTCGCTCACGAGCCATTGGATCGAGTTGTCACCGAGATCGACGATCTCCACTTCGGCGTCGAAGTGGATCCGATCACTGCCGGGCCGGTCGAGATGCTGATGAAAGCGAAACCGCGTTCCCACCGCGACACCCTGACCTTCCACTAGTTCCACTCTCTCAACGTTGGGGCACCAAAAGGGATCGTTCCTGGTGTCGGAGACAAAGGCGAACACGATGTCGGGAGGGGCTGGAATGTGTGCCGAGACCCTGATCGGGCGGACTGGACGGCTCGCCATCGCGGACAACCCTACGCCTCAGATGGCGTGGCACGGGCGCTCACATCGATCACTCGCCCCGGCGACCCGTGGTGATGAGGGTGATCGGCACTTTCCGACTGTATCTAGCATCGCGACACGGACATCGACCAAAAGGGAATCCCATGCTCAATGAGTTCAAGGACTTCGCGTTCAAAGGGAGCCTCTTGGATGTCGCGGTGGGCTTCGTGCTCGGCCTTGCCTTCGCCACGGTCGTCACTTCCCTGGTCGCCGATGTGCTCACACCGTTTATCGCTGCCATCTTCGGCCAACCCGACTTCTCGGACCTGGCGATCGAGTTGGGCGGGGCCATGATCCAGTACGGAAACTTCATCAACTCGCTTGTCTCGTTCTTGTTGGTGGCCATGGCCCTGTTCTTCTTCGTGGTCAAGCCCTACAACTCGCTGATGGCCCGAAGGAAGTCGGGTCGGGAACCCGAGCCGGAACCGACGGAGGACATCGTCCTGCTCCGGGAGATCCGAGACACGTTGCGACAGCAGACCTGAGATAGGAGCCAATGATGGGTGAACAGAAGAAGCCGGTTGGACCGGATCTGACAAATGACGGGATCCCCGCCGAGGACGTCGGCACCGAGATCCCGGCCGCGGCGCAAGTGGACGGCAAGGCTGTCATCGTCGTTCGCACTGACGACGGGGTACGGGTGGTGGGCGGCCGATGCTCCCACTACGGCGCCCCTCTCGAGGATGGCTTCTGCGAAGGGGACAAGCTTCACTGTCCCTGGCACCACGCCGTCTTCGATCTGGCCACCGGTGCCGCGATCGGAGCTCCCGCCCTCAACCCGGTCCCCGTCTACCAGGTGAGCGAGCGTGATGGGCGCATCTATGCGACGGGTCCGGTCGACACTTCAACAATGGAACAGTCCCCGCCGACAAGTCCTACCTCGGTCGTGATCGTGGGCGCGGGCGCCGCGGGCGCCGCGGCAGCCGAGACACTCCGCCGGCTGGGCTACACCAACCGGATCGTCCTCATCGGCGAGGAGCCGCCGATCGACCGGCCCAACCTCTCCAAGGATTATCTGGCGGGCACGGCCCCCGAAGAGTGGATGCCGCTGAGGAGCGCCGGCTTCTACAACGAACACGGCATCGAACTGATCACCGGGCAGCGAGTGACAAGGATCGACCGCAACTCGAAGACGGTGCACCTCGAAGACGGAAGCCGGCACGAGTATGGGGCTCTCCTGCTGGCACCGGGCGCCGAGCCGAGAGCCCTCGGCATCCCCGGAGCAGATCAAGGGCACGTCCACTACCTGAGGAGCCTCGAGGAAGGCCGGTCGATCATCTCGGCGCTCGAGCACACCTCGAGTGCAGTGGTTATCGGCGCCGGGTTCATCGGTCTCGAGGTGGCTGCTTCACTGCGCCAGCGCGACATCCCGGTGACTGTGGTCGCCCCCGAGAGCGTCCCCCTCGCCGCTCTGCTCGGTGAGGAGCTCGGCGGATTCGTACGCGACCTCCACCAAGATCACGGTGTGGTATTCCACCTGGGGCGCACCGTGACCGGGATCCAGGCGGATCAGGTCTCGCTCGACGACGGGACCCCGGTCGCCGCCGACATGGTCGTGATCGGTGTTGGAGTCACACCGCGAACCGAGCTTGCCGAGCAGGCAGGGCTGACCGTTGACGACGGGATCGTGGTCGACGATCGACTCCGGACCAGCGACCCGGACATCTGGGCTGCCGGGGACGTCGCCCGCTACCCCATCGACGAGGCGGAGACGGTGCGTGTCGAACACTGGGTGCTGGCGCAACGACAAGGCCAGACCGCGGCCCACAACATGCTGGGTCATGACAACGTGTTCAATGATCCGCCCTTCTTCTGGAGCCAGCATTACGACGTGCCGATCAACGTCACCGGGCACAGCCAGGACTGGGACGAGGCGATTGTCCGCGGCGACCCCTACCAGCACGACGTGTTGGTTTCTTACCGGAGGAACGGCAGGATCAGGTCAGTAGCTTCGATCTATCGGGACCTCGACAGCCTTCGGGCTGAGCAGGCGCTAGCCATCGACGATCAAGGAGCCCTCGATGCCCTGCTCGCCGCGCCCGATTGACCCCGAGTCGGAACCGAGGACCGGGCCGTCGCCGGTTCTCGCTGCTGCCACGCGGTCGGCGTGAGTGGGGGCGGGGGGAACGTGCTCGGGGCGCAGCGCCTCGAACTCCCTCCGCAGCACGGGAACCACCTGATCACCGAGCATCTCCAACTGCTCCAGGACCGTGGTCAGAGGCAACCCGGCGTGGTCCATCAGGAACAGCTGACGCTGGTAGTCACCGAAGTAGTCCCTGAACTTCAAGGTCTCTTCGATCACTTGCTGCGGACTGCCAACGGTCAATGGCGTCTGCTCGGTGAACTCTTCTAGAGACGGCCCATACCCATAAACCGGAGCGTGGTCGAAGTAGGGGCGGAACTCGCGGACCGCATCCTGGGAGTTCTTCCGCATGAATACCTGGCCGCCGAGACCCACGATCGCCTGGTCCGCCCGACCATGCCCGTAGAATTCGAAGCGAGCCCGGTACAGGTCGATCAAGCGGATGTAGTGCTCCTTGGGCCAAAAGATGTTGTTGGCGAAGAACCCATCCCCGTAGAAGGCCGCTTGCTCCGCGATCTGGGGGCTACGGATCGAGCCGTGCCACACGAAGGGGGGCACCCCATCGAGTGGCCGGGGGGTGGCGGTGAAAGACCGCAACGGTGTCCGGAAGCTGCCGTCCCAATCGACGACGTCCTCACGCCACAGACGATGCAACAGCTGGTAGTTCTCGATCGCCAGCGGGATTCCGTCTCTGATGTCCTTGCCAAACCAGGGGTAAACGGGTTCGGTGTTGCCCCGACCCATCATCAGGTCGACGCGACCATCGGCCAGATGCTGGAGCATCGCGTAGTCCTCTGCGATCTTGACCGGATCGTTGGTGGTGATGAGCGTGGTCGCCGTCGACAGGATCAGACGCGTGGTGCGGGCGGCGATGAAGCCGAGCATCGTGGTTGGCGACGACGGCACGAAGGGCGGGTTGTGATGCTCGCCGGTGGCGAAAACGTCCAGCCCGACCTCCTCGGTCTTCTCGGCGATGGTCACCATGGACTTGATCCGCTCGGACTCGCTCGGTGCGCGACCGGTGGTCGGGTCGGTGGTGACATCCCCAACCGTGAATACCCCGAATTGCATGTGCGTCCCCTCTCAGACCTGACTAGTTGATTCTTCAACTATATTTGATGAACAGCTAGCCACTAACTCCTATTCCGCCGTCCTCCCGCGATCACCGCCGGCGGCGGACCAGTCCTTCGATCAACTTCTTTGCCTCGTCGGCCCACAGGACCACGCTCGCAAGTCCGGTGCACAACAACCACCTGCCAAGATCGAGCGGGGTCGTCTGGAAGGCCTCGTTGAAGAATGGGAGCTGAACCACCGCGACCTGCAGCAAGAGCGAAATGGCTATGGCCCCCCACAAGGTCGGGTTGGTGAAGAGGTCGCGCAAAGCACTGGTCCGATCCGAACGGGCATTGAAGCAATTGAAGAGTTGGGCGAGGACGAGAGTCGTGAACGCCATCGTCCGTGCTTCCACGATGCCACCCGAGCCCTCGATCATCCCACCGGGCAGGCTGAGGTCGAGCGCGGCGAGGGTTACCACCGCCATGACCATGCCAACCCACAGGATGCCAATCCACATCTCACGGTCGATGATGCGGTCGGTGAGTTGTCGGGGCGAGCCTTTCATGATGTCGCGCGGCGCGGGTTCGACGCCCAGGGCGAGAGCCGGCCCGGTGTCGGTGAGGAGGTTGATCCAGAGAATCTGGGTCGCCAGCAACGGTACCGCGACTGTCTCATCCACCTCATCGAGCCCGATGAGCCCGGCCAACACCACGCCGAAGAACATCGTGAAGACCTCGCCAATATTCGAGGAGAGCAGGAAGCGCAGAAACTTGCGGATGTTGGCAAAGATGGCTCGCCCCTCGCGCACCGCGGTGACAATGGTGGCGAAGTTGTCGTCGGCGAGGATCATGTCCGCCGCCTCCTTGGTGACCTCGGTGCCCGTCAGTCCCATCGCCACCCCGATGTCGGCCGCCTTCAGGGCCGGCGCATCGTTGACCCCGTCGCCGGTCATGGCGACGATGTTCCCGTCGGCCTGCAACGCGTCCACGATGCGGAGCTTGTGCTCGGGAGCCACCCGGGCGTAGACCGACGCCTCCCTGACCGCCTCCCTCAATTCATCGTCGTCGAGAGCCTCGATCTCAGTTCCGATGACAACTCTGGTGTTTGCGTCCTGGTCATGGCCGACGATGCCGAGATCGCCGGCGATCCGGACCGCGGTCCGGGGATGGTCGCCCGTGATCATGATGACCCGGACCCCCGCCCCCGTGGCCTCGGCTATTGCCGACTTCGCCTCGGGACGGGCTGGGTCGATGATGCCCACCATCCCCAGGTAGACGAGTTCGCTCTCGATCGACTCGTCCTCCGGCGGTCGGTCGTGGTCCGCCAACGGGCGATAGGCGACCGCCAGGGTGCGCAGAGCTTGATCGGCCAATCCTTCGACCGTGGCAAGGATCTCGGCGCGACGATCATCGGTCAGCGGACGCACTTTCCCCCCAACTCGTTCTTGGGTGCAATGCCCCAAGAGCACATCGGGCGCGCCTTTGGTTATCACATCGATCCGACCCTGGCGCTCGGCGTCGCTTTCCAGCGTGGTCATCAGCTTCCGCTCGGAGGTAAAGGGGATCTCACCCACTCTCTCAAAGCGGGCCCTGCGTTCCTCGGTGAGACCGATCTTCGCCTCGGCCACCAGGAAGGCCGCCTCGGTGGGGTCGCCTTCGATTACCCACTCGCCCCCCTCTTGCTCTAACCGGGCGTCGTTGGCGAGACTCCCGCCCCCGAGCACCCACCGCACCTCTTCCAGCAGCACCGGGTCATCCAGGGCGTCACCACCGGTCAACAACTCGCCGGTCGGACGGTATCCCGTCCCCGTGACGTCGACCTCTCCGGATGCCGTGACCACCCTCTCCACCGTCATCTCACTCTTGGTGAGGGTGCCGGTCTTGTCGGAGCAGATGACCGAGGCAGAGCCCAGGGTCTCCACGGACGACAGCCGTTTCACTATTGCGTTTCGACGCGCCATCCGCTGTACGCCGAGCGCCAGGACCACGGACAGGACCGCGGGCAAACCCTCGGGCACGGCCGCAACCGCCAGGGAAACGCCAACCAGCAGCACGTCTACGAAATCGGACGGCACCTCCAGATTGGAGGTGAGAACAATGGCCCCTACGACGATCGTGGCAATGACGACAACAGAGATGCCCAGAGCGCGCCCGATGCCGGCCACCTCCCGCTGAAGTGGGGTGCGATGTTCCTCGGTGGCGCCCAGCAGGCGGGCGATGTTCCCCATCTCGGTGGCCATCCCCGTGGCCGTCACCACCGCTCGCCCCCTGCCCCTGGTGACCGCCGTGCCGTTGAAGACCATGTTCACCCGGTCGCCGATCCCCGCCGGCTGGTCGATCGTGGCAACATCCTTGGTCACCGGCTCGCTTTCGCCCGTCAGCGACGCCTCGGCCACCATCAGCGACGAGGTCATGACGAGCCGGGCGTCGGCGCTCACCGCGTCTCCCGTGGCCAAAAGCAGGATGTCGCCTGGAACGACGTCGACAGCCGCCACACGCTGCTCCTGGCCATCTCTGATCACGGTTGCTGCCGCGGCTGCCATTCGCTGCAGGGCGGCAACCGCCTTCTCGGCGCGAACCTCCTGGACATAGCCCAGAACCGCGTTGAGGACCACGATCGCCAGGATCACGATGACCTCGAAAGGCACCCCTTCCCGACCCTCGAGCAGCCAGGCACCGAAAGACACGACCACCGCCCCGATCAGCAGGTAGACGAGCGGATCGGCGAACTGGCCGAGGAACTTCCGCCAGGCAGGGATCTGCTTCGCTGCCTCGAGCTGATTCGGTCCGTGTCGCTGCAAGCGGACGGACGCCTCAGCTGCGCTCAGCCCTCGCTCCGGATCAGAGGCCAGACTGGCGATGACCTGATCGACGTCCCGTCGCCAGGGTTCGGATGTCGCGGCGGTGGCTGGGCGCTGGTCGGACACGATGAAACGGTAGGCCCGCCGTCCTCCGACTCGGGAACCGGATCACCTCGGAGCGCGCGACGATCGGCGCATCCACTGTTCGCCCCCCAGTGCCACTCCTTGGTCCATGGCCGCCGGCCCCCAGCTGCCGGCCGGATAGAGGATCGGAACCGGCTGTTGCTCGACCAGGTGGTCGTAGACCCGCCAGGACGCCTCGACCTCGTCGGCCCTCACGAACAAGGTCTGGTCGCCTTCGATAATGTCGAGGATCAGGGTCTGATAGGCGTCCCGAAGAGCTCCATACACATCCGAATAGCGGAAGTGCAAGGTCTGAGCGTTTAGCTGCGATTCGTTCTCGGGGGACTTGACGTTGAATCGCAACGAGAATCCCTCGTCCGGCTCGAGGATGATCAACAACACGTCGGGCTGGTGGACGCAATCGTCCCGCCGCCCGTGGAACACGCACAGAGCAGGCTCACGAAAGGTGACCGCGATCCGAGTGAATCTCTCCGGCAGACGTTTACCGGTTCGCACCAGGAACGGGATCCCCTCCCATCGCCAAGTGTCGACATACATCCTGACACCGACGAAGGTGGCCGTGACCGAGCCCGGGTCGACACCCTGTTCCTGGTGATATCCCGGAACAGGCGAGCCGTTCACGGATCCGGCCTCATACTGGCCGTAAACGACATCGTCTGCCTTGATCGGCGCGATCGACTCGATCACCTTGACCTTTTCGTTGCGGATGTGGTCGGCATCGAAGGCATTGGGTGGCTCCATTGCCACCAATGCCAGTAGTTGGGTGAGGTGGTTCTGGACCATGTCTCGGACCACGCCGGCGTGGTCGTAGTAACCGGCGCGCCCCTCGATACCCAGAGCCTCGGCCACCGTGATCTCGACTTGGGCCACACGATCCCGATTCCACAAACGCTCGAAGATCGGGTTGGCGAATCGAAAAGTGAGGAGGTTCTGCACCGTGGCCTTCCCCAGATAGTGGTCTATGCGATAGATCTGAGATTCGTCGAAGTAGGCGAGAAGAAGACGGTTCAGGTCGCGGGCAGTGCTCAGGTCGGTGCCAAACGGCTTCTCCACGACCACCCGGGACCAGCCTCCCCCCTGACTCAACCCAGACGCCCCCAGACCCTCGATCGTGGCAGCAAAGACACCCGGCGGAGTGGCCAGGTAGAACACCCGGTTCCCGGGCAAAGCCCGCTTGGCTTCGATGCCTTCGATCCTCCGGCGCAGACCGAGATACTCATCGGCTCCGGGTGTCATCGCGTGATACTCGACATGGTTCGCGCACCAAGGCGCGGTCTCTTCCTGGTCGAGCCCGCTGGCAATGAGCGCCTCTTGAATCCAGTTCCGGTAGCCCTCATCACCGATGTCCTTTCGTCCGACACCCAGGACCACACACTTGTCAGCAGCCAGCTCATCGGTGATCAGTCGAAAAAGAGAAGGAACCAGCTTGCGATATGCGAGATCGCCGGTTCCTCCGAAGATCACAAAGAGATGTGGATCGACAGGGTTCATGTTGCGTGTCGCCGGGTCGGGCGGACCAACAACCTAGTGCTCCGGGTCGTAAGTTCCGTGCGTGTAGCGCCGAGCTATCGACGTTCCTGGCAAGGACGCAGGACGAAGGCGCACCCGGTGCGGTGCGTTGAGGACGAGGACGCAGCCAGGGGCGTCGAGAGCCGGCGGGACATGTGCGAGACTTACGAGTCGGTGCACTCGTGCTCCACCAAGAGCACCCCGACGTCACACCCTGGCCTTATGTCGGGCCACGCCATCGACTCGACCCGGTCGGTATTAGAACGCCACCACCGGCACGACCTGGCCCTCGCTCCGGGTCGACGACGCCTTGGGGAACACCGAGCCCCTCGCCAGCTCGGACCTAGCAGGGAGAGAATCGTCCCCGTCGGCCGCGAGAGCGAGGACGAACTGGGTCGAGTGGTCGACGCGTCGATAGGTCAGCGTCCCGCCCATCGCGACCGCCAGCTGACCGCAGATCCAGAGCCCAAGCCCGACGGATGACGCGTCTCGACGGGTGTTGGTCGAGCGCCGGTAGGGCAGGAAGATGCTGCTCTCGTCCTCAGGCAGCACACCCACACCGTCGTCAGCCACGATGACCTGGACCGTGTCGCCATCGGCGCGAGTCGATACCACGATGGTTTCGCCGCCATACCGGACGGCATTCGAGACCAGGTTGCGGATGATCTGCCGGACCCTGAGAGCGTCTCCGCGCGCCATCGGCACCCCCTCGCCGAGGTCGACCACCACCGCGGTCCCCAAACCGACAAAACGGCGAACAGTGGCGACGACTTCGTGATTGAAATCGATCGCCCCCTCCTCGACCCTCAGCGCGGAGCGCTCCATGCTGGTGGCGGTGAGCATGTCCTCGACGATCTCGGTGGCGTCGACTGCCTGCCGATGAGCAAGACCGATCAGTTCTCTCGCCTCGTCGGGCTCTAGGTCGGAGGCGCTGGACACGATTTCGGTCAGACCAACGATCCCGGTGAGGGTGTTCCGCAGCTCGTGACTCACCGTGCCCAACATCTGAGATCGGTTCCCGTCGAGCTGGCCCAGCCGGGTGCGAACCCGATACATCACCGCCGCCAGGCCGCCGGTGATCAAGAGGACGGAGAGAAAGCCACCAACCACCTCAGCGTTGACCTGCTCCTCTCTGAAGTAAGAGAATCCATACCAACCCGTCACATAGACGACGAGCCCGGCCAGCCAATACCGGTCTGCATAGAGGGCCGCCAACACCAGTAGGAAGGCAAATACACCGGTGTCTACAGCCAGGTCGTCGGAGACGATGGGTATCGCCCCCCATAGCGTCAGATCGAGCAGGAGCATGGCTCGCGGTGACCGGATGCGACGGAGGCGGCACCACACGGCGTGACCCCCGGTCACGCTGAGCCCGACGGCGTACGCCGTGAAGCCAGGGATGGCCACGAATTGGGCAACGCCCACCAACAGAGCAAGACCTACCACGCTGATGATCAGACGGACCGTCTGGTAGTCGTCGAGGAAATTCTCCATCGAAGAGCGCTGGGGGACATTGGTCATCGGCCGTCGGGGCATTCCCTTGTATCGACGGCCACCGAAGAACACTGGAGCGATCGCCGGGGTAGGAACTCTCCCTTGTTATCAAGGCGTCCCGCAGAGAGTCGTTCTCGCTGCGGGAACCGTCACCCGGAAGTGGGCAACCGGTCCAGGTCGGAGGCGGCCAGGGCGCCTCCGATGACGGCGTGGGCAACATCAACCAGCCGAAGGTTGTGGTTGCGGGCATGATTGCGCAGTTCGGCGAACGCCCGATCGACTGAGACTCCCTCCCGCTCGGCGATCATCCCTTTCGCTTGCTCGATGACGATGCGGCTGTTGAGGGCGTAATGGAGCTGCTCGTTGAGGATCTGGGCCTCCTCCGCCGCCCGATGATGGAGGATAGCGATGGTGGCGACGTCGGCCAGAGCCTGCCCGGCTTCGATATCGGCCTGGACCATCTCTCTACGTTCGGAGTGAAACAGATTGAGAGCACCGAGGACACTGCCCCGAAGCCGCATCGGTAGCGCATGCACCGACTTGAACCCGGCGGCGAGAGCTTCTACCGAGAAAAGGGGCCAGCGCTCGTTGGCGGACTCGAGATCCTGATTTACGACGGCCCGACCTGAGTGGTAACAATCGAGGCAGGGGCCTTCCCGCGCCTGGAGCTCGAACAGCTCCAGGATCCGCATCGTCTCGCTCGACGAAGCCATGACTCTGAGATCGCCTTCGGGAGACACCAGCATCAGCCCGGCCGCATCGACATCGAGAACCTCGACACAACGATCGACCAGGACGGTGAGCAGCTCGACGACGTCGAAATCTGCCACCAGCGTGTCCGCCAGCTTGACGAACGCCGCCGCAAGCGTCGCCTCCCTCGGCATCGGGATGCCAATGCTATTGGCGTCTGTCATGAGTTACCCCCGTTCCGCTCGGCATGCACGCTCACTGACGTCACGTCGCCAGGACCCCGTGTCGGCGCTTTTCACGCGTCGGCGTCGCCTTCGGGCCGAAACCGCAGCCTTCGGGAGACCACGTCGCAAGCTACCTCGACGAGGGGCCGGTCGACACTGTAAGCATAGGCACGCAGCCGAGCGAGTGCCTCTCCCACGTCGCACTCCAGTTGAGCGGCCACCATCCCCGTCGCCTGATGAATCACATACTGGATACCAAAGCCCGATGCCATCTCGGCGGCGAGGATTCCGGGCGGTGCGTTCGACTGATGGACCAGGATGGCGTGGGCGGCGATGTCGGACATGACCATCGCGTCGGCATGTTGCTCATCAGCCATAGGCCCCGGTCGGTCCCGATAGAGGTTGAGCGCTCCAAGCTTTATCGCCCCGATCTGAATGGGGAATCCAAACACCGCTTTTGCCCCGGCCTCGAGCACCGGTCCGGTAAAGGCTTGCCACCGGATGGACACCGGATTGGCGAGGTTGGGCTCCATCACCGGACGCTGGTGGCGATATGCGTCAACGCAAGGTCCCTCTCCGAGAGTGAACTCGAGTTCCTCCATGAGGGCGCTCACCTTGTCAGTGGTACAGATCGAGCCACGGGCCGTGTCGTCGGACATCAACGTGATCCCGGCGCCGGTCATCCCGGCGACCTGGGTGGACACCGCGCACAGATGCCCGGTCTCCAGATCGGCCGAGCCGCTACCGATCAGGAGGTCGAGAATCCGCAACCGTCGTTCACTCGCTCCGTTCACAACTGAAACGTTTTTCTTGCGACAAACCCGGTTGATGTCAAAGTCGTGACCAGGGGGGCCAACCTTCTCCTGCCCTTGTGCATTTCGGTTCGCGCTACCGGGGTCCGGGGCACCGCTCCCGAGCCTGCCAGCCGCAGGCCCGACACGTGCGGGGTCATGCC
Organism: Acidimicrobiia bacterium; assembly: GCA_035544615.1. Taxonomy (GTDB): domain Bacteria; phylum Actinomycetota; class Acidimicrobiia; order Spongiisociales; family ZC4RG35; genus JARDZU01. The sequence continues at coordinate 35,573 of DATKEA010000100.1, read as the reverse complement.
GTGTCACGGCTCACGGTACACCACCTTCCGGAGCGATTTGGTGTCGGTCCGCGATCGGTCGAATTGGCGTGACCCCGGAGAGAATTCGGAGCCCTGCTACAGTTTTCCTGCGATCACCCGCCCTGCGGGCGACAATTGCGTTGCTCCGGACCCTGGTAGCGCGCCAAGAGGCGTGAAACCAGAGGAGTGACATGAGAGTCGATCCTGCCGAGGCTGGTGTCCACCGGTCCTTTCAGCATCTAATCGAAGAGGACTCGCCGGATCTGCACACGGTGACCACAATGGACGGCGTCTTTCGGTTCGTATCACCGGCCAGTTTTCCGCTGTTCGGTTGGGAGCCCGACTATCTCCTGGGACGCCACCAGGACGGGTTCATTCATCCCGACGACGCCGCGGTGGTCCATCAGTCGCGACACGGGGCACTGTTGGACCAGCTCGCGACCGTGACCACCGTGTACCGATTCCGGTGCGCAAGCGGGGGGTACCGATGGGCAGAGGCCGTGGCCACGCTCGTCGACGCCGACGGCGAGAAGCTGTTGGTATCTGCTGTCCGTGACATCGGGGAGCGGAGAAAGACGGAGCTCGCCCTCGAACGGCAGGCCACCACCGACGTGCTGACCGGGGCCGCCAACCGTGCGCTGTTCATGGACCGCTTACAGCAGGCGCTGCACCGCCTCGAACGGAAGCAAGGATACGTTGCCGTCCTCTTCCTCGACCTCGACCGATTCAAGCTGATAAACGACACCGTCGGGCATCTGATAGGCGACGCCGTGCTGATGAAGATGGCCGATCGGCTCCGCCGCTTCCTGCGACCGCAAGACACCCTGGCTCGATGGGGCGGAGACGAGTTTGCAGTCGTGGTCGAAGACCTGGCGGCGCCGGAGAAGGCCACGGCGCTCGGGGCTAGGATCATCGAAGCCGGCCGCGTCCCGTTTGTCATCGGTAAGGAGCGGTTCATCTGCACGACGAGCGTCGGCATCGCGGTGACACAGAACCCCGAGCACAGTGCCGAAGGTCTCCTCCAGGAGTCGGACATGGCCCTGTATCGAGCCAAGGACCGGGGCCGCGATCGGGCCGAAGTGTTCGACGAGGAACTTCGCACCCAGGCCGTCGGGCGGCTGGGCACAGAGCGGATGCTGCGCAGGGCAATCGATGAGGACCGGCTACGTGTGAATTATCAACCCATCGTCGATCTTCGCACCAGCCAAACCGTCGCGGCCGAGGCGCTGGTTCGGGTATGGGACGCGGAGCAGAGGCGTCTCATCGCCGCCGAATCCTTTATCGGCGTCGCCGAGGAGACCGGGATCCTGGCGGGTATCGACGACTGGGTCCTGAGCCAAACGATCGACCAGGCGCAAGTATGGCGCGCGCTGTTCGACGAGACCGGCTTCACCGACATCGCAATCAATCTCACCGCACGACATCTAGCCGACGCCGGTTTTGCTCAAACCGTCCTCGATGAGTTGGCGGAACACGAGGTGCCGACCGGGATGCTGCAGATCGAGCTCACCGAGCGGGTGCTCATGGAAGCGTCGAACTCGGCGCTCACCGAGTTGAAGATCCTCCGTGGGGCCGGGGTCAAGGTCGGCCTCGACGACTTTGGGACCGGGTATTCCTCCCTGTCCTACCTTCGCGTGTTCCCGCTCGACTTTGTCAAGATCGACAGGTCGTTCATTCAGAAGCTGGCTCTCGGTGCCACCGAACGGGCAATTGTGAGGTCGATCATCGACTTGTCGCATGCTCTCGAGATGAGGGTGGTCGCCGAAGGAGTCGAGGCACAGGCTCAGGCCGACGAGTTGATCGCGCTCGGCTGCGACAGGGCCCAGGGGCGTCTCTTCGCCTCCCCCGGCCCGCCCGCAGTGGTCGAGGGGCGCGTACTGGCCGGGAAGTCCCAGCCCGGTCACATGGCTCCAGAGTGACCTGGGGACCCGTGTGATGTCCAGTGGGCGATTCGCTGGTCGTGGGCAGCCCTGATCCGTGACTTTGCTCGAAGCAGGTGCCCGCCCGGTCATCGACGAGCCATCACCTCGGACTCACACCAACCGGCGCTCGTCAAGACGACTTCGCTCGTGAACGAGCTCTCTCCTTCACCGATTCGCTTACCTGCTTGGTCTCGGCGAGCGCCCGGGAGTGTTCCATCCACTTGCGGCGTAGATAGATCCGCTCCCTTGGGGTGAGTCCGCCCCATACCCCATCCCCTTGTCGGGTTTCGATGGCGTAGGCGAGACAGTCCTCGGTCACGGGACAGAGGGCGCAGACTTCTTTCACCCGGCGGATCGCATGGATATCCTCGGAGAACGGGAAGAAGTCGACGCCGGTCCACTCCCGGCACGCAGCGGTATCGCGCCAGGTTGGTTTGACCATTTCGGACGGCTCGTGACCGGTTCGTCGGTCGATGCGGGTGATTGGTGGGGAAGACACGTTTAGCACGGCATGCCTCTGCCCCGGGAGAACCAGACCTCAGGGTTCTGTGCGCTTGACCCTTGCTAATCGGCGGGAGAGTTCGGCCCGCAACACCAATAGACGATACCGTTTCTCGGGCGGGAAGGCCCAAGCCACGACATCGCCCCGAAAACGATAGCAGGGCGCTCCCGAAACGCCAGAGGAAGACCCTTGCCAGGGTCCAGAATGGGGTGTTCACCCGATGCGGGCGGCGGGTGAACGCGGCATCCTGTCCTCAGCAAACCAGGGGGAGATGAATGAACAACCCGAACCGACCAGACAATGACGGTTCACGCTGCCTCGAGGCAGGCGACTCGACCCGGGATTCAGTCGATGCCCGCTGAAGACCAGCGCGGTCCCGGAGGCTTCACGCTGGTGGCCTTCGCTCTCGCCGTCACCTTGGGCGGCGCCAACTTCCTCGCAGTCCGCTTCAGCAATCGTGAGCTGCCTCCAATCTGGGGGGCAGGCTTGCGATTCAGTTTGGCGGCGATCCTGTTCGTCTCCATCGCGCTCGCCTTGAGGCTGCGTTGGCCGAGGGGGCGAACGCTGGTGCTCACGGTCGTATACGGACTCCTGAGCTTCGCCGTGTCGTATGCACTGATGTATTGGGCCCTGGTCAGGGTCACTGCCGGCGTTGCCACGGTGGTGCTGGCAGTGGTACCCCTGGTGACCTTGCTCCTGGCCGCGGCGCACGGTTTGGAGCGATTGCAGCGGCGGGCGATAGTCGGCTCACTCCTGGCTTTGGCCGGGATCGGGTGGATGGCGGTCGGTCCTCAGGACCTGGTGCTGCCTCTAGCCGCTCTGGTGGCGATGCTGGCGGCGGCGCTTTCCATCGGCGAGAGTGTGATCCTCGGCAAGCGGGTGTCGGGCAACCACCCGGTGATGACCAATGCCGTGGGGATGCCCGCCGGCGCGGCTGCGCTGCTGGCACTCTCCGCCGTGTCCGGGGAGCATTGGGCCCTGCCTCGCCAGCCCGAGGTGGTCTGGTCATTGGGCTACCTGGTGACCTTTGGCTCGGTGGGGCTGTTCGTACTGGTATTGCTCGTGGTACGCCATTGGACCGCGTCGGCCACCTCCTACATGTTCGTCCTCTTCCCCGTGGTGACGATGCTGTTGGGATCGTTGATCGCAGATGAGCCGATCACCGCCCAGGGCCTGATCGGCGCCGTCATGGTGATGGCAGGCGTGTGGTTCGGAGCGCTATCACCGGCAGGGCGTCTCTCTGCGCCCCCACCACGGGAATCGGCGGCAGTCCCCCAAAGCAGGTCCTAGAAGCAGGTCTCCAAACAAGAGCTGAGTCCCACCCATTTCCAATTCATCTCCCGGGCTGAATCGGACCATCACAAGTGCTCTGGCCACTGACGTTGGCGACGTTCAGGGCGAGCCTGGGCGCCGCCTGGCAAGGACGCAGGACGAAGGCGCACTGGCCCGTTCGTCGAGGACGAGGACGCAGCCAGCGGCGTCAGCTGGCCGTTCTGAACCCGGCGAACTTCAGTGGTCGGGGCACTATGGTCGAAATATGGCCCCAGGCGAACCGGAGCTCCGGGTGGTCGAGTTGCTCGCTTCGCTTTCACTCGCCACCGATCTCGGCACCGGCCAACCCACTGGTCACGGTCTCAGCACCTCCTTGTTGGCGGTGTCGCTGGCTCGGGAAGTGGGGTGCGGTCCTGACCAGGTGCGATCGGTGCTGCACGTTGCCCTTCTCCGATTTCTCGGCTGCACCTCCGAAGCCTCGGACACGGCAAGAATCGCATGAGGAGACGACATGTCGTTCCTTGCCGCGATGGCTCCGGTTTGGATGGGCAGCACCGGACAAGCCGTCCGTGCCCTGGTCGGCGCAATAGGCCAGGACCAATCGCTGCCCAGACGGGTGAGGACCGTGGGCTCCGCGCTCGCCGACACCAAGAGCGATGTGCGGGTTATTTCCGGCCACTGTGAGGTGGGAGCGATGTTGGCCCGGCGTCTTCGTCTCGGTGAGCCTGTGATCGATGCTCTGGCCCACGCCTACGAACGATGGGATGGCAAGGGGCTCCCCAACGGTCTGTCCGGTGAGAACATCCCGCTCGAAGTGCGAATCGCAGCAGTGGCGCGTGATGTGGACCTCTACACCCGACATGGAAGTGACGTGTTCGGTTTGCTGGCGAAACGTCGGGGAAAGGCTTACGACCCGGAGGTGGTGGACGCCTTCGGTCGGCTCGGATTCTCCCACCGGGAAGCGGAATGGCAAGACGTGCTCGCCCTCGAGCCGAAGCCGGTGGAGCATCTCGACGACCTCGATCACGCCCTGAGAGCCCTGGCCGACTTCGTCGACATCAAATCCCCCTGGACCCGCGGCCATTCGCCCAAGGTTGCCGATCTGTCGGTCGGGGCGGCTCGAGAGATGGGTATGGGCCCGCTGGAGTGCGCGACGCTACGACGGGCAGCAATGGTTCACGACTTGGGGAGGGTCGGCGTCGAGAACGGGATCTGGGACAAACCGGGCAGGTTGTCCACGGGGCAGTGGGAGAAGGTGCGGCTTCACCCCTATCTGACCGGGCGCATCCTCTCGAGGTGCCAGGCGTTGGCTCCGCTGGGCGATCTGGCTTGTAGCCACCACGAGCGCATCGATAGGTCCGGCTATCACCGCCAGTTGGGTGGGGAACAGCTTTCCGCTCTGGCCCGGATTCTTGCCGCGGCCGATGTCATGGCCGCACTCACCGCAGCCCGGCCTCATCGACCGGCTTTGGCGCTCGAAGAGGCGGCCCAAACGATGACCACGGAGGTGGCCGCCGGGCTCCTCGACCGTGATGCGGTAGAAGCCGTCATAGCCGCCGGTGGCAGCAAGGCGCTGATGCCACCCATGAGCAACCCTGGAGGGCTCACCGATCGTGAAGTCGAGGTGCTCCGGTTGATCGCTCGCGGTTACACCAATCGCCTGGTGGGAGAAGAGTTGTTCATCTCTTCGAAGACGGTGGGCCGTCACGTGGAGAACATCTACGCCAAGATCGGGGTTTCGACCCGGGCCGGAGCCACCGTCTATGCCATGGAGCGCCGGCTCCTGGGGTGAGCTCGATCGGCAACGCCGCCAGTCAGTCGTCGGAGAGAAGACGGGCGAGAGCGGCAATCCCGTCTCTGTCACCTGCATCGCCACCGACCCGGCCCGGGGCGGCCAGGAGGAGGTCGTCGGCGAGCTCGGTGGCCTCGCCCGGATCGTGGGTGACGAACAAGGTGGGAAGCTGCCTGCGCTGGACGATGTCACGGACCAAGAGCCGGAGACGTCGTCTCACCGTCTGGTCCAGGCTGTTGAACGGCTCATCGAGTAGCAGGGCCCGGGGCTCACCTGCCAGTGCCCGGGCCAGGGCGACTCGCTGTGCCTGACCACCTGAGAGCTGGTGGGGCCTACGGTCGGCCCATTCGCCCGCCTCGACCTCGTCGAGCCATCTCCCAGCCGACCGGCGACGATCGTCCCTGGTGCCGTCACGGACGGCGAGGGCGACATTCTGCAGGACGGTGCGGTGCGGCAGGAGCAGGGAATCCTGAAAGACCATGCCGACACGGCGCTCTCGGGGTGATGCCCATTCCCCGGTCGAGGTGTCGACCAGGGTCTCACCGTTGAGCCGGATCGAGCCGGTCAACGGCCGGTCGATCCCCGCGATGAGCCGAAGGGTCAGACTCTTACCGGCGCCGGAGGGGCCGAACAGCACCGTGATCCCCCGATCGGCGGCGAACTCCGCCCTGAGGTCGAACTCGCCGATTCGGTGAGTGACGTCGACCTCGAGCATCAGCTATTGCTCCGCTCGAGTCTTCGCACCAGCAGAAGCACGGTCACCGCTATCCCGAGAAGAACGAATGCGAGCGTGCCGGCCCGGTCATAGTCGAATGCCTGGACCGCGTCGTACACCGCGATGGGCATGGTTTGAGTGCGCCCCGGGATGTTGCCGGCGACCATGACAGTGGTTCCGAAATCGCCTAGCGCTCGGGCGAATCCCAGCGCCACCCCCGCCAGCAAACCTCGCCGGGCCAGTGGCAGTGTGATCTGAGCTGCCACCCGCCATCCGGGGAGACCCATGACCTGGCCGACCGCCTCATAGCGACGATCGACACTCTCGATGGCCGCGCGAGCGGCACGGAGGCAGAATGGGAAGGAGGCGACCGAGGCTGCCACCACCGCCCCCTGCCAGGTGAAGACGAGCGGTGAGCCGAACACCGCCTCCCACGCTCGGCCGATCGGGCTGCGTCTGCCCAGCACCACCAGGAGGTAGTAGCCAAGAACAGTCGGCGGCATGACGATCGGAGCGCTGGCGAGCACATCGAGCAGAGCACGCCCCGGGAACCTGGCTCGAGCCAACAGGTAGCCAAACCCGATTCCGGTGACCCCCACGATCAAGGTTGCAGCCGCGGTGACCCGCAATGTCAGCCAGAGTGGATCCCACATCAGTCGGCCTCCACCTGCTCGCCGGGCAGTGCGAACCCGAAGCGGAGCATCACCTCACGGCCTTCGGGCTGGTTGACGAAGGCCGCGAACGCCTGGGCCGCCTCAACTCTGCCCTCCTGAGTGGAGATGGTTATCAGCACCTGCTCTAGCGGTCGGTGGAGGCTTTCGTCGATCAGGGCCCACTCCCCGGCATCTCCGGAGGCAATGGCCAGGGACAGCGCCACGATGGCAGCATCGGCGTCGCCCGTGGACGCCAGCCGCTGGGTGTCGGAGATGTTCTCACCAAGCACCAGACTCGGCTCGACCGTGCCCCACAGCTGTTGCGACTTCAACGCCTCCTCCGCGGCTCGACCGTACGGAGCATGTTCGGGGTTGGCGATCGCCAGCACCTGCACCTCGGGGTCGGACACCAACTCCTCGAGGGTGGACCACCCGCCCCACCCATCAGCCCGGGACCAGATGGCTATCCGGCCCACTGCGTAGAGCGCCCTGGTGTCGGGGTCGCCAACGCCTTCGGCCAGAACCCGGTCGACGAACTCGGCGCTCGCCGAGGCATAGACATCCACCGGTGCCCCCTCGATGATCCGCTGAGCCAGTTGCCCCGACGAGCCGAAATCGAAAACCACCTCATGTCCGGTGGCAGCGGTGAACAGCACCCCTATCTCCTCGAAGGCCGGTCTCAGATCGGAGGCCCCTGCCACCACGAGCGCATCCTGGCCGATCAGCGGGCCCCCGATTGCCTCACCACCTCCATCACCTGCAACGCACGCGGTGGCGCCAATTGCCAACAGACCCACCAGTGACCACCAAACGACAGGAACCGTCAGACCCCGGAAGGACCCGGTCATGCTGCCCTGGTCCCGCATCCGTCGAGGTCGTATCCGCCCACGCCCGCCAGCCGCCGCTGGAACCGCCGGCTGGTCACAACGGTCATGGCGGCTTCCACCACCGGCTCATCGACCCAATCGGCGGCAACCCACATCTCTGCCACGTGAACCTCGAGTGGTTGGAAGACGGCGCCCACTGCCAACGCAGCGGGTTCGATGGTGACCCCGGCCAATCCGGTGGCAACCGCCAGCCTGGCCGAGTCGAGATGGGTGCCAACCCGCGGCCCGGGTGCCGGAACCGATTGTGCAGCCCGCTCGAACGCGTGCTGAACCCCGGCACCGTGCTCGCGTTGGATCACGTCGACCTTTCCTGCCAACGCGTCTTCCCACCAACCGGCAGGCGCCTCGGCCGGCCCGGCCAGACCCACCTGCCAGCGGGCGAGATGGAATCGAATCACTTCGGCGTCTTCCAGAAGCGGGGAATGCCCGCCGACGGGGCCATGGACCACTGCGGCATGTAGCCGTCCTTTCCTCAACGCCTGCACGGCTGCGGCGCTCGACCCGTCAACCGCCACCCCTCCCATTCCCGCCTCGCGCAGGAGTCGTTCCACTAGGACCAGACCTGGTTCGCATCCGGCCACCACCAGCCCTGCTCCGATAGGGCTTAGTGTGCGAACCGTGTCGTTCTCCACGACTCCGTCAGCAACGTCCCAACCGTCCGATCCGGTCCGCACCGGAGCCGTGACCATCACCTCACCAACCCAACCCGCCCGTACCAGTGCGTCTTCGTGGGGTGCAAGACCCGATATCGCATCTACTGCCGCCGAATCGGAGCCGAACAACGACCGCACGTCGGTCCCGAGTGCCGTTGCCAGCGACATGGCGGCGTCTACCCGAGGCAGATGGTGCCCTCCCTCCACCGCACCCACCATCTGACGACTCACTCTGGCCCGACTGGCCAGCTCCGCCTGGGTGAGCCCGGCCGCCTCACGAAGCTCCCGAAGTCTGGAGTGTCTCAAGGTGAATGACTCATTGCCGCCAGAAATATAGCATTAGAGCCAGTATCCTGGCAGCCCTCGATGACGATTGGGTCAGGACGCCGACGGCAATGTCATGAGACTGGTCCAGTCCGAGCCTGGACGGGGAGAGGGAGATCGGGGTTCTAGCCTGCCACTCTGGCCGCGAAGTAGGCGTTGATCCGCTTGAACGCGCCAATCCAGGCAGTGTTGGCGACAAAGTCCCTGATTGCTTCGTCGGGAAAACCGCTTTGGACGACCGTCATCATCGTCTTGCCGCCCTCGTCCCGGAAGGTGATCTCGACGTCGGTGTCTATGGTGGAACCGTCGGGCGAGGTGAATGACGACTTCGAGACCAGCCGGTGCGGCCGTTCGATGACCTGAAATGTGTTGATTTCACGGAACATCTCGTCCGGCGTGAATCCCCAGGTGCTGACCCATTTACCTCCGACGCGAAGGTCGACCTCGTTTTCGACTGTCATTCCCTCGTCCAGGATCGTGAACCAGATCTTCTGCGCCTCGGGATCGGTGTATGCGTCGAATACCTCTTCGGGCGAGGCGTCGATCAATCGTTCCACTCTCAACTCGTAGCTTATCACTCTTCACCTTTCTTGTTGTCGAGGTACGACTCGAGCCCTTCGAGCCGGCGTTCCCATTGCTTCCGGTACCACTCGATCCAGTTCACGGCCTCCTCCAACCGCTCGGGGCCGAGCCGGCAGCGCCGGGTTCGACCGACCTTCTCCGTGGTCACGAGCCTCGCCTCCTCCAGGATCTGAACATGCTTCTTGACACCGGTCAGAGACATGTCATGCGGCCGGGCCAGCTCGCTGATGGTGGCCGAGCCGCGACCGAGGTGGTCGAGGATGCTGCGACGGGTCGGATCGGCCAGGGCGGCGAATGTCCTGTCGAGAGCCTGATACTGAACCATTTGGTTCACTATAAGGTCGGAAGGGACCACGGTCAACCCCCGCGGGTACCGCCTACCTGAATGTCACAAAGGGGGCTTTCGATGCTCTCCGGGCCGTTCCTTGTCGGTGGAACGCCGTATATGGCGCTAGGTACCTCAGGTAAGGGATCGGTGTCGGTCAGCGTGGACGGATATCTCCTTCTGGCGGGCCATGATGACGCCGGCTCTCCAACCCGGTGCCCGCCCCCCGGCCGGCGGCTGGATCGTCTCAACCGGGAAGCCGCTACGAGAAAGCAGCCACGAGACCACCGAATTCGAGTTCCACATCTCGCCGGCGCCCAACTCGTCTCTCCCCCAGATCATGGGCGGCACCAAGGCGACCAGATCGACCAGACGCCGCGCCAGGAACAAGTCACTGCTGAGGAGCTGAGGGCTGTCCACCGCCTCAGCAATGTCGGGGATCACACCGTCCCGCCAGCAGCGCACCTCGTAACGGAACCAGCGGAACCTGGCGATGCGGCGACCGCCGACCGGCCCCTCCACCATCACTCCACGAGAGGCGGTGTCGGTGTCGGGACTGGGCCAGGCGTTCTCGATGGTGAACCGGCCCTCCGGCAGACGGACTTCCATCGCGGTGTGATAGAGGTCCAACGGTGGTCGCCGCTCCCGACGGGCGTGAATTGCCTCGTATATGAGCCCGTTCACCCGCACCAGACCTGAACCAGCTGCCCCGAGAGGAATCCAGTAGAGGTCGATCCCGGTGCTCAAAGGCGCGGGAGCCATGCTCGGCTCGCCTCCCACGGTCGGGTTCATATCACTCCTTAGTCCTGCTCCTTCCCACGATGTTCGTTCGCGTCAACATGAGATAGGGTCAAACGACCCGACAGGGCTCGATACGCCGAGCAGAGCACCCAGGACCGCGAGACCGCCGGGCGGTGGCCGCGGTCAGTTGTCGCCGGATGCTGGAGCTTGCTGCGGTGGCGGTGAGGGGTCAGATCAGGTTCCACCTGTTCGCCCGCATCACGGCGGGTACGGCTCAAAGCCTTCGATGCGTTGACTTTCTCTGACGAAGGCGACGATGGCGTCGATGTCGTCGGTGGTCAGGCCGGCGACCGGTGGCATGTCGCCGAAGTTCCAATGATGGGCGCGGGATCCGTCTCGAACCGCGAAATGGAAGGCACCGTCGGCGTGATGACTCGGTTCATAAATGACCGAGAGGTGGGATGGCCCCTTGTCGGTCCCACGTAGATCGCTGCCGTGGCATTCGGCGCAGTTCGCGGCATAGAGGCCCGCTCCCGTAGCAACCAGCCCAGGATCCTGGGGTGGGATATCGGCATCCCCGTTGGCGGCGGTGCAAGCAACCGCCACCATCACCGTCACCACTATCAGACTCACCCTGATGTCTCTCACCCTGTGTTTACTCCCATCAGGCCGGTCTCACATCAATCCGCCTCAACAACTGCGCGTTGATCGCCACGATCACCGTCGAGGCGCTCATCAGAACCGCCGCGGCAGCCGGGGCCAACACGATCCCGGCCCAAGCAAAGGCGCCGGCGGCCAGTGGTATCGCCGCCACGTTGTAGCCGGCTGCCCACACCAGGTTCTGGATCATCTTGCGGTAGCCGGCCTGGGACAGCCGCCGGATGCCGACCACCCCGCGCGGGTCGTCGGAGGCGAGAACGATCCCGGCGGACTCGATTGCGACGTCGGTGCCGGCACCAATGGCGATGCCCACGTCGGCCTGGGCCAGGGCGGGAGCGTCGTTGACCCCGTCACCGACCATTGCCACCCGCAAGCCCCGCTGCTGCAGCTCGGCGACCTTGGAATGCTTGTCCTCAGGGAGCACCTCGGCGAGCACCTCGTCGATGTCGAGCTCGGCGCCGACTGCGTCTGCAACCTGCCGGGCGTCACCGGTGATCATGGCGACCCGAACCCCGAGCCGGTGCAGTTGGTCGACCGCCTCCCGCGATTCGGGCCGTATCTCGTCTTCGAGCGACAGAGCTCCCACCACCGCCCCGTCCTTGATGACGTACAGGACCGCCGCCCCGCGACGCCTCCACCCCTCGGTCGACTCCGCGACTGTGTCTGGCTCCTCGAGGCTCCGTTCCCGGAGCAGGGTTGGGCCACCCACCGCCACCTGGGTGCCGTCAACGGACGCCTCCACTCCCCGACCACTCATCGACCGGAACCCGGATGCACCAGGGACATCACCACCTTTGTCCTTGGCTGCACTTACGATCGCCCGGGCAAGAGGATGTTCCGAATCGGACTCCACGGCGGCGGCAAGGGCAAGCAGACCGGTCTGGTCCCCGTCGACGGCAGTGACGGCAGACACCCGGTGACTGCCCTTGGTCAGGGTCCCGGTCTTGTCGAAGAGGACGATGTCCACGCTTCGCATCCGCTCCAGGGCGAGACGGTCCTTGACCAGGATCCCGTTCCGGGCAGCCATTGAAGTGGAGATGGCAATCACCAACGGGATGGCCAGTCCCAGCGCATGGGGGCAGGCGATGACCAACACCGCCACCATCCTCACCACCGCCTGGTCTGGTTGGTCCGCGATCGTCCAGGCCGTCACCGTGACCGCCGCGGCCGCTATCGCCACATAGAAGAGAATGGCAGCGGCGCGGTCGGCCAGAACCTGGGCGCGCGACTTCGAATCCTGAGCCAACGCGACCAGACGCTGAATCCCGGCCAGGGCGGTGTCGTCCCCGACGGCTTCGACCTCGACCCGGACCGCCGAGTCGGTGGCTACGGTCCCGGCTACCACCCGGTCCCCCGGTGTCTTGGCAACCGGCTTCGACTCGCCGGTGACCATCGACTCGTCGACTTCCACCTCACCTTCTGCGATCACCCCATCGGCGGGGACACGCCCACCGGGTCGCACCAACACCAGATCCCCGACCTTCAGCTCGGCCACCGTGACAGTCTCGGTTTCTCCCTCCGTGATCCGCTCCGCCTCATCGGGCAGCAGCTCTGCCAGAGCGGCCAGCGCTCCCCGGGCTTGGCCGATGGCCCGCATTTCCATCCAGTGGCCGAGCAGCATGATGGTGATCAGAGCCGCCAGCTCCCACCAGAACTCGAGGTCGAACCAACCCAGGGTGGTAGCGGCGGAGGCGAGGAAGGCAACCACGATCGCCATCGCGATCAGCAGCATCATCCCCGGCTGGCGATCGCGGATCTCCCGCACCGCCCCTTTGAGGAATGGCGAGCCACCGTATAAGAAAATGGCTATCCCCAACGCCGGGGCCACCCACTCCGACCCGGGGAAGCTCGGGGCGGTGTAGCCGAACCATTCCTGGATCATCTCCGAGAAGAAGACGACGGGAAGCGTCAGCAGCAGGGACAGCCAGAAGCGATCCCGGAACATGGCCACGCTATGACCGGCATGCTTGTCATGTCCGGCGTGGCCGCCCCCACCGTGATGATCTCCGTTCAGATTCCCAGTATCAGAGGGTGTTTGGTCTTTCATCGCCGCCGCGTGCTCGACGACGCCACCGTGATCATGATCGTGCTCAGTCATCAGCTTCCTTTCGCGAGACCGCCGGTCAGGAGCGGACCAGCCGTTCGATCGCCTTGGTGGCCTCGGTCATCATGTCGTCTGCCGTTGCGACGTCGCCGGCCTCGGTGGCCTCTCGGACACAATGACGGACGTGCTCATCGAGCAGGCCGACGGCGACACCTTTCAGGGCCGCGGAGACCGCATTGACCTGAGTGAGAACATCGATGCAGTACTCGTCCTCGCTGATCATCCGCTGGAGCCCGCGCACCTGGCCTTCGATACGCGCCAGCCGTCTCAGATAGGCTTCCTTGTTTATCTCATTGCCACGCAACGTCTACTCCTCTATACCCTAGGGGGGTATGGTATTGCTCGGACTGGACAAAGTCAAAGTCCGTGTTCCGAACCGTTCGCCATTAGGGACTTTCGCCTCTGCCCTACCCCACCGGGGGTGGGTCATCATGACCTCGAGGTGATGTCAAATGATGTGGAGTAATTGGAACGCGATGGGGTTCTTCGGGTGGACGATGATGATCGTCTTCTGGGTGGTGATCGTGGCCTTGATCGTCTGGACGGTCCGATCTTCGACGACGACCGGCGACCATTCGACACCGGATGCTCTCGGCATTCTCGAACGCCGATACGCCGGCGGCGAGATCGAAAGGGAGGAGTTCGAGGAGCGGAAGCGGACCCTCGTCGAGTCTCGAAACTCAGGCCGATGAGGGCCACCGCGTCGTCGGTGGGGTTCCGGCTGCGTACCGCGCGCGGGCATCTCAACGGGGTGATCCGCATGGTCGAAGAGGATCGTTACTGCATCGGTGTGCTCCACCAGCTCTCCGCGGTGCAGGGGGCCCTCAATCGGGTCCGACGCGAGGTGCTCGAAGCCCATCTCCGGGGCTGTGTGCCCGAGGCCGTGGCCGAGGGACGGATCGACGACATCGTCGACGAGCTGCTGACAGCCACCTTCGGCGCTGCTCCCAATTCTCACGGTGAGGAACACCATTGCCTCACCGTCGCGGCGGTCGCCGAGGCCGGGGTATGACCGAACCAGTTGACATGGTGCTGGTCACCGCTCCGGGCTGTCACTTCTGCGACGAAGTCGACCAACTGCTCGCCGAGCTGGGAACAGTGATTCCGCTCGCAGTGAGAACGGTGCCGCTCTCCTCGGAAGAAGGTCTTGGGCTGTTGGTGCGTCATCAGGTCCCCTTCCCACCGATCCTGCTCGTGGATGGCGCGTTCTTCGGGTACGGCCGCATCTCCCGCCGCAAACTGGAAGACCATCTGGCCCGGGTATCCAACGACGTGGCGGTCTGAGGTGGAAGGGCTGTTTCTCGGGGGATCCCTGCTCGCGGCCTTTGTCGCCGGGTCGGTGGCGCTGTTCGCTCCCTGCTGCATCGTGGTGATGTTCCCCGCCTTCCTGGCGGCTTCGGTGCGAAATCATCGCTGGCGGCTGGTGCCGCTGGCATTCGTGTTCGCCGCCGGGGTGGCCACCGTTCTGATCCCGGTGACGCTCGGGCTCAGCCTGATCACCGAGAGCTTGCTGCGCTATCACACCGCGGTGTACGGACTGGGCGCCGCCCTGCTGCTCGCACTCGCCGTGGTCTCACTGAGCGGCGGCACCTGGTCCCTGCCGTTCCTCAGGGGATCACCCGACATCTCCCGCACCGACTCAGCCGGCATCTACGCCCTGGGGGTGTTCTCGGGAGCCGCCAGCGCCTGCTGCGCCCCGGTACTCGCCGGTGTTCTCACACTCTCGGCGGTGTCGCCCGGTCTCGCTTCTGGCGTGGGGATCGGGCTGGCCTACGTGTTCGGGATGGTATTCCCGCTGATAATTCTCACCCTGCTCTGGGACCGGCTCGGGCCCGACCGGGTCCAGATCGGCTCCAAACCGGTCACGTTCAGAGTTGGCTCCCTGCGCGTGGCGACGACCACCGCCGGTCTGGCCGCAGCGGTGATGTTCCTGGTCATGGCCGTGGTGCTGGCGGTCGTTGCGGTGACGGGATCGTCGCTGGCGCCCTCGTTCAGTAACAGCCTTGGCACCGGTATCGAAGGCATCCTGACCCCGTTGCTCGACAGTGTGGCCTGGATCCCCGACCCGGTCATCGGCTTGATCCTGATCGCGGTCGCAGTGGCCGCCATTGCGTTGTCGACCCGGCGGCGGCATCGCCGCCTCGAAAACGAAGAAGCACACCAACGGAGCTGTCATGACCAAGACCATCCAGCCGCCACGCGGGAGTAGCCGCAAAACCAAACAGCGATCTCCCTGGAGGTGGGTCGGCTTCGCCGTCGCCCCTCTCGCCCTGGCGGTACTCGTCGCAGTATCCGTCCTCTCGGAGACCGACGATCCCGAAATCGACCAGGCGATTCCTTTCGAATTGGAGGCAACCGACGGTCAGAACATCTCGCTCGACGAGACACTCGCCCAAGGCGACGCCCTCCTCTACTTCTCCATGGGAGTCGGCTGCGACGGCTGTTTCGCTCAAATCCCCGAGCTCGAAGCTGCAGTGGCGGAACGCGGCATCAGCCTCCTCCCCATCATGGTCGACCCGGCACCCCTGGTCGCCCCCGAGGCCACCCGGTTCGGCATCGAAGGTCCCATCCTCATCGACTCGGACACCCAGGTGTCGCAGGCATACGGCATGGTCGGCATCTACGGGCACGGCGACCGACCCAGCCACAGCTTCGCCCTGGTCCGACAGAGCGGCGAGATCGCCTGGGTACGCCATTACGCCGAGATGTTCGTACCAGCCCAGGCGCTGCTCGACGAGCTCGATGCCTCCCTCGCGTCATGACAACGACGCTCGCCTCCGCCGCTCCCGGCATCGGTTATCTCAGACCGTGTTCGGATTGACCGCAGACACCGTCAAGTAGTCAACCCGGCCGACCCGCATCGTGCCGACCTCGGCGGTGTTGTACCCGTGGCCGGTGAGCATCTGAGTGACCCGATCGGCACCGGTCACATCGATGCCGTGGCCGCGGCTCTTCTTCAGCTTCCTCTCGAATATGAGGAGACGCCCTCCCGGTGCGAGCACCCGCCGGACCTCGACCAAACCGGCATCGGGGTCGGCCCAATGGTGGTATGTCGACACTGCCAGAGCCGCGGTGAACCTGTCGTCTTCGAACGGGATGGACTCCGCCGAACCTTCCCTGACCTCGGCACCGGGAACCCGTCTCGCGGCGCGTGCCACCATCGCTGGGCTCGGATCGATGCCTGCCGTCTCCGCGCCGGTTGCGTCCACATGCTCCAACGCTGCCCCCGGACCACAACCCAGGTCGAGGAACCGGTCATCGGAGGTCAGCGAGAGGAGTTCCACCGCGGCGAGATTGCTCTTCGGGTCGCGGTTGAACAGGGAGAAGAGCCAGACTTTCAGCGGGGACCAGCGCTCGACATCGGCGGTTTGGGAAGTCATTCGAGACGAGGTTAGAACCTGTCGATCCTCTCTCCGCCCGCAGGCGCGATGCGCCCGAACCGGCAGACTGCATGCGTGGACGAGACGACCGCAAGAGGGCTCGAGTATCTCCGCCTGATCACCAGGCCTGTCGACGACGTCGAGCTCGCGGTCAGAGACAACGATGACACACTGTGCACGCTGGTGATCGAGTCAGGGTTCTCTCCATCGGACGAAGCCCACTTCATCCCCACATGGCTGAGAGCCGCCGATGTCCCCCCGATCGCCGTGCTGGCCGATGGATTCACCCTCCATGATGGGCGCGAAGGCCTCGATCGCGTCCATCACATGGTGGCCAGGAACGGCGACCGGGTCGAAGAGCGGTTGTCCCAGACATCCCTGTACCGACCCGACCTCGATCTCTGGGTAGAAGACGCAGAGGGGGGGAGTCGCCGCCTACGGGCTCTTCTGGTTCGATCCCGCCACCGGCGTCGGGCTCGTCGAGCCGATGCGAACCGAGGAGAGGTACTGGCGCCTGGGGCTGGCGCGTCAGGTGCTCACCGCTGGTCTCGAACGTCTCGTCTCGCTCGGGGCTTCCCGAGTCAAGGTCGGCTACGAATCCACCAACCCGGCGGCCGAGATGCTCTATCTCACGTGTGGCTTTCGGCCGGGCGCCTCCGAAAGGTTGTATCGTCGGAGAAGGCTAACCTGAACGACGGGGGTGACTCACTTGGTATCAACAGCGACCGCTGGGTACCTATGAGCAGTGACTAGACCTACCAAACCCGACCGCGAGCTCTTCGATCGCCTCGCCGCAGCGAGCGGCGAGGCCTTGATCTCGGTGTACCTGCCCACCCATGTCAGGGGGGCCGAGATCGATCAAGGCCGAATCATGTTGAAGAACGGAATCGCCCAGGTTGACAGCTGGCTGGAGGATGCCGGCCGGAAGCCACGGGTGAGAGAAGAGCGTCTCGAGGCGGCCCACGCTCTTCTCGACGACCAGGAATTCTGGGAACACCAGGGACCGGGGCTTGCCCTCCTCGTCGACGACGAGGGCAAGCCGACCCCGGTGGTGCTGGCCGACCCGGTCGAGAAGCGTGCGGTCGTGGCCCGGGAATTCCATCTCCGTCCCACCATTCCCTCGATCGAGCCAACCCGGCTCCCGGTCTTGGTCCTCACCCGACACGGTGTGCGTCTGTATTCGTCATCGAGCCATGACGCCTACCCGGTGGATGTCGATCTGCCCAAGTCCGTCGACGATGTCAACTGGTTCGTCGATCGTGAGAAACAACGTCAGCAACATGCCGATCGCGCCGGTTCGAAACGATCCCGCCACGGGCACGATCCGTCGGCTTCTGAGGGCGAGGATCTGGACCGGTTCCTACGCGCGGTCAGCGCCGGGTTGCCCGAAGCCGATCCCCCGCGGCCTCTGGTGGTGCTTGGCGCCGACAATCTCGTGGCCCGCTTCGAAAACGTCCATGACCTCGAGACGATCTCGCCCCCGAATAGCGGCATCGGCGACGTCGACGACGTGATAGAAGTCCATGAGAAAGCCGCCGAGGTGGTTGAGGACCACCAAACCGCGGAGCAGGAGAAGCATTTGGAGCTGGCTCGCGAGCAGCTCGGAACCGGGAACGCCATCACCGATCTCACCGAAGGTCTCATCGCGGCCGTGTCCGGCCGGGTATCTCGCCTCGTGATTCATCGGGAAGCTTCTCCGATCTGGGGCAGGTTCGACCCGTCCACCCTCGACGTGAGCTTTCACGACGAGCAAGAGGTCTTCGACGTCGACCTCCTCGACCGCCTCGCCGTTCACGCAATGCTCAACGGCGCACCGGTAGCCACCACGGAGACACCGGTCGACGGTCACGTCTTCGTCGCCATCACCCGCTTCTAGCCACCGGTCCGGACACGATCCAAGCCCAACTGTGCCAGCCTTGTGGCAGCGGTCGGGGTCGGCGCCCACCCGACTAGGGCTCAGTCGAAGTAGCCGCTGGCGATATAGGTCGGATCTATTACTTTGCCGGTACCTCGAGCGTAAGCGCCCAGGGCCTCACCGACCCCACCGTGGAAGGTTGGGAAGGCGTAGGTCATTTGCCGCAGGGCATCCACCGGCACCCGCTGATGGTCGGCGAGGGTGAGCAGGCCAAGCACCTCCCCACCGCTGGGGGCGACGACAGTGGCCCCAACCAACGTCCCGGTCGTGGTGTCTATTACGAGTTTGATCATCCCTTGGTTGCCGGTGTCATGGAGCCACCCACGGAAGGTCGAGGGGACATCCTTCACTGCGACGGCGATATCCAATCCTTGCTCTCTGGCCTGCTTCTCGGTTAGGCCTACTGCCCCTACCTCGGGGTCGGTGAAGGTCACCCTCGGAAGCGACCGGTAGTCGATTGGCGCAGAGTCGATTCCGAGGATATCGGCGACGATGATGGCCGATTGGTGGAGCGCGGTGTGGGTGAACATCGCCTTTCCGGTCACGTCGCCCATTGCCCAGATGGCATCACCAGCACGCATTCGATCGTCGACTTCGATGAACCGGGTGCTGGCGTCGATGCCCGCCGCGTCAAGACCGAGCTGTGAGTGATCGACTCTTCTCCCAGTGGCAACCAGGACCCGGTCGGCCGAGATGCCGGCGCCTCCCTCCACCGTCAGATCTATGTGTCCGTCTCGGTTGGATGCCGCCTCGACTCTGGCTCCTGTTCGAACCCTGATCCCTTCGCTCTCGAGGACGGAAGCAATCAGCCGCGAGGTCTCGGGCTCCTCTAGGGGTAGGAGCCGATCCTGGCCCTCGACTATGGCCACCTCGACACCGAAGCGGGAGAAGACCTGCCCCAGCTCACAGCCCACGGCGCCTCCCACCCAGAATGACCAGCGTCTCCGGCAGTGGGTCGGCCGCAATCGCATCATGGGTTGTCCAGTACGCCACCTCGTTCAAGCCCGGTATGGGTGGTATCGCCGGCTTCGATCCGGTGGCTACGACCACACCGATGCGTGCGGTAAAGCTCTCCTCATCCGTCGACACAGTGCTCGGCCCGGTCAGTCGTCCCCAACCGCGGACCAGACGACCTCCCTTGTTCTCGAAGCGGGCAACCGCACTGCTGTCATCCCAGTCGGCCGCCGCCTCCTGTCGGATCCTCCTCGCCACGTTGGACCAGTCCGGCGTGACCTGGACCTGGCCTACCCCGTTGACACGACGGGCCTCGGCGAGGAGGTTGGAGGCTCGGATCGCCATCTTGGAGGGATGCAGGCCCAGTAGGGACATTCACCGCCGACCAGTTGGGGCTCGATCCCGGCGACCTCCAATCCGGCGTCGAGCAGTTGCAGGGCAAGGTCCTCGCCGGCTGTTCCCACGCCGATCACCACCACATCCACTTCGTGAGACATCGTCACCTTCCTTTCTCCACAGGACCACCGTCGAGGCGCCATTCGGGCACCCCTTCTACAAGCCTCAATGCTCGCCGACCCATGCCGGCGAGATAGCGGATCGCATCGTCGGCGTACACGCAATAGGGACCGCGGCAGTAGGCGACGATCTCGTCTTCAGGCAGGAGGTTGGAGACGAGGTCGTCGAGGAGCTCCAGTCGATCGGGTGGGACGGAGATCGCCCCCGGGAGGTGACCGGAGACGTACTCCGCCGCAGGTCGGACGTCGATCAGCACCAGGTCGCGCTCCCGGAGCTTCGTCTCCAGCTCGTGGCGGCTTATCACCTCGAGGTCGTCGCGGTCTCCGAGATAGGCGCGAGCCAGGTCCTCGATATGGTCGAGCTGATCCGCCGCAAGCCGGCGCAGGGCGAGCCAGGTCTCCACCACCTGTTCGGACGCCACCCGGTAGTAGATGTGGGTTCCGTCCCGTCGGGTGGCTACCAAGCCGACCCGGGCCAAGGTACGCAGGTGGTGGGAGGTGTTCGCCAACGTCTGGCCGATGGCCTCAGCCGTTTCCTCGACCGTCCGCTCTCCCTGAGCCAGGACCTCCACTATCTCGGCGCGACGACCCGACGCCAACCCGGCGGCGATAGTGGCGAAACCCTCAAAGAGAGCATCCTTGGCGGCTCTTTTCTCCCGTGTCGTCACTGGGCTCCCGACAGATGGATCAATATTCAAACGTCCGTTTGATTATGGTGGCAGACTGCGCAATCATATTCAAGAAACCGCTTGAGAAGGTGATGCCATGGTGGTGACCGCAATCGTGGATGAAGGGCTGGGCAACAGCTCATATCTGGTTGATCTGGGCGATGGTGGGGCGCTGGTCGTAGACCCGGAAAGAGATCCGCGCCCGTACCTTGGTGAGCTGGAGCGGAGGCGACTGCGGGCCCGGTTCGTGGTGGAGACTCATCTCCACGCCGACTTCGTCTCCGGTGCCCGTGAGCTGGTGGCATCGGGTGCCGAGCTATGGGCACCGTCGGGCTCAGCCCTTACCCACCCGCACCGCCCACTCAATGACGGCGATGAGATCGCCATCGGTGGTTTGTCGTTGCAGGTCATCGCGACTCCGGGTCACACCCCGGAGCATCTCTCCTATCTCCTCGTAGATGGCCGGGAACAGATCGGCCTGTTCTCAGGAGGGACGCTGATGAGCGGGGGGGTGGCCCGCACCGACCTGCTCAACTCCCAGCAGACCGAACCGCTGGCCCGAGCCGCATACAAGTCGATCCGCGAGCGGCTATTCACCTTGCCCGACGACCTGGTCGTCTATCCGACCCATGGTGCCGGTTCGTTCTGCTCGGTGGGCGCGGGATCGGAGCGGACCACCACCATCGGGGTGGAGAAACGAACCAACCCCTTGCTCGTCGGCGATCCTGACGAGGAGACCTTCCTCGATCGGCTGCTTGCCGGTTATGGCAGCTTTCCTCCCTACTTCCTCGAGCTGCGAGAGGTGAACCGACAAGGCGCAACGGTGAGGGGGACACCGCTGCCGACTCTCCCCAAGCTCTCCGTTTCCCAGCTCGACACGGCGATCAGCAATGGCGCCGAGTTGGTCGATGTCCGGGATGTCCGCTCATTTGCCCAGGGTCACATTCCAGGGTCGCTCTCAAATCCATGGCGGAACCAGTTCGCCACCTGGCTGGCGTGGCTGGTAGCCCGGGAGACGCCGATTGTGTTCGTCGCCGACAGGTCCGGCGACCGGCAGGACCTGGTTTGGGCGGCGCTTACTGTCGGTTTCGAGGACATCGTCGGTGAGTTGGGGGGCGGCGTGGCGGCTTGGGCCGCGGCAGGGCGACAGGTCTCGACCATCCCGGTCGTCGACAGCCCGGACCAGCATGATCGAGCGATCCTCGATGTCCGTCAGGAGTCCGAGCACATCGCGGGACACGTCCCTGGTGCCATCCACATCGAGTTGGGAGACCTCGCCGAGGTAGCCGACCAGGTCCCATTCGGCGATGTGTTGGTCCACTGCGGGCATGGGGAGCGGGCGATGACCGCGGCCAGCATCCTCGCCCGGGCCGGCCATGACAATGTCACCGTCTTTGCAGGAGCCCTCCAGGAGCTGGGCTCAATGACTGCCGAACCGTGATCCGCCAACGAGCGCGGCCGATGAGACTGGGGCTGAGGGAAAACCTCCCCCAGTTCCTCCTTCTCGTCGGCGTCAACGCTCTGGTTGGCGGCATGGTTGGCCAGGAACGCACAGTCGTTCCCCTCCTCGCTGAAACCGAGTTCGGTATCGCCGCCCGGACCGGGATGCTCTCGTTCATCGCGGTCTTCGGGGTCACCAAGGCAGTCGTCAACTACTTCGCCGGAAGGCTCGCCGATGAGTACGGACGAAGACCCGTCTTGATCGCCGGGTGGCTAGTCGGGCTTCCCGTTCCGCTGCTCCTGATCTGGGCTCCCACCTGGGGTTGGATCGTGGCCGCCAACGTGCTCCTCGGGATCAACCAAGGGCTGACCTGGTCGGTGACCGTGATCATGAAGATCGACCTGGTGGGGCCCCGTCTGCGGGGGACGGCGATGGGGTTCAACGAAGCCGCCGGATATGGCGCGGTCGCGGCTGCCGCCTGGGCTACCGGAGCCATCGCTCAGACCGCGGGCCTTCGGCCGGCGCCATTCTTTCTCGGTCTCGCCTTCGCCGCCCTCGGTCTCGGGGTCTCCGCACTGTTCGTCAGGGAAACCCGAGATCACGTCGCTCAAGAGGGATTGGCCTTCAGTCGGCAACCCAACGCCCATGGCTCTGATCTCACCCCGAGACAGATATTCACCCTGACCAGCTGGGGTGACCGGACCCTGTCCGCGGTGTGCCGCGCCGGACTGGTCAACAACCTAAACGAAGGCATGGCCTGGGGTCTGTTGCCTCTCCTCTACGCCGGCGCCGGTCTCAGCCTCTCCACCACGGGAGCCCTCATCGCAATCGCCCCCGCGGTGTGGGGCATCGGTCAGTTGGCCACCGGAGCACTCTCCGACCGCATCGGACGCAAGTCGCTCATCGCCGCGGGCCAACTCACCGAAGCCGCCGGGTTGACACTCATCGCCGTTGGCGGAAGCATCGGGTACTGGGTGGCGGGCAGTGTGCTCTTCGGCGCCGGGACCGCGATGGCATACCCAACCCTCATCGCCGCGGTGAGTGACGCCGCCAACCCGCTTTGGCGCGGCGCCGCAGTCGGTGTGTACCGGTTGTGGCGGGACCTCGGATTCGCGGTCGGAGCCATCCTCGCTGGGGTCCTCACCGACCTCTACACGATCTCCGCCGCGGTCCTGGTCGTGGCGGCCATAACCGCGGCCAGCGGGCTCGACGTGATCCTCCGCATGTCAGAGACGTTGCCCCGGCTCGCCCGGGTCGCCGACCGGGAATCGTGAAGCCGTGAGCAGGATCGCAACCTCTCACGGGAAGAGCCGGATTCCTCTTCGTTGGCGTTGGGACGGGACCGTGACCCACGATTGGGATGACCGCCGATTGTCGGGGCACTACCGGCGGCGATAGCGGAGGAGGGTGACTCCGTTGCCGAAGATGCGGTTCTCGGCGAGGAGCAGGTCGATCCGGTTGTCGGATACCGGGAACAGCGGCTTTGCCCTGGCCGATCGCGACCGGGTGGACATAGAGCCGGTACTCGTCGATCAGGTCGTGTCGCATGAAGGCGGCGGCGACGTCGGCGCCACTGAGCACCAGGTCACCTCCGGGCTGCGCCTTGAGCTCGAAGACCTCTTCGGGCACGACGTCTCGGACGATGGTCGTGTTCCAGTCTGCGTGTTCTAGCGTCGTCGAGTACACGATCTTGGGCATGTCCCGCCAGATCGAGGCAAACTCGACCATCGGTCCCGTGCTCGCTGGGTCGGCGTCGGCCGTGGGCCAGAAGTCGGCCATCAGCTCGTAGGTGACCCGTCCGCTGAGGAAGGCTCCCATCGCTTTGAGCTCGTCGTTGATGTGACTGTGCAGCTCGTCGTCGACCATATGCCAGTCGAGCTCGCGGTTCGGTCCCTCGATGTAACCGTCGATGGACACCGACATCCAAAGAAGCAGCTTTCTCATCGGTTCCTCCGAGCGTAGCCCCCGGCTAGATCCACAACGCCTGACCACCCCTCGGGGTGATCGCTCATCACCCGGCGGGGTGACGACGGGCGAGAGATCGGTTCGTACGTTGGGCTGGACCGACCAAGGAGAACGAATGAAGGCTCTTATCCGTCACCTCATCGAGGAATTGCGCCCGATCCGCCGACCGGCTCGTGTCCTCTACCTAGGAGCTGCATTCTGGATGGTCTCCGCCCTCGTCCATCTGGTCGCCCTCGGCGGCGACGGCTGGACGTGGTCCGGGGCGGTGTCTTTCCGCAAGCCGTTGACTTTCTCGATATCGGTCGGGCTCCTCATGGCAACCGTCGGCTGGGTACTCGATCGTCTCCCCGACCGCCCCCGCCTGGCCGGCGCACTCGCCTGGACCTTCCTGGTGTCGTCATCGGTGGAAGTCGGGTTGATCGCGGTGCAGGCGTGGCGAGGCAGGGCGTCGCACTTCAACGTGATGGAGGCCGACGACGCGGCCATCTTCGCGCTGATGGGGACCGCGGTCGGATTCATGTCGCTCTGCCTCCTCGGCCTTCTGATCTGGTCGTTAATCGAACGCCCGGCGGACCCTTCGGTGAAGATGGCGGTCATCGCCGGTCTGCTGCTGGTCACGACAGGTCTGGGGATCGGCCAGTGGATCATCACGTTGGGTGTCGACTATGTGGAGACCCGCGGCGCGGTGCCCGAAACGGTGACCTTCGGCCGTGCGGGTGTCGCCAAGTTCCCCCATGCGATCGCATTTCACGGAATCCAGCTGTTCATACTCGCCGCGGTCACGGTTGGTGGCGGCTCGAACCCGGCTGCCTCGAAGAGAGGTCTGATGCGTCTCGTCGTGACCTCCTACACGGCGATCCTCGTCTTCGCCTCCCTGCAAACGGTCGCAGGCCGGACCCCGACCGACCCGAGTGTCTGGAGCCTGGGACTGGCCGTCTCGCTGGTGCTCCTGGCCACCGCCCTCACACAGGCGGCGCGGGGATTCATCGATCGAGAGTCCATGGAGCGGGTGGAACCGGCGAAGGTAGCCTGACCCCTCCCCACCGCGGACGATGAGCGTCAACACCAGGAACAACCGGCCGAAGTCCTTCTCGCCAGCCGATGCGGTGCTCGCCGCGGTGTTCATGACGCTCACGTCGATCGAGGTGTGGGTCTTCTCCTGGGACAACGGCCTGGGAATCGGCACGAGGGTGCTGGTTTCGATATTCACTCTCGTTGCCTCAGCCTCGCTCGCATGGCGGCGCACCCGCCCCGAGGCGGCATTCTGGGTCAACGGGGCGGCCGTGATCGGCACGATCGCCGCCGGATACCCCAGCGACATGTACCAATGGACCAATCTCATCGCCGTCTACTCCATCGGCGCCTACGGGACCAACCCGCAGCGATGGCTTGCTTTGCCGGTGGGGGTGAGCGGCGTCCTCTTCTACTTCGCCCGATTCCCCTTCGAAGGAGGGTCGGCGGTGGCGGCATTTGCGGCGGCGATCTGGGTGGTGGCGTGGCTGGCCGGTCGCATATACGGGGCGCGGCTCGAGGAGATGCAGCTGCGACACGAGAGGGATCTGTCACGCCGTCTCGCCGAGGCGAACGATGCACGTCTCATCCTCGAGGAGGAGCGGATCCGCATCGCCCACGAGCTCCACGACATCATCGGTCACACCGTCAACGTGATGGTGGTTCACGCCGGAGCCGGGCGCCGAGCGGTAGCCGATGACACCGCCGCCGCACTGAGGGCCTTCGAGACGATCGAGAGGACCGGTAGAGATGCCCTCGACGAGCTTGATAGGGTCCTGGCCCTGCTTCATCGAGACGAGGCCGGGGCCGACCTTCTCCCCACACCGGGTCTGGGCGATCTCCCGGGTCTCGCCGCGACCTTCGCCGACACCGGCCTCGCCGTCGACGTGCGAGTGACTGGTGACCCCGCCTCGGTTCCGACAAGCGTCGCTCTCGCCGCCTATCGGATAGCCCAGGAGGCGCTGACCAACGTCCTCAAGCATGCCGATGCCCGGCTGGCCACCGTCGACATGACGATCGGGGACGGTCGTCTCGACATCCGGGTTGCCGACGACGGCCCCGCCGACCCCGCCAAGATTCAACCGGGCAGAGGGATCACCGGGATGAAGGAGCGGGTTGCGTTGCACAGCGGGTCGCTCCACATCGATCGGAACGATCACAAAGGGGTCGTGGTCCGAGCCGATCTCGCCTGGGAGCCGGGCACGTGATCGAAGTGCTCCTCGTCGACGACGATCATCTCATGCGCGCCGGTCTGCGCATGATCATCGAACAGGCCCCGGACCTCATCGTCACCTCCGAGGCCGAAAATGGCAAGGATGCGGTGGCAGAAGCAAGGCGACACCGGCCCGCGGTGGTGGTGATGGATGTCCGGATGCCTGTGATGAACGGGATCGAGGCCACCAGGCAGATCACCACGGCAGGCGAAGGCCCGAGAGTCCTGATCCTCACCACCTTCGAGCTGGACGAATACGTGTTCAGCGCTCTCCAGGCCGGCGCCTCTGGCTTCATCCTGAAGCGAAGCCCGCCCGAACAGTTGATCGAAGCGATTCGCACCGTCGCCGCCGGCGACGCACTTCTCTCCCCATCGGTGACCCGACGGCTGATCGCGGAGTTCGCGGCAAGGCCGGAACGTCATGAGAACCCCCGGTTTGCCGATCTGACCGAACGGGAGCGGGAAGTCCTGAAGGAGCTGGCGCGTGGCCTGTCCAACGAAGAGCTGGCCGAAACGCTGTTCATATCGGAGAACACGGTGAAGACGCACGTGAAGAGGGTCCTGACCAAGCTCGGGGCGAGAGACCGCGCCCAGGCGGTGGTCATGGCGTACGAAGGTGGTTTGATGGACCTCTAGGCCAATCGGCCGGGCCAGTTGTCACACCACCGGGCTCGCCGCCGCTGTCTTCCGCGACGCGCCGACCCACAGCTCAACCGTGATGACGACCTTGCCCCGGGCGCGACCCTCTTCCACGTATCGGAGCGCTTCCGGCACCTGGCTCAACCCGTAACCTCGGTCGATGAGCGGCTTGATCCTCCCCGCATCGAGTAGTCGCTGCAACAAGTCCAGGTCCTCCCGCTTGCCCGGGTTCCAGATGAAGATGCCCACCCTCTTGCTCCCCCCTACCGAGATCAGAGCGCCGAGCAATGCCGCCTGGAAGAAACCGCCCAGGGAGCGGGCAACCAGGACATAACGACCAGCGGGGGCGAGCGAGCGTCGGTAGTGGAGGACCGAGCGCCGTGCCGCGATGTCGAGGATCAGGTCGTAGCGTTGCCCGTTCCTGGTGAATTCCTCCTAGGTGTAGTCGATCACATGGTCGGCTCCGATCGAGCGAAGCAAGTCGCTGCTCTTCGATGGACTGGATCGGTTGCGCCAGTCTGCCTGAGCCCGACCACCACTTTCGTCTGAGGTTTTCAACCTCGGCATCCGGCGATTCTGGTGTGACGACATTGGCCGAAACATGGGCTGGACCTGTCTGGGATTCGCGAAATCAGACCCCACAGACCTGGTCAAATGCGGAGAGTCATCGAGCGAAGGGGTATCTTCGCCAGCACGACGCTCGTTGTAGTGCTCACAGCCGTCTTGGTGGCGCCGGCCGTGGCCACCTAACAGGGCGCGACCGGAAAGCACGAGGCGAGTATCACCAGTCAACCATTCGGGTTCGTCAACTCCGACGACCCTGCTCATCCGGAGCAGGGCCACGAAGTCGACATCTACACCCTCACCAACCGCAGGGGGATGAGGGTGAACATTCTCACCTATGGAGGGATTCTCCAGTCGATCGAGGTCCCTGGGCGCAAAGGCGAGCTCACCAACGTCACCCTGGGCTTCAACAACGTCGACCAGTACGTCAACGAGAGCCCCTACTTCGGGAACATCACCGGTCGTTACGCAAACAGGATCGCAGGCGGGCAGTTCGAGCTGAATGGAACGGACTACCAACTCGCCACCAACAACGGCCCGAACCATCTTCATGGTGGAGACTTCGGCTTCGACAAACGGATATGGGCCGCAGAGGAGATCAACGACGGGAAGAATGTCGGTCTCCGGCTCACCTACACCAGCCCGGATGGCGAAGAGGTTTACCCGGGAACCCTTCACGTCACCGTCACCTATCTACTGACCCACAAGAACGAGATAAGGATGGACTACCGGGCGGAACTGGATGAGGCCGAGACCTTGTCGACCGTCGTCAACCTCACCAACCATGCGTACTTCAACCTCGCCGGCGAGGGCAACGGTGACATCTACGACCACGTCCTCCACATCAACGCGGATCACTACACACCGGTTGATGCGACCCTGATCCCCACCGGGGCGATAGATCCGGTGGAGGGAACTCCCATGGACTTCCGCAAAGCCACCGCCATCGGTGATCGGATCAATGACGGCACGTTCGAACAGCTTGTGCTCGGCCCCGGCTACGACCACAACTGGGTGCTCCACCGCAAGACCGACGATCGGCTGGAGTTGGCGGCTCAGGTGCGGGACCCGGAAAGCGGAAGGACGCTGAGGGTGCTGACCACCGAGCCCGGAATCCAGTTCTACGCGGGCAACTTCCTCGACGGGACCCTGATCGGCACCAGCGGGAATACCTACCGGCAGGGTTATGGTTTCGCCCTCGAAACCCAGCACTACCCGGACTCACCAAATCGGCCCAGTTTCCCCTCGACAGTGCTCGCTCCTGGTGAGGTGTACGAGACAACCACCATCTACGCCTTCAGCACCCGGCGCGGGAAATAGAGCGCCTGCGGCCAGGTGTCACAGACCCGGTTGATGGTTTCGCTCCGCTCATCTCGAGCGGGGCGAGACCCGTTGTGAGTGGGACCGCTAGCGTCGACAGGACAGCTCAGCGGAGCGGATTGGTGGCCGACCAGCAAACAAAGAAGGCAAGGGTCCCCCCTCGGTGGTTCGTTCGCTTCGCCTGGTACACCCACCGCGGCTTGTACCGCATCACCGGCGGCCGAGTCGGGCTATGGCGACCCAAACCCAACCGCTGGGGTGCCATGCGCCTCACCACCACCGGGCGTCGCACTGGAGAGCAAAGGAGCGTGATCCTCGGCTACTACGAGGATGGGCCGAACCTGGTCACCATGGCGATGAACGGCTGGGCCGACGGCGAACCTTCGTGGTGGCTCAATCTCCAGACGAATCCAGTCGCCACCGTCGACCTGGCCAAAGGCCGACACCAGGTCCGGGGGCGGGCCGCCGCAGGAGAGGAACGGTCGCGGCTGTGGGACCGCTGGCGGGATCTGGACAACGACTTGGATGCATTCGCGGCGCTCCGGTCCAGCGAGACCGCAGTCGTGGTCCTCGAACCGTGGCCAGGGTCCTGAGTCGCTGGAAGCTTCGACGCAACCTCATGGCGAGCTACGTCTCAGTCGGTCTCGGCGATCGCCAGACGGATGCCCAGGGCAACGAGAGTGGTGCCGAAGAGGCGGTCCAACCAACGTTTCACTGCGAGCCGGGTGAGAACTCCGGAGAGCTGATCGACAGCGAAGACATAGGTGCCGAGCCAGACTGCCCCGATGACGATGAAGGTGCTCGTCAGCACCAGGATCTGAGGTGTGGCCGGTCTGGAGGCGTCGACGAACTGAGGAAGGAAAGAGAGGAAGAACACTGCCAGCTTCGGGTTCAGGACGTTGGTGAGCATGCCTTGGACCAGAGGTGCGTCGGCTACCCGGGGCAACGAGCCCTTGGAAGAGCCACCGATTCGGGCAACCTCCTGGCCCCGGTTGCGGGTGGCCCACAGTGTCTGCAGTCCCAGCCACACCAGGTATGTGGCACCCACGAGCCTCACCACATTGAACGCCGTGGCCGAGGCGGCGATCACAACAGAGAGCCCAATCAATGCCGCGCCCGCATGAACGCCAAGTCCCAAGAGGGTGCCGGTGGCGGTGCGGAGACCGGCGGATCGTCCGCCGGAGAGAGTGTTACGGGCCACCAACGCCATGTCGGCCCCGGGCACCATCACGACAACGGTTGCCACCGCCACAAACGACCAGAACTCAATGGGCACCGTCGGAGGCTACCGAAGCGAATTGGCAGGCAGGTCGCGGATCCACTCGAGCCAACGTCATCGACCCAGAATCCACGCCCGACGGAACAAAACCGCTTACCTGAGGTACGTGGCGCCAGATATGGCGCCCACCGAACAGAGAAAGGTCTGAACAGCAAGTATGACGATTCTGGACTGGTTGATCGACTCGGACCCGTCGATCCGCTGGCATGTGATGCGGGACCTGAGCGAGGAGCCGGCGGAGTCGGTGGCGATGCGTCCGCTGAGACGGTCGCGGTCGGCCAGGTCGGCCTAGCGTGGACGCGCTCGTCTTTCCCTACGCCGCCGGGTGGGAGTCATGGCTGGAGGCGAATCACGAGGGACAGACCGTGGCCTGGCTGGTGATCGCCAAGCGGCACTCGGGGATCGACTCCATCACCATTGACGATGCTCTCGATGTGGCCCTTTGCTACGGCTGGATCGACGGTCAGCGCAAAGCCCGTGACGACACGTCGTTTCTTCAGCGGTACTCGCCCCGCCGGCCGAGGAGCTCGTGGTCGAAGGTGAACGTGGCGAAGGTCGAGGCGTTGATCGCTTCCGGGCGCATGCAACCGGCCGGGCTGGCGGAGGTGGCTGCTGCCAAAGCGGACGGACGCTGGGAGGCGGCGTACGATTCTCAGCGCAACGCCAAGATCCCACCCGATCTCGCGGCCGCACTCGCCGCCGACGACCGTGCCAACGCCGCTTTCGAGCGCCTGGGCCGATCCGATCGGTATGCCGTGATCCTGCCCCTGCTCAAGGCCCGCACCCCGGAAACCAGGGCGAAGATCCTCGCCCGGGTGGTCACCCGGCTCGCAGCCGAGGACTAGCCACAGCCGGAGTCGAGAGCAGCCCGGAATCCCGGTCGACTGTGTCGCTAACGTCACTCGAACGGAGGTGGTCTATGGGCCAGGCACCCGGTGCCAGCACTTTCCATACATCGGGGGCTGCATACGACTCGTTCATGGGCCGTTACTCCAACCGACTCGGCGACCTGTTCGCCGATTTCGCCGGCGTTTCGCCAGGGACTGGGCAGTTCGCTCTCGACGTAGGCTGCGGACCAGGTGCGCTGACCAGGGCCCTCGTCGCACGGCTCGGTCCCGGCGCCGTATCAGCGTTCGATCCGTCGCCACAGTTCGTTGCGGACTGCACCGCCAACTGCCCAGGTGTCGACGTTCGTCTCGGACGCGCCGAAGCAATACCGTTTGACGAGGCCCGATTCGACGTCGCACTCGCCCAACTCGTGCTGCATTTCGTCACCGACCCCGCGACGGCCGCCAGCGAGCTACGGCGAGTCGTTCGCCCGGGCGGCTCTGCCGCGGCTTGCGTGTGGGACTTCGACGGCGGGATGCAGATGCTCCGACTCTTCTGGGACGCTGCGTTGACCATCGATCCGGAAGCACCCGATGAGGCTCGGGTGATGCGCTTTGGCCGACCAGGCGAGATCGCCGAGCTATTCGACGGAGCCGGCTTCGAGCAGGTGACCGAAACCATGCTCGAGGTCACCGTTGCATACACCGGGTTCGACGAGCTCTGGTCCGGGTTCCTCGCGGGCGTCGGCCCAGCCGGGTCCTATTGCCTGTCCCTCGACGACGAACATCGCGCCGCACTACGACACGAGT
This sequence comes from Acidimicrobiia bacterium, assembly GCA_035544615.1. Classification (GTDB taxonomy): domain Bacteria; phylum Actinomycetota; class Acidimicrobiia; order Spongiisociales; family ZC4RG35; genus JARDZU01. The sequence goes on along the minus strand of DATKEA010000100.1, from coordinate 3,940 downwards.
TTCTCCACCGAATCGGTGCACCCACCGGACCCTTCGAGCTGACGGCAACCGCTCGAAGCGTCAGCGGTCGCACGCCGGTCTGACGACATCACGAAAGGTGCTGTTGGTTCAGCGACGCGACCCAACTGCATCAAGACCCGTCGCACACCAGCAGGGGTTGGCAAGGGTCTTCATCCTCTTCGTCTTCAGGCGACTTCGACGACGACCTTGCCGAGGGCGCGACCCTCACCGACGTGGGCCAGCGCCTGAGGCACCTCGTGGAGCCTGAAGACACGGTCGATGTGAATCCGAACGTCGCCCGCAATACACCGCTCGGCAAGGGGCCCGAAGTACGTCGGGCCCGGCTTCACAACAAGCAATCCGACCCGACGCCCGGTGAGCCGGCCCACGACAGCCCCAATCGTCACCACCCGGAGGAGCGCGGACACCGACCCGCCTACGCAGAGGTAACGACCACCGCGAGCCAATGACCTTCGATAGGCGAACACCGAACGGTGGGCGACGAGATCCAGGACGAGGTCGGACGGTTCGACTTTGGTGAAGTTCTGACGGTGATAGTCGATCACCTCGTCGGCGCCCACCGACCGCATGAAGTCGAGTTTGCCGGCGTTGTCGACGCCGATCACATGCGCCCCGGCGTTCTTGGCGAGCTGGATCGCGAACGACCCAGAACCACCGCCGGCACCGTTGATCAACATCCGCTGCCCCTGCCCTGCGCGAGCTGTTCCCTGGAGGGCGATCGCACCCGCCTGAGGGATTGTCGAGGCCTCGACGAAAGTCAACTCCTCCGGCTTGGGGGCGAGCGCCGACTCTGACGCCACCGCGTACTCGGCGAAGCCGCCCATTCGGATCTCGCCGTACACGTCATCGCCAGGGCGGAAGCGGGTGACACCGGAGCCAACGGCTTTCACCCGCCCAGCGATGTCCGAGCCGAGAGTCCGACGCGCCGGAGTGCGCAGCCCCCCGATCCGGGCATACATCGGAGTACCACGCAGGCACTCCCAATCGGCCAGGTTGACCGACGTCGCTGCGACCTCGACCAGCACCTGGTTCGCGCCCGGCGATGGGGCGGGGACCTCCTCGACCCGGAGCACGTCAGGTGGGCCGTATCGGTCGTAGACGACGGCCTTCACTCCGCAACAGCCTCGACTGAGGGGCTCGATCTTGCGCCGCCTTTGGTGACACTCAGCTCATACAAGTGAGTCTCGCATCCGGTCGCGACGTCACTGACCCCACACCGTCGGCGGTTCCACCAAGCCTTCTGACATGAGCCAGTACTCGCGGAGGGCACGGCATTGCCAGTTGTCATCGAAGTACAACAGGAGACACCCGGGCAGGGTGGTCTCCGCCCCGTCGTACTTCATCGTCGTCCAGAACTCCACCGCCACCCTCGATCCGTCGACGAACGGGCGTCCCATCAGAACCCTGACATCGCTTTGGGGCGCGGTCACAGATTCCCAGTAGGAGCGAACCCCCTCCTGGCCCCGATGAGGATCCTCGAAGATGTTGTCTCGATAGGTGGCGTCGGGGGTGAACAGGGCAGCGGCCGCGTCGGCGTCCATGTTCTCCCATGCCAACCGATATTCCTCGATCCATTCATCCAGCGAGTGTGGCATTGAGCTCCTTTCGACGGCTGCACACTATCGATTGTGGATTCGCCGGGGATCGGTGACCGCTTGCACCCAGGCTCTCGGTCGATACGGGCACTCCGTGGATAGGTCGTGCGGAGCGGTTGATCTTGTATCTTGCGGGGATGGGGCCCGACCACAACCTCGTGCTGACCGGGTTCATGGGGACCGGGAAAACGGCTGTGGGACGGGAGCTGGCACTCAAGCTCGGCATGGAGTTCGTGGACACCGATGAGGTCATAGAAACTCGCCACGGCCCGATCGCTCACATATTCGAGAAGCAGGGAGAGGCAGCGTTTCGAGATATGGAGCGAGAGCTTGCCAAAGAGCTCGGTGAGCGAAAAGGCCTGGTGATCGCAACCGGCGGACGGATGATTCTCGACCCTGCCAACTTCCGGGAGCTGAGCAAGAACGGACGGGTCTTCTGTCTGGTAGCGACCCCGGAAGCAATCCATCACCGCGTGGCCAACGACGAGTCTCGCAAGGAACGTCCCCTGCTCCAGGTGGACGACCCGAGGCAGCGGATCATCGAGCTGATGGCCGAACGCGCCCACGACTACGACCGATTTCCCCAAGTGATCACCGATTACGGCGGTCCGAGCACCGTTGCCGACGAGGTGGCCAGCCTTTGGCATGGCCATGACACTTATGAGGTGGCCAGTCCCGAGGGCGAATACCCGTACACGGTCGGCGCGGGCATCCTCCCCTTCGTTCGCCAATTGGCCTCGATAGAAGGTCCTGTCATCGTGATAACCGACGATGCAGTGAGAGACCTCTACTCCCCCAGTCTCGGCGACGTCGACCTTACCGTCACGCTGCCATCTGGACGCCCTCAGAAGCCACTGGAATCGGTGCAGATCATCTACCAGCAGCTCCTCGAAGCAGGAATCGACAAGTCTGCTACCGCAATCTCACTGGGCGGGAGCGTCATCGGAAACATCGCCGGCTTCGTCGCCGCCACCTATCTACGCGGCCTCGACCTCGTGCATTGCCCTACCAGTTTGATCGCAATGGTCGACACCAGTGTGGGGGGCGAGGTCGGGCTCGACGTTCCGGAGGCACCGGACCTGATCGGTCTCCACAAACAGCCCAGAGCCGTTCTCGCCGACGTCGGGACCCTGCAGACCCTGCCGCGACGCCACCTTCTCTCGGGTCTGGCCGAAGCCGTGAAGCACGGGCTGATCGCGAGCAGTCCGCTGCTCGACCGTATCGAGACGACGCAGTGGACCAGCAGTGACACCCTTGTTCCGGGCATGCTGGCAAGTCTTCAGTCGCTGGTGGCTCAGGCCATAGAGGTCAGGATCGCCATCGTGCAAGAGGACCCGTATCAGGAGAGTGGTCATAGAACCATGCTCAACCTGGGCCATACCTTCGGCTATGGGATCGAGTACGCATCCAAGGGGGCGGCCAACCACGGTGAGGCGGTAGCAATGGGCCTGGTGGCGGCAGCGCGACTCTCCCATCTGAAAGGCCACGCAAGCCTGGACCTGGTGGAGCGGATCGAATCGATCGTCCAACATATCGGTCTTCGGCATCGCCTCCCCGAAGCGGTGACCCCAGAAGCGGTGCTCGAGGGCATGAACCACCACAACAAGAGGCAACACGCTCGACCCCGGTTCGTGCTCCTCAAGAAAATCGGTGAACCGTTCCTCTCCGACGAGGCGAGCGAATCCGATGTGCTCGAAGTGCTGACGAGCATGACGGGATCGGCGTCCGAGACGAGCTCTGTGCCGACCGTGCCGGGCTAGTCACTCCGGGCAGCTTGCCAGTTGCCGGATCTCGCACTCGCTTCGTAGGCCCGCTGTGTCCCGATCGGCCGGCTCAGACCTCGTCGTAGTTCTCGAAATCCGGCCACGCCGCGATGTCGACGCCATGGTTGTCGGGAGAGGCGAGCATCCCCATTCGGGTGCATGCGAGTCGTCCGCGATACGGCCGCCGGCAGCGACTGCGGCCGCGACCCGCGCCTCGGCTTGATCGGCTGGCACACTGACGTCGATGTGGACGCGGCCCCGACCGGGCTTGGGCGGATCGAGTTCGTGGAACCACAGGTGCGGGTTGCGTCGGTGCGGGTCGATCGCATCCTCGGCGCCGAGATGGTTGTACCCGAAGGCGGCGGCCCAGAACGGACGAACATCCATGTCGGCGTCCTGTGCTATCGCGATGCCTACGCATTGCACCTGCGACGGGTCGGGCTCGAGCCCGAGTTCCTTAGCTGCGCCGGAGACCCGCCGGGCCAACTCGACATCGTCCTCGCTCAAGGCCCCGTCCACGCGGGAGAAGGTGCGGACCGTCACCCCCTCGGGACGAAGGTC
>DATKEA010000099.1:0-13792 GCA_035544615.1 Acidimicrobiia bacterium | reverse complement strand
GGCGGGCGACGACGATTTCATCGCCCTTCTGTCCGACGAGCTGGCCGATTTGGAGCAGGCGCTCGACGACCCCGTCGAGCCCGAGGTCGCCTACTGCTCGCCCGAGTTCGGGATCAGCGCCTCGCTCCCCCAGTACTCCGGTGGACTAGGTGTTCTCGCCGGTGATCATCTAAAGGCGTCCAGCGACCAACGAGTCCCGCTGGTTGGAGTCGGCGTCTTCTACCGGCACGGCTATTTCACCCAAGCCATCGCCGAAGGCGAGCAGATCGAGACCTACCCGGTAGTCACGCCGGAAGGGATCGGAGCCCATGACACGGGAACGGTGGTCGAGATCCCGCTTCCCGGCCGGACGGTCGAAGCACGGGTGTGGCGCATCGATGTTGGGCGCGTTCCGCTTCTCGTCCTCGACACCGACCTCGACACCAACAGCGACGAGGACCGACTCATCGGTGACCGTCTCTACGGAGGCGACCGCCAACATCGTCTCGACCAGGAGATGGTGCTCGGAGTGGGCGGAGCACGAGCTCTCGGGGCTCTCGGGTTCCATATCCCGGTGCATCATCTCAACGAAGGTCACGCCGGCTTCATCGCACTCGAGCTGATCGACCGGGTGATCGAAGACGCCGACCTCGATGGCGCCTTGGATCGGATCAGGCGAGGTCTGGTGTTCACCACTCACACCCCGGTTCCGGCGGGAATCGACCGATTCGACCAGAACATGATCCTTCCGTATCTCGAACCGTGGGCCGTTCGTTGGGGGATCCCACTCGACAGTCTGTGGGCCCTAGGTGAAGACCCCGAGTACCCCGATCAGTTCAACATGGCCGCGCTCAGCCTTCGCCTCAGCGGTGCGGCCAACGGTGTCTCGCGACTTCACGGTGAGGTGAGCCGCACGCTGTTCACCGGTGTCGGCATCGGGGAACGAATCACATCGATCACCAACGGGGTCCATGGTCGAACCTGGATCGGTGAAGAGACCCAGCATCTCTTCGACGAAGTGCTCGGCTCCACCTGGGCCAACGGAGATCCTGATGCATGGGACCACGCTGACGCCATCGGCGACGACCGCTTGGCACAGGTGAGACGCAACGCCTCGCTACGCCTCGCCGACCTGGTCGCCTCCAAAACGGCTCAGTCTCTCGACCCCGATTCGCTCATCGTCGGGTTTGCCCGGCGGTTCGCCCCCTACAAGAGGGCCACCCTGCTGCTTCACCACCGCGATCGTCTTGGAGAGCTCTTGGACAACGACGCGAGGCCTTTGTGCTTCGTTTTCGCCGGGAAGGCACATCCCGAGGACATGGCAGGAAAGGCCATGCTGGCCGAGATCGTCGATTTCTCGACGTCAGAGGCGGCCAACAACCGACTGGTATTCCTTTCCGGATACGACATGGATGTCGCCGCCACCCTGGTCCAGGGCTGCGACATCTGGCTCAACAACCCGATTCGGCCCCGGGAAGCGTCGGGGACCAGCGGGGAGAAGGCCGCCCTGAACGGGGGGTTGAACTGCTCGATCCTCGACGGTTGGTGGGCGGAGATGTTCGACGGGCACAACGGTTGGGCGATCGCTTCGAGCGACGAGTCCGATCCCGAGCTTAGAGACGAGATGGAAGCGTCGTCGATGTATGAGACCCTGTCCTCGATCTGTGACGAGTACCACGAGGACCGTCGCCGATTCAACGACCGGATTCGCCACGCATGGAAGACACTCGGGCCGCAGGTAACGGCGGGACGGATGGTTGGCGACTACATGGAACAGGTCTACGGACCGGCCCTTGAACGGACCTGATCCAACTCACCTGACTCCGAGCCCGGCGAGCGGAATAACACGAAATCGCGGTCATGTCGTGATGAATAGGGTCTTCTGACCCTTGCCTCACCCTCCCGGCTGGGAACGACAATAGGTCATGACCTACCAGGACGTCGGAATCGAGATCCCCGCCAGACGATTGGCGTCGGCCAACTCCCGCCGACGAGAGCTCAACGAGACGATGGTCGAGTTGGAGCACGCAGTCGCCCGCCCCATTTCAGCCCCCGGATGGCTGGATCGGGTCCAGAACTGCCTGGTGATGGTGCACGACGCGCTTACGGTGCACATCGAGGACGTCGAGGGTGATGACGGGCTGTTGGAGGAGATCCTCCATGAAGCCCCTTGGCTGACACCGATGGCCCAAGACATCGAAAGGGAGCACATTGCGCTGCTCGATGCCTACACCCGTACCGAGCAGCGGCTGCGAGCCGCCCGTGAGCATGGGCCAGGTGACTATTCAGCCGTACGCCGCCGGGTTACCTCGCTGCTCGGTCGACTGACTCTGCATCGCCAACACGGCTCGGATCTCGTCTACGAGGCATACAACGTCGACATCGACGCTGCCGACTGAGGCATTGACCATCAAAAGAGGCGGGCGACTGGTGGGTCGCCCGCCTCTTTCATCGCTCCGAGGGGGTTAGGGAGAACCTGGTCACTTGTTGTGACCCGGAGCGGAACCTGAGTTGCCGGGCCGATCGGCGTGGTCGGGCTTGCCGGCAGCGTCGGGCTTACCCGCGGTGTCCGGCCTGCCGGCGGTCTCCGGCTTGCCGGTGGTGTCGTCGGGCGCGCCCTTGTTGGGATTCAGGCAGCGGGTCTCGACCGTCGTGAGATCGATGACCCCCGGCTCCTCCAAAACAGTGTCCGAGGTGTCACCAGGCTTGACCTGTTGGTCGCCCTTGCCGAGATCGGACTGGGCGAGATGACGGACCACGCATCCTCGACCCATGCCCTGCCAGAGGCTGTTGATGAGCTTCATGAACATCCCGTGATTCACCTGCCCATTGGGGCCGGAGACCACGAGACCACTCGTCCCACACTCGGTGTCTGAAGACTCGACACCAGCGGCACCTTCCACCAACGGACAGTCGAGGCTGCCATCCAGCGCCGAAAGGTTGAATACGAACATGCGATTGATCAGGTCGTAACCGAAGCTGAACAAGGTGTCGGCCACCTGACCGACCTCGACGCCCTCATCGACCTCGTCGATCTCACCGACCTCGTCGTCGGCCGCCCAAGCCACACCCGAGCCGGCCAACAGCCCGACGACGATAAAAGTGGCAAAGGCTGATCTCTTCAGTTTTGGCATGAGTCGCTCCGGTTTGGTCCGAGTTGTCACCTCCTGTAATCGTCCTAGCGGCAATTTGGGTTACGGGCGAAGGCGTCATGGCCGGTGGGACCAACTGACGGATCGACCTGTGCACGAGCCGGGGGGTCGGAACAGGATCGACTTGTTACCGACTCTTGAGGAGGAGGAGGCTTATGTTCACACCCCACTCCGACCCACCAGGCTCGCTCTCTTGCTCGAACAGCCGAAGCTGCTCTCCCACGGTCCGGGTGCCGATCGGGAGCCAGAAATCCCCTCTCCGTGAGCACTGCCAAAGTACCGGAGAGTGTGTTTCGGCCCGATCAACGAGGAGTCACATCTCTGCTACGAGAATCCCGGCCCGATCAAGTGTCGACACCGACGCCGCCACTGTTCCCGAGCGATCCGCTGAACGGCGCCTCGTCTACCCGGGTCAGGAAGCAGAAGAACCTCCGGTCTCTTTCCTCCCAGCTCTCAGGCGAGGGGGAGAAGTAGGACCAGTTGAGGTTGGGGTCACCCCGGGACGACCCCAAGTGCCGGTAGAAGTCATCCCCACAACGCTCGTCGCCGAACTCCCCGCTCATCGGCATGGGGAAAGGTCCCCAGACACAAGATGAAACTCTCGGGTAGGCTCCCCAAGGGAGGCGATCAACGGGGAACGTCACGTGGAGAAACCAGTCCGCCATCTGGTTCGGGTGACCTCAGGGGCGATAACCCTGGTGGTGATGCTGCTGCTGATTCAGATCACCATGGCACCCCCAGCATTCGCCGCGTCGATCTCGATATCTCCCTCGTCGGGGCTAGCCGGATCATCGGCCACCATCAGCGGTAGCGAGTTCCTGCCACTGTCAGTGCAGCTCTGCTGGGACGGCGAGAACTGCTCAAACCTGGGCACTGCCACTCCTGATACTTCCGGGCAGATCAATGTCGGCGTCACCATCCCCTCCGATGCCCCTCCAGGTCGACACACGGTGAGCGCCTGTCAGGTCGCCACCGGCTGCACCTCGACCGTTTACGACGTCACTGATAGTTCGACGCAGACTTCGGCCCCAACCACCTCAACGACCACCACCACCACGGTCACAACGACTACCTCAACTACGACAAGGATGCCGTCCACAACTTCAACGAGACCAAGTTCAGGGACCACCTCGTCAACGTCGACTCCGACCACCACACCGTTGACCACCTCGACCGTGCCGGCACCGCCGACCACCACAGCCGGCACCACCCCCGACTCGTCCGTCACAACCACCACTACCGACAACTCGACCACCACCACCGACGGTTCAACCGTGCTGGCAGCCGCCGCCGGCCAGCCTCCCGCCGCCGGCCCGGCTCCCTTCTCGCTCGACCTGAGCAAACTGCGCTTCGGGATAGATCCGGATGCAGACACCGCCGAGGGTGAACCCTCTCCCGAAAGCATGGGCGGCGAGGTCCCGCTAGCCGCTGCGGAGGACGGCGCAACGGTCTCACAACTCAGATTCGGTAGCGACGCCGCTACCACCCCCGGTTTCGCCCTTCCTCGAATTGGGATATGGCTTGGCTGGCTGGTTCTGGTCGTCGGTTCGTTCGTGGTGATCGTGGGCTTCGAGGAGGTCCAGCGTCGCAAGGAAGGCTGACCTTCCCGACGCTCGGCGAGAAGCTGCCTGCCCCGCTCAGATCTTTGGAAGCTTGAACCCGGATTTCTCCACGACGTAGTCGCGCGACTCGGACACCATGCGGCGCACCGCGGGCCAGTCGACGTGAAGCAGCTTGCCCCTTCGCTTCATCGCCCGGCCGGCGATGAACACGGAGTCGACATTCGAGGTGTCCATCCCCGCCACCACCGCCGCCACCGGGTCGTTGATCGGGGTCACGTTGATCTTGTCGGTGCGGAGCATGATCAGATCGGCCGCCTTGCCCACGGTGAGGCTTCCAACCTTGTCCTCCAACCCGTTGGCCCGCGCCCCTTCCATCGTGGCGTACCAGAGCACGTCGCGCATGGTGATGGCGGGTCTGCCCGCCTGGTTGGCCAGGGCGTGCTGGAGCGAGATGACCGAGCGCATCTGGGTGAACATGTCGTTGGGGACGTTGGTCTCGACATCGATGCTGAGCGAGGGGTTGAGGCCACGATCGAGGAACTTCTGGATCGGTGGCATCCCGTGACCCATCATCATCTCCACCGGGGAGGCCAGGGAGACGGTGCCGCCGGTGTCGACGATCATCTGGATCTCGGTGTCATTGAGGGTGGTGCAATGGATATAGGTGGTGTCGGGACCGAGGAGACCGGCCTCACCCATCTCCTGCACCTTCGCATCCTGACCGTAGGTCCCCACCCCGACATGAGCGGTGATCCGGGCCCCGGTCTCCCGGGCCAGCTTCCAGTGATCCCGGGCCACTTCGAAGTCGGTGAACTCGGGGCCGGGGGCGGCCAGGGCCAGGGTCAGCATCTGGTCCTTCGAAGAGAAATGCTCGGTGGCGGCCCGGACGAACCAGCTGGGCTGACGCTCCTCCCACTTGCCCCACCAGGGGAACCCGTAGGCAAACACTCCCCGCAGCCCCGAGTCGCGCAGCGCCTGGATCACTGCGTCGGTGTGTGCCGGTGAGGCCTGGATGTGGGACCAATCGAGAAGAGTGGTGATCCCGGCGTCGATGGCGCCGACGGCGGAGACCATGTTACCCGCATAAGCGTCCTCTGGTCGGAAGGCGGGGGCCAGAGTGCGGAGCACGAACGAGATGTAGCTGACCCTTCCCTCGAGAGGCACGTCGGTCCCGATGTTGCGCAGGATCCCCTCCCAGATGTGACGGTGGCTATCGACAAAGCCGGGCATGACGATCATCCCCGAGGCGTCGATCACCTCGGCGCCGTTGACCGCCAGATTCGGTCCGACCGCGGCGATTTTGTCCCCGTCAATCAGGACGTCCCCGTTGGCGAAGTCACCGACCACCGGGTCGAGGCTGAGCACGATCCCGCCCCTGATCAGCTTGCGCCCGGTGGGGACCACGCCGAAATCGTTGCCCACGGGATAGAGCGCCGGGAGCTCGGCCGCCTTGGGCGGCCGGCTACCGAGGACGATGCGCCGCGCCCGGCGGAAGTTGCGCTTCACCAGCTCCTTGATGTCCCCCACCTGGAACAGGATGATCCCGATCAGGACGAGGACTCCGATCACCATCGGCCCCACGTCTGGGGAGAGCCCATGGAAGGGGAGCACGGTGATGATCACGGCGAGAAGGACCGAGGAGACCGTGCCGCCGACGAACGTGGCGCGACCTCCGGAAAGGGCGGCGCCTCCGAGCACGGCGGCGGTGATGCTGTTCAAGGTGTAGCTGGTCCCGATCTGGGCATTGCCCACACCGGAACGGGTCATGACAAATAGGGCGGCTATTGAGGCGAACAGTGCGGAGAGGATCAGCGCTCGCACCCGGACCCAGTTGGTCCGGACTCCGCTTCGCTTTGCCGACCGCTCGTCGTAACCGACCGCGCTGACCTTGAGTCCGGACCCGCTGGCATGGAGCCACAGGTCGAGCAGACCCGCACCGACCACCACCAGGATCAAAGCGAGCGGGACAGGCCCGATGCCTCCCCGGAGAAGAGACAAGAACTCGGGGTCGATGGTCCCGCCCGGAGTCGGTCGCAGGGTGAGGGAGATGCCGTCGAGGATGCTCAGGGTGGCCAGAGTGGCGATGATCGAAGGGATCTTCACTCCCCTCACCAGACCGGCATTGACCAGCCCGACTGCCAGTGCGCAGAGAAAGATGGTGCCGATTCCCGCGAGAAGGGCGCTCGGGGAGGACTCGGGGCGGAGCATGAACGAGGCGATGACGACGGCCAGGCCGATCATGGCGCCGATGGAAAGGTCGAGGTAACCGACGAGCAGGGCGTGGATCTGACCCATGGTCGCCACGGCGAGGGGAACGGCGATGAGCAGGATATTGACCGTGTTGGTCCGGTTGATGAATCCCTCGAATTGGGTATCGGTGTACCAGACCACCCCCAGGATCAACAGGACCTGCAGCGCCACCGGCATCCACAGCCTGACCCTGATCACCTTGCGCCACTTGTTCTTGTCCCGGGCGTTGCGGAGGACCTTGCGGACCTTCTGACGGGTCCGTTCCAGAAGCCGGCTCATGGGGTGGGCTCTCGGGTCGGAGCCTTGGGCATGGCCACCCCGAAGGGGGACCGCCCCGAGCGCGACACCCCGGGACCACGGACGATGGCTTCGACGATCCGAAGCTCGTTCAGCTCGTCGCCGGGGATCTCTTCGACGATGGTCCCTCGTGACATGACCAGCACCCGATCGCACAGCCCGGAGAGCTCGATGGGGTCGCTCGACTTGACCAGAAGGGCTGCCCCGGCGTCTGTCCTCGCTCGCAAAGCCCGGTAAATGTCGAACCTGGAGCCCACATCAACCCCCTGAGTCGGCTCGTAGGCGAGGATCACCGAGGGCTCACGGAGGAAGGTCCGGGAAACCGACACCTTCTGCTGGTTGCCACCGGAGAGGAACTCGACCGGCTGCTCCAGTGACGGGGTGCGTATCTCGAGACGGGAGAGGAGGTCCCTGACCGCCTTGCGCTCGGAGCGCCGTCGCAGGAAACCGAAAAAGCTGAACCTGCGGAGGGACTGGATGGTGGAGTTGGCTCGAACCCCGAGCACCGTGGCCAGAGCCTCATGCTTGCGATCGCCGGGAAGCAGCATGATCCCGGCGCGGACCGCCTCGTGGGTGGAGATCAGAGTCAGCTCCTTACCGTCACATACCACCCGCCCGGCCCGGGGAGGAGTCCGCCCGGCCAAGGTGTCGAAGAGCTGAGGCTGGCCGTTTCCTTCGGCCCCTGCGATCCCGACCACCTCGCCCGCTTCCAGCGTGAAGCTGACCGGACCGAAAGACTGGCCCTGGAAGCCATAAACCACCAGCACCTCGCGAGGCTCTTCCGACTTATCCGCCGGGACCGGGAAGGCGCTCTCGAAGGGACGGCCCACAATCAGCTCGACAAGGTCGTGCTCGGTGGTCGTCCCGGCATCGAAGGTCCCGCGGGTCTTGCCATCGCGGAGCACAGTGATCCGATCGGCGATCTCGAGCACCTCGGGAAGACGATGACTGACATACACCACGCCGACGCCGCGCGTCCTGCAGGCTGCCACTGTCCGATGGAGCGACTCCACTTCGTCCGGCCCGAGTGCCGTTGTTGGCTCGTCGAGCAGGAGCACCTTGGGATCGGAGACCAGGGCCTTGGCCACCTCGAACAACTGGCGTTCGGCGAGGGTGAGGAACCCGGCCGGGGAATCGGGGAAGAGCTCCATGTCGAGGTCGAACTCACCCAGGAGCCGGCGCGCCCATTTCTTCCTCCGCCAGAAAGGAGGTCTGTCCTCGGGGGGCAGCGCCATGTAGAGATTGTTCTTCACCGGCTGGGCCAGAACCAACGATGTGTCCTGATAGGCCATGGCCAGACCCAGCTTGCGGGCCAGAGCCGGGGAGTCGGTGCGCAACGTCTTTCCGGCGATGCGCACAGTGCCCCGATCGGGCTCTACGAACCCGCTGGCAATCCCGAGGAGAGTCGACTTCCCCGAGCCGTTCTCGCCGACGAGGGCATGGACCTCGCCGGCGCGGCAATCGAAGCGGACATCGGTCAGCGCCCGGACCGCCCCGAACTGGCGGGAGACTCCCGCCAGTTCGAGGACGGTCTCCGGGCTAGTCGACCCTCCTTCGGGACCGCCGTTGCTCATCCTCCCGGGTACATCAGGGCAAGGACCTCATCAGGCACCAGGGAGGTGCCGGACACCGTTGGTGTCACCCTGTCCGGGTTGCAGTCGGCCGCGGTGACCTCACGCATCACATGGGGAACCACGATCTCGGAGGGGACCTCATAACCGGCCAGATTCAACATCTGAGCCGTCACTGCGGTCCTCGACTGGAAGTTGCCTCCCGCCGAGTACCAGATGCGGTAGTTCGGGTTGTTGCGCTCGGCCCAGTCGCAGAACAGTGTCTGCTCGTCGGTGCGGATGGCGATGGTCATCTCGTCGATCTCCACACCGTCCAATGCGGTGTAGAGCCCGTCGGCATACTCGTAGCTGAACCCGGCAAGGTCGGGATTAGTCGACAGCCAACCGCTGACGACGTCCCGGGCGACGTCGTTGGCCCAGAAGGTGTCACCGGTGGTCGAGTTCGGATCCGCCGGCGGGTTGATCACGTCGATCCCATCGGCCAGCGTTGGGATGTGGCACTGCTGCCAGCCCAGCGACAGGGCGTTGCCAGGCGTTCCGCCGAGGACCCCGATCGTGCCCTCGCCAACTCCGTCGTTGATGACCTGGGAGAAGCTCTCACCGAGAGCACACAGGTCTTCCCCGACGATGGTCAGGTAGTCGGTGCCGGGAGTGAGTGCTCCATCCTGGCCGGGTAGACCGACCCAACCCGCAGAGTACGGGACGTAGGGGATACCCGCCGCCTCGGCAGCCTTGATGGCGTCACCAAGAGCCAATCCCCAGTCGGGATAGCCAATGATGAAGGTGACACCACGCTCCACCATGAAGTTGATGTCGCCGATGGGCACCGCCGGGTCGGCTGACCACTGGGCATCGCGCATCACGATGGTGCCTATCTCGGGATAGGTGAGGGCTTGGAGGATGGCCTCCATCCGGGTCACCTGGCGCCACACGTTGAGGCCGCCACCGTCGGCGTATCCCATGATCACGTCGCCACCGGTGCCGGTATCGCACTCGACGGCGTTGGTGTAACACTCGATCGCCTTGTCGATGGTGGCCTGGTCGAGGTCCTGGCTCGCCCGGGCGATGGATGCCAGGACGACGTCCGGCACCTCACCCACCGGGCCGAGAGCCTTCTCCACCAGCGCCGGGTCGGCTGCGGTCGACTCGCCGAATTCGGCGAGTGGGTCGTCGGAGCCACCAGTGGTTGTGGTCTCCCCACCAGCCGTGGTGGTGGGCTCGGCGCCCGCGGTAGTCGTCGGCTCGTCGTCTGGTGCCGTGGTGGTTGGCGTCTCAGCCACGTCGCCCGTACAGGCGGCCATGACGAGTGCCAACACGGCAATCAGGGCAATAACCCTGGGTTTCATCGTCCTCCTCCATTCTCTGTTGGTTGGTTTGTCTCCCGATTTCGAGGTTCGATCGTCTTCTCCTTCTCTCATGGCTCGCCGCCTTCGACGGCAAGATTCCCATCCCGGCGCCGCCCCAGCCGAGACCGGTCGCGCAGGACTCTTTCGACGGCCTTGATGATCCGGTCCCCCGAGACCAACATCCCGCCCACGATCACCAGTCCGAACACGACGAACTGCAGGGAGGTGGGCAGGCCCATGACCCTCATCATCTGGTTGAGCCCGGCGAGGAAGAACGCCGCGGACCAGGTGGCGATCGGGCTGGCCAGGCCGCCGGTCAGGGAGGCGCCGCCGATGACCACTGCCGCGATCGGCCCGAGCAGGTAGGGGGCCCCGACCGTCACCCCGGGGGAACGCAGATAGGCGGCGAGGAGCACACCGGCGCTGGCGTAGAGGATGGCGGCCACCACGTAGGCCATCATCTGGTACAGGTTCACCCGCAACCCGAGCACCATCGAGGCCGCCGGATTGGCCCCGATCACCTGAAACTTCCGTCCCAAGCCGGTGAATCTGAACACGATCATGAGGGCGATGGCCAGGGCCGCCCCGATCCAGAAGATCGGGGTCACACCCAGGAAGGTCCCGTTGGCCCAATCGGAAAGACCCGGCGGAACCGGTTTCTGGATGGCGACAGTGGTGTAGTAGCGATTGGCCACACCCGATCCGACCTGGCCCACCGCCAGCGTGACGATCAGCGCGTTCAGCTTGAGCCCTCCGATCAGGATCCCGTTGAGCAGGCCGATCACCACCGCCACCCCCACCGCAGTCAGATAGGCGATCCAGATCCGGTCGTCCGACTGTTGCCCAACCCCGACCATGACCAGCCCTCCGAGCAGGAAGGTCCCGGGCACACTGAGGTCGATGCCACCGGTCATGATCACCAGCATCTGACCCAAGGCAGCGATGGCGAGAAACGTCCCGAGAGGAGCGATCTGGTTGAGCCCGGCATTGCTGAAGGTGGCCGGCGCCCAGATTGAAGCCACAACGAGAAGCACGATCAGCGCCAGATAGACCGGCATGTACCGGGACCCGACCACGAACGAGGTGATGACGGCGGAAGGAGCCTTGGAGGCACGGGGGGTGGTCATCCGACCGCCTCCAGGGCCGGTGGCTCTAGCCCGGCGCTGCGAGCGACGTGGTCACGAGCGGCGTAAGCAAGTTCGCTGACCCGGGCCATATCGACACCGACCAGCTCGCCATCCCGCTTCAGGGGTTTCCCGGCGACGAACACCGAGTCGACGTTCGACGTGTCCATCCCCCACACCACGGCCCCAATCGGGTCGTTGATGGGAAAGATGTTGGGGGTGTCCGAGCGGAGGACGATCACATCTGCCTGTTTGCCCGGGGTGAGCGACCCGGTGACGTCGCCGAGGCCGTTGGCCCTGGCGCCTTCGATGGTGGCGTATTCGATGATTCTCCGTGTCGTGAGCAGGTTGGGGACACCGCCCTTGCCGGCGAGCTTGAGGTCGAAGAGGCTGGCATGCTGGATAGATATCACTGCTCGCATCTGGGTGAACATGTCGGTGGGGACGTTGCTCTCGGCGTCGACGCTGAGGCTGGGGCTGATCTGACGATCGATCAGTTGCTGGATCGGAGGCATCCCGTAGCCCATCATCATCCCCGCCGCCGCCGACAGGGAGAACGAACCTCCACTGTCGGCGATCATCTCGATCTCCTCGTCGCTGAGGGTGGCACAGTTGACATAGGTGGTGTCAGGGCCGAGCAGCCCGGCTTGCGCCATCTCGGCCAGCTTTCCCCGCTGTTTCTGGTCCCCCACCCCGACGTGCACCGAGATCCGGGCGCCCAATTCACGGGCGAGGCCCCAATCCTCCCGGGTCGACTCGATAGAGGCGAACTCGGGGCCGGGTGGGGCCAGGGCCAGCGTGAGCAGCTGACCGCCGGTGGCGAAATGGGTCCCGGCCAGCAGACGAATCGAATCTGCCCGAGAGGGGTCCGGCTCACCCCACCACGGGGCACCGTAGGCGAAGACGGCCCTGATGCCGGCTTCGTGATGGGCGGCGATAGCGGCATCGGTGTGCTCGGGTGTGACCTGGATATGAGACCAGTCGAGAACCGTGGTGATCCCGGCGTCGAGGGCGCCGAGAAGCCCGACCAGGTTTCCCGCGTGCACGTCCTCGGGACGGTAGAAGGGCCCGACCTTGCGTGAGAGAGCGCCGGGATCGGTGCCCGCAGACGGGGCCCGATCGCCAAGATTGCGGAACAGACCCTCCCACACGTGACGGTGGGTGTCGACGAACCCTGGCATGACAATCGTGTCGGACACGTCGATCACCTCGGCATTCCCCGCCCTCAGATCGGGGCCGACGGCACTGATCGTCGTCCCGTCGATCAGCACATCGGCGCGGTGGAAGTTGCCGATCTTCTTGTCGAGGCTGAGCACACAACCGTCTTTGAGCAGGATCCGGCTCAACTCAACCGCCGTCTTCCCAGGTCCAGTTCCATAGCCAATGAACAGTGACACTACACACTGCGACGACATTTCTCCTTCAGATTGGGCTACATGTTCAGTGTTGCTTAGTTATTGCGATTCACTTGCGCAGCATCAGTAGACAATGTCGCCCCACCGCCCACGTCGTCGCCGCGGGCTCGCATCGTCTCCAGGCCATACCAGAGGAAAACGACGATAAACATGACGCGCTGCACCAGCCCTGACGCAGAGACGTTGGCCATGACCAGCGGGATCACAAGCGCGGCCACCAGCGCAACGCCGTCGACGACTCTCAGCCATCCCGGGGGGTGGGTCCTCCGGACAGCGACGAGAACGAGACCGACCGTGAAGAAGAGGCCCACTCCAAACGATGCTGTGAAGTGAAGCAAGTCTTCGAATTCGTCGAAGGCTGAGCCGTCCCAGGGACCATGCGAGAAGGCGGCCGCGGCGATTATCGAGACGCCGAAGCCGGCATGGGCCAGCCTGCCCATCCCATCCCACCTCGACCCATGACCGACGGCGAGAAACAGGGCGGCGAAGCCAAAAAGGAGGAACCCGAGCCGAGCCAACCATGCGCCGTCTACCCCTTGGGCTGCCGACTCGCTGACCGAGTGCCTCACCACCGAGTACGAGTCGGGCATGAGGAGGGGGGCCATTGCCAATGCCGTCATTGCAGCCAGCAGGAGGGTGATGACACCCGCTTTCGACCGGCGACTCAACGGGGCACTCTTCGCATCAGCCGGGAACGGAACAGCAGGCTGACCACGGCCCCGAAGACAAAGCCGCCGGCGTGTGCCTCCCAGGCCACCCCGATGCCACCGAGACCGAACTGGGCAATGAACCAGAAGGCGAGGAACAAGGCGGCGGGGACCGGGATCAGGAACCAGCCGACGAAGGAGAGCACTCGATGGCCGGGGAAGAGCACCGCGTAGGCCCCCATTGCGACGGCTATCGCACCCGAGGCCCCGACCAGAGGGACCGTAGCCTGGGGGTTCATCACCACATAGGCGCCAGTCGCGACGAGGCCACCGAGCAGGTACACCAGGAGGTACCCGAGGTGGCCGTAGGCCTCCTCCACGTTGTTGCCGAAGATCCAGAGAAACCACATGTTGAACAGGACATGGCCGATGCTCCCGTGGAGGAACAT
>DATKEA010000098.1:0-6494 GCA_035544615.1 Acidimicrobiia bacterium | reverse complement strand
CCACGGCACCCATGTGGCCGGAACGATTGCCGCCATCGACAACGACGACGGTGTGGTCGGTGTAGCGCCCGGTGCGCGCATTTGGGC
Organism: Acidimicrobiia bacterium; assembly: GCA_035544615.1. GTDB lineage: Bacteria > Actinomycetota > Acidimicrobiia > Spongiisociales > ZC4RG35 > JARDZU01. The sequence continues at coordinate 6,407 of DATKEA010000098.1, read as the reverse complement.
GGTCAAGGTGCTCGACTCCAGAGGATCGGGATGGGCCTCGGAGGTCGTCGCCGGCATCGACTGGGTGGCGGCCAACGCCGACACCATCGAGGTGGCCAACATGAGTCTCGGCGGCGCCGGGTTCAGCCAGGCCGAGTACGACGCCATCCAGGGAGCTGTGAACGCCGGAGTGGCGTTCGCCGTGGCCGCGGGCAATTCCGATGACGACGCCAACAACTACAGCCCGGCGGCATTCGACAACGTCCTCACCGTCTCGGCCCTCGCCGACTTCGACGGTGAGCCGGGTGGGAACGGGTCGCCAACCTGTCGCACCGACCAGGACGACACCCTGGCCGACTTCTCCAACTGGGGTGATGCGGTCCAGATCGCCGCGCCCGGTGTTTGCATCCTGTCCACCTTCCCCATCGAGGAGGGCTCGTACGGGACCATCTCGGGAACATCGATGGCGTCACCACACGCCGCCGGTGCCCTGGGGTTGCTCGCCTCGTCGAACAACCCGAACGACGCCGGTGATGTCTTCGGCCTGTACGACCAGGTGATCACCAGCGGCAACTTCGACTGGACCGACGACTCCGGTGACGGCATCAAAGAGCCCTTGCTCGATGTCACCGGATTCTCCCCGACCTTGATCCCAGGTGATGGTGGCGAGCCGCCGGCCAACCAGCCGCCGACGGCGTCGTTCACGTTCTCATGCGCCGACCTGAGTTGCACATTCACCGACACCAGCAGCGACGGTGACGGCTCGGTCGTGTCGTGGTCGTGGGGGTTCGGAGACGGAAGCGGATCGACGACTCAACACCCCGACCACACCTACGGAGCCGACGGCACGTACACGGTGACACTCACTGTGACCGACGACGACGGATCCACCGACTCCGACAGTCAGAACGTGACCGTGAGCTCGGACGGCGGCGGGGAGGAGAGCCTGGTCGGCTCCAGTGTCAACAACGGTTCGACCTGGACCGCCATCGTCACCGACACCGGTGGCGGTGACCTGAGCGGCACGTGGAGTATCTCCGGCTCGGCGAGCTGCACTGACAACGTCTGTCAGCTCGGGGGCATACACAAACGGAACGCCTCGGTGACATTCACGTCGAGCAGCGGGACCTCCCTGACGATCAGCAAGCCATGACCGGGTGAGTCGAGCCGGTCCAACGGGAAGGCCGGGAAGACGACTGGGCATCAGGACCCGGATCATTGCTGATCCTTTAGGCCTGTCGACCCATCGACCCCCATATCTCACCGACAACACTGTCGATGGGGCAACCACACCCGTGTGACACGGCTGTGCTGTGGCTTCACATGCAGGGATGTGAAACCCGAGTCAGGGAAAGCTGGGAAATGGATCAATGGAAACCAGATCAGAGCGCCGCTCTGATCAACCCTCGAGCCTCAGGGCTCCGGAGACACCACTTATTCCAAGGTCGGAGTACCCACCGATCGATCACGGAGCGTGGGTAAGATGCCGACCCAAGGCACGGGGTGTGCAACTCCCAAACGGCGGGTCAGGGGAAAAATGGGCTGGTTCAAACGTGATGGTGATCGAGGCGCGAACCTCGTCGAGTTCGCCCTGCTCGCACCGCTGCTGATCCTTCTGCTCCTTGGAATCATGGAATTCGGCTGGGGTTTCGCCCAAGAAATCGATGTGCGGCACAAAGCTCGTGAGACACTGCGGCTGGCCATCGTCAACGCTCCCTTCGCGGACATCCAGTCTCGCGCCTGCGTCGACGACATGGTCAGTTCCACCGATATCACCGAGATCCTCCTCAACACGGACGTCGACCAGGGCGGTGACATATCCGTGAGCGTGACGGCAAACGTGCGACAGCTGACCGGGCTGTTCGGCGTCTTCTGGGGCGCGAATCCCACGCTGAGCTCCATTGTGGAGGGTCGGGTGGAACAGGAGTCCACCACCTTCGTCGATGGAGAGGACCTGGCTCCATGTCCATGAGAGCCGAAGTTCGGTCAGATCGTGGTGCCAGTGCGATCCTCATCGCAATGGTGATGGTGGTGATCATGGGAGTCGCCGCCGTGGTTCTCGATGGGGGTAACGCCTTCGGGGAGAAGCGCCAGGCGCAATCCGGCGTCGATTTCGCTTCGCTGGCAGCGCTTGCCGCGGCGACCGGTGGGAGCCCGGAGGATGCCGGTGCGGCAGAGGCTCAGACCGTGGTGGCTGCCAATCTTCCTGGTCGGACACTCGACTGGGACGCGTGCACCGATACCTCCCCACCGCCGGAGTACACGATCGTCTCGTCCCTCACCGACTGCATCTCGTTCACAGAGAACTTCGGACAGGCGAGGGTGGTGTTGCCCGCTGACGCGGTGGATACCACCTTCGGAGCGATCCTTGGGATCGATGAGATAACGGTTCGCACCGAGGCGGAGGCAGAACAGACGAGCCAGGCCTCCGCGCAGGTGATCCCGTGGACCGCGGGATCCGGATCGAATATCTGTCTGTTCTCCAATCAGGCTCCACAGACCGTCCCCCCATGCGACGGACCGCAAAGCGGGTTCTTCGGGTATCTGGACATGGCCTTGTATGGGAGCTCTAGTAGCGATCTCGACAATCCATCGACCTGCGCACAAGGGACCTCGAACGTTCGAAGTGCCATCAACGTCGCCAAGGGGTCGGACCACATCATGGTGGAGTGGAATCCGGGGGACCCTGTCGTCCACGATCACACGGTGTGTCCCAACAAGTCCGAGGACATCAACCAGCTCGAAGTCCAAACCGGGTCGCCCACGCAGGGAGCAACGGAAGGCTTGATAACGGGTATCTTCGGATCGATCAACGGCCAGTCGTTCGGCGCCGCCGACGGAAGGCTCGAGTACAACTCGGCATGGTCGACCGGATCTGTCTCGGTGCGAGGCTTCACCCTCGACAACACGCCCCTCTGGGCATACCTCGACGACCCGAGCTGCTCGTGGGCAGCCGGGGCGATCACCGGGAACGTCGATGAGTTCCAAGAGATGGTGGCATGTCTCGACGCGTGGACACCCGCCGATGGTTCGGTTTTCTCCGCGAGCCTGAGCGAGCATCGTCGTTTCGCGGCAGTCCCGATCTTCACCTCATACCCATCTGGTCCAGGGTCTTACCTGATCGACTTCTTCTCCCCTGTCTGGATCGAGACCATCTACCAGAACTGCGACGCCAATCGGTGTCGCACCATCTTCTCACCCGCTGAGATCGGAGGGAGCACCGCGTGTCCAAACGACCTCGCCGCCAACCCGACGGTCAACTGTGGGCACAACCACACCTTGGGGTCGGACTCGGTTGGAGCAGTCACTGCCTTCCAGATGGAGCTCGGAATGCTCCATGAGGACACCCAGGAGTTCTTCCCCGCCACGGCATCGGTCAGAGCGCTGCATCTGCTGAGATAGCGGCCCCGCCGACCTCACATAACCCCTCAACTTTCGGCGCCGAATTGCCGAAGTATCTGTAGTCCAAATTGCCTATGGACTGACCACTGAGAGTGACATATCATGCGGGGCCAGGTCAGCTGCCCCCAGTTTGATAGTCCAGGCCTACTAACCGGCTGACCACGGAGGGTGAACAATGTTGTACGGTGCCAGGTCTTTCACCTCGGCTGACCGCCAGGGCTCTGGGGGTCGCCGTGCGTAAGCACATGCGGGATCGAAGAGATCGCGGCGCAAACCTCGTCGAGTTCGCCCTCCTCGCCCCCTTCCTCCTGCTTCTCATCTTCGGGATGATCGAGTTCGCCTGGCTCTTCTCCCAGAACCTCGACGCTCGACACGGAGCACGCGAAGGGGCCCGACTGATCGCTGTGAACTATCCAATCGGTCCGGTCAACCCCGCTCCCAGTACACGCACCTCCGCGCAGACCGATCAGATCGTTGCCGAGATATGCAACCGTATGGACGTGACCACCGGCGCCCTGGTGACCCTGCAGAGCGCAGGTGATGTGGGCGACCCCGCCACCGCCAAGGTCGACTCACCCCCCAGCACATTGACCGGGTTCATGGATTGGGCGATCCCGGCGAGTCTGCGGCTCGTGTCAGAGGTCGAGATACGGGTCGAGCAACCCGCCGGATGGGCCGACACCAATCCAGCAGGACAATTGTGTCCATGAAGCACTTCTTCTCCATCTTGAAGCGGGAGACCGCTCGACTGAGGGGCGAGGACGCCGGGGCCAGCGCCCTGCTCATCGCGCTGAGCCTGGTGGTTCTGCTCACCTTCGCCGCGGTGGCCCTCGATGCCGCCGGGATGGGGTTCAACGAGCGCAGGCAGAACCAGAGCGCCGCCGACGTCGGCGCCCTGGCCGCGGTCCAGTTTGCATCCCCAACCGCCGCAGGTCACCCGGAGTGCTCCGCTTTGTCCGGTATCTCTCTCTCCCGATGCAACGGGGCGGTGGAGGCGCGCGACGTGGCCAACGCCACCTTGGATGACGCCTCTCTGGCCATCTGGACAGATGCTTCACGGTGTGCCACTCCCCCGGCGGGATACACCACCGTCCCCGCGGTCTCGGCCTGCATCGCCTTCAACGTCAACAACCAGCGGGCCTGGGTCCGCATCCCAACCATCGACAATCCGACCTCGATCGGCAAGGCGGTCGGCTTCAACACCGTGGCCACAACAGCCGAGGCGATCGCCGGCACCAGCTTCGACCCTCCTGGTGGCGTGCTGCCTTTCCTGCTACCCGGGCTCGGCGCGTCCTCGGACTACAACTGTCTCAAGGCAGGGGCAAACCCCAACTTCGGGCCATGCGAGGACTTGCCGACCTCGGGAAACTTCGGTTCGGCCGACTTCTTCCTCTACGGGAACCTAGAAAAGGGCTGGACCCAGAGGTGCAGTGGTGACGAGAACGGACGACTCGTCGCCAACATCGCCCGGGGCACCGACCACCCGTTGAGCAAATACGACCCCGTCATCGACAATGAGGTCGAGGAGTCGTCCAACTGCCCTGACATCGGTGCCCAGCCGAACACGGTCAACTCCCAGACCGGTATCGGCTCCAACCTGGAGCAAGGTCTGCTGTACGGGGGGTCTGCCTATGCCAGTTCTCCCTACCCGGGTGCGCTGCAGGCCTCCGGTGCCGGCAGCTACACAGTCCGGAGTGCCGGAGGGCCCAAGGCCGCAGCCATCGTCGACGACATCCCGTTGTGGGACTATCTGAAGACCGGCATTCCCGGCAGTGATTGCAGCGGGGTGGACACACCACCGGAGATGGGGATCTGTATCGCCTGGGCGAAGGACAACGACGAAGAGATCTTCACCGATGATCTCGCCAGCTCGCCGCGGTTCGGGTGGGTGCCCGAGCTGTGGGAGCTCGACTTCACCGGAAACCCCTATCACATCAAGGACTACCGACCGGTGTTCCTCGACACCACCTGGTATGGCTGCACCGCAGGCCCCGACGGCTGTGACATCATGCACACCCCGGGTCTGGACGACAGTGGTGCCTGCATAGCCGACCCCCCCGATACCCGGATCACCTGTGGCACCATCCCCGCCGGTGCGTGGAACAGGAACCTCGAGGCGGTCACCGCCTGGGTCCTCGAGGCCGACATCGTGCCTCCCAACGCCAAGACCCCGCCACCCGGCTCAGCGAATCAGCGTACGTTCAACCTGATCGACTGACGACCTAACCTGCCGGGGTGACGGTGCCGCCCGACTATCTGCCTGCCCTCATCACCCCGTTCACCCGACGTGGCGAGATCGACCTCAAGGCCCACACCCACAACGTGCGCAGTCTCGCAGAGAGGGGGATGGAAGGCTTCGTCATCGGCGGATCCAACGGGGAGGGGCCCTACTTGGAGCCGGGAGAGCGCGCCCGGCTGGTCAAGACGATCAGACGGCGCAAGACCCACATCATGTGCGGCATCGCCGCCGAGTCGGTCAGGCAGGCTCTGGCCATGGTCGAGGAGGCAACCGAGGCGGGGGCCGACAGCATCCTGGTCATGACCCCGACGACCACCGCCAGGGGCCGGGAGGAGGCCATCCTCAACTATTACCGAATGGTGGCCGACACTTCGAGATTACCGGTCTACCTGTACTCGGTCCCCCCGGTCACCGCCTACAGCCTCTCCCTCGAGCTCGTCTCCCGTCTGTCACGTCACGAGAACATCCACGGCATGAAGGACTCCAGTGGAGACGTGGTGCGTCTCCAGTCGATCATCGACGCCACTCCCGGCGAGTTCGTGGTCTACTCGGGCGCCTCGAAGGCACTCACCGCCGCCATCGCAGTCGGATGCCACGGAGCGATCACCGGAAGCGGGAACTACGCACCCGAGCTGGTTCTGAGGACCCTGGCCGCCGCCAAGGACGATCTCGCCGCGGCCCGGCGCGACCAGAAGAGACTGAGCAGTCTCAGCGCCGATGTCGAGGCCCACGGCATACCCGGGGTGAAGGCGGCCGCCCGGGCGGCCGGTCTCGAGCCCGGATATCC
>DATKEA010000097.1:0-99448 GCA_035544615.1 Acidimicrobiia bacterium | reverse complement strand
GGCGTTGGAGACTGCGCTGAAGCTCAAAGAGACGGCTCGGATATTTGCCGAGGCATACTCGACTGCTGACTTCGAGCACGGACCGACGGCTCTGGCCGCCGCCGGGGTGCCCACACTGGCCTTTCGCCCGCGTGGTGCGGTCGGCCGGATGGTCGACGATGCATTGAGGCGGGTCGTCGAACAGGGTGGCTCCTGTTGGGTGGTCGGAGACGAGCCATCCGCACTCGTGACAGACCGTCCCGCCTTGATCCTCTCGACAATCATCGAGGAGCTGTCGCCAATATCGTTCGTTATTCCCGGGCAGCTCCTGGCCGAGGCGGTGGCCAGCAGCTTGGGGCTCGATCCCGATGCGCCGGTGGGTTTGAGCAAGGTGACGCTGACCTCGTGAGCGATCGAGACGTCATCGACCCGACCGGAGGGTTCAGGACGGTGTTCGGTCGGGGGTTGGTCGACGAGCTGCCCAACTTCGTCCACCAACCCTATCTCGTGGTGACGATGGCCGATCTTTGGCCCACGTTCGAAGAGAGACTGAGCGTCGGTTGGGCAGGCGTCCACCTGGTGCAGTCGATCGATGCCGACGAGCTGGAGGGGGAGCTTGCCGGAATTCCCGACTTCGAGGCCGTCGTAGGTGTCAGCGGGGGCCAAGCGATCGATGTCGCCAAGTTCTTCGCCTGGAAGCGGCGCCGGCCACTGTTCCAGGTTCCAACCGCCATGACCGTGAATGCCCCTTTCGGCCATCGCGCCGGTCTGCGCCGGCAGGGTCAGGTCAAGTACATGGGCTACGCCGTGCCCGAGGCCGTCTACGTCGATTTCGATGTGATTCGCAGCGCGCCGGCCGCCTTAAACCGGAGCGGAGTGGGCGACATCCTTTGTTAACACACCGCTCACAGGGATTGGGAGATCGCACGGGACGCCGGGAGGGAGGAAGCCCGATGGCCCTACGACGCCGGCCTCGTCTCCGCGGCCCGCCGACGGCTCGAAACGGTGATGGCGAGTCTCGATGACATCAGAGAAGTGAACGAAACCGGGATCCGGGCTCTGATGGGTGCCCATCGGTGGGGGGGAGCCACGTTTCACGATGCAGGGTGGAACCCACGCCATATCGAAGGTGTGGAGCACTTCTTCTTCTACAACCTCGAGCGGCTCACCGGAAAACATTTCATTCACGGCCAGCCGGTCGGTCTCGGGATCTACATCGGTTCGCTCCTCCAGGAGAACCAAGCAGACCTGATGCTTTCCGCCCTGCACCGGGTCGGCGTCGATATCAGACCCGAGGCTATGGGAGTCGACTGGGTGGACGTGGCTGCGAGGGTGACCACTCTCCAGGAGTTCACCGAGATCCGGTTTGTGGTTCACGGTTGCCAACGTTGCAGCCGTAACCGAGTCGTTTGTCGATCAGGTCCGCGCGGACATCACCGCGGTCTACGGGCCCTGGGAAGGATGAAGCGATGAGAGTGGGACTGACGCTACCCCAGGGCTGTGACCGCGAGTATTTCGGCCTCGACGCGGCGACCGCCTGGCAGCGAACCATGGATGTCGCCAGCGCCGCCGACCTGGCCGGGTTCGAGTCACTTTGGATCTATGACCACTTTCAGGTGGACCCACCACCGGAGGAGGCTCTGGTGTTCGACCCCATTGTCGAGCTGGCCGCCCTGGCCATGTGCACCAGCCGGGCTCGACTTGGCCATCTGGTCCTTGCCGCCGCCTACCGCAATCCTGCCCTCACCGCCAAGATGATCTCCACCCTGGACGTAGTCAGCGGTGGACGGATGATCCTCGGGATCGGCGCCGGGTGGAAGGAAGACGAGTGGACCGCGTACGGCTACGGTTTCGCCCCTGCGCCGATCCGTCTCGAGATACTCGAGGACTCCCTGGAGATCATCACCCGGATGCTGGGCCCGGGTCGTGCCACCTTCCAGGGCAACCACGCCCATGTCGTCGATGCGATTCACGAATCCAAGAGCCTCAGCGGTGCTCGGCTGCCGATTCTGGTCGGTGGCAACGGGCCCAACCGCACTTGGAGAATCGCCGCCCGCTTCGCCGATGAGCTGAATCTCGATGCGGTGATGCCGGCAGCAGTCGAGAAGGCACTACCGGTGATCGCCGAGCGTTGCGCCGAAATCGGCCGAGATCCATCCACGCTGGCGGTCTCGGTTCATCTCTGGGGCGAGGCGGGTTGCGCCGCTGAGGGGACGGCCCGTCAAGAGCGATTCCTCGAGTACGCAGCGCTCGGGGTGTCGCGGATCATGGTGCAAGGGTTCGTGGGAGTGTCCGATCCCGGCGCCGTTGAGCGTCTGGTGGACGATTGCGCAGAGGCGGGAATCCTCGCCGACCGTTGACCCACTCGCTACAGGAAGCCTGAAGGTCCCAGTCCCAGCTTCCAGCGAGAAGCGTCAAACGTAGCAACGGGACCTGAGGCCCCGTTGCCGTTCTGATTCTGGTGGGATCAGGAAGTCCAGTCCTGGAACTTGTTCTGGATCGACTCTGCGGTTTCTCCAGTCTTCTGCTTCACACGACCGGTGAACTGCTCGAAGTTGCCCCGGGCGTGCTCGATCTCGTCGTCGGTGAGGTCGCCCCACTGCTCTCGGATCTTGCCTTTCACCCGATCCCAGGTGCCCTCGTCCTGCAGACGCTCATGCCATGGGCGCTCGGTCTGAATATCCATTGAAATCCTCCTTCGTAGAATCTCGTCCGGCCCCTCCGGACCCACAGGTCTTACCCGCGAGCGTGGAGACTCAAACGAAGCTATGGATGGTCAGTTGGATCGACCGACGACGTATCCGAGGAGCAGGCCACCGGCGGCGGCCCAGACGACCGAGAAACCGTCTCCGACAGATGCGATCGAGGGCGCCCCTGCGATCCGCATGATCGCCGATCCGGCGATACCGCCGATGATGCCGATGAGCACAGCACCAAAGAGGCTGTCGGCGCTGGCAAAGAAACCACCTATGAGACCGGCCACGGCTCCCACGCCACCGGCGACGGCAAGAGCTTCCCAGGTCGAGGCTGCTAAGAACATATGGACAGACTAAGCGCGACCACCACGGAGTCGATGGGTCTATCGACCGGGGTCAGGCCGAGACGACCTTCTCCTCCAGCACGTGGCTCATCGGGAACTGGACGGATCGGCCCGCCATGTTGAACGGCTCGGTCAGCATCACAACAATCGTGGCCGGCCCGCGGCTGACGATGCGGCCGGTGTAGGTGTGTATGCCGTCTTGGTCTTCGGTGATGAAAGTAACGACCATGATTCTCCGACCCCATACATCGGTGGTTGGTTGCATGGTCCTTAGGGCCGGAAGACCCATACTGGACAGACGCGGCAGTGGTTCGCGGTTTATCCATTCGTTAGCCGACCTTCAATAGCTTGGAGATCAGTGCGCCTCTTAGTGGTAGAAGACGAGCCCGATCTGGCCAACGCGATCGCCAGAGGCTTGCGTCGCGACGGACACGCGGTCGACGTGGCCCTGATTGCCGGCGACGCCGACATCAAGCTCCGCACTGCCGGGTACGACCTCGTTTGCCTTGACTGGAACCTGCCTGATGGATCCGGGCTGGAGTTGTGCCGGGATCTGGTGAGCGGTGACCTGCCAACCCTCGAGGGCGACCGTCCACGCATCCTCATGCTTACTGCGCGGGACGAGGTCGAGGACCGGGTGGCAGGTCTCGACTCCGGGGCCGACGACTATCTGGTGAAGCCCTTCGCCATGGTCGAGCTGTCGGCGCGGGTGAGGGCACTGTTGCGTCGGGAGGACCAGGTGGACCCGGTCATCGAGATCGGATCGCTGCGGCTGGACCCGGCCCGCTTCGAGGCCACCAGGGACGGTAATGGGCTGGTCCTGACAGCCAAGGAGTTCTCGCTGCTCCACTACTTCATGGCGAATGCCGGAAGAGTGTTGAGTCAGGAACACCTTCTGGAACATGTCTGGGACGAGATGGCCGATCCACTCACCAATGTAGTCAGGGTCACCGTGAGCAATCTCCGAAAGAAGCTCGGTGATCCACAATTGATCAAGACCGTATCCGGGCGCGGGTACAGGCTGGACGACTGATGCCACCGGTCTTCCGCTCCATTCGGTTTCGACTCTCGGTTCAATACTCGGCGATCGTCTTCGGTCTGGGTGGAGCGTTGCTCGGGCTGGTCTATCTGGCTCTGCGGCGATGGCTTCGCTCCCAGACGATGACCCAGTACGTATGGGCGGGCAGGCCGGTGTTTCAGGATGGCCATCAGATCGGCGTCGTCCCCAGTCTCGAGGCACGTGAGATCCGCATGATCGAATCGGTCTACAACGAGATCGTCCTGAACGAGGTGGCCCGATTCACCATCTTCGCCTTGATCGCCCTGTTCCTGCTCAGCATGGTCGTGGGCTGGGTGATGTCCGGGCGGGTGCTCAAACCGGTCGAAGAGATCACGTCGGTGGCAAGGGACATCCAGGCTTCGGACTTGAGCCGGCGGATCGCCCTTCAGGGCCCTGACGACGAGATCACACGATTGGCGTCGACCTTCGATGACATGCTCGAGCGTCTGGATCAGGCGTTCTCGAGCCAGCGGCGTCTCCTGGCCGACACCAGTCACGACTTGCGAACCCCGCTGGCGGTGATCAGATCCAACATCGAGGTGGTGGCCGACGATGAGATGGCGAAGGTGGAGGACTGGCGCGAGGCGGGCAGCATCGTGCGCCGCAACGTCGAGAAGATGTCCCAGATGATCGACGGGCTTCTGGCCACGGCGCGGCTGCAGACAGGAAGGGCGCAGGCCGTGGCCCTGAACCTGGCGAGCCTCGTCGAGGCGAAGTCTGTCGAGGTGGAGAGCCTGATGGCGGAAAGAGGGATTGCGCTCGAGACCGAGGCGACTCCGGCCATCGTCGAGGGCGTGGAGGTGTCACTGGATCGAGCGTTCACCAACCTGCTCGACAACGCCGTTGGCGTATCCGCGCCGGGCGCCAGGATCCGAATCGGAGCCGGCGTATTGGGAGATTGGGGATGGATTGCAGTTGGTGACGAGGGCCCGGGTCTGCCCGACGAGCCCGAGGGTGGCCGGATCGGTCTCGGCCTGTCGATCGTGGAGCAGATCGCAAGCGCCCATGGCGGGGATCTCACCACATTCGAGGGGCCTTACGGGTCGGGCACGACGATGGTGATTTGGATCCCGCTTCCCGAGGTGAAGACGCCGCATCCGGAGGTGTCACCCTTTACAGATGCTTGATCATCCTTCCATAGGGTGAACAGGGCCAGGAGGTCTACACAGATGAGCATCGACGAGAACACCGAAGAGAGCACACCAGGACAGGAGGCGCCCCAGCCCGGCTCGGAAAGCCAGGAAACCACCGTCCCCGTCACGCCCGGGTCTGGCGAGCCGGCCGGCATGGGCACCGAAACCGCCCACCTGGCGTCGGCAACCGCCACCCTGCCGCCGAACGAGGACGACACGGTGAGTCGGGCAGCATCGCCACCGAGCGCGCCCACCGAGCCGGTGGCGGTGGCTGGGGGCAGGCCATCGATGTGGCGCACTCTGCTATTGGGCGTCCTGTTGGTGGCGGGATCTGCCGGAGCGACCTATCTGCTCACGACTGATCGACCGGCCAACTCTGCTGTGGTGGTCGAAGATCCGACCGGTGAGCAGTCCCCGGACTTCGTCGCCGGGGAGGAGCCCATAGCCGATGCGGCCGCAATCATCCTCCCTTCGGTGGTGCAGATTCAGACTGGCTCCGACTTGGGTTCGGGGGTGGGCTCGGGTGTCATCTACGACTCCGACGGTCTCATCCTCACCGCGGCCCATGTCGTGGGTGACAACGACACGGTCACGGTTCGATTCAGCGATGGTGAGGAGGTCGAGGGCACCGTCCTCGGTGGGACTTCGGGCGCCGACGTGGCAGTGGTGCAAGTCGATCGGACCGGTCTCCCCGCGGCGGAGCTGGCGCTTGATGAAGATCCTCGGGTTGGTCAGATGGCGATAGCGCTGGGAAGCCCTTGGGGGCTGCGGGGCACGGTCACGGCCGGGATCATCTCCGCGGTCAACCAGTCGATTCCCCAGGGCGGCTCGGCGCGGGCGGTACTCCAGACCGATGCGGCCATCAATCCCGGCAACTCGGGTGGCCCTCTGGTGGATCGCGAGGGTCGGGTGCTGGGTATCAATGTCTCGATCTTCAGCCTCTCCGGCGCCAACGACGGGGTTGGCTTCGCGGTCCCGATAGCCGTCGCCAGCGACGTGGCCGAAAGGGTGGTGGCGGGCGAGGCCATCGAGTCTGCTTTCCTCGGGGTGAAGGGCTCGGACGTCGAGTCCGGTCAGGCTGGTGCAGTCATCACCGAGGTCACGCCCGGCACCGCGGCCGCCGATGCTGGGATCGAAGTCGATGACCTGGTCATATCGCTTGACGGGGTGAGAATCCAAGGGATAAGTGACCTGGCCGCACAGGTGCGGACCCATCGACCGGGAGCCACGGTCGAGGTGATCGTGATCCGTGACGGCGAGCAGCTCAATTACGAGGTGACACTCGGCGAAAGACCCGAGGACCTCGGATAGTTCCTCCCGGTGGGCCCGGCTATGATGGCCGGGCCCACCACTACCGGTGGGTGCCTTGGAGGCAGCGAAGCCGGTCGGAATCCGGCGCTGTCCCGCAACTGTGAAGCCCCGATTCGGGGACGAGCCAGGTCGCCTGAGCTCCAGGGCCACGATGAAAGTCTCGGATGAAGACGGAAACGTGGGCTCAGGGAAGCCACCGGCCTCTTCATCCTCCTAACGGAGGATGTTTTCGTATGCGAAGGATTGCGCTGTTCTCGGCGTTGCTGGTGGCGCTCGCTGCTTGCGGGACCACGGGTGAGACGACGAGGTCGACCGCTGCGGCCACAACGATGGTCGCTGATGAGACCGTCGACACGGAGAGCCCGGACTTCCCGGTGATGGTCGATGCGGCCAACGGCGAGGTCATCGTCGAGCTCCGCCCCGAGAGGATTGTCTCGCTGGCACCCACCGCCACCGAGATCCTGTTCGCCATCGGCGCCGGCGACCAGGTGATCGCAGTCGACGAGTTCTCCAACTTTCCCGAGGAGGCGCCGACCACGGATCTGTCCGGCTTCGAGCCGAATGTCGAGGCAGTGGCCGCGCTCGACCCTGACCTGGTGGTGGTCTCGGACGACCTCAACGACATCGTCTCCGCTCTCACTTCTATCGAGATTCCGGTAATCCACCATCCGGCGGCCGCCACCCTCGACGACAGCTACACACAGATCGAGCAGCTAGGCCTGGCGACGGGCAACCTCGACGATGCCGCGACATTGGTTGCCTCGATCCAGGACGACATCGACCGACTGGTGGCGTCGCTGCCCGAGATCGATGAGCCACTCAGCTACTACCACGAGCTGGACAGCTCCCTGTTCAGCGTCACCGCGGAGACCTTCATTGGGGAGATCTACTCGCTGGTCGGGTTGGAGAACATCGCCGACGAGGTCGAGACCCAGTATCCCCAACTCTCGGCCGAGTACATCATCGACGCCGACCCCGACCTGATCTTCCTCGCCGACACCAAGTGCTGTGGGGAATCGCCCGAGACGGTTGCCGCCCGGCCCGGATGGGAGCAGTTGACCGCGGTGTCCCGGGGCTCGGTGGTGGCCCTCGACGACGACGTCGCCTCCCGTTGGGGCCCCAGGGTGGTCGAGCTGTTGGAGACCATTGTCGGCGCCGTTCTCAGCATGGAGGCGGTCGGCTCCTGATGGGGCAGGAGAGCCTGACCGCGGACGAGGGGCGGACGACCAGGGTCGGGGCTCGCATGATCATCGTCGTCCTGACGGCGGTTCTGCTCAGCGCCCTGCTCGGGGTCCTGGTCGGGGCGGTCGACCTGTCGATCGGGGCGGTGTTCGCCGAACTGGCTGACCGCCTGCCGGGCATCGACGTTGACTCGGGTCTCTCAGCCCGCGACTCCGCCATCCTCTGGCAGCTCCGGATGCCACGTGTCGTCCTGGCCGGGCTGGTCGGAGGGATGCTGGCCATGGCCGGGGCGGCGTTTCAGGGCGTGTTCAGGAATCCGCTCGCTGATCCCTATCTGCTCGGCGTCGCCGCCGGTGCCGGCCTTGGCGCGACATTGGCCATCGCCTACTTCCCTGCCCAGACCGAGTGGCCGGTTTCCCCGCTGCCCCTGGCCGCTTTTGCCGGCGCGGTGCTCGGGGTGGCGGTCACCTATGTTCTCGGCCGGTCGGCCGCCAGGCCGTACGCGGCGGCGACCCTCATCCTGGCCGGTGTGGCGGTGGCGGCATTCCTCACAGCCTCGCAGACCTTCGTCCAGCAGCAGCACTCCGACACCTTTCGTGAGGTGTACGCCTGGATCCTCGGCGCGTTGGGGACGGTGGGTTGGCGTGAAGTCACGTTGATCCTTCCCTACGTCGTGCTCAGCGGTGCCGGCCTGATTCTGTACCGGAGGCTTCTCGACGTGATGGGTGTCGGCGACGAGGAGGCGGACAGTGTCGGGATCAACTCGTCTCGGGTCCGTCTGGTCGTGGTGGCGGCCGCGACGCTGGGCACCGCTGCGGCGGTGGCGGTCAGCGGGCTCATCGGTTTCGTCGGGATAATCGTGCCCCACGCAATCCGCCTCGTGCTCGGGTCGAGCTACCGGGTGATCCTCCCGCTGTCGCTCGGATTCGGCGCCGTCTTCCTAATACTGGCCGATCTCATCGCCCGATCGGTCCTGGCCCCGGCGGAGATCCCAATCGGGGTGGTCACCGCTTTCTTCGGGGCGCCTTTCTTCCTCTTGGTGCTGGCCCGTTCGAGGAGGATGGCGTGAGCGACCTCCGCCTCGGGGATGTGTCCGTGGCCTACAACGGCACCACGGTGGTCAACGGTGTCGACATCCACGTTCCGGCTCGCTCCTGGGTGGCCCTGATCGGTCCCAACGGGGCAGGAAAGACGACATTGCTCCGAGCGGTGGCCGGTCTCGTCCGCCATTCGGGACTCGTCGAGATAGGGGGCCGGCCCGCGGTCGGGATGACCCGCCGGCGTCTTTCCCAGCTCGTTGCCTTCCTGCCACAGCGGCCGATCCTGCCCGAGGGTATGACCGTGGCCGACTATGTGTCGATCGGGCGCACACCGTACATCCCCTACTGGGGAACGGAGTCGACCGGGGACCTGGCGGTGGTGAGCGAGGTGTTGGAGCGCCTCGAGTTGCACGGCCTGGCCCATCGGCGGATCGAGTCGCTCTCGGGCGGCGAGGCACAGCGGGCGGTTCTGGCCCGGGCCCTGGCCCAGAGGTCGGAGATCCTGCTCCTCGACGAGCCCACCTCTGCGTTGGACATCGGTCATCAGCAGCAGGTCATGGAGTTGATCGACGATCTGAGAGCCGAACAGGACCTGACTGTGCTCACCGCCCTGCACGACCTGACTCTGGCCGGCCAGTTCGCAGAGAGTCTGGTGCTGCTCGACCAGGGAGTCGTGGTTGCCGAAGGCCCGGCCAGGGCAGTGCTGACCGAGGAGCGCATCCAGCAGCACTACGCGGCCAAGGTGCGGGTGGTCGAAGAGCCCGGTGCCGGGTTGACTGTGATCCCGGTGCGCTCCAGCACTTCATCAAGCCGGGTAACGATACCCTATGACTGAAAGAGGGCAGCCGTGGCATTGACCCTCCTTCTCGGCGGAGCGCGAAGCGGCAAATCCAGGCTGGCGGAGGGATTGACCCGCGCCGGCACCGGGTCGGTCACCGTGATCGCCACCGCCGAAGGAAGAGACGGCGAGATGCGAGACCGGATCCTGGAACACCAGAAGTCACGTCCCGGCCATTGGAAGGTGGTGGAGGAGCCGATCGACCTGGAAGGCGCCCTGATCGGTGTCGGAAGCGACGGTGCGGTCATTGTCGACTGTCTCACATTGTGGGTCTCCAATCTCATCGAACAAGGTCTCGACGACACAGAGATCGAGGCCCGGGCGCGCAGTAGCGCAGCCGTTGCGGCGGGGAGAAGGTCCGGCACCGTGGTGGTCAGCAACGAGGTGGGCTCGGGAATCGTCCCGCTGAACGAGCTGGCCCGTCGCTATCGAGATCTGCTCGGAAGGGTCAATTCTCTGTGGGCAGAGGCTGCCGACCGGGTTTATCTGGCAGTTGCCGGGGGATTGATCCCGGTCCAATCCGGACGATCGATCTGGGACGGGACGACCGATGACTGACGCAATCACCTCTCTCCAGGGGAGCCTCACCACCCCCGACGCCGGGGCCGAGGCGGCGGCGCGGGCACGGGCAGAGCAGGTTCTCCGACCGCTCGGCGCCTTGCAGCGTCTCGACGACATCGCCATCTGGCTGGCGGGCTGGCAGCGGACCCCTTCTCCACACGTCGAAACGGTCGATTGCATCGTGTTCGCTGCCGACCATGGGGTCGCCTCCACAGGGGTCAGCGCCTACCCACAGGAGGTCACCGGGGCCATGCTGCGAGCGTTGCGGCAGGGTGTGGCCACTGCCAGTGTCATGTGCTCGGTACTCGGCATCGAACTGTCCGTGGTCGACGTGGGGGTGGGACGCCCCACTGGTGACATCACCACCGAGCCGGCGATGAGCCGGGCACGGTTCGAGGAGTGCTGGCTCGCAGGTGCGGAATCCGTGTCGCGGTTGCAGCATCCCGATCTACTGGTGGTGGGGGAGATGGGCATCGGCAACACCACCGCGGCCGCCGCCGTCTCCGCCGCCCTGTTCGGTGGCAGCGCCGAGACTTGGGTCGGTCTTGGGACCGGGGTGACCGGGTCCGCACTGGAAAAGAAGAAGGCAGCAGTTGATGCGGCGATACGGAGGGTGGGGCACGCCGAGCCCATGGAGGTGCTGCGTCAGGTCGGGGGCTCGGAGCTGGTCGCCATCGCCGGTGCGGTCATGGAGGCTCGTGCCCGCTCCATCCCCGTAGTCCTGGACGGGTTCGTGGTCACCTCGGCATGTGCCGCCCTCGAGTCGGCCCGTGGCGGGGCACTGGCTCACACCGTCGCCGGCCACTGCTCGCCCGAGCCGGGTCACCGGCTTCTGCTCGACAAGCTGGGCAAACCAGCGATCCTCGACTTGTCCATGAGACTGGGGGAGGCCAGCGGAGCCCTCGCCGCGGTGCCCCTGATCCGGCTGGCGGCGAGTTGTATCACCGACGTGGCTACTTTCGACGAGTGGGGGCTGAGTCGATGAGGGGCCTGGGAGCAGCCGTCACATTGCTGACGAGAGTCCCCATTGGGACCGCCGATTGGGATCCTCGCGATCTCCACCGGTCGGTGAAGTGGATTCCACTTGTCGGCGGCGTCATCGGCCTCGCCGTCGCCGCCACCTATGCCGCCCTGGTCCCGGTGATCCCGGCCACGATCTCCGCCAGTCTGGCGGTGACCCTTGGAGTGCTCATCACCGGCGCCTTTCACGAGGACGGGCTGGCCGACACGGTGGACGGCTTCGGAGGAGGCTCCGATCGGGATGACACTCTGCGGATAATGAAGGACCCGCGCCACGGGACCTACGGCGTGCTGGCGCTGGTGCTCAGCGTGGTGGTGCGGGTGACCGCGCTGGCCACCATGGGGTCGGCAGCCGCCTTGGCCTTCCTGCCCGCGGCGCACGCCCTGAGCCGCGGTGGCGCGATCGGTCTAATGGGTGTCCTCCCCCCCGCATCCAGCGAAGGTCTCGGCGCCGCCCACTCCGACCGGGGCCTGCGACGCCAGGTGGTTATCGGAGCTGTCCTCTCACTGATGGTGGGTCTGATCACGCTCGGCTGGTGGGTGGGGCCCTTTGCCATAGTGGCGGCGGCGGGCGCCGGGCTGGTCAGCCTCCTCGCCCGTAGACACATTTCCGGGTATACCGGCGATGTTCTCGGGGCAGTCCAGCAGGTCGCGGAGATGTCCCTCCTGGTGCTCGGCGCCGCCCTGGCGTCTTCGGGTGTCATCGAGATGGTGTGGTGGAGATGAGGCTCTGGCTGGTCCGCCACGGTGCGACGGATTGGAGCGAACAGGGTCGTCTATGTGGGTGGACCGACATCCCCTTGAGCCCACGAGGGCGGAGTCAGGCCGGTCCGCTTCAGCCCCGGCTCCGCGGCCGGGTGTTCGACGGCGTTTGGACTTCGGATCTGGGACGGGCCTCGGAGTTCGCCCGCTTGGCAGCAGGGCCCGCAGAGGCCGACCGGCGTCTGAGGGAGATCGACTTCGGCGACCTCGAGGGCAAGCTCTGGCGTGAGTGTGACCGACCTACCCGCGACGCCCTGGTTCGATTCGACGGCTTCGTAGCTCCAGGCGGGGAATCCGTGACACAGCTAGAGCTCCGCGTCGGGGAGTTTGTTTCCGAGATCGGATCGGGCGAGCATCTCGTCTTCACACACGGCGGCGTGGTCCGGCTTCTGACTCGATGGCATGGAGTCGTCTCACATCCCGCCCCCGGCGAGCTGACGATCCTGGAATGGGGCAGCATCGATGGAGAATGACCGCGGCGAGATCGAGAACGAAGTGACCGATCCATCCCAACCACCGACCGAGGCCCCACCGAAGGGGAGCCGCCGCCAGGCCTCGTTGGTGCTGGTCAACACCGGTGACGGGAAGGGAAAGTCGACCGCCGCTTTCGGCACTGCGATGCGCGCCGTGGCCCGAGGATGGAAGGTGGCCGTGATCCAGTTCCTCAAGTCGGGTGAATGGAGCGTCGGGGAGGAGAAGGTCGGCCGACAGATCGGGGTCGACTGGTGGGCGATGGGAGATGGCTTCACCTGGGATTCGGAGTCGATGGAGGAGTCTGAGGCCGTCGCCCGCGAGGCCTGGACCAAGGCGAAGGAAATGATCGGCTCGGGGAACTACCAGCTGATCGTCCTGGACGAAGTCACCTATCCCATCAACTGGGGTTGGATAGACATCGACGAAGTGCTCGTTGCCATCCGCGACCGCCCGTCCCGGCTCAACCTGATCCTCACCGGGCGCGACGCCCCCGCCCGCTTGGTCGACGTTGCCGACACCGTGACCGAGATGCGAAAGGTCAAGCACGCATTCGACCGCGGCATCGTTGCCCGCAGAGGCATCGATTATTAGGAGATGAACCTCAGCCGCCGGGAATACTCGACGTGCGAGGTGGCCATGCCGGGGCCGGTGTCGGCTCGACCTCAGGCCCCTCGGTTGGGTGGCTCGTCGTCGACAGCCCCGCCCACCAGGGCGAGCGCCTCTTCGATCGACATGCTCTCGCCTGCAACGGTGGCATGAGCAAACGCCTTGCCGCCCAAGGCCTCCCGGGTGGCGGCCACCTGGGCGGCGTAGTCACGCTCCTCGGGCGGAGGCCAGACAGTGAGCCGGGCCTCGCTCGCCACCCAATCGGCCAGGCCGAACAGGCGAGCGGCAGCAGGTTCATCACCGTGAGCATGGGCGCAGACAGCCAGGCCGGCAGTGGCCAGGGCCGCTCCCCCGAAGTCTTTGGCACTGTGAGACAGGCTCAGGCTCTGGCTCAACGCGTTGCGAGCGCGGTCGACCTGGTTGTGACGGAAGGCGGTCTTCCCCATGTGGTAGAGGTACTCGGCGAGAGCGGCCCTGGGCCCTGACCTGTCGTCGGCCAACTCCGCCCGGTCTCGGTTTTTCTCGACGATCAACTGCAGCTCGTCGGTGGTTGGGTTGGACTGGATCATGGTCTTCAGCTCGAACAGGTTGTTGGCAGCTTCTTCGTAGAGCCCAAATCCTTCGAGCGCCGAGCGGTAGAGCTCCAATGCGTAGTCGTGATCACCAGCGAGCCAGGCCATGGCTCCGAGCCCTGCATCGGCATGGGCCAGACCCAATGAATCCCCGGCTATGACCAAGAGAGCCCGGCCCTCGGTGTACCGGTTTGTGGCCTCGATGTAGTCCCCTTCATCGCGAGCCAGCGCGCCGAGCCGCAGCGCCGACCAACCGATGTCGAGCACCCCGGCATGATCGAGGAACATCTGATGGCTCTTCAGCATCTTGGACCGGGCCTCGTCGATGTTCCCCTCCAGGCGCGCCATCGTCCCCCAGACGGCGAGTGTCCATGCGAGCATCCAGGTGTCACCAACTTCCCGGGTGAGCCGATCCGCTTCCGGTGCGAGACGCTCCGCTTCCTCGAGATCGTCACGAATCCAGGCGGTGGCCATCAGCTGGTAGGCCTGACGGGCCTCTCCGCGCCGGTCTCCGAGCCGACGGTAGATATCCATCGCCTCGGTGAGGGCGGTGTGCGCCTCGTCGAATGCCAGACGCCGGCTGGCCAGGAGACCTGCCCCGTTGAGAGCCCGGGCCACGATCGAGGGATCCACTCCCTCGCGGTGAACCAGGGTGCGCTCCAGCCACTCCTTGCCGTCGCTGACCTCGCGGTTGATGACCCAAAACCACCGCAATGCACCGGCCATGGCTATCGCGTCGCTCGCTCTTCCCGACGCATGGAACCACTCGAGCGCAGCTCGCAGGTTGTAACGATCCCGATCCAGGAGATCGGCCCAGATGTTCTGGTCGGGGCCGAGGATCTCCTGGTCGCCCCTCTCGGCGAGGGCCAGGAAGAACTCCGCGTGCCGATCTCGGAGACCGTCGATCTCGTCACCGTCGAGGCGCATCCGGGC
The DNA here is from genome assembly GCA_035544615.1 of Acidimicrobiia bacterium. Classification (GTDB taxonomy): domain Bacteria; phylum Actinomycetota; class Acidimicrobiia; order Spongiisociales; family ZC4RG35; genus JARDZU01. The sequence continues at coordinate 84,937 of DATKEA010000097.1, read as the reverse complement.
ATAGTGGGTCACCGGTTCGAGGAGGCGATAGCGGTTCGGCTCGTCATCTGTCGCCATCACCAGCGACGTCTCGACCAGCCGTCCCAACAGGTTCATCACGTGCTCCTTGGCCACCAGGCCGCCCGAGCACACACTTTCAGCAGCTTCGAGCGTGAACCCACCGGTGAACACGGACAGACGGGTGAAGAGGGCTCGCTCGGCACCACCGAGAAAGTCAAAGCTCCAATCGAGCGTGGTCTCGAGGGTCTGCTGATGAGGCGGCAAGTCGCGAGCGGTGCCGGCAAGCAGGGCGAACTGTTGATCCAGACGCTCGACCAGTTGACCGACCGAGAGCACCTTGAGCCGTGCCGCGGCGAGCTCGATCGCCAGGGGTATGCCGTCCAGTCGGCGAACGACCTCGGCCACGAGATCGGCATTCGGATGTCCCAGTTCGAAACTCGGCTGGACCAGCTTGGCCCGATTCACAAACAACGCGACCGAATCGAACTCAGCTATCGCGGCCACGGTGCGAACCTCCCGCCCGGGCACGGCCAGCGGGGCGAGCTGCACCAGATGCTCTTCACGGATCGAAAGCCACTCCCGGGTGGTGGCCAGGATCCGTAACTGTGAGGTTCCTTGCAGCAGCTGATCGGTCAACTTGGCCACGGCGTCTATCAGGTGCTCACAGCCATCGAGTATCAGCAGGGAGTCGGCCCTCGCCAGCCTCGAGATGAGGGTGTCGGTTATCGATTGCAACGGGCTTTCCGTGATGTGCAGCTGGCGGGCGACAGTCGCCGCCAGCAGGCTCTCCTCGGGCACCCGCGAAACCTCGACGAACCAGACACCGTCGTCGAATCTCGGTGACATCTCCTCGGCCACCTTGAGGGCGAGGGTGGTCTTGCCTACCCCGCCCGGCCCGGTCAGCGTCACCAGACGCGATTGGCCCAAAGCCTCGACCACGGCTTCCTTCTCGAGCTGACGACCGACGAGCATCAGATCGCGAACGGGGAGATTGCCCCTGGTCGCGGTAAGGGTGCGCAGCGGGGGGAACTCGCTTTGGAGCCCGTCGACGGTCAGCTGGTAGATGTGCTCTTCGTTGGTCAGGTCACGCAGCTTGTGGGTACCGAGATCCTCGAGCCGGGTCCCATCGGACAACCCGTATTCGGTGAGGCGGGCTGTCGCTTCCGACAAGAGACTCTGCCCACCATGGCCGCAATCGGCGATCCGCGCCGCCCGATGAACGTCGATGCCCACGTAGTCCGAGCCACCGAGTCTGCCCTCTCCGGTGTGAACTCCGATTCTGACCCGAACAATCTGGGGCTCTGCCCAGGTTTGGGCGGTCAGACGACGTTGAATGTCGACAACACAAGCGACTGCAGCGAGCGCAGACTGGAAGGCCACGAAGAACCCATCGCCTTCGTTCTTGACGATGTGCCCGCCGTGTTCGGTGCACGAGTCCTGCACGATCTGGTTGTGGCGCTCGAGCAAGGGACGGAACTCATCGCCGAGCTCCTGGAGGATTCTGGTAGAGCCTTCGATGTCCGAGAAGAGAAAACTAACCGTGCCGAGCGGGAGGGCTCTTGATGTCATCGCGGGCACCAAAGTACCAAAAGGTCGGTGGTGTCCCTCCCGGTTTGGCTCGTCCTTGTCGTTGGCTATCGAGCCGCGACGATCTTCAGGATGCCTGACGCAAGGAAGTGAGCAGGGTGGATCTGAGCTGTGTCGGCTCGACGTTGGCGGCCTTCAGAACCCGAGTGGTTCGGTCGTGAGACGGAAGCGCGGTCAACGCGAGCACGATGTGCTCGACGCCGATATGTCGGTGACCGAGCTCAATGGCTTCCTTGAGCGCACCCTTCAATACGTCCTTGGCCGCACCGGTGAACGGTATGTGACGACGGCGACGCCAGTTGGGTATTGGGCTCGCCAGGATCTCCGGCTCGATCGACCCTGGATCGATGCCCACCGCCGCCAGGGCCGCCTCGTCGAACTCGTCGAGTGCTTCGACCAAGAGCCGGCCGGTCAAGCCGAGCGTCTCCAGCACGGACAGTTGCGCCCAGCCCGAATCGAAGATCCCCAGCAGGAGGTGCTCGGTTCCGACCCTGGAGTCATCACGGCTCTCCGCCTCTCGGACCGCTCCGGTGACGACCTGTCGCGCCTCGTTGGTGAATCGTTCGAACACTCCTCATCTCCCGTATTTCTTGTGGACCGCCTGACGTGACACCCCAAGTGCGTCACCGATCTGCTGCCAGGTCCACCCATGACGACGTGCGGCGATCACGTTTCTCCGCTCTAGCCGATCAGCGATGCGTCGAAGCACCACGACGGCATGCAATCCCTCGGCAGGATCGCCTCTCTCGGCGGCTGCGAGTTGTGTGCTCAGGTCCATCGGTGTCATCCTAGGTTGACAGCTCGAGTACGTCAACTCGCGTTGACAAGACCCAGTCGACTGCGATGCCAGGATGACAGCAAGCTCATCGGCGGCGTGCTGAGGCCAACCGGAACAAGGCGCTGGCACCTTCGCCCAGGGGCTCGAAGCGAGCGTCTTTGGTCTGTCCCCGCAGCCACCTGATGTAGATCTGCTGGAGCACCACTCCTAGCTTCCACGTGCCGAAGACCACGTACCAGTTGCTATGTGTCATGTCACGACCCGAGAGTCGGGCGTAGCGCTCCAAGGCGTCATCCCGGTCGAGCCATCCCGGCAAGGTCGTGGGCATGGGGGCGAGGACGGATCGCTCCTCTCCTTCGTCGTACCAGGAGGCCATGAGCGTCCCGACATCCGCCAGCGGGTCACCTCTCGTAGCCATGTCCCAGTCGTACACCGCGCAGCACACGCCGGGGTCGCTCGGTGAGACTGCCATGTTGTCCAATCGCCAGTCGTTGTGAACGAGTGTGGGAGCGCCCGAGGAAGGGAGCTCCGCCCGAAGCCATCGCTCGACCTCCTCTGCAACCGGGTTGGCCTCGTGTCGCGCCCGCTCCCATCGTCGAGACCAACCCTCCACCTGGCGGCCCAGGAATCCGTTGGGGCGCCCGAGATCCTCGAGGCCGCAGCTGGCGGGATCGACAGCGTGTAGCTCGGCGAGGGTGTCGATCACCACCTCGGACAGTCTCCGGTTGCTGCCCGGGTCGTCACCGCTTCCGAACTGGGCCGGCACGACATCTCGAATCACGACGCCCTTCTTCCTCTCCATGAGAAAGAAGGGCGCCCCTATCACCGAGTCGTCTTCGCAGAAGACAAAGGCGCGCGGTGCTTTGTCGAACGACCGCCAGAGAAGGGAGAGGACGGCGAACTCCCTTTTCATGTCGTGTGCGCCCTCGGCCACCGGGCCTAGCGGCGGTCGGCGCAGGACCAGGTCGTGGCCGTCGGAGAATTCGAGAAGATATGTGAGATTGGCCTTCCCCCCGGCGAACTGGCGGACTCGGGCCGGCCCTGATGGCAACTCCTGCTGCTGGTCGACCCACCGGCGCAGGGCGGCGATATCGATCGCCTCGTCCTCACGTACCTCGATGATGTCGTCCACAGCCAGAGGCTATCGGGCCAAGCCCCTTCGTCGGTCTAGCCTCCACCGGCATTGCCGAGGAGAGCGATGCCCACACCCTTTGAAATAGCGGACCGTCTCACCGAGTCCTACGCCGACCTGGCCCCGATCCGGGCAACGACCGAAGGAGTCGCCGGACGGGATCACCTTTGGGACGACCTGTCTCCAGATGGTGAAGCGGCAAGAGCCGACTTGAGCGCGGCGGCGGTGGCGGAGCTGACACCGCATCTGGCCCACGAAGACCCGGTGCAGGCTCAAGCCGCAAAGATCCTCGTGGGATACCTGAGCACCCTCGTCGAGCGGTACCAGAGCGGGCATTGGAAACGAGACATCAATCACATCTACAGCCCGTTTCAGCGGGCAAGGGATGCATTCGATGTTGCTCCGATGGATGGTCCCAAGGCTTGGGACGATGTGAGCATCAGGCTCTCGACATTCGACGAGCTTCTCGACGGCTACCGGGACAGTCTCCAGGTCGGGATCGACGAGGGAGACACCGCTCCTCGGCGCCAAGTCCTCAGCCTCATCGATCAGGTTCGCTCTGTCGCAGGTGACGGTTCACGGTTCGCGGTCTTGCCCCAGGATGCAGCTGAGAGGGGGGGTCATTCGGACCGGGTATCCAAGGCTGTCGAAAAGGCACGGGCGGCTGCCTCCGAGTTCGCCGACTGGCTGGAAGGTGTCTATCTGCCTGCGTCCAACCCGGCGGACGCGATCGGAGAGGAGCGGTATCTCGAGGGAGCGAGGTATTTCCTCGGCATGGATCTCGATCCTCACGAAACCTACGAATGGGGCTGGTCCGAAGTCCATCGTCTCCGGGCCGAGATGGAGTTCACTGCCGCCCGGATCGATCCCGATCGGACTCTCGACGAGGTGATAAACCTCCTCGACACCGACCCGGTGCGGTCGGCTCCCGACCATCAGTCATTCGCAGAGTTCGTGAGGGAGATCCAAGCCAGCGCGGTGGATCAGCTCGACGGCAGCGACTTCGACGTGCCTGAGGAGATCCGCGAGGTCACGGTGAATATCGCACCACCGGGCGGCAGTCTCGGCGCCTGGTACCACGGCCCATCAGAAGACTTCACCCGACCCGGCTCCATCTGGTACGCACCCGGTGAGCGGGCCCGGATTCCGTATTGGCAGGAAGTGTCCACCGCCTATCACGAGGGCTTTCCCGGACATCATCTCCAAGTGGGCTTTGCGGTCATGCAGCGAGAGAAACTGTCACGCTTTCACCGGCAGTTCATCTGGTACTCAGGCTCGGGGGAGGGCTGGGCGCTGTACGCCGAGAGGTTGATGGATGAGTTGGGCTACTTCGAGAACCCCGAATACCGGCTGGGCCTGCTCGCCAGCCAGCTGTTCCGATCGGTCCGGATCGTGGTGGACATCGGCACCCAGCTGAAAAGGGACATCCCTTCCGACGCACCGCTGTGCGCCGGAGAGATCTGGGACTACGACCGTGCCGTGGATTACATGGAGAAGATCGGTCTTCAGGCTCGCGACGTTGCCGAGTCGGAAGTGAAGAGATACCTGGGATGGGCGGCTCAGGCGATCTCATACAAGGTCGGCGAGCGCGAGATCCTCGACATGCGGGACCAGGCGATGTCCCGCGCCGGGGGAGCGTTCGACCGCAAGCAGTTCCACAGGGACTTGTTGGAGGCAGGTGCTATCCGGCTCGACCACTTGCGCGAGGCGATGGGGTGAACAAGTCCACCTTCGATCTCACCAAGTCAGACTCCAGGGACAGCTACAAGCTGCTCTCCGGTTTGGTGATTCCTCGCCCTATCGGGTGGATCGGGACGGTGCGGGCGGACGGAACGTACAACCTGGCGCCTTTCTCCTTCTTCAATGTGGTCTCGACGGCGCCACCGCTGGTGATGTTCGCGGCCGGCAATCACTCGGATCGTCCCAAGGACACCTCGACCCTGGCCGAGGAAAGCGGCGAGTTCACGGTCAACATCGTGTCGGTCGACCTCGCCCCAGCCATGAACATGACCTCGGGCAGGTTCGGGGCCGACGACGACGAGTTCGCCATCGGCGGCCTCACTCCTGTGATCGGGAAGTTGGTCGGGGCGCCGATGGTCGCCGAGTCACCGGCCAACCTGGAGTGCCGGGTCATCGACGTGTTGACGTATGGGACTGCCGCCCGAACCCGGATCGTGATCGGGGAAGTACTCGCGATCCACGTTCGCCCCGACGCCCTGGACGGAACCCGGGTCGATCCAGGGATCCTGGACGCAGTGGGTCGCCTCTCCGGCAATACGTACTCGACCACCCGCGACCGCTTCGACCTTCCCCGGCCCGGCGGGTGAGGCCGGCGTCAGCAGTCGTTGGCGCGCAGCGTCGGGTGCGGGTTGATGGCGAGGCCGTCGATGTACATGCCGAAGTGAAGGTGGGGATTGGTCCCGACTGCGTTCCCCGAGTTGCCGACGTATCCGATGACGTCGCCGGCGTTCACCTTCCCGGTCTTGCCGGCGGAGTCGAGATGGGATCCCAGATATTCCACACCGTCGCTTCCGTAGAGGTTGAACTGGAGACCACCGAGTTTGCCTTGTATGACCTCCACCGTTCCCGAGACGGGCGCCAGCACCTTCGATCCGTATCGGGCGAAGAGGTCGTTGCCCTCGTGGTAGCGGGAGCCCCCCCTCGGGAATCCCCAGTCGTTGAAGTAGCGGCTATCCGCCACCGGGCACACCCAACCCGAGCCCCCAGGCACCGTCAGTGTCTGGCCGGCGCGTATCAGATTCGTGTCGGTGATGTTGTTCAGCTTGGCCAGACTCGACAGCTTGATGCCGTACCGGGCCGCGATGTCGCCGAGACGGTCTCCCTTCTTGACAACGTAGCTTCCGTTCCCGGACCCACCACTTCCGATGAATGAGGGCCCGTCGAGGAAGAGGCGGGTTCCGGTGTAGGTCCTCCCGTTGGTGATGCCGTTGGCCCTGGCGATGTCATCTGCGGAGACACCGGAGTGCTTCTTGGCGATCGACTCGAGGTTCTCGCCCTTCTTGACGACGTGGAACTGCCCGGAGCGCTTGCCCGATGGCTTGCTGGACGACCCCTGGCTCTCCCCGTCCCCGCCGCTCGATCGCGCCGCGGAGGCTGCCGGTATCAGCAGCTGCTGACCTGGATAGATCAGGTTGGGATTGGTCAGCGAATTGGCCCTGGCCACCGACACCGCGCTCGAGCCGTAGGAGGAGGCGATCCGGACCAGGGTCTCTCCGCGAGCGACATTGTGATAGGTGTCCGTCTTACCGCCGGGTATCACCAGCACCTGACCGATGCGGATCAGATCAGGGTTCTTGATGTTGTTGGCCTTCATCATGTCGGAGACTGAAACGTCGTGCTCACGAGCGATGCCACCGAGAGTGTTTCCCCGTTCCACGGTGTAATCCACGGAGAACACCGTGACGGTGAGTGCTAGCACCAAGCCCACGGCGAAGGCGCGGGCGCGTCGTTTGACTGGCATGAAGGACAGCTCCTTCAGCCCCTGATCCGCTCCGCGTTGATGAGCCTACCTGGAGATCGCGAAAATTCCAGGTAGGTCGGAGATCATGCCCTGAGACCCCGTTTGCCGGCGAGCACTCTCAGCTGCCCGCAGGCGGCGTCGATATCGCGGCCACGGGTGTCCCTGATCGTCACATTGACTCCCCGCTGGCGCAGCTCGGCGGCGAACCCTTTGACTCGGGCGGGGTCTGACGCCTTCTCATCGGTGAGAGGTGTCGGGTTCAGTGCGATCAGATTCACATGGGCACGAAGCCGGGTGGCGATCGCGGCCAACTTGCCCACTTGCTCGCTGGTGTCGTTGACCCCATCGATCATCGTCCACTCGATCGAAAGCCTGCGGCGTTTCATCCTGAAGTACTCGGCTGCTGCCGCTTCGAGATCCTTCAGCGGGTATCGCTTGTTGATCGGTACAAGAGTGGTTCGCAGTTCATCGTCGGCGGCGTGGAGGCTGATAGCGAGAGACACCGGCCATGGCTCCGTTGCCAGACGACGAATACCGGGGACGATGCCCACCGTGGAAACCGTGAGCGAGCGCGCCGACAGCCCCATGACCTCGATCATCCGCCGGATGGCCTCGCGCACTCGCTCGTAGTTGGCCAGTGGCTCACCCATCCCCATGAACACGACATTGGTCAGGTGGTCAGGACCTCCCGGCATTCCGATCTGACGGAGAAACGCCTGTGCGTAGGCGACCTGGGCCACGATTTCGCCGGGTTCGAGGTTGCGCTCGAACCCGAATTGTCCGGTGGCACAAAAGGTGCAACCCAGGGCGCACCCAGCCTGGCTCGAGATACACAGCGTTGCCCGACGCGGGTATCCCATGAGCACGGCCTCGATCGCCGCTCCGTCCGGGGCGCGAAACAACCACTTCCTGGTCATGTCGCCATCGGCAGACTGTTCCATCTCGACCGCGAACGGCCACAGCCGTCCCTCGAGCATCTGCCTGACGTGGCCGGGGAGACTGGTCATGTCCTGGGCGGTGAGAGCCGGCGTCTTGTAGAGCCAATCGCGCAGCTGGTCGACTCGATAGGACTGTTCCCCCTCGAGAAGGACGCCCAACTCCTCTGGGGCGTGCAGATAGGGCGGCGCCACTAGGAGAGTGTGCGAGCCTGGTCGATCCAGGCACGAGCCCGAGCACCGCTCACCCCGGCTGCCTCGGCAATCGTGTCCGGTGTCGACGCGGCCAGCTTCGAAACATCGTTGATGCCGGCGTCTCTGAGCCGGCCGGCCAGTACCGGACCGATTCCGTCCACCGCTTCGATCGCGGGCGACTCCGGGGCCATGGTCGACCTGAAGACCGGGGGCTCAGGCTCACGGGAGGCGGCGACCGAGATGAAACGGTCGCGCATGGCCCAGATGAGTGCCACCGCGCCACCCACGATTCCGATCGCTTTGGCCAGCTTCTTCATCATCGGAAGGGTACCCACATCTGCGATATCTCTACTCTGGCCCGCATGAAGGTCGACTATCTCTTCCCGCCGAGCCCTCCCGAGGGCGCCACCGAGGCGGCCCGGCATGCCGCTGAGGTCGGGTACGACGGCTTCTTCACGGCCGAGACCCAGTACGACCCGTTCTTGCCGTTGGCGCTGGCCTCGCAAGCCGCTCCGGATTTGGAGATGGGGACCGCCATAACCGTGGCCTTCCCTCGCTCGCCGATGGTCATGGCGATGACCGCCTGGGATCTGGCCCGGATGTCGCACGGCCGATTCATACTCGGCCTGGGCACCCAGATCCGGCCTCACATCGTCCGTCGCTTCTCGACGGTCTGGGATAGGCCCGGGGCCCGTCTTCGAGAGTACATCCTGTCCCTGCGAGCGATATGGGACACCTGGCAGAACGCAACACCGCTCTCATTCGACGGCGAGTACTACCAATTCTCCTTGATGACCCCATTCTTCAACCCGGGTCCTATCTCGCACCCCGAGGTCCCGGTTTACATCGCCGGGGTCGGGCCCCACCTGAGCCGTCTTGCTGGTGAGTTGTGTCAGGGGTTCCACGTTCACCCGTTTCACACGGTTCGTTACCTCGACGACGTGGTCCTGCCCGGTATCACCACCGGGGCAGAGGCATCGGGGCGTGCCCTCGATGATGTGGCGAGGGCGACCTCCGTCTTCGTGATGACCGGTTCGAATGACTCCGAGATCGAGCAAGCGATGGAACCGGTGCGTCAGCAGATCTCCTTCTACGCCTCGACCCCTTCCTACCAGCCGGTGCTGGCCGCCAACGATTGGGACTTTGGCGGGGAGCTCACCGCGATGTCCAAGCGTGGGCAATGGGCGGAGATGGCCGGCCTGGTGCCCGACGAGGCCGTGCTCACGGTTGGCGTGGCGGCACTCATCGACCGGCTGGGCGAGGCGATCCGAGATCGCTACGAGGACAGGATCCAGCGGGTGGGGTTCTACACCATCGGCTCGGCACTCGACATGGACCCCGACGCACTCCGTGAAGTGATCCGCCAACTCAAGACACCGCTTACCTGAGGTAGGTAGCGCCATATCTGGCGCTACCTAAACACAGAACACGCACAGAGAATGCTCAGCGAAACCGCTGAGCATTCTCTGTGCGTGTGGCGCCAGATCTGGCGCCAGGTACCTCAGGTAAGCGGTCAGAAGACGATGGCGCTGGTGGTCTCCACCCGGGGGTCGGGATGGGTGTTGCGGCGGTCCTCGTCCACCTCGATGATCGAGACCGGTCCCCAACCGGGCTGTGGCGACGAGAGCTCCTCGATCACATGCCCGCGGGCGGCCAGATCGCTCAGGGTCGATCGACTGAGACCGGGCTCGACCTGAAACCGAGCCTCGGAGAACGGGCCAAACTCCTGGACCGTCCACCGTGGAGCATTTTGCGCGGTAGCGATGCTTTGGCCCGAGATCACGACCCTGGCCGCGACTTGGGCCACGAGCTGGGGTTGGACCGCTCCTCCCCGGGTTCCGATCACCCATCTCGGTTCCCGATCGGAAGTCCAGATGGTGGGTGAGAGTGTGTGCAGAGGTCTCTTCCCCGGGCCCAACTCGTTCGGGTGTCCCCGGGTGAGGGTGAACCCGCCCCCACGGTTGTGGAGCAGGAACCCACTTCTGGCCGCACCAAACGCCGAGCCGGTTCCGAAGTAGTTCGACTGGATCAGCGACACCGCCATGCCGTCACCGTCGACGACACTCAGGAAGGCGGTGCCGGACTCCCTGCCCATGCTCGTCGGCCAGGTCCCCGCCGTCTCGCGATCGATGGTGGCGGCAGCTCGCTGGAGTCGATCGGTGTCGAGCAGGATCTCTGCCGGAAGGGGTGCATGGTCGGGATCCGCGACCAGGTCGTCGCGCTCCCAGGCCACCGAGCGAAACGCCTCGATCAGAAGGTGCCACCAGTCGGGATCATCGGGATCGATCGGGGCTCCAGTCATCTCGAGCACTGCCAGTGTCGCCGGGCCGAGGTATCCCTGGGAGTTTGGTGGGATGGTCCAGGCTTTCATCCCGGCCACCGGGCAGCCGATCGGGGGCACCCAATCGGCATGCGACCCGGCCAGGTCGTCGTGGGTGATGATCCCGCCTAGCTCGGTGACGATGTCATCGGCCGGGTCGCCCCGGTAGAAGGCATCTCTGCCCCCTTGCGCGATGGTGCGCAGCGTCGCGGCCAGCTTCTCCCGTCGCACCACGGCTCCGCGGCTAACCGGTCGGCCATCGGGATAGAACTCGCCAACTGCGGGATGACTCACATACAGGGAGGCGGTTTGCCGGAACGCTTGCTCCTGTTCCACGGACACCTCGAATCCCTCGATGGCGTATTCGATCGCAGGCGAGAGACACTCCCCCAGGGTGAGCGTTCCCAACTCCTCGGACAGGGATGCCCAGCCGTCGACACACCCGGGGGCGGTCACGGACAACGGGTGATCTCGCTGGATCTCGCTGGTCCCCGTCGCCCGCAGGACTTCGGCATCCGCATTCGACCCGGCGCGCCCCGAAGCATTGAGGGCACGAGGACACTCCCATCCAGGGCGGTGGATCAGGGCGAAGAGATCTCCGCCGATGCCACAGGTCTCCGGAGCCACCACACCTTGGGTCGCGGTCGCCGCGATCGCGGCGTCGACCGCGTTTCCACCAGCCAGGAGGACCCGCTCGGCTGATGCCGTCGAGAGATAGTGGGGGGTGGATACCGCGTTGGTCAGGGTGTTTTCAGATCGGGAAGGAATCGGTTCAGGGCGTCGAGCACGGCCCTCACCACGGCCCGGGACTCTTCGTCCTCCACGTAGGCACACCCGATCAGGTTGCGCTCGGTGGCCTCGGTGACCACCACCACCTGGGCGATCGCCACCACTCGACTCCCCAAGACGGGCACGTCCATCGAGGCGATGGCCAGGGCGACATCGCGTTGTATCGCCTGCCGTACGGCTTCGATGGTGGCCTCGGCGATTTGACGCGCCCGCACTGAGGTGGCGGCGGCGCCGTTGGCCGACCCGGAGAAGAGCTCGTTCTGCCAGCGCAGGGTGACGGTGACGTCGGCCCGCGAGCCGTCGAGTGTCTCCGAGACATCGACGAGGGCGGGACGGAAACCGGTCTCCAGATCGGCATCAGCCAGTTGGACCACAGACACGATGCGTCGATCGATTTCCTCGCCGAACAGGGCCTGACTCAGCGATTGCACATCACGGACCAACTGCTTTGGCGGTTTGTTACGTCGCGCCAGGACGTGGATCTCTTGGATGTGCCCGTTGTCGCCGACGATTTTCGCCGCCTCGACCCCTTCGATCTGGCCGATCTTTTCCTGGAGCGCAGTCACGTCCATCCCCGGAGGCTACCTCCGGAGGCGGGCGTTTCTGGTTTTGGCACGGACCATTTCTCCTTGTCCCCCGGATGACCAGCATCTAGATTGGAACTTGCTGGAAGCTGTTCGCGGAAAACCGTGGGGTATTCGAGGTCATCGTGACCCGTCTGCCTCAGCCCATGGCGGGCGAAGTCAGGGGCCTTGTTGACATGTGAAGCTTCCCCGTCTACCCGACGGGGAATGGTGAGAACCGGCGTCAGACGTCGGCCTCGTGAGTGACCGCCTATCCACCCAACAAAGCGGAGCGGATCGTCAACGTCGACACACAACGTCGGCGGAATACGACAGCAAATCAGGTGAGCGTCTCAGATGCAGGCATTTCTGGCCCCCATTACCAATCGCGTCGCGAGCCTGGAGTCAGTGCTCGCAGGCACGAAAATCGGCTGATCAATCCGACGCCGGGTCTCATCAACACTTCTTGCAGCAAGTCGGGGGACCTATTGAAGCCAGGGCGGAAAAGACCGTTTCGGGGGTGGTTTGGCCAACTCCGTCCCACGGTGCAGCGTCGTCTCCAGATCGCTGTGCCCTATTCTCTGGTGGGTCTCTGCGCACTGGTGGTCTCCTTCCTGGTCGCGAGCCCACCGAGTTGGGGTTATTGGGTTCCTTTCGCTGCCCTCTTTGTCCTGCTCGAGTTCTTCGCGGTCGAGGTCAACGATCGCATGCGGCAATCGGCCTCGGTGATGGTGGCGATGACCGCCGGGGTGGTGCTGGCGATGGAGCCCAACTCCAATGCCATGTTCGGGTTGGCTCTTATGGCCGCGCTAGGCCCCCTCACTCCGCTGGACTTCAAGGAGAGGCGCTGGTTCCAGCCTCTGGCCAATTTCGGTCAGATGGTCCTGGCCGGTGCGGTGGCCGGGTTCATCCTCGATTTCTATCTCGGTGGGGTACCGGTGACCACGGGCTCGTTGCCCCGGGTGCTCCTGGTTTCGGCCGTGGCCGCTTTCGCCTTCACCACGGTGCAAACCGTTCTGGTCCGGTATGCGGTGAGGACCGTGTTTGGTCGGGACAATCTCGAGCCATGGTCCCAGATGCCTTTCCTGTTCACCGGACAGGTGGCGATGGGCTTGCTGGGGGGCTTGATCGGGGCTGCCTTTCTCATCGCCGCCCGGGAGGCGATCATCGTGTTCATCGTCGGGGTCTACGGGATCGGGCATATGTCGCTTTACGCCTTTGCCCAGTTGCGCGACTCCCACATCGGCTCGATTCGGGGCTTTGTCAAGACTCTCGAAGCCAAGGACATGTACACCCGCGGTCACACCGAGCGGGTGGCGGTGTTCGCCCAGATGATCGGTGAAGAGCTCGGTTTCAGCGGCACCCAACTCGAGACGGTGCGTTGGGCGGCCCTGATCCATGACCTGGGCAAGCTGGCGGTTCCTACCGCTCTGATCAGGAAGCGGGGCCGGCTCGACGACGATGAGTACGCCGAGATGAAGTCGCACGCCCATCTGGTCGAGGAGATCCTGGCCGAGGTCGACTTCCTCCAGCCGATGGTCGTGATCGCCTCCGGTCATCACAGCAACTTCGACGGCAGCGGCTACGGAGGCCGGGGTCACAGCGATGGTTACCCACCGAGTCTCGAAGCGTGCATCGTGGCCGTGGCCGACTCCTTCGACGCCATGACCTCGGCCCGCTCTTACCGAATGGCTCTCTCCCAGCAGTACGCGTTGGCAGAGCTGAGACGGCACTCCGGAGGGCAGTTCCACCCCGAGGTGGTGGACGCATTCGAAAGAGCCCTCAATAGCGCCGGGCAACGCTGGGGCGCCCCCCATGTCAACGACGAGGAGATGGCCCGCCGCCTCGCCGAAGAGCCGGAGCTGACCCTTCGTGGCTAGTTGGAGCAGCCGGACACTGTCGGTCACCTCGTGGTTGTTCGTGCTGGTCATCAGTGGAATCGGCCTCTATGCAGTGACAGTGGCCACAGGCGAGCCGCTCCGGATCCTGGTAGCGGTGACCGCCCTGGTCGTCGCCTCCTTGGTCGGGGTTGCCGCATCGAACTCGGGCAATCGGTTCACCACCGGGTTGGCCGTGGCCGCCGCCATCCCCCTCGTGCTCGGCGATGGAAGCGGAGTCGATCTTCCGGCCGCTATCGCCAGCTACGGGATCGGCGTCGCCCTGGTCTGGGTGCTCCGCTACTCCAGGGGCGAGAAGCATGACGACCTGCTGCCGACGATCGTGCGACGTTTCTTCGGCTACGTCACCTATGCCACCGTCTACTCGGCGCTGAGGGTCGGCCCCTTCACGGAGTTGTCGGGAGAGTGGAAGGACCTGTTCCCGTTTGGCGTCGCCCTCGTCGCCTGGATTGCGGTCGAGGTCACGTTGCGCGCATTGCTGGTCATGGGCAAGCGGGAGTTGTCGCGAACCTATTTGGCCCGGGCGTTGATCCATGATCTCAATGTGTTCCTCGGCCTGGCCATGACCGGTGCCCTGTTCGGCGAGCTGTGGCCTGAGCTCCACTGGTGGGCGCTCCCGATCTCGCTGCTGCCGTACTCATTCGCCCATCTGGCCTTCCGGCGTTTTCAGGAGACAAAAGTCACCTACAAGCAGACGATCCGCGCCCTGGCCCGCATCCCGGAAGTGTCCGGCCTCGGTGTCGACGGCCATGCTGATCGCACCACCGAGCTGGCATCGGCGATCGCCAAGGAGATCGGCCTGGGACCGGTGCAGGTCGAGGATGTGGAGTACGCCGGGCTGATGCACGACATCGGGAGGGTCAGCCTCAACGAACCACAGATCTTGCGAAGAGGTTACGACGACGATGACATCGCCAGGTGGAGCTCGGAGATCATCGCCGAGTCTCCCTACCTGACCCGGGTCGCCACTCACGTCCGGCACCAGTACCAGCCGCATCGCAAACCGGGGGAGCAGACCGATCCGGATGTCTCGATCGTCTCCCGGATCATCAAGGTGGCGGCTGCCTACGACTGGCAGGTACACCGTGATCGGCTCTCCCCGCTTCAGGCTCTGGAGAACCTTCACGCCGGTGCCGCCTATCAATACGACCCCGAGTTGGTTGCATCGTTGCGCCGTCTGCTCGAAAGCCGTGGTGTCCTGGTTCCGGTGCGTGCCTGAGATTCGCGGCGGCCCCGCCTCAGGCAGTTGATCAGGGTTTGCTTGCCGAGCCGGGCTGAGCGTGGGCGCCACGTCTGAAGTAGCGACGTGGACGGCGTAGCTCCTGCTCGAGGAAACGTCCGAGACCGACTGCGAGGAACACGTCCCCGAGACTTATCACCTGACCCAGCGACCACAACCTGAGCGGGATCACGTCGGACAGGAGGGTCAACCGGGAGGTCTCGTCGAGGATCACGTGCTTGAACGATCCGGACAGGTCAGGTTTGTCGACCTTGAAACCACTGGCCACCTGAGCAGCTTCGGCCAATACCGGCATTCCCCCATTGAGAGCGATCACGGTGAAGTTCATCAGCACTCCCAGCCCCGCCAACCACATCCCGGTCCGGTTGCGATTCAAGAGCACCAGGACCATCAGCACGAAGAAGGACGAAAGGACCATTGCAAGGCCGACACCCTCGGCCCATTCTGTGTCGGGGAGAACCGACGTGCCCAGTTGGAGACCGAGCGCAATCGGGAGAAGCCACCAGGTGCGGAGCTCAACTTCGCCGAGATTCGTCAGACGGCCGCCGCGTAGGACAGATATGGCCAGAGCTATAAAGAGGACGATGGCCAGCCATAGCATGGGGGCCGACGGTAATACCACCGGGCACACACCGGAAGAGCGTGAAAAGTTGGTTCATTACGAAGTTGGCGAAGGGCGGGCCACGATCACTATCGCCGATCCCGAGCGACGGAACCCGATCTCGGTGGAGACCATGGTGGAGTTGCTCGATGCCACCAACCAGGCGTTGGCCGACCCCGAGGTTCGGGTCCTGGTCTACACCGGGGCGGGAGATGTCGCGTTCTCGGCCGGCGGCGATCTCACCGGCTCGTTCGTAGACGATCCGATAGGCCTTCACCGGGCAAGGGGGATCCTGGCAGATCTGTTTCGAGCGATGATTCGCGGTGGGAAACCGACCATCGCTCGAGTCAATGGGCATGCCCTCGCCGGAGGCTTCGGGCTCGCGGCAGCATGCGACGTGACGATTTGCGTCGAGGATGCCAGATTGGGCGCCACCGAGGTGAAAGTCGGTCTCTGGCCGATGATGATCTCGGCGGTGCTGATCAGGGTGATGCCGCGTAAGGCGGCCCTCGAGTTGATGCTCACCGGGCGCATCATCGATCCCCTCGAAGCGCAGCGACTGGGGGCGGTGTCACGGGTGGTTGCCCGCCAGGACCTGGACATCGTCGTGACCGAGACGGTGGAGGCACTCAAGACGATCAGCCCAGCCACATCGCTGATTGGGCGGGACGCCTTCTTTGGCATGGCAGATCTCGACTTCGACCTGGCGTTGGATCGTCTTCAGACCGGGCTCACCGCAACGGCTCTGACCGACGATGCGGCTGAGGGGCTGGCCGCATTCCGCGAGAAGAGAGAGCCGAAATGGAAGTGACCTCTCGTTCCCGGTCGGAGGCGGGACGGGGCGCTCACCGCCGGAAGCGGGGCAGTGGTCGGCGGCGTAACACACAGATTCTCGGTTGGACACTGATCTGGAGTGGTCTGTTCATCTTCGGCTATCTCGGTTGGCAGCTGTTCCTCACCGACCTGGTCAATGCTCGGGTTCAGGCCGCCGCTGAGGAAACGTTGGACGTCATGCTCGATGAGGCGCGGGAGAGCCCGCCTGTGGTCGAAGAGGTCGAGGATGCCGCGGGGGAGATCGTCGAGTATTTTCCGGAGGACGGAGGCCCCGAAGATCAGGCGTTTGCCTCGCTCCGTGTCCCTCGCCTTGCCTTGGATGCGGTGGTCTTCGAAGGGGTGTCCGTGGACACCTTGACCAAGGGGCCCGGTCACATGCCGGGAACTCCGGTGCCGGGCCAGCCGGGCAACTCGGTCATTTCGGGGCACCGCACCACTTACGGGCGACCCTTCTTCGACTTCGATCAGCTGGGGCCTGGAGACCGGATCGAGGTGGAGACGGCGATCGGTCTGCATGTCTATGAGGTTCGGGAGTCGTTCGTGGTTGAGCCGACCGACGTCTGGGTTGTCGACGATCGACCTGGAGCATGGCTGACCCTGACGACCTGCAACCCGAAATTCTCGGCCCGGGAGCGGTTGATCATCACCGCCGAGTTGGTCCAGGGCCCCAACCTGGAGTATGTCGAGTCGCTCGAGGGACGCCTCGACAGTCTCTCCTAGTGGTCTGTCGCTGGCGATGTTCATGGCGAGCCAGGGGCACCGCCCGGTCAGGTCGTCGTCAGCTCCTCGAGACGCTCTTCGGTCAGCAAACCGTTGAAGACGTGAGTCACCACGCCGGAGTCGTCGATGAAGTAGGTCACGGGCAGGCCGAGGTTGGGGTACGAGCTTTCGAAGCCGCCGTTGGCAAGACCGAGCGGATAGGAAGGATCCAGCTCAGCGGCGAGCCCACGAGCGTCTTCTGCTTGGTCCTCCACCGCGACGCCGAGTACCGCAGTGTCGGGATGCGTCACGGCGAACGCCGAGAGAGTGGGTATCTCCGCCCGGCACGGGGGGCACCAGGATGCCCACAAGTTCAAGACCAGGGGACGCCCATCATCGGCGAGGTGCCCGGCAAGATCGAACTCTTCGCCATCGAGGAGCTGGACGGTGAAGTCGGGTGCGGCGCGCCCGGTGAGTGCTACGTCGCCTCCATCGTCGACGACCCAGGCGACCATGAGCCCGATGGCGAGGACGCCGACGAACACACCGCTGAGCAGGAATCTGCGGCTGGACAGCGACTCAACCGACTCGTCAGACAGAGGCCATCTTTCTCAGCACGTAGTGCAGGATGCCACCGTTGCGCAGGTATTCCACTTCGATCGGTGTGTCGACGCGAGCGACGACGCCGAACTCCTTGACCGAACCGTCGACGGCAAGCGCTCTAACCGTGACTCTCTGTCTTGGCTCGAGGGCGTCGTCGATGTCGATGTCGAACGTCTCGGTGCCGTCCAGCCCGAGTCCATCGGCGCTCTCGCCCTCGACAAAGGTCAGCGGCAGGACACCCATCATCACCAGGTTCGATCGATGGATCCTCTCGAAGGACTCGGCCAACACCGCTTTGACCCCCAGCAGGAACGTGCCCTTGGCAGCCCAATCGCGTGACGAGCCCATCCCGTAGTCCCGCCCGGCAAGGACCACGAGTGGGACGCCTTCCTCCTGGTAGTGCATCGCCGCGTCGTAGATCGACTTGACCTCACTGTCGAGAAAGTCGGTGGTCCAACCGCCCTCGATCCCGGCCGCGAGTTGGTTGCGGACACGGATATTGGCGAAAGTGCCGCGCGTCATCACCCGATCGTTGCCCCGCCGGGAGCCGTAGGAGTTGAACATCGCCGGCTGGACTCCCTGGGAGATGAGAAACAGCCCCGCCGGGCTGGTCGGCGCGATCGAGCCCGCCGGGCTGATGTGGTCGGTGGTGACCGAGTCTCCGAGTTTGGCCAGAACCCTGGCCCCGGTCACGGGTGCGATCGCCGTCACCTCGGGAGTGAGAGTCACGAAAAACGGCGGTTTCTGGATGTATGTCGAGCCTTCGTTCCACGGGTAGAGGTCGGACTCGGCGGTGGTGATCTCCCGCCATTCGTCGGATCCCGTGAACACATCGGAGTACTTGTCGACGAACTGTCCCTGACTGACGTGGGAGGCGACGATACGCCCGATCTCCTCCTGGCTCGGCCATATGTCACGCAGGAACACGTCGTTGCCGTCCCCGTCCTGGCCGATCGGCTCGGCGATCGGATCCCAGTCCACGGTCCCGGCGATGGCATAGGCGACCACGAGAGGTGGGGAGGCGAGGTAGTTGGCGCGCACATCGGGCGAGATACGGCCCTCGAAGTTGCGGTTGCCCGACAAAACTGAGACCGCGACGAGGTCGTTGGCGTTGATGGCGTCGGAGATGGGGCCCGGAAGCGGACCCGAATTGCCGATGCAGGTAGTGCAACCGTATCCCACGATGTAGAAGCCGAGCGTCTCCAGGTCATCCATCAGCCCAGCGCTGGTCAGGTACTCGGTGACCACCTTGGAGCCGGGCGCCAACGAGGTCTTAACCCACGGCTTTCGCTGCAGTCCCAACTGACGAGCCTTGCGGGCCACCAGTCCCGCTCCCACCATCACATCGGGGTTCGAGGTGTTGGTGCATGATGTGATTGCGGCGATGACGACGTCGCCGTCGGTCAATGTGAACTGCTCTCCTTCGTAGACCACGTCGACGCCGGTCTTGGCCTTGAGCCCGTCGGTTTCGGCGGGGCTGCCTCCCTCGTCCTCCCAGCTCACGACAGTCGACGTTCTCGCCCCTCCGTTCTTGCCGAAGAGGTTGGTCAAGTCGGACTTCCACTGGGGCTCCATGGCCGAGAGGGCTATCCGGTCCTGAGGTCGTCGCGGCCCGGCCAGTGAGGGCTCGACCGTCGACATGTCCAGCTCGAGCTCGGCCGAGTAGGTGACCACCCTGTCGTTCTCCCGCCACATCCCCTGGACCCGGTAGTACTCCTCGACGGTGTCGATGAGCTTCTCGTCACGCCCGGTGAGTCGCAGGTATTTGAGGGTTTGCTCGTCGACCGGGAAGAAGCCGATGGTGGCGCCGTATTCCGGGGCCATGTTGGCGATGGTCGCCCGGTTGGCCACGGGCATCTCGTCGAGTCCGGGGCCGTGGAACTCGACGAACTTGTCGACCACCCCATGGTCCCGGAGCATCTCGGTCACCCGAAGCACCAGATCGGTCGCCGTCGCCCCCTCGGGAAGCCGGTTGGTCAGCCTGAACCCGACCACCTCGGGGAGGAGCATGTGGATCGGCTGGCCCACCATCGCCGCCTCAGCCTCGATGCCTCCCACTCCCCATCCCACCACCCCGAGACCGTTGATCATCGTGGTGTGGCTGTCGGTGCCGACCAGGCTGTCGGGATAGAGCCACCGGTCGTCGTCCCAAACCACTTTCGCCAAGTACTCGAGGTTGACCTGATGAACGATCCCGGTGGCCGGCGGGACCACCCGGAAGTTGGCGAACCCGGACTGTCCCCATTTCAGGAACTCATAGCGCTCCTGATTGCGCTCGAACTCCTTTCTCGAGTTGATAACCAGGGAGTCGGAGCGGGCGAAAGAGTCCACCTGCACCGAGTGATCGACGACGAGATCAGCAGGTATCAGCGGATTGACCCGTTGGGCGGCATCCTGGTCGCCGGTCATGCGGACTATCGCCGAACGCATCGCCGCGAGGTCGACCACCGCCGGCACGCCGGTGAAGTCCTGGAGGACCACCCGTCCCGGCACGAAAGGCACCTCCTGCTCGCCGACGTTCGTGGCGTCGTAGGAAGCCAGGCGTCGAACGTCGTCCTCGGTCACCGCGACACCGTCGAGGTTGCGGAGAGCCGACTCGAGCAAGACCTTGATCGAATAGGGGAGCCGCTCTGATCCTTCGATCGCGTCGAGCCGAGCGATTTCCCGGGCCCCGAGCGCAGTTTCGAGGGTGGCCCGGGAACCAAATGGGTCAAGGGACATGGGACCTTCCACAGTTGAAGATTGGTTCAAGGTTACCGGGGCGCAGGTCCTGAGCTCCCATCCGCACCTGCAAGAGATGACCCGTGTTGCGAAGACGAGAAGAAGTCGGAGAATCTTCGACTACGGAGCGGGTGAGACGTGTTTTGGGAGATCGTCGTTTTAGGAGATCGTCACCGGCACCCGGGTGACGCAGTCGTCCTCGAGCGCGGTGTGGGGGATGATCACCGGATTGCAGTCAAACGACAGGGCACCGAACATGCCGGCGACGATGCCTCGGTCGAGTGAGCAGACCACCTCGGGGTGACTGGTCGCCGCCTCACCAAACGGACAGTATGAGGTGAGAAGCCGTTGACCTTCGATGTCAGGGTCAACCGAGAAGCCGAGACCCGTCATCGCGCTGGCCACGGCTTGCACGGCGCCGTCGTAGCCGGGCTCGTCGGGAACCCCTATCTCTGCCGCCAGCTCCTGCCCGTATACCCTTCCCACCGACTCTGCCACCTTGGAGAGGTCATCAGGAGCCACCTCGTCGAGGATCCTGATCAACATCTCGACCAGCATCTCGAAGCGACGCGGGGCGAAGTGGACCGACACCTCTTTGGCGGTGGCTTCATAACACTTGGCGGGGCGACCGGCGCCAGGCCCGCCCACTCCCGATGGTCGCCGGTGACTCACCATCAGATACCCGTCGTCGGCCAGGCGGTCGAGATGGTGCCGGGCCACGTTGGGATGGATGCCGAAGAGGGCGGCCACATTCGAGGTTGTGAGCGGCTCCGGCGATTCCCGGACGGCGATATAGATGGCGCGTCGGGTGGGGTCGCCGAGCGCCGCGGTGAGGTCCGAGATGCGGGAGTCGAGGGTCTTGGTGTCCATGAGGGGTACTGACTGGTCAAAAGTATAGTTGGGCGAGTCTTCCAACCACTGTCGCCATAGGGGAAATCAATGTCTTCCAACAACGAGGTGCTGGATGCGGTCGCGTCCGTGGAGTCGCCCCTCCTCGCCGGTCGCACCCTCGGCAGCCTCGGATTGGTCAAGGGCGCGGAGAAGAAGATGTCGGGCAAGATCACGGTCGACCTACTCCTTCCCACCCCCAACCCGCCGCAACTGCTGAACGAACGTCTTCAGAGGGCTCTCGAGCCTTTCGGGCGTGGGGCGGAGGTGACGGTGGAGGTGATGACCGAACAGGACGCCGCCGAGTGGATCGGACGGATCAGAGCCGATGCCGGGCCTTCCCTCGGTGAACCGGGGTCGCAAACGCGGGTGGTGGCGATCTCGTCGGGCAAAGGCGGGGTGGGCAAGTCGTCGGTCAGTTGCAACCTGGCGGTATCGCTGGCGATGGTCGGAAAGAAGGTTGGCATCGTCGACGGGGATATCTGGGGGTTTTCGATCCCGAGGATGCTCGGGATCGACGAGCCACCGGTGCTTGTCGGTGAGTCGATCCTTCCCCCGACCGCCCATGGGGTGAAGGTGATGTCGATGGACTACTTCGTCGGAGATGACAAAGCAGTCATTTGGAGAGGTCCGATGCTCCACCGCGCCATCGAGCAGTTCTTGAAGGATGTCTTCTGGGACAACCTCGACTTCCTGATCGTCGACATGCCGCCCGGAACCGGGGACATCGCCATCTCGATGGCCCAGTTCCTGCCTCGGGCCCAGGTGCTCCTGGTGACCACACCCCAGCCGACTGCGCAGCGGGTGGCGCGTCGGGCGGCTCTGATGGCTGCCGAGGTCGATCAACAGGTGATCGGGGTGGTGGAGAACATGGCCTGGTTCACCGGCGACGATGGGAAACGCTACGAGCTGTTTGGCGCCGGGGGTGGCGCCTCCCTAGCCGGGGAGCTCGGGGTAGACCTGATGGCTCAGATACCCCTGTTGTCGGCGATGGGGCGTGGAGCCGACCTGGGTCATCCGGTGAGTGTCGCCGCCCCCGGCTCCGAGGCGGCCGAGGCCTTTGACGCTCTCGCCGGCGCGGTCATCGAGAAGCGCCCGCGGATACGGACCAATCCCGCACTGGTGATCAAGTGAGCGCGGCTCGTGTCACTTACCGCAAACGGCGGTTTGCCACCGGTCTGTCGGGTTGGGCTTTCGGTCTCGCATCGACGGTGTTGCTGGTCGGTCTCTGGGGCCGCGCCATCGTGGTCGACACTCAGCAGCTGGCTGAGTCTCTGACCCCCCTGGCGAGCAGTGAGCTCGTCGCCGAGCGTTTCTCCGATTGGCTAGAGACCGAGTTGGTCGACACCGGGATCGATCGGCCAACCGCCTCTGTTGCAGCCGACGAGGTGCTGGCACATCCCGCGGTGGGCCCGGTGCTGGTGGATCTGGTGGAGGAAGGCGTCCAGGCTGCCGCCTCGGCCGACCCCTCTGGCTCGTCGATCGATGTGGCACGGATCCTGGCTCCTTCCGCCGGGGTGATCACTGCCGGGCTGAACGATGCCGGAGTGCCCGTCTCGGTCGAGCAGGTCGAGAGTGCCGTCGCCACGCTCGACCCACTGGTGATTCGCGATTCGGCGGATCGACCCCTGGTGGGCGTTTCGTCCCCTCTCGCTTCGACACTGGGGACGGCAGCCTTGCTGGCAGTGATGGTGATGCTGGTCACTGGTTGGATCTATGTGGCGGTTTCCCGTGATCGGGTGCGTGCCGTCAGGAACCTGCTCAATCGGTTCGCCCTCGGTGCTCTCTCCTTTGCGGTGCTGCTCAGGATCGGCGCATGGATCGTGGACCCTCAGGGTGGCCGGGCCCCGGTAGGTGAGAGTCTGGCTCGTGTCGCCGACTCCAAGTGGCTGGTCCCGCTCACACTTGGTCTCGGTTCCCTGGCCGCAGCTGCGGTCGCCTGGCTCTTCAGGAAGAGGGTCAGACCGGAGGCAATGTTCCGGCCAGGGCGCGAGCGACCCATACGCCAAGAAGCATGACCCCGGTTCCGATCAGGATGGCATTCACCCACCTGGTGGGGAGGGGGCGCACCCGCTCCGACCGTCGAAGCTGATACCACAACCATCCGCCGACGGCCATCGCCGCGATCAGGGGGATTAGAGGGTGATAGGCCAGGGCGGTTGTCATATTCCCTCGAATCAGATTGGACGCCGCCCGGGTCATGCCGCAGCCGGGACAGGCCATTCCGGTGCACAGAGCAAATGGGCAGACAGTCGGGCCATCGCCGTCGGGTGAGAGGAGTGCCAGGAACCCGATCAGCCCTATTGGCGCGGACAGCACCATCCGGTACCGCCAGACGCTGCTCACCGGCCGACGTCGGAAATGAACGGGAGCGCGAGCAGCCCTACGAAGCCGAGAATCACCACTATCAGACCGATCCCGAAGAGGGCGGTGCCGATGATGCCGAGGATTCGGGAGGCGTTGGCGGTCCCCTCGTATTCCGGGTTGCGCCGGCCAGCTTTGATTCCTTCGAGTTCGTTGTTGGCCATTATCCAGGCGAAGACTCCCAGCGGCACACAACAGATGATGATGCCGAGGATTCCTAGGACCAATGCGGTGGTTGCCTGGCTGGGCTCGGGATAGCTGGATGTCTCGGCGAAGCTCATGAGAGGAGCCTATCTGTTGATTCGGTCGAGCGCTCGATAGAGGATCGAGGCTGGTGTGAGGAACCAGGGTCTGCTCCGGTAGTAGAAGCGCGTCGGGTGGGGGACCTTGCTGAACACACTTGGCGGGTCCTCGCCCAGGAGCATGCCGGCGAGCTCATGACCCATGAGCGTAGAGAGCCCGACACCATGGCCGGCGTAGCCGAGGGCGTACCAGGCGCCGTCTACCCGACCCATATGTGGGACGAGATCGAAAGGCGCCCCGAGCTTGCCTCCCCATACGTGGGTTATTGCCACTCCCTCGAGATCGGGGAAGTAGCCAACGAGTCGGCGACGAAGATCTGCGGCCGACTCATCGAGGTCGAGCCCGGTGTGCAGATTGCGCCGGCCTCCAATGAGGATGCGATCGTCGGGGGTCCTCCTCATGTAGTGGAGTAGGCGCTTTTTGGTGTAGGTCATCGAGCCCCGGGGGAAGATCGCGGCCGCACGTTCGCCCAGCTGCTCGGTCACGATGATGTAGGAGCCAATCGGCACGACCCGACGGGCCAGGGCAGGCGAGGGACGGGCCGTGGTGTAGCCGTTGGTGGCAAGAACCACTTCACCGGCTTTGATCGGCCCGCGCGAGGTGTGGATTCGAAACCCGGACCCGTCCGCCCCGAATGAAACCGCCTGGCAGTTGTCGACGAGGATGGCTCCTGCCCGGGCGGCTCTATCGGCAATTCCGAACACGAACCTCGCAGGTTGGATGCCCATGCCCTCCGGCTCGAAGAGAGCGCTGGTGAAATGGTCGCCGCCTACGACCTCGGCGATGCGGTCCGGTCCCAGCACCTCCCAATCGACACCGACGTGGTCGCGATACCAGGCCACAGTCCTCTCGAACCTCGACCGACTGGCAGGGTCGGCACCCAGGGCTGCCATCCCCCCACGCACAATTTGAGCGTCGATCGACTCGCCTGCAGCGAGATCGGAGACGATCTCGACCGAGCGCACCGTGGCGTCCCACATCTCTTTTCCCAGCTGAGGCCCGTACCGGGCAAAGATGACCTGTATCCCTGCCTTGATGTCGGGGGAGACCATTCCCCCGTTGATGCTGGAAGCACCCGAGGCGATATCACCTGTCTCGACTACGACCACCGAGCGCCCACCGCGGGCGAGCCGAAGGGCGGCGGTGAGGCCGGTCAGACCGGAGCCGACGATCACGACGTCCGCCTCCTCAGGCGGAGGCGACGTGATGTTCCGGGGACGGGGGTGCTCGTCGACCCAGAAAGGGGTTTGCTTCACAGACTTTCTAGACCGGAGCGGAACAACGCAGCCATTTCGGCCACCTGCTCCGACGTCATTATCAGAGGTGGCGAAACCTGTAACCCACCGCCCCCGACGGCACGTGTGAGGACTCCAGCCTCCCGGCAAGCAGTGGCTGCCCGGAAGGGGAGGGTCTCGTCGTCGCCGACCGACAGCTGCACCGCGGCCAGAGCCCCCACGCCGCGCCGGATGTGGTCCACCACATCGAGCTCCTCGAGAGGGAGAAGTGCCTGGTACAGCTCGTCTTCGAGCTCCGCGGCGCGTGCCAGGAGGTCTTCGCGCTCGAGGATGTCCATCACCACCAGTCCGGCGGCACACGCCGTCGCGTGCCCCGAGTAGGTGTAGCCATGCCGGAACATGAGCCCGGGCGTCTCGAAGAATGGTGTCGCGACTTTGGGAGAGGCGATTACTCCGCCCAGTGGGGCATAGCCGCAGGTGACACCCTTGGCGAAAGTGATGAGGTCAGGCTCAAGGCCGTAGCGATTGGCGGCGAACCAGTCTCCAGCACGGCCGAACCCGGTGATCACCTCGTCGGAGACATAGAGACCACCAGCGCTCCTGATCGAGCTCTGCACCGATGTCAGATAATCCTCACTGACAGGTCGAACTCCCCCGGCGCCGATCACCGGTTCGACAAAGATCCCGGCGATACGGTCGGCGCCGGCATGGTCGATCGCCTTGTCGACCGCCTCCGCGTCGTCGTAGGGCACGAACACGACGTCGGCGACGAGCTCACCGCTGTAGCCGGTCCGATTGGGCTCCATTCCGCCCATCGATGTGCCGTAGGGGTGCATCCCGTGATAGGCCCACTCCCGAGATATGAACACGGTGCGCTGGGGCTCGCCGATCGCATTGAAGTAGCGCCGCGCCATCTTGGCCGCGGTGTCGACCGCATCCGAGCCGCCCGACCCAAAGAAGACCTTCGAGCCAGGGTCGGGAGAGACTGCCGCGATCCGGTTGGCGAGATCTATCGGGGGCCGGGTGGCGTACTCGATGAAGGTGTGGAACGCGGGCAGCTTGCGCAGCTGGGCGGCCATCGCCTCGACGATCTCCTCTCGGCCGTAGCCGACGTTCATGTACCAAAGCGAGGCTGCGGCATCGAGATACTGCCTACCCGCCTCGTCGTAGACGTAGATGCCTTCTCCACGATCAACGATGAATGGGTTGTGCTGGACTTTGCTCATCTCAGCGAACGGCTGCCAGAAGGAGGACATGGGCGCCAGCGTAGCCGGGCAGGTAAAGGGCTACGCTGCCCGGCCGATGCCAGCAGATCTCCTCTTTGTGAACGGCCCGGTCTTCACCGCCGACCCGGCTCGATCCTTTGCCCGCGCCTTGGCCGTGACCGGGACCACGGTGAGCGCGGTGGGCGCCGAGGCCGAGGTCGTAGACGCCGCCGGTGCGGCGAAACGGGTTGTCGATCTGTCCGGAAGACTTCTTACGCCGGGGTTCCAAGACGCTCACTGCCACCCACCGAGCAGCGGCTTGGACTTGCTCCGCTGCTCCTTCGCCGGCTGTGCTGGAGCCGACGATGCCGTGGCCTACGTCGCTCGATATGCGGCCGACAACCCGGGATTGCCCTGGATCCTCGGCGCGGGATGGCAGCAGACCTGGTTCCCGAGGGGCTGCCCCCCCAAGGGCTTGTTGGACGCCGTTGTCCCCGATCGCCCGATCCTGGTCTACAACGCCGACGGCCATGGGGCCTGGGCCAACTCGCTCGCTCTGTCGATGGCCGGTCTCGACGCCACCACCCCTGACCCTCCCGATGGCCGGATCGAGCGAGATCGGGAGGGCTCGCCTCAGGGCACCCTTCATGAGGGAGCCACCCGCCTCGTAGAGCGGCTGGCCCCCGGGGAAACCACCGATGATCTCAGGCGTGGAATCCTCGCTGCTCAGAGCTATCTGTTGTCCAAGGGTGTCACCGCCTGGCAGGACGCCCATGTGGATTCCTCAACCCACGAGGCATACCGGTCCCTGGTCACGTCCGGAGAGTTGGTCGGCTCGGCGATCGGAGCCTTGTGGTGGGACCGGCACCGGGGGATGGAGCAGATCGATGACCTCGAACAGATGCGAGGTGAGCCGCTAGGTCGCTATCGATCACCGGCGGTGAAGTTGATGCTCGACGGGGTGGTGGAGAACCACACGGCGGCACTGCTCGAGCCCTACAACCATCGGGACGGAAGTCTGACCGACAACCGTGGCATCGACTTTCTCGAGCCCGGGCAGCTCGGGGAGATCGTCACCGAGCTGGACAAGCGCGGGTTCTCCTGTCACTTTCACGCAATCGGCGACGCTGCAGTTCGCCACGGTCTAGATGCGGTCGAGGCAGCGCGGCTTGCCAACGGCTGGGGTCCCGGACGGCATCACATCAGTCACATACAGGTGGTGCATCCCGACGATCTGGCGAGATTCCGGCGTCTCGGTGTCGTGGCCAACGCTCAGGCATTGTGGGCTCAGGACGGTCCGGACCAGATCGATTTGACCAGGCCTTTCTTGGGGGATGAGCGCTCCAGGCGGCAATACCCGTTCGGCAGCTTGCTCAGGTCCGGGGCAACCATGGCCATGGGTTCGGATTGGGGTGTGTCGACCGCTGATGTCATGGACCAGATCGACACCGCGGTCACCCGGCTGAATCACGACGAGCCCGAGCTTCCGCCGCTCAACCCCGGCGAGCGCATTTCGCTCCTGGACGCGCTGGCCGGATTTACCGCTGGTTCCGCATACATCAACCACCGCGAGGGCGTCAGCGGGACCCTGGCCGTAGGTATGCTCGCTGACCTTGTGGTCCTGGATAGGGACCCGATGGTGGATGGGCCGATCCGAGAGACTTCCGTGGCAATCACGGTCGTCGACGGGAGGGTGGTATTTGAGGAGGATTGATGTCCAAACCGGCAGTCGAGTTGACAGGCGTCACCAAGCGGTTCGGTGACGACGTGGTAGCGGTCAGCGAGCTCGACCTGACGATCAACGACGGAGAGTTCTTTTCTCTACTTGGGCCCTCGGGCTGCGGAAAGACCACCACCTTGCGGATGATCGCCGGCTTCGAGTTCCCGACCGAGGGCAGCGTGAGGGTCCACGGCTCTGAGATGGGCTTGAAGCCACCCAACCAGCGGCCGATCAACACGGTGTTCCAGTCGTACGCCCTCTTTCCGCATATGACGGTCACCGAGAACGTCGCCTTCGGCCTGAACATGAAGAAGGTCGAGAAGTCTGAGGTCCAGAAACGTGTGGGCCGAGTCCTGGATCAAGTGCAGCTCTCGAAGCGGGCCGATGCCAGTCCCAGCCAATTGTCCGGCGGGATGCAACAGCGGGTGGCGTTGGCCCGGGCGCTGGTCAACGAGCCCGAAGTGCTCTTGCTCGACGAGCCACTGGGCGCACTCGACCTCAAGCTGCGTCAGGCGATGCAGGTGGAGCTGAAGGATCTTCAGGGCCGGGTCGGCATCACCTTTATCTATGTCACCCATGACCAACAGGAAGCCCTGACAATGTCAGACCGGATCGGGGTGATGAGCGACGGCCGTCTGCTGCAGGTAGGCAGGTCCGAAGAGATCTACGAGCGACCGACATCTCGTTTCGTGGCCGACTTCATCGGTGACATCAACCTCATCGATGTGACCATGAACGGCTCCAACTCGGCCCGGCTCGGCAGCGGGGTGGAGATCGGAGTGCCCGAGGGGGGAGCACAGCCCGGAAACGACGTGACCTTGGCTCTGCGGCCGGAGCGGCTTGCCCTGTATGACCTAGACGAGCAGATCCCGGCCGGGCACAACCGGTTGAAGGCCCGGGTGACGAGACGTCTCTACTACGGCGATGTCTACTTCTACGACGTGGATGTGGGCATCGGGACCGAAATCGAGGTCAAGGAGGAGAACCGCCCGGGGGTGGAGCTCTACGACGTGGGGGAAGAGGCCTATCTGGTGTGGAGCCCTGAGGCCGCCAACCTGGTGCTGAGCTGATGACGGCACCCCCGGTTGCTGCCGAACCGGAGACACCTGCGCCGGTCACCCCCGAGCTCGAGCAGGCCGCGATCAAGGCCGAGTCACGCCGGGGTCTGCTCATCTCCCTCCCCGCCTTCATCTACCTGGTGCTCCTGTTCGTGGTGCCTCTGGTCCTGGTCTTCGTCTATTCGTTCGCCACCAGGGATTCGACGGGCCTGACCGTCCTCGAAGACTGGAACCTCGAGTCGTACAAACGGCTCTTCACCGAGATCGTCCTCGAGATCTTTGTCAAGTCTCTGGTGCTGGCCGTGGTCACGACCGTGATCTGTCTTCTGTTCTCCTACCCCTTCGCCTATTACATCGCCACCAGATCCCCCCGCGTCCGCAATCTCCTGCTCATTTTCGTGATGATCCCGTTCTGGTCGAACTTCCTGGTCAGGACCTATGCATGGCGGGTGATCCTGGGCTCGGAGGGGCCGATCTCCCAGATCAGCCTGGCCATGGGCGGTGAGCCGATTCGCCTCTTGTTCACCACGACCGCGGTGCTGATCGGGCTGGTCTACGGGTTCCTGCCCTTCATGGTGTTGCCGCTCTACGCGGCCTTGGAGCGCATGGATTGGCGGCTCGTCGAAGCGGCTCGGGATCTCTACGCCGATGGTTGGACCTCGTTCCGCAAGGTCACGCTGCCCCTGTCGATGCCAGGTGTCGTCGCCGGTTCGATCCTGGTCTTCATTCCTTCGCTAGGCGCCTATGTCACCCCCGCCATCCTCGGGGGGGCGAAGACAACCCTCCTGGGTGATTACATCGTTAGCCAGTTTCTCGCTGCCCGGAACTGGCCGTTCGGCTCGGCGCTGTCCTTCGCCGTGATGTTCGTGATGCTTCTGGCAACGATCTTCTACTTCCGGGCCGGGGCCAAGACACTGTGAGCGAAGGAACCGCCACCGCCCGGTCAACCGACCGGATCCTGGGCATCAATGCGTGGCTGGTGTTCTTGTTCTTGTACGCCCCGATCGTCCTCCTGATTGCGTTCTCGTTCAACGACAACAGCAACGTGTCGATCTGGACCGAACCTTCGTTCCGTTGGTACGGGGCGATGTTCCAGGACGCCAACGTGATGAACGCCCTGAGAAACTCGCTGATCGTGGCCTTCTTCTCCACGATCGTCTCCACGGTGATCGGCACCATGCTCGCCATCGCTCTCGAGCGTTATCGATTCCGGGGGAGAGGGGCACTCGACGGGATCGCCTACCTCCCGATCATCATCCCCGACGTGACCATGGCCGTCATGCTGCTGATCTTCTTCTTTCAGGTGTTCGGGATCCTCAACGACCTGGTGGGTATTCAGCTGAGAAACGGGTTGGGGACCATCACCCTGTCTCACATCGCCTTCAGCATCTCCTTCGTGGCTGTCGTGGTCCGTGCCCGTCTCTCCCAGCTGGACAACTCATTGGAGGAGGCTGCCGCCGACCTCTACGCCAGTCGCTGGCAGGCATTCCGCAAAGTGACGTTGCCCCTGATCGCACCCGGCGTGGCTGGTGGCGCGCTGCTGGCGCTCACCTTGTCCCTCGATGACGTGGTGGTCACCCAGTTCGTCTCAGGAGCCGGCGCCACCACCCTGCCTGTCTACGTGTTCGGCCTGGTGCGCCGGGGGGTGACGCCGCTGATCAACGCGGTGAGCACCCTGATGCTGGTCGCCTCGATGGTCCTGGTCGGCATCTCGCTCGGCCTGCAGCGGGGCGCCGGGACCCGGGGTGAGAAGCCAGATGACGCAGACACCTCACTCGATGAGTTCGCTGTCGACTGAAGCGGTCGGGGTGTCCGGTGGGCGTTCCTGTCCTGGGTCGATAAGGTACCGAGACGAAACGACGCAAATCGAATTCCCGGGAGGATTCAAGAGATGCAAAGGTTGGCAAGGCTCATTGCGCTGTTGACGGTGCTCGCTCTGGTCATGACGGCATGTGGTGGCGACGACGCCGGCGCCGGGAACGGAGGCACCACCACCGACGGGACGGAGTCACCTGGTGGAGCTCCTGGGTCTGAATGTGCCCTCGATCAAGTGGATGGCGATCTCAACTTCTACAACTGGTCCGAGTACATGGACCCCGAGTTGATCACCGAGTTCGAGGAGCAATACGAAGTCGACATCGTCCAGGACTTCTACGAGTCGAACGAAGCGCTTCTTGCCCAGATGCAGGCCGGGGCCGTGTACGACGTGATCGTCCCTTCGGACTACATGGTGGGGATCATGATCCAGAACGGTCTCCTGGCGCCGATGAACACCGAAGCTGTTCCCAACCTGGCCAACCTGGCGGCCCGGTTCACCGAGTTGCCCTACGACCCGGGCAACCAGTTCTCGGCCCCCTATCAGTACGGGACCACCGGGCTAGGGGTCAACCTCTCGGTCGTAGGCGAGGACTTCGAGCCGAGCTGGGCCCTGCTGTTCGATCCCGAGCTGACCTCGACGTTCCCCGGCGGGGTATCGGTGCTCAACGATCCCAGGGAAACCATGGGCGCGGTGCTCAAGTATCTCGGGTACTCGCTCAATGACACCGATCTGACCCATCTGCAGGAGGCCGCCGACACGATCGCCGAGGCCCAGGTGGGCATCGCCACCTTTGACTCCGACCAGTACGGGCCTGCTCTGGTCAACGGTGAGGTGGCTGTCTCCCACGGCTACTCGGGGAACATGATCGGAGCGATCGGCGACGCCGAAGATCCGGACAACTACGCCTATATCCTGCCTGAGGAAGGGGCGACTCTGTGGATCGACAACATGGCGATCCCGGCCAACGCCGAGCACCCATGCACCGCCCTCACCTTCATCAACTTCCTTCTGGACGCCCAGAACGGTGCGGCTCTCACCAACTACAACTACTACGGGAGCCCCAATGAGGCAGCTCTCGAGTTTGTCGAGCCCGAGGTAGTCGAGTTCTACGACGACACCGAGGCCGCGGCCAACCTCGAGGTCATCGAGGACACCGGTGATTACGAGATCAACTTCACCGATTACCTGGCCCAGGCCAAGAGCTGAGCGAGGGATTAGCCGAACGAATGAGGCCCCCTCTCGGGGGCCTCATTCAATTAGGACTCGGCGGGGATAGCGGGTTCAGGCTCGGTGGGAGGGCGCCGCTTTCTCCACTGGCGGAATACCACATACAGGGCAAGTAGCGGCACACCGAGGGTCAGGATCAGCATCGGCAGGGTGAAGATGGCGAAGTGGATCCCCCACTCGGCCACGTTTTGCAGCCCGCTCACCAGACTCCTCAGCGCATCCCGGGCCACTTCCAAGGGTCGCCAGGTGTCTTCCACGATGGGGACGACAGCCGGAGTCGGGCTCAAGCTGATCTCGAGGGTGGCCAGGGACACCACATCCTCGAGATAGTTGAGCTGTCCCTGGATCTGCTCGATCTGACCGCGGACGGTTGAGATTTCGGTGAAGACCCGGAGCAGCTTGTCCGGGTCGGCTTCGGGTTGCTGTCTCACCTCGGCGAGCAGGGCCCGCAGCTCGATTTCCAGGGCAGTGAGGTTTGTCAGCCGGGCTTCGAGGTCGATGAACTGATCGGTCACGTCCTGTGCCCCTTGTGACTCCGCGACGACTTCCTCGACGGAGGCCTTGATCGACGTCATGGTCTGGGTGAGTTGAGATGCGGGGATGCGCAGGGTCATGACCACCGCCGGCTGATCGCCTTCATTGGCTACCGGATGAACCGTGGCATTCGAGATGAAGCCGCCGGCGTTCTCGGTCAACTCGACGATCCGGTCGAACGCCTCTCTGGTGTTGTCTGCCTGAAGCTCCAAGCTCGCCTGGCGTATCACCTGGCGGTCCTGGGACACCTCGAGGTTGACCCCGATCGTGCCGCCCCGGTCTTCGGCGCTCGCGTCCTCCGCAGCTGCCGCAGTGGTATCCGGCGAGACGGCGAATCCGCCTTCACCGATGCCGCCGGCCGGTACGGCAGAGTCGGTTTCCTCTCCTGAGTCGCCGCTGCCGCAGGCGGCCAACACCATCGCCAGGGCAAGAATCACTGTGAGTCGCTTCATTTGGTGTCTCCTCGGTTACGCCCGGGTCACGGGCTTGCCGATTGGACGGGTGGAGCGAGGTTTTCGGTTCCCCAGGCTTCCGCCACATTGCCGGGGCGAGTCGAATGCGGACCTCCATGGATCCCGGTTGGGAGGTTGGCCGCACGCGTTAGCGTGGATGGCATGAACACCGGGCCGCTGCGAGTTCTGGAGATATACGGCGCCGCCACCGACTTTGGACGGATTCACGGCGTCGAGTGCGCTCCACTGATCCGCGCCTATCTGGAGGAACGACTGGGTCTGTCCGGTGAGGCGACCTGGTCGGGGCGACAGGCCAGGACGGAGACGGTGCTCGATCTCGCCGAGGCGACGTTGTCCCATCATCGGGATTACTCCACCTCCCTCTACGAAGAGATGCTTGCCCTCGCCGCCGGGGCCGGGATCACACCTGCGGAGGCGGTGGTAGTCGGGGGATTCACCGACTTGGTGGACGTGGTGAGGGCCCACGATGGATGGGCGCCGATTGAAGACGACTGCACTGCCGTCCTCGATCCCGGAAGCGGCATCCTCGCCCAGACCTGGGACATGCACGCCTCGGCGGGCGAATACGTGGTGATGCTCAAGCTGGACCCACTGGTGGGCCCTGCGGCAGTGGTGCAGACCACAGCGGGCTGTCTCGGCCAGATCGGGATGAACGAAGCCGGGATCGGGGTGGGGATCAACAATCTCACCTCGATCGGCAAGCCCGGGGTCACCTGGCCCTTTGTCGTCAGGAAGGTGCTGGAGCAGACGACCCTCGGGATGGCGATCGACTGTGTGGTCGATGCCGACCTGGCCGGTGGGCACAACTACTTGTTGATCGGCCCGGACGGTTCCGGAGTGAATATCGAGGCAATGCCGGGGTCGGTGAGAGTGGACCGGGTGACGGAGCGGCCCTTCGTCCATACCAACCATTGCCTTGACCCCGCAACCAAGCTCGAAGAGGGGGAGCGGACTCCGGAGCATGTGGCCAGCAGCCAGACGCGTCTCGAGCGAGGTCACGACCTGGCCACGGACCTCGATTCTTTCTTCGCCGATTCCTCCATCGCTCGAAAGGCTGGCACTGCCCACGACGTGGCCACCTGCGGGGCAGTGGTGATGCGCACCAACGAACGACGGCTGGACTCGGTCTGGGGCCTGCCCGGAGAGACTCCGTGGGAGACATTCCGACTGTGAGCGAGGTGGCGATCGTCAACCTCCGGCCTGAGATGGCCGGCGAGCTGGAGCAGATCGAGCTCGCCTGCTTTCCGATGGCCAACCCGGAGGACCTT
Organism: Acidimicrobiia bacterium; assembly: GCA_035544615.1. GTDB lineage: Bacteria > Actinomycetota > Acidimicrobiia > Spongiisociales > ZC4RG35 > JARDZU01. The sequence goes on along the minus strand of DATKEA010000097.1, from coordinate 50,467 downwards.
CTCTCCAAAGAGGACATCCTTGCCTACGCCGAGGTGTTCCCGGAGGGGTACTTCGTGGCGATCACCGATGGCCGGCCGGTGGGCATGGGGGCCGGTATCTATCTCGACTTCGACTTCGGTCACCCCCAGCACACCATCGCCGGGATCACCGGCGAGCATCAGTGCGGAAACCATGATCCGCAAGGCCAGTGGTACTACGGCACCGACATCACAGTCCTGCCCCGCTATCGAGGCCGCGGGATCGGGGGGATGCTCTACCAGAAGCGCAAGGACCTCGTGGTCCGGGATGGCAAGCGAGGGATCATCGCCGGGGGCTCGCTGCCGGGATATTTCCACCACAAGGAGTCGATGTCGGTCCACGAATACGTGGACCGGGTGGTGGCCGGCGAGATGAGCGATCCGACCCTCACCTTCCAGATGTCACATGGTTTCGAGGTGCGGGGGCTGCTCGAGAACTACCTGGAGGACGAGGCAGACGACGGCTGGGCCGCCCTCATCGTCTGGCAGAACCCGGCCTACGCCGAATGATCGAAGCGTCGTCGACCCAATTGCCCCTAGCATCCGCGCGATGACACAGGAACAGCAACCGGTCACCAGCGATCAACACACGTGGCGGGTGCTCGCCCACGCCTCAGCCTTCATCCAGCTGATCGGGGCGCCCAGTGTGGTGGGCCCGCTTTTCGTGTGGCTGATAAAGCGCGACGACCCGGTGGTCGAGCCGCATGCCCGCGCTGCTCTCAACTTCCAGCTAACCCTTTTGATCTACTTCGTCGCCGGGTTCGTCCTCGCATTCCTGGCCGCGATCACCATCGTGGGCCTGGTGTTGACGGTCTTGATCCTCGTCTTCCTTGGCATCCTGGTGCTGCTCGAGCTGATCTTCGCCTTGCTGGCGACCATCGCCGCCTCCCGAGGCGAGCTCTACGCCTATCCGATGAGTCTCAAGCTGATCGACGGCTGATCCTGGCCGGCGACCGAGACCGTGACGAGATCACACGCCGGTCTTTCTCTCGGCCATGCCGTTGAGGACCTCGAGTACGACACGATTGGCCAGATACACGGTCTGCTCACCAGGCCCGTCGTAAGGCGGGGATACCTCGACCACATCGGCTCCGAGCACTTCTAGATCTCGCGACAGTCGGCGGACCGTGTCCAGGATCTCACGCGAGTTGAGCCCTCCCGGCTCCGGGGTGCCGGTTCCCGGAGCGAGCCCTGGGTCTACCACGTCGATGTCGACGCTGATGAACACACCCTTGGCCCCGCCCTCCAGGGAGTGGGAGACAGCTTCGTCCACCACGTCGTCGAGGCCTCTGTCGAGGATCTCATTCATCAGAAAGCTGCGCATCTTCTGCTCGCTCATCCACTGCATGACCTCCGGCTCGGGCCAGTACCCGCGCAACCCGATCTGCACGAACCGGTGGCCGGGGATGGCACCGGACTCGATCAAGCGTCGCATTGGGGTCCCGTGACCATAAAGCGATCCGTTCTGAATGAACCCGGTGTCGGCATGTGCGTCGAAGTGGATCAGGGCGACCTCACCGAAGCCATGAACCCGAGCCACCCCCATCGCATCAGGCCAGGTGATTGTGTGGTCACCTCCCAGGATGATGGGGACCTTTCCTGCACTCGATATTTGCTCGACGGCGTCGGCGATCCGGCCGATGGACAGCTCCAACTCCCCGGGGCGCACATAGACATCCCCGACGTCGACCACTCCGAGCACCTCGAAGGGGTCGATCCCGGTGGGAAGGTGGGGGCGGTAGCCATCCATCGCCCCGTAGTCGGCATTGCGGATCGCCTGCGGCCCGAATCGGGCACCCGGGCGGTAGGTAGTGCCCCAATCGAAGGGGGCGCCGACGATGACGACGTCGCCGTCGCCGAGGTCGTCGATCCTGACCGCCGGCACTCCGAGGAAAGAGTTCCTGGAAGCGAATGAGATGTACTCCGCCGAGGCGAACGGAATCTCGCGTTTTCGCTTCTCGTAGGGCGTTGGCATCGACCCGTTACGCTAACTGCCGTTTCCCCCGGGTGAGACATGAGGCCTGAGCAAGTACAACGCACATACATCGTCTTGACCCTCCTTCAGACGCTGGCCGCCTCCTTGATATGGGGTGTCAACACGCTGTTCCTGCTCGATGCAGGGCTGAGTCTCACCGAAGCGTTCGTCGCCAACGCTGCCTTCACGGCAGGCATGGTGCTCTTCGAGGTGCCGACCGGAGTAATCGCCGACACGTTTGGCCGCCGTGTCTCATTCATACTCGGCGCCGCCACCCTCCTGGTGACCACCGCCGCCTATCTGGGTCTGTGGTATGTCGAGGCCGGCATCTGGTGGTGGATCCTGGTTTCGGCGCTGATCGGGCTCGGATTCACCTTCTTCTCCGGTGCGACCGAGGCATGGCTGGTCGACGCCCTGGCTGCCACCGGGTACGAAGGAGGGATCGAGTCGGTGTTTGGCAAAGGGCAGGTAGTGATGGGGGTTGCCACCTTGCTCGGCACAATTGGAGGGGGGTTTCTCGGCCAGGTCAATTTGGGCCTGCCCTATGCGGCTCGATCCCTGCTCTTGGTTGCGGTGATCGTCGCGGCATGGCTTTGGATGCATGACATCGGCTATGAGCCCGCCCGGGGGGTGGCCGCCGGAAAGCAGATTCAGGGGATCGTCCGGGCTTCGATCCGTCACGGGTTCGGCAACCCTCCGGTGAGGATGTTCATCCTGGGCTCCCCATTCGCAGCAGGAGTGGGGATCTGGGCCTTCTACGCCTTCCAGCCCTATCTCCTGGATCTGTTCGGAAACCCCGACGCCACCTACCTCGCCGGTATCGCGGCCGCGGTGTTTGCCTCCGCACAGATCCTGGGGGGAGCCTCGGTCAAATTGATGAGAAGAGTGTTCCAGACGAGGACAGGCATGATCACTACCGAAGTGGTGGTCGGAGCCGTGGCGTTGGTCGGTGTCGGTCTTGCCGACGCGCTCGATGTGCCGATCGGATTCTGGGTGGCGATCGCACTGCTTGCGATCACGGCGATGGTCTCCGCCCTCTCCTCCCCGATGCAACAGGCATACATGAACGGCTGCATCCCGTCGGAGCAAAGAGCCACGGTGCTGTCCTTCGCTTCCCTGATGGGAAGCGCCGGCGGCGTGGTCGCCCAGCCGGCGTTGGGTCGGGTTGCCGACGTGTACTCCTTGGGGACCGCCTATGTCGTCGCCGGTGCGATCTATGCCCTCAGGTTTCCCTTTGTGATTGCGGTGAGGAGGATGCGGCTGCCCGCAGACAAGGTATTGCAGCCGACCGCAACCAAGACCGGTTGACTTTCTGGCATGATTGCCACCATGTCAGCCGACGACACCAACCAGCCGGATGCCACCGGGCCGGCGATCGTGCGCGGGATCGTGATCGGTCTCCCGGTATCGCTGGTTGGGCTCACCCTGGCCGTATGGGCGATCACCGATCTCGATGTGGTCGATTCGTTGGTGACCGCACTGCTCCCCGGAGTCCTGCTCGGTGCCTTTGGTGGCGGTTTCGCCGGCATGGCCCGGACGATGACGGAGTAGTCGCGGCTGACCCGACCGAAGGGTGCAACCCCCCTCGCTGGAGGCAACCCCCCTCGATCTCACTTTGTTCGATCGGTCCCCCCTTGGAAAGGGGGGACAACTCGCTGGAGCGATCGGTCCAACCCTGTTGTCCCCCTGCGTAGCGGGGGGACCGACGCCCAGCGACCGTAGGGAGCGCGTCGAGGGGGGCACCGGGTTGTAGGGCAACTCACCCTGTTGTCCCCCTGCGGAGCGGGGGTCGAGGGGGGTTCTCAGTCCTCTCTCAGCACGAAGACCACGGTCTGGAGATCGGTGAACTCGTCTATCCGTTGACGACCCCAGCCGGTGTCGGTGCCGGCCGCCCCCCCGAACGGCTGGAACGTCTCCCAGAAGTCGGTCGAGTCGTTGATGATCACGGTGCCGGAGCGGATCCGGTCGGCATACCAGAAGGCCCTGGTCAGGTCATTGGTGAAAACCGCCGCCTGGAGACCGAGATGGGTTCGGTTGGCCACCGCCAACGCCTCTTCATCGTCTCGCGCCGTCAGGATGGGCAGGATCGGGCCGAATGATTCCTCCTGTGACACCTCGGAGTGCTCCGGCACCCGGTCGAGCACGGTGAAGTTGTAGTAGAGGTCGGTGGCGAATCCGGAAGCGCGGTCTCCACCCATCAACAACTCCGCCCCCTTGTCGATGGCGTCGGCGATGTGACGATCCATCTTGGCCGCGGTGGGCTCGTTGTTGAGGGGGCCCATGTTAGTGGAGTCGTCGAAGGGGTCGCCGAGCCGCACCACCTGCGCCGCTTTGAGTGCTTCCTCGACGAACTGGTCGTGGACCTCGTCCACCACGATCACCCGCTCGGTGGCGACACAGACCTGGCCGGCGTTGTAGTAGGCGCCATATACCGCCGCCTCGGCAGCCTTTGCCACGTCCGCATCGGCGGTGACCACCGTTGGCCCGTTGCCGGACATCTCCATGATCGATCTCTTGAGGCCCATTGCGGCCACGATCTTCTTGCCCGTGGCCGATGACCCGGTGAATCCGACTGCATCCACTCCGTCGTGGGTGACGAGTTGGGTGCCGATGTCGCCGGCGCCCGGGATCACCGAGATGGCGCCCTTGGGTACGCCGGCCTCTTCGAAGACCTTGGCCATCTCCAGGATTGCCCATGAGGTGAACTCGGGCGGCTTGACGATCAGTGCATTGCCCGTGGCGAGACCGGGTCCCACGTACTCCATTGGGATCATCACCGGGAAATTCCATGGTGTGATCGCCACCCACACTCCCACCGGGCGACGCACGGTGAACATGCGACGGTGCCGGGATGTGGTCGGGATCAGCTCGCCGGTGAGTCGCTTGACGTCCTCGGCGGCGATCTGGAAGTAGTCGCCCGACTCGGCAATGTCGTCCTTGGCTTCGGCCTCGAACGGCTTGCCCTGTTCCATGGAGAGGATGCGCGCGACTTCGTCGACCCTGGTCTGCCACAGCTCGTAGACCCGCAGACAAAGCTCGGCGCGCTCGAAAGCCGTCCAGTGACGCATCTCCTCGGTGGCTTCTCGAGCCGCCTTCACGGCTCGGTCGATGTCGGCCGGGGAGGCTTTGGGCACGTTGTAGATGTGCGCGCCGGACGACGGGGAGCGCACCTCGTAGTGCTCATCTCCGGTCCCTTCGGTCCATTCGCCGGCCAGAAACAACTTGAGATCGGTAGCCATGACCCAAACGGTAGTGGTTGGCGCGCCTCCGGTTGAATGACGGTTCAGTATCATCGGGCCTGTGACGGATCATCTCCTAATCAACGGGCGCCTGATTCAGGGCGAGGGTTCCCGGTTCGATGTCATCGATCCCGCCTCAGGAGAAGTCCACGGCACCCTCACCGCGGCGGATGCCGCCCAACTCGAATCGGCGACCACCTCCGCAGCTGCGGCTCAACCCGGGTGGCAAGCTCTTGCCCAACCCGAGCGGAGCCGGCGGATGCGCGCTATTGCCGAGTCGATCGAGGCCAATCGGGATCGGCTGGCCGACGCGCTCACCCACGAGACCGGTCGGCCCCTGGCCCGCAACCACCTCTATGTCGACATGGCGCGCGACATCTTCCGCCAGTACGCCGAGCTGGCAAGAGTGTTTGGTGGCCGGGTGGCTCCGTCCAACGACCCCGGTCAGCTCTCTCTGGTGCTGCGTAGCCCCTACGGTGTCGTTGGTTGCCTCATCCCGTGGAACTATCCGCTTCTCCTCCTGGTCTTCAAAGTGGCTCCGGCGTTGGCAGCCGGCAATACGGTCGTCATCAAACCGGCCTCAGAGACACCGCTGTCGCTGCAGGTGCTGGCCGAGATCCTTGCCGAGCACCTGCCCCCGGGCGTCGCCAATACCGTGATGGGATCGGGGCGGATCGTCGGCGAGGGCTTGGTGATGGATCCGCGGGTCGACATGGTCGCCTTCACCGGTTCCACCGAAGTTGGCAAGAGGCTCGCCGGTCTGTGCGCCGAGGCGGTGAAGCCTTCCCATCTCGAGCTCGGGGGCAAGGACCCGGCCCTCGTTTTCGACGACGTCGAACCTTCATGGGCAGCCGAGGGAGTTGTCTGGGCCTCGTTCCTCAACGCTGGGCAGGTGTGTACCTCGACCGAGAGGGTTTATGTCCATCGCTCCTGTTACGACGAATTCGTGGCGCACGCGGTCAAGCTGGCCGACTCGATCCGTGTCGGTGACCCGTTCGACGAGTCGACCCAGGTTGGCCCGATGCGAAGCGAGAAGAGACGGCGCGGGGTCATCGACATGGTGGAGCAAGCCATCCAGCAAGGGGCCGAGGTGGTGGCGGGAGGCAACACCATCGACCGGCCCGGCTTCTTCATGCGCCCAACCGTGGTCACCGGGGTCGATCACGGGATGGACCTGATGAGGGACGAGACGTTCGGCCCGGTGATGCCGGTGATGGCCTTCGACGACGACGACATGGCTTTCGCGCTGGCTGCGGACACCCCCTACGGGCTGGGCGCCAGCGTGTACACCGCGAGCCCCGCTCGGGTGGAAAGGGCATATCGTGAGCTTCGTGTGGGTACGGTCTGGGTCAACGACCCGGTCGTCGACAACCTGGCCGCGCCATTCGGCGGGGTGCGGGCGAGTGGTGATGCAAGGGAGTTGGGTGTCGAGGCACTCGACAGTTTCACAACCCAGCGACATGTGCACTGGAACCTGGAGCTGGTGCCCAAGCCGTGGTGGTTCCGAGAGGAGTGAGAGGATGAGTCTCCAGGGAGATCAAACGAAGAAATGGTTCGAGCGGGGTCGAAAGGTCCTGGTCAACGGAGTCTCCAGCCAGTTTCGCTATTGGGGCGACGACGACACCATCGTTATCGACCACGGTGAGGGCGGCCATCTAATCGATATGGACGGCAAGCGCTACATCGATTACCAGCTCGGGTTTGGCCCGATCATCCTGGGTCATGGTGATCCAACGGTCTCCCAGGCGGTGGCGGAGACGGCGAGTCAGGCCACGAGCTTCGCCATGACCCAGCGTCGTGAGATCGAGGCGGCCGAGAAGGTGATGAGCGCCCTGGAATGGCCGGACGCGATGCGCTTCTCGAACACCGGCACCGAAGCGACGATGCATGCCATCCGCCTCGCCCGCGGTCTGACCGGGCGCGACATCGTGATCAAGTTCGAAGGTCAATACCACGGCATGCACGACTACGTGCTCTTTTCGACGGCAGGGGTCCCGGTGAGCGGTCTGGGTTCGAGGTTCCGCCCGATCGCGCTGCAATCGAGCTCCGGCATCCCCGAGGCGATCAGGTCGCTGGTGCGCACCCTGCCCTTCAACGACCTCGAGATGGCACAGCGGGCTTTCAAGGACGAGGGCCAGAGGATCGCAGCTGTCATCGTCGAACCGATGCTTGGCAACGCATTCGGGATAATGCCCCTGTCGGGTTTCCTCGAGGGCTTGAGGTCGCTCTGTGACGACAACGGGGCGTTGCTCATCTTCGACGAGGTCAAGACCGGATTCCGGGTCGCCTACGGCGGAGCTTGCGAGTGCTTCGGTGTCACTCCTGACATAGGCACCTACGCCAAGGCCATGGGTAACGGATTCCCGGTGGCGGCCATCGCCATGACCGACGCAGTGGCCGGCGGCTGGCGCGCATCGGGAATCGCCCAGGCCGGCACCTACTCGGGCAACGGGATTGCGGTTGCGGCGGCGGGGGCGACCATCGATCGTCTCGCCACCGGCGAGCCCCACGCCCAGATCGAGAAGGTGGGCCGGGCGCTGATGGAGGGTATCGAGGGTGTCCTCGCCGACCGTGGCGTGGAGGGCAAAGTCACCGGCCATCCTTCGATGTTCTCCGTCTTCCTCGGTGAAGGCGACCTCCGGGAGTTCCGGGACACCTCGAAGCACAACGAGGAGCTCTACGAGGAAGTCCTGTTCGCCATGATCAGCAGGGGAGTGATGCCCTGTCCCGATGCGCTCGAGCCATGGTTCGTGTGCGCCGCCCACACCGATGACGACGTCGCCACCACGCTCCAGGTGTTCGACGAGTCGCTGGCCGAGGCTCTCGGCTGAGCAATATTCGAAGGGCTGAGGCGGCGGACTTCGCCGAGCTGTTGACGCTCTGCGAGGAGTTCTGTCTCGTCGACGGTCATCCATTTGACCGGGAGCGGGTCACCTCCGCTCTCGAGCCACTCCTCGCCGACGACACCCATGGCGAGGTGTGGGTGGTAGCGGGGGAGGATGGCCTGGACGGCTACGCCGTGATCACCTGGGGCTACAGCATCGAATCCGGCGGGCACGATGTCCTGCTCGACGAGATCTACCTGGTCGAGCCCGGGACCGGGACCGGTTCGGTGTTGCTCGACCGCCTCATCGCCAGAGCCAGGGAGCGCGGCGCAGCCGCGATCTTCCTCGAGACCGAGATGTCGAACACCGCGGCGCGAAGGTTTTACAGCCGTCACGGGTTCTCAGTCGACGATTCGGTCTGGATGCACCTCGACCTCACTCGACCGGAAGATTGATCGACTCTTGCGTGATGGTGCCAACTGTGTTGCGATCGATCCTGGGCGGAGGAGCTTATGCGGGACACCGTTCACCTAACGTGAGGTGATGATTCGCGTTGCCATCTCAGGAGCCGGGGGGAAGCTGGCCACTCCCATCGCCGAGGCGGTTCTCGCATCAGGGGACCTCCAGCTGTCCGCCCTCTACAACCCCAACCGCGCCGGGTCGACCATGCATGGTCTCACCATCGTCGGCTCGGCGACGGAGGTCGATGCGGACGTCATCGTCGAGACGGCGCACCCCGACGTGGTCCTTGCCAATCTCGAGCAATGGCGTGCCCACGACCGACCATCCGTGGTGGGGACCTCGGGATTCACCCCGGCGAGACTCGAGATGCTGCGAGATCTCTGGGGAGATGAGGGGCCGCCAGTCCTGGTTGTTCCCAACTTCTCGATTGGTGCAGTGTTGATGATGCGGTTCGCGGCCGAGGCGGCCTCCCATTTCGAGGCGGTCGAGGTCATCGAGCGGCATCACTCGACCAAGCCCGACGCCCCCTCGGGGACGGCTCTGGCCACGGCGATGGGCATCGCCGCCGGCGGTGGCTCCTCGGCAGAGGGGTCGGCCGAACTGGTGGACGGGGCTAGGGGAGCCGAAGTCGAAGGGGTGCGGGTCCATGCCCTCCGTCTTCCCGGCTTGATCTCACAACAGGAAGTGGCGCTGTCCAATGAAGGAGAGGTCCTCTCCATCGAGCACCTCTCGACCAGCTATCAGTCGTTTGCCTCCGGGGCTCTCATCGCAATTCGCCGGGTGGCTGACCTGTCACCGGGAGTTCATCTGGGTCTCGACGCGGTGCTCTGAACCTCGTTTCGGAGCCGGGGTTGTCCCCCTGCGGAGCGGGGGGACCGCCCGACCGTCGGTCGGGCGAGGGGGGTGCGGCCTCGCCCCCGCTCACAGACCTTGCGGCATGCTTCCTGACGGGAGCTCAGGGAAGAACGAGTAGACGCGTTCCCCGGTGAACAATCTGGCTTGGGGGTCCCAGGGGAAGAAGATGACATTGCGCCACGCCATCTTCTCGCCAGTCGGTTCCACCCCGAGCCACGGTGCGGCGAAGGTGCCGTTGACCACAGCCTCCTCGCACACTCCCTGGGGCCCGACGACGATGCTGGTCAGGGCGAAATCGATGTCGGGAAAGGCCGCCAGCAACTCGAGGTAGAAGCGAGTCGCCCCTTCGTGCCCCTCCCAGCGATGACCGGTCTGCACCAACTCGTAGACACAGTCGTCGGTGAGAGTGGCTATCAAACCGGCGATGTCTCTCGCATCCTCGGCCAGGGAGTGAGCCTTCCACAGCTCCCGCACCTCCAGGTAGTCGTCGGGGGCCAGGGCGAGCAGGTTGCGGACATGGGGTCGCTTGTCGATCGATTCCTGGATGAGAGCATTGGTCACGGTTGGTTTCCTCCCTGGATTCGCAGACTACCGATTCAGAAAACGAGCACCGTGGCCAGTCCGACCGCCAGGCAGTAGAAGGCGAACGGGATGAGGCCGACCCGAGCCAGTGCCTTCAAGAGGATGGCGATGGCGAAGTAGCCCGAGACCGCGGCAGCGGCCACCCCCACCAGCAGACCAGGGCCGAATTCGGCGCTATCCGAGATCATGAGCATCTCGAGTATGCCTCCCCCGGCGATTGCCGGAATGCCCAGGAGGAATGAGAATCGAGCCGCCTCCGTGGGCTCGAAGCGACGGCCGTTCCCTACGGAGATTGTCGCTCCCGAGCGCGAGATCCCCGGGATGAGGGCGAGGGCCTGGCCGATGCCGATCAGAATCGCGTCGGGGATCCTCAAGTCAGCGATCTGGCGCCGGCCGTTGGCCAGGGATTGGCCGACGAACAACACCAGACCGGTTGCCATCAATGCCCAACCGACGTTGACGACGGTGGTCTGGAATCTGTTGATCTCCCCGGCGAGGGGAAGGCCGACCAGGGCGGGGAGGGTGCCTATCGCCACCATCAATCCGACTTTGCGCCCCTCGGGGTCGGTGCGGAACCGGACCAGACGGCCGATGTCCTCCCGGAAGTAGATGAGAACGGCCAACAGGGTTCCCAGGTGGAGGACGGCAGTGACCGCCAACGAAGGAGGCTCGACGTCGAAGCCGAACTCGTTGAGGAATGCCGGGATGATGATCAGGTGTCCCGATGAGGAGATCGGGAGGAATTCGGACAGACCCTGGATCAGGCCCCAGACGAAAGCGGTGAGCACGCCGGCACGGTAATGGTCACCTCGACGCAATCATCACTGCAGCCCGCCCCTCGGCGACGGCCCTGGCCACCTCCCCTGCCGTCTCGGGAGGCACCGCGACCATTCCCAGGCCAGAGCCCAGTGGGTCTTCGCCGGCGGGGGTGACCACCACTCCGTCGATCACATCATTTCCGTCCAACAACACCAGGCGGGCGGAATCGCCGGCCTGCGCGCTCCGGGGTAGCGACAACTCGATTCCCCACCAATTCGAGGGCACCAGCTCTCGTGAATCGCCAATATCCGTTGCCAGGACGGGATCACCGGCGTGGATCGGCCGGAGGGCGGTCTGCCCCAACTCGACCGGGGTCAGCGACCCGGCCGGCATCGGCCTGGTCTCGGTGTTGGTGTGATCGACGACAGTGCCGGCAGCGATGTCTTCGATGGCGAATGCGTGAGAGGTCGTGGGCTCGGGGCGAATCTCGATCCACACCGCGGCCGCCGCGATCAGGAGCGCGGCGATCCATCGTGCCCAGGGAGGAGATTGGAGCCAGATCACATTGTCAAGGTACGAATCTCGGCGTCGGCAGGGAAGGGGACTGGCCGGCTCGAGTTTGAGGCTCACCGAATCGGGGTAGATGGAGGGAGTGAAGTCACTGGATCCTTGCGATGCCTGTGGACGTCGGGCCGTTCGTCCACTGGTGCCGGTCCACGTTGATCACATCCCGTCTACAAGGAGGAGCCCATGAGCGAGAAGAAGCGCCATATCGAGGAGACCACCACCGAGTCCGGTCACAAGTTGAGGTCGACGATGATCCTGCTGGTGCTGGCTGCGGCCACCTTCGGTATCTGGTACATGCTCAGCGATCGAGACTGAGGTCCCGGTAGACTTCAGTCAGAGGACTTGGTGCTGCTCGTCGACGAGCTGGCTCCGGCTGACGAGGTCCCGGTCTTGGTCGACGGCTCGCTTTTCTTGGCCGGGGTCTCGCCCTTGCTCGACCCTTCGGTCTTCTCGGTCTTCCGGGAAGAGCTGGAGCTGCGAGAGTCGGTCGTGTAGAAGCCCGATCCCTTGAACACCACGCCCCGAGCGTGGAACACCTTCTGCAGCTTGCCGCCGCAATCGGCGTGTTTGCGCAGAGGTTTCTCGGAGAACGACTGGAACACCTCGACGGTCTGACCGCAGCCTTTGCAGGTGTATTCGTAGGTTGGCATGGGTGAATCTGACCGCTGGAGGGGGTGGAACCGCGAAGTCTACAACCGGGGTGCCCGGTCTTCCATTCCTCCGCGCCGCATATGATCGTTCGCGATGCCCATCGTCCTGGCCATACCTCTGACGTTGCTGGCCGCTTATCTCGTCGGAAGCATCGACTTCGCCGTGATCGTCGCCCGGATGCACGGAGTCGACATTCACCAAGCGGGTAGCGGCAATCCCGGCGCTTCGAATGTGCTTCGAACCTTGGGCAAGCGCCCAGCGGCGATGGTCTTCATCGGTGACACTCTGAAAGGGACGGTGGCTGCGGCAATGGGCATGGTGGCCTCGGGGGTGGTGGATCCGACGGTCCATTGGGCATTCGCTGCCGGTCTCGCCGCGGTCATCGGTCATTGCTACCCGATCTTTCATCGATTCAAGGGCGGCAAAGGCGTCGCGACCGGTGGTGGAGTGCTCCTGTTCACCGTTCCAATCGCCGCACTGATCGAGATCGCGACCTGGGCTGCGGTGGTCAGGTTGACCAAGACTGCCTCCATCGGCTCCATGGTGATCGTCGTCATCACCATTCCGGTGCTGATGTGGCAGGGTGTGGCCGGTCTCTCGTTGTTGTGGGCCGGGCTGATGATCGTGGTGGTGGTCTGGCGGCATCGCGGCAACATTCAGCGGATGGTTTCGGGAAGCGAGGAGAAGGTTCCAACATGAGCATCGAGGTCGCCGTCATCCCCGCTGCCGGGCGCGGCACCCGGATGAGACCGGCCACCCGCGTCGTGCCCAAGGCTCTGCTCACGGTGATCGACCGACCGGCCATCCAGTTCGCGGTGGAAGAAGCGGCGAGGGCCGGGGCGAAGGAGGCGGTGGTGGTGGTTGACTTCGACGCCGGTCACCTGATCGCCCAGCACTTCAGCCTCGAGGGCCCTCTGCCCGGACTGGAGGACATTCGGATTCGGCCCGTGGTCCAGGAGGAGCCACTCGGGTTGGGGCATGCGGTGAACGAGGCATCCCACATGGTTGGTGACCGACCCTTCTTTTGTCTCCTCTCCGACAACATCGTTCGTCCCGGTCATGACGTCCTTGTCCCTCTGGCAGAGGGAAGTCGTGACGGCACGGAGTCGGTGATGTGTCTCTACGAGTACGGCGAGGAGTTCCTCGACAAATACGGGTTCGTGATCCCGGCCTCGGACATAGAGGACTCGTACCTGGATCTCTCGGGATCGATAGAGAAGCCGGGCAAGGATCGAGCTCCATCCCGGCTTGGTCTGGTTGGGCGTTATCTGTTCACGGCAGAGGTGTTCGACATCCTCGGGCGTCTCGATCCGGGGTACGGCGGCGAAATCCAGCTCACGGATGCGATCAACGAGCTGGGGGCGAGTGGTCGCCTCCGCGGCTATGTCGCCGCCCTGGACCTGCTCGATGTGGGCACACCGATCGGGCTGCTCGAAGCGTCGGTGGAGTTGGGGCAGCACGAGTTCGGCGAGGAGTTCACATCCTGGCTCCAGGAACGAGGCAGATGAGGACTCTCGAGTCGGCGCGTTCGGAGGTTCTCTCGTCGGTGGACCTGCTCGACTCCGAAGAGGTCCCGATATGGGAGGCGGATGGTCGCATCCTCGCCGGCGACGTGTTCGCTCCCGACGACGTTCCCCCGTTCCCCAACTCGGCCATGGACGGGTTTGCTGTCCGCTCCCTCGATGTCGTTTCCCCCGGGTCGATCCTGGAAGTGCTCGGCGACCTGCCGGCCGGGACTGTCACCGAGGTGGAGATCGGCCCGGGAGAGGCGCTCAAGATCATGACCGGTGCTCCCATGCCCGCGGGTGCCGACACCGTGGTCAAAGTGGAGGACACCACGAGCGACGGTTCGAAGGTGGTGATCAACACTGCCGTCGAAGCAGGCACCTCGGTTCGACCCGGAGGCGGAGATGTGGTCAGGGGCCAGCTGGTCTTCGCCAAAGGGACGCGGCTGACGCCGATGCATGTCGGCGTCCTGGCCACCATTGGTGTCGGACATCCCGAAGTGGCCCGGCGCCCCAAGGTTGCGTTCATGTCCACCGGCGACGAGTTGGCCCCGCCAGAGACGGCACAGCTGGATCCGGGCGCCATCCGCGACTCGAATCGTCCCATGCTGAAGGCGCTGTTGGAAGAAGCCGGTGTCGATGTGATCGACCTGGGAACAGTGCCCGACGATCCCACCTTGCTGCGTGGCGCCCTCGAGCAGGGCTCGACGGCAGACTTCATGGTGTCAACCGGAGGTGTGTCGATGGGTGACTACGACGTGACCAAGCTCGTCCTGGAGGACGACGCCAGGGTCGGCTTTTGGAAGATCGCCATCCAGCCGGCCAAGCCCTTTGCTTTCGGCAGGGTCGGGAGGGCGCTGTTCTTCGGTCTTCCCGGAAACCCGGTGTCGGTGCTGGTGTCGTTCGAGCAGTTCCTGCGCCCGGCCCTGCTCGCGTCTCAAGGGGCCAGGGCCATCCTTCGACCACAGATGGTGGCGGTGACGACCGAGGATTTCGACACCGACCCGGAGAAGACCGTTTTCGTGAGGGTCGTTGTGGAAGGTTTGGAAGATGGGATGCCGAGAGTGACGAAGTCGGGCAGCCAGTCGTCCAACGTGCTGTCGGCGGCAGCAGCAGCCGATGCGTTTGCGGTGGTCCCCCGTGGCGTTGGCACCATTGCCAAGGGGGACTCGGTGACGATTGAGATGTTCAAGTGGCCGGCGTCGAGGGAGTGGGTCGATGGCCGATGATCCCAGGCTGACCCATCTCAACGAATCGGGCGAGGTCCACATGGTGGACGTCGGGCGCAAGGAGGTGACCGATCGCGAGGCGGTGGCCGAGGCGTTGGTGGCCATGTCGCCCGAGCTCACCGATCGCTTCTTCAGCGGCGATCTCCCCAAGGGCGATGCCGCAGCCGTGGCCAGGATCGCGGGCATCACCGCGGCCAAGAAGACCGCCGATCTCATCCCGCTCTGCCACCCGATCCCGTTGACCGGAGTGGAAGTCACCCTCGAGCGGAGTGGGCGTGGGATCCAAGTGCTTGCTACCGTTCGCACGACCGGAAGAACCGGTGTCGAGATGGAGGCCATGACCGCCGTCGCCGTGGCCGCCCTGACCATCTACGACATGGTGAAGAGCGTTGAACGCGGAGTGAGTGTGGAGTCGATCGGACTGTTGAGGAAGTCTGGTGGAAGATCGGGATTCTGGGAGAGGGAATAGGTCGTTGATCGAGCGTGGGATCCTCCGCTACGCTGGTCTCTGGGACGGAGTAGGCGAAAGCTAAATGGAAACAAGCGTCATCGTCGGCTTGCTACTCATAGCCGCTGTGTGGAGCGTTTACCTGCTGCCTTCGGTTTTCGGGGATCGGCAGAACGCTCCCAAGAACTCGACCGAAGAGTTCGATCGCTGGACCCACCTCATGGCCGACGTGCAAAAGCGCCCCTACAACCGCAGCGCGGTTGGCGAGCGTGACATCATCCGGCTCCGTCGCCGCAGGACCATTGCCGTCCTCGCCACTCTCGCCCTGATCACCGCCGCCCTTGCCCTCTGGCAGAACTCGTTGCCCCTCCTCCTGCTCCATCTCTTCATCGACTCGTTGATAGCGTTGTATGTGGCTGCACTGGCTCAGATGAAGCAGCAGCGCCAATGGCGGCTCAAGGTCACTCACGTGTCCGAGCGCCCGGCCGAATGGGACGAGCCCCAGGTCAAAGTCATCGCCCACTAGGCGATGGATCTCGACTTCGCAGACGAGGCCCGATCGATCCTCGATGCGCGTTTTGCCGCCCGGGAGAGAGGGATCACCGGTTCGCGAAAAGTGATCCGCTCTTCGGCCAACGGGATCCGAGCTTTGCACCGTGGTGAGTGGGACCGGGCCTCAGAGCTGATCGCCGAGGCGGGGGCGTTGTTGGCCGAGATCACCGAGGACCTCGAAGGGCATCCCGACATCCTCCACGCGGGCTTCATCGCAGACGCGGCGAAGGAGTACGCGGAGGCAACACTGACCGAGGCGCTGTTCAAGGATGCGCCTTTGCCCGGGTTCGGCGTGCTCGGGATCGACCCGGTGCCATATCTGCACGGGTTGGGCGAGGCTGTCGGCGAGCTTCGCCGCCGCATGCTCGACCTGCTTCGGGCGGGTGAGGTCGATCAGGCACAGGGCATCCTCGAGGCGATGGACCGGATCGTCGACCTGCTCGCTGAGATGGACTATCCCGACGGTATGACCAACGGGCTCCGCCGTACCACCGACGTCTCCCGCTCCCTGGTGGAACGCTCCCGCTCCGACCTCACCGCCACCGTCGTCCAAGAACGCCTCCGCCACGACCTCACCAAACGGCTTACCTGAGGTACGCAGCGCCATATCTGGCGCTAGCTCGACAGAGAAAGCCACGATCTGGCTGACAAGTCACCCGCCGGTACAATTCCCCTCCCGCAAGGGGCTGTAGCTCAGCCTGGCAGAGCACCTCGTTCGCAACGAGGGGGTCACGGGTTCAAATCCCGTCAGCTCCACGGAGAATCGTCAACTAGTAGTTGCGAAATCGGGCGCTGGGAGAGATCTGGCAGATTCTGGCACGTCCGCATTTCGTGCACACCGGAGCCTATCAACTGACGGAAGTGTGCGGCTTCGGTACATGGGCGGACAGTGGCTCCGGTAGGTGCGTGACACCTCCTGGTTCCATCCTTCCCGCATGTTGCGAGGAGGTTGTTGTCTTGTTGGTGGACCTGGGTGTTGTGGAGCAGCGGTATCAGGGAGAGGTGCTGGGCGCGGCGTCGGTGACCGATGTTGCTCGTCGGTATGGGGTGGCCCGGCAGACAGTGAATGTGTGGCTTCGTCGTTACGCCTCTGAGGGTCTGGCAGAGTGGTTGATCGGTCTTCGAAGCCTGGGTCGTGTCCGCATCAGACACCGGTGGAGATTGAGGTTCGGATCGTGGAGATGCGTCGTGCTCATTCGGGTTGGGGTCCTCGGACGATTGGTTGCCGGCCACATGTCATTTCGGTGTAGATCGCGAAATCTCTTGCTATTCGTGGGGTTGACTTGGCGGCGTCGTGGCTTAGGTTCTCGGAGGCCATTTGTTATGGATGGTTGATAATTGAGGGCTGGGATGCGTGATAGGGGAGTATGTCTCGCTTTGCCAGTTCAGTCCGTGTTTCGTCTCGGCTGGTCTCGTTTCTGGTTTTTCTTGGTCTCCTGCTCGGCTTGGTGCCGGTGCTTCCTGTCCTGGCAGATCCGCCTGATGTCAACTATTCGTATGACTTCTCGGGGACGGATGACGATCCGTGGGAGACCGGCTGGTCACACTTCTCTTCTGACCCATCTGAGGACATGCCGACCATCGACGATGATGCTGGTCGTCATGACGGTTCGTCGCATGGGGTGATTTCGCTGCGTCCGGAGACGATTTCGGATGCGGTCCAACGGAGGCTTCGCTGACGCCGCCCTATTCGAACCACTCCGAGAGATCGGGCGACCCTGGCACCAAGGCAACCAAGGCGAAACTCTTGGCCGGTCCACGGCTCTTGCGTTCGAACTCGTCTTTGGCGGCAAAATAGCCAACAGACTCTCCGGGAGCTCAGCTCGTGTCACAGGCGCTGTCGACGATGTCGGAAGCAGGGCCAACGGATTGATCGACGACGTTGCGACAAACGCCGTGCCCCAGACGTCAATCAAGTCGGGCAACTACGTTGTATCGACTCCAGCTGGGGAGTACGTAGGCGAGTCGGGGAATATCGCGAGTCGGCTGCAGCAGCATGTGTATACCGGCAAGTTCACTCAGGCAGAGGTCGACGCAGCTCAGAGATTCGCCGTCCCGGGGACTAGAGTTGACCGACAGATCGCCGAGCAGCTTCTGATCGATTCGAAGGGTGGCGTCGACGACCTCTTGAATGTCAGGAACGCCATAGGTCTGAGGCGGTTCAGTCTGATGCCCAATCAGCCCTATACGAGATGAGCCAGGAAGTCATAGAAGAGGGCCCTGGCTACCGGCTTGAGTCCTCTGGAGAAGGAGTCACCCTGGTGGCCACTGACGCTTGGACCGAAGTAGCCGAGGGGTTGCTGGAGTCGGGCCGCGTTGACGGACTCGATCTGAACTATGCCAAGGGGTTCAAGGACATCAACCTCGAGTTTGTCCGCGACTGGCCATTGAAGCGTCTGACTGTCCTCGCTCGCACTGTCAGCGATCTCGCACCTATCAGCCGTCTTGCGGAGACTGTTGAGTCGCTCAGTGTTCAGACTGCACCATCTGCGACCCTCGACGTGAGCGCCTTCCCCCGTCTCACTTCTCTTGCTGCCGAGTGGAGCCAAGTGCGTTTATCGATAGCCACCGCCGGAGCGCTGACAGATTTGTTGCTCCGGAGCTACCGCGAAGTTGACCTGGTACCCCTTCAGTGGAACTCACGTTTGAGGAGGCTCAGGTTCAAGGATCGACCCAGCCTGCAGACTTTGACCGGCGTCGGAGAACTCCATGAACTTGAACATCTCGGGGTGTATCTCGCGCCGTTGCGGGACATCGAAGACCTGCGCGACATCCAGTCCGAACTCCTCTATCTCCACATTGAGTTGTGTCGGATTGGCGACCTCGGTCCAGTCAGCGGGTTATCAGCGTTGCGGATGTTGAATGCAGGCGATTGCGGAGGGATCCGCTCGGTCGCCCCGTTGCGCAACCTACAGAATCTTCGGGTTGCCTGGTTGTTCGGATCCACGAATGTGCTCGACCACGACCTGTCAGCGCTGGTCGACCTACCAGCGCTCGAGGAACTCCGGATGCAATCTCGCCAGTCGTACCGGCCCTCCGTAGGATTCATTCACTCCTTAATCGCCGAACGAGGAACCGCCCTGAGACGCTGAGACTTGGTCGAAGAAACCGCCAGGCCCTACAACCCCGTGACTTGACCCGTCTTGGTGGACACTCCACTCTGGTCGTTGACCAGATCGATGCGCGTCCGCATCGCGTCCGCATGAGAACTGAAGACAACCAACAACAAGACGTGATGTCGCGCACCAAGAAAGCGGCTCTCACCAGGCGATTCACGGAAATCCCCAGGTCACGCTATTGCGCGCTGACTCGTTCGCAACGAGGGGGTCAGGGGTTCAAATCCCCTCAGCTCCACTAATCGCCCTGGTCAGAGCAGTTTTCTGGCCGCTGGCCCGCTCGCTGGATTGACGATCCTGAAGTCTCACGCTCCACAGGCGGCCCACAAGACCCTGCCCGAAGCACCTCATGTTCTGCGAGGGGGTCAACGTGGAATGGCTCGAATCCTGAAGGTTGTGGGTCGAGGGGAGTGGAGCGCCTTGGGCTGATGTTCCCGGATCACCCGAGAGCGAATATTGCCGGTTCTCGCGTGGGTGATTCAGGCGATTTCGGGGTTGGCGGGCGCGCGTTATGCGCTGGTCGCCGATCGGAGTTGGCTCCGGCGGATCGCGTCTTGTGGGAGCCACGGACCTCTGACACGTCTGGGCGCCGGAGCCACGAAGCTTGGGTCACTGTCCCCGATACCCTCTCGCTGAGCTAGTTCTGCAGATTTGAAATGAGATGCATCTATTGCGATCGAGATGAATCCTCACTCGGCGACGAGCACGTCGTTGCCAGTGGTCTTGGTGGAGATCTCGTCCTGGCCGACGCGAGCTGTCAGGCCTGCGAGGCCGAAACATCGAGGACAGAACTAAGGGTGCTGCGGCAAAGCTACGGGTTGCATGAGGTCAGGAGCTATCTAGGAGTTGGCCGGCGCCGGCGCGGCGAGAAACCGGCCAGCGCAGGCCTGACTCTCGAGGACGAATCGGGGGATGAGGTGAGGGATGTACCTCTAGCGGAACACCCGTTGATCTGGAACGTCCCCCTCCTCGACTACGCGAGCTTCCTCACCGGACAAGAGGACCCGAACGGGATTCGGGTTAGAGGGAGCCATCACTTCACACTGGGTCCGGACCCGGCCGGCCTGTATGAGCTATACGGTCTCGTCCGAAGTCGTGGTCGTAGACGCCAGCGCGCCTACGACCACGACTTCGGAAGGATGCTGGCCAAGATCGCGTGGGCGGGTTGGGTAAGCGAGTTCGATGTCGACTCGATGTAGGAACCCTTTCTGCCTCGGGTGATCGTTGGGGACCAAGAGTCCGTGGGGCGTTACGTGGGCTCTTTGGACTATGCCATGCGAGCTTTTCATTCCCCGTTCCTGCACCGGCTCGACTACGAAGTGATCGAGTGGGACGGAGATTGGCTCGCCACTGTCCGAATCTGGCTCTTCATGCAGCTTGAACCGTCGTGCACCTACATCGCGTGCGTTGGCAGAGTCGACCCTGGTCGGGTCAAGGCCGCCACCGGGGGCTGGGTGCCCCTCGGACAAGGCGGAATCGGCTCAGCGCTGACGCGGGTCCTTCCCCGATACATCTCAACGACGATTGTCGGCAAGCCTGATCCCGACAGGGTGTCGCCGATTGTTGACGAGTTGAACACGGTGGTAGGCGCGACCCGGACACGCCTCAACACGGAGAACGCGGATTTCAGAGGCACACCACGGAGCGCATAACTCGAAGACACGCCCGGTAGAGCGGGCGCCGGGCCAGCGCGGATCGTGCCGATCTGCTCGGGTTCTGGAGATGTGCGTTATCGCTCGGGATCAGCTGATCTGCGCTCCCGCGCGCCATCAGTCCAAGAGTGAGCTCGTGGCTACAGGCTCTCGTGCTTTCGAACTGCGATCAGACCGCGCTTCCGCCCACTTGCCCAACCGCCACCGATCCAAGGGCGGCCCGTCACGTCTCTCTAGTTCCTTAGTCTCCTGAGAAACCAACAGCTCGCGCTGGCCTGGTGTGAGATGATGCCGGGCATGAGTTTCCGGGAGCAGGGAATCGAACCAGCGGTCGGATTTACGGGGGACGGCTTCAGCGTTCGGCCGCTCGTGCCGGCCGATGTGGTGCTCGACCACGAAGCCGTGATGTCGAGTCGCGAGTTCCTCTACCACTGGGAGCAGGAGCCTCCGTATCCGCCCGAGGACTTCTCGGTCGACGACAACCTCGAGGATCTCGAGCAGATGGACGGCGAACACCGCAACGGGACCCGATACACCTACACCGTCATGAACGCCGACGAAACCCAGGTCCTTGGCTGCATCTATCTTCTGCCCTACGACGACCGTATGTACCGGACCGCCGAGGTGACGTCGCACGACGGCACCGACCTGTCGTCCGTCGACGCCACGGTCGCGTTCTGGGTTCGCGTCTCGACGTGGGAGGACGGGTTCGAGCGTGCCTTGCTCGAGGCGGTTCTCGGTTGGCTACGGGACCACTGGTCGCTGGAGCGACCGGTGATCATGACGAACGAGAAGCTCGATCATCAGATCGCGACGATAGAGTCGCTGGGCCTGACCCGGCGCTTCGACTACGACCGCGACAAGGACATGTACACGTCCCACGCCTACGCCTGATGCCGAATCCCCGGGAGGGATGTGCCGTTCAAGCGCACTCGCCGATATTGGCGTTATGCGCCCATATCGGTTGATCCGCTAGATGTGCCGTCTGGCCTCACGGAAGGTGCTGCGCGTGGTTGTCGGGGCATAGTTGGGTGAGGCTTTCAGCCACATCGGTCTGGGGCGGACAAGGAACGACTCCGCTCAGAAATCTCTGACGCGGACCTACCTCGATCGTTTCAGGTGCATCCCGGGCCGGCGACACGAGGGGCCGACCCATCCCTGAGCAGGACTTGCGAGGCGAAACTCCACACCGTCTCTATCGAGCTGCCGTAGCTCATCATTGGGTGCTGTGCCGAGAAGCCGAATCGCCCTGTCGAGTCACGGCAAAGTCAACGATCATCGAATGCAGGTGCGTCTCCGAGTCTGCCCACGCCGCGTCTCCTGGACTGGGGAGAGAGTGAGCTTCGGTCCCTTTCCGTTCTCGGTTGGTATCGGGGGGCAGGGTCAGAGTTTGAGTCGGGGGAGTCGGCGCCCCACTGCCCCGTCGTTGTCCATGTCGACCTCAGGCTGCCTCAGAGACCTTCCCGGAAACCGACTCGCCAGCTCGGGTATTTCAGTGTCCAGCCGAGCTCACGCTTGGCCTTGGCGTTCGAGGAACCCCTGATCTTGGTCATCATTAAGACCCCAGGCTCGCCCACGAGAAGTCGGGCAATCCAAACCGGAACCCGCCGAGGAGGCTTGGCGCCCAAGACCTCGGCGAGATAGGGAAGCCACTCCGACACCGAGGCCGGTTCGTCGTCAACGATGTTGTAGAGACCCGGGGCACCGCGCTCCACTGCGAGCGCGGTGGCGGCAGCGGCGTCGTCGATGTGGATGAAGGAGTAGATCCCGCCGGCCTGGCCGACGAGCGGCATCTTGCGCGCGGCGATCGCTTCCGACATAGGCCCACCCCTCCCGAAGGCGTTGCCCGGGCCGTAGAGGACTCCGTACCGCAGAGCGAGAGCCTCGATGCCCGTGGCGGAGGTGGTCATCGCCTCCAGGTGCTTGATGGCGTCGACGGTCTCACGAACGGCCGCGGGTGGATCGGCCATGAGGGGGTCCTCTTCGGTTTTGATCGGCCCGCCTTGCTGTTCGTTGGGCCAGCCGCTGTAACTCTGGACTATGAAGCGACGGGCACCGGACTCGATGGCCGCGGCGAGCAGCCGATCGGTGCCTTCCACCCGAAGGCGGTTGGTCTCCGCGAAGGTCCTGGCGAAATGACGGAGGTCGAATTCGCCGCCGAGCGCGGTCATCTGATGGATCACCACATCGGGCTCGGCGTCGACTACCGAGCGTCTGATGGCCGCCGCATCGTGGCCGTCGAGCACAACCGGCGTGATCCCGGCCAGACGCAGGCCGTCAACCTTGTCAGGGGTGCGCGTCGTGCCCACCACGTCGTGGCCGGCCTTCACCAGTAGAGGCACCAGCCTCTGGCCTACGGCTCCCGTCGCTCCAGCGAGAAAAATTCTCATTGCCTTGAATCCTTTTTTCGTTCAACACCTAAGACGAGACCGGGGGTGTACTCAACCCAACACCGATGCGCGACGCGGTGCCGACAATCACTCCTCCACTCACGGCGAACATACGCCCAACACGGTAGGTGCCCGGAAAAGAGGAGCGTCCCACGCCGACCCGAGCCTTGTGACCTTCGGCCCTACCTACCCCACCCCGGGAGGGCTCATGGTTAGGTCAAAGGAGAAGCGATGGTCCGGCCCCAAGAGACTGGTCGACTGCACGCATCAGCACACTCTTCCGAGTGGTTGGGACCTTTTCGAGACGGCCACGATCCGGTGGGCGGTTGGGTGATGTGGACCCTGATCGGCCTCCTCATTGGATTCGGGTTCACCGTTTTCACGCTTCATCTGGATCCTCGCCTCCTCGGCCCCGCGGCCGCCATCTTCGTTGTGGGCTGCCTGCTGGTATGTGTCACGGGTCTCGTCGACTCCCATGAGGCCCGCTCGACTGGGGCCATGTTCAGAACCCGAGCGGCCCAGCGGCCGGCGGAGTTGGCAGCCTCCCGCCCTTGGAATGAAACAGCACGATGACCGCCTCTAACTCCCTCCCCTCAGACTTGGCCAAGCCGGAAACCACCTGCTACCCCGGGCAGAGGTGAGATTCGAATCGGCGGAATCCTCGGGATCCCCCTTCGCCTCCACTGGAGCTTCCTGCTTTTCGTGGGCTGGTTGGTTCTGGACGGCATGGGTTTGGGAGCAACGGGCGTCATCGACACGGTGGGATGGATCTCGATGCTGTTCGGGTCGGTGCTCATTCATGAGGTGGCGCACGCTCTGGTCGGTCGGTTCCGGGGCGCTGAAGTCCAGGGCATCATCCTTTTCCCCATCGGTGGCGCCACCCGACTGATGGGACTACCCGAGAGTTCGGGGTCCAACCTGGCCATGACCGCCGCCGGCCCTCTGACCAGTCTGGCATTGGCCGCCGCCAGTGGCCTGGTGGCGTTGGCTGCCCGGGTTCCTCTGCTCCCGGTCGATCTCCACCATGGGACGATCATGGGCCGCCTCTTTTGGCTCAATCTCATATTGGCCTTGTTCAACCTTCTGCCACTCTTCCCGATGGACGGAGGGCGGATTTTGCAAGCGCTGCTCTCGAGGCGGCTCGGCGACCGTCGGGCCACCACCATGGCCGCTCGGGTGGGCCAGGTTCTAGCCGCCGGTCTCGTCGGGTTTGGTCTGACCGGCAATCTGTGGCTGGCTGTGATCGGAATCTACCTGTTTGTGGTAGCGGGAACTGAGGCCCGAGCGGCGGCCACCCTCCCGATTCCCATCATTGCTCCCGATGATCATCCCCCGGTACCACTGCAGAAAGGTGCACCATGAAGACTGTTCTCATCCTGGGCGGGGCCCTGTTGGCCTTGACTGTGTTGGCAGTTGCCACGGGTCCTCCACCCTCCAACACCATCCCGACCGATAGCCCCTATCAGGTCGTAACCGACCTCGACCAGGCACAGATGCTCGAGACCCACCAGCCGATGATGGGCCAGATGCAGGCAAGCTCGACACCACAAATGACGGGCCGGATGCCGCAGGACCCGATGTGGCAGATGCTCGACTCACCCATGGTCGACCTCATGGAACAGAACCAGGCACAGATCGACCGCATGCTCGCCCGATAGAGGCCCCGGCTTTGGATTGGGGAGTCAGCGACTCCACCCGCTCACCTCCCCGGGTTGGAGCCCCAGCGCCGGCCTCCTACACATGGGCTGCCATCGACGGTTCAACCTGATCGATGAGCGAAACGTTGCCCGGGCGCGACCATGCGCACGCGGGCAACTCTTCTGTCAGCGACCTTCGAACGGCATCGGCATCACCTGGGCGACCGGTCTCGGTTCTGGCCAGTCAGGTGATCGTCGGCAGCACCTCCAGGGCTCGGCGAAGACGTCGCCGCGCCTCCTCGTCGAGCGGCGCAAGAGAGGGCCAAGAGAGGGTTGGCGGTGACGTCGGATACGATCGACGGCCCAGCTCGATCTATTCCGTCAGCCTTGTGAGAAGGGCCTCCAGCGGGACTTTGGCGATGCGGCTTGCCACGTCGGAGAACCCGAAGGGAAGAACCAAATCGTTGCCGTGGATGAGGCTTCCACAGGAATACACAACATTCGGGACATAACCCTCTCGCTCGTCGTCCGTCGGGACCAACAGCGGTTCGTCGAGGTGGCCGATGACCCGACAGGGATCATTGATGTCGAGAAGCAGGGCGCCGAGGCTGTAGGTGCGCAGAGGCCCGACCCCGTGGGTGATGACCAGCCAACCGGCCTCTGTCTCTAGCGGCGAACCGCTGTTGCCGACTCTCTTCAGCTCCCACGGGAGCTCGGGTGATTCGATCTTCTCTGCTTCCTCCCAGAGCCACAGACTGTCGGACAGCATTACGTAATTGCTTTCGGTGTCGTAGCGGGAGAGAGCCGCGTAACGACCATCGATCCTCCGAGGGAACAAAGCCGCTCCCTTGTTCTGAGCGAACCTCCCGGCGAGAGTGGCGATCCGAAAAGCCATGAAGTCGACCGTCTCGATGAGCTGGGGAAGAGCCCGAAAGCCGTCATATGCCGTGTAGGTGGCGTAATAGATCACCGATCCATCATCGGCCGTGAACCGAACGAAGCGGGCGTCCTCCATGCCGTGGCTCTCAATTGGCGACCAGGGGAAGAGGACCCGTTCAGAGAGTTTCGACTCGGGGGCGAACCTGGTTTCGTAATTCGATGTCGCCAGCAGATGCATCGCCCGGACACTCGGATCGGATAGCCGGCGAGGCGCCTGGCCGACGTCCACGGCGGCGATCGCTGCTTCGAGATCGTGCAGCTCGAACGGGTCCGGCAGACCGCTGATCAATCTCCGGACCATCTCGTCGAATGCGTCCATCTCCACCAAGGTCGCCATGAAACGGGACTTGTCGATCAGGGGCGGGTTGCGGCTGCCGGTGCCAGCAAACACAGATGGCTGCTCGATCCTGATAGCTCCACTGGAATCGATCACTCCGCAGCGGAACTCGATTGAGGAGGTGTGGCCCTCGCCAATGGCCCGAAGGCTGAGGATGAACCTCAACGCTCCCGGCTCGAGACCAGATTGATCCGGAGCAGGAACGATCGACGGATTAGTGAGCGCAGCGGTCTCGATCGAAACCTCATGGGTGTAATACGCCCCCAGCAACGCACATCGCGCCGGTGACATCTCCGGCATTTCGCTCACCTCGTCGGAAACGAAGGCGAAATGGCTCATCAGAACGGCCTCGAGATCCAAATGCCTGTCCTCGAACCTGGCGTGGACCGCGGCCAGTGTCGCGGCGACCTCGCTGTCCGCCATGGCGAGGATCCGCTGAAGAAGGGCGTTATCCGGAAGGATCCTGTCGTCTGGAAGAAACGGCCTGATGATCACACGGCGCGGATCGGGATCAAACTGGACATCAGTCCGAATCACTGGGATTGCAGTCATGTGGACTGGCCTCTCGCCGTCAATGGGCAGCACCTCGGAGCCTCGGACTAAGGAAGCGGGTCCCGGTTCAGTGGGCACCGACTCTTCATCGTCTCTTCACGTACGTTCACGCTTGGTCTTCATATGGCTGGTATTCAATGTGTTCAGTAGCAATCTCGCCAAGGAGCAAGGCAATGATGTACGGATGGTCTGGATGGGGAATGTGGATTATGGGCCCGGTGATGCTTTTGCTGATTGTCTGGTTGGTGGTGTGGCTGGTCCGGGACACGGCCGGTGCCACCGCCACACCCCACAGCGGGACAGGGTCGGCGCGCGGCATCCTCGATGAGCGGTTTGCCCGTGGCGAGATCGACCGGGACGAGTACCAGGAGCGGCTCTCAACCCTGGAAAGAAGGTAAAACTGATGAAACGAACAGTGATAGCTGCGATCGTGATCGCGGTCGCTCTGGTAGCGGTACCCACCGCGGTCGCACTCGCACAGTCGGATCAGTCGCAGCCGACCGCGGTGGTGTGTCCCTACGACGGGGAGGGTGGGATAGATCACCGGGCCATGCACAACCAAATGGCCGCCACGATGGGCATGGGCCAGATGATGGGCATGGGCCAGATGATGGGCATGAACCAAATGGGCACGGGGATGGGCCAGATGGGCATGAACCAGATGGGTATGGGCCAGATGGGCATGAACCCTGATGATTCCCACATGATTGCCGACGGCTGAAGAGATGCTCGGGACTGATGGGGCGGCCAGTTGACGGACCGCCCCATAACATTGCGTTGATGGCTACCAGAGTCCTGGTCGTAGACGACGAGCCGAAGATACGCGATGTCCTGCGCCGCTATCTGATGGCCGACGGGTTCGAGGTGTCGGAAGCGGCCACGGGCGAGGAGGGTCTGGAACGGCTTCGAGCATTTCACCCGGATGTGGTGGTGCTCGATGTCAGGCTGCCCGGAATGGATGGTTTCGAGGTGTTGGCCGAGTTACGAAAAACTTCAACTGCCTACGTGCTGATGTTGACTGCCCGGGCCGAGGAGGTCGACAAGCTGCTCGGACTCACCCTGGGTGCCGATGACTATGTCAGCAAGCCTTTCAGTCCGCGGGAGGTGTCGGCCCGGGTCAAGGCCCTCCTTCGTCGGAGCCGCGCACCGGAAACCGCCGCTGGCGACATCCTCGATCTGGGTGTCCTACGAATCGATCATGGCCGCCGCCTCGTGTCACACTCAGGGAGTCCGGTCGACCTTACGGTGCTGGAATTCGATTTGCTGGCGGCGTTGGCCTCTGCCCCAGGCCGGGTATTCACCCGCCGGCAGCTACTGGAACGGGTTTGGGGTTGGGATTTCTTTGGAGATGAGCGGGTGGTCGACGTCCACATCCGCAACGTCCGCCATGCACTCAACGACGACGCCCACAACCCGAACGTAATCGCGACTGTGCGGGGGGTCGGCTACCGGCTTGTGGAGAATCCTAGGTGAGCAGGTGGCGCACCCTCCGAGTCCGGCTGCTTGCTTCCTATCTGGCCGTAGTGTTGTCGGGGGCCCTCACGTTGGCAGCGGTCGCTTCGGTAACCGCCCCGACCTTCTTCGCCGGCCACATGGCAGAAATGGTTCCCGGGTCGGGGATGATGGCCGGATTAGCCGAGGACCTGGACACGGCGTTTGCCGTCTCGATGACCCGGGCCCTGGCGGTAGGAGTTCTGGTGAGTGTCGCGGTGGCGTTGGTGGTGTCGGCGCTGGTGGCAGGGCGAATCATCAGACCCCTTGACCGG
The DNA here is from genome assembly GCA_035544615.1 of Acidimicrobiia bacterium. Taxonomy (GTDB): domain Bacteria; phylum Actinomycetota; class Acidimicrobiia; order Spongiisociales; family ZC4RG35; genus JARDZU01. The sequence continues at coordinate 22,411 of DATKEA010000097.1, read as the reverse complement.
GTGCGGGCAGCTACCCGCCGGCTGGCGGAAGGTTCCTACAGCGAGAGGGTGGCGCTACCAGCCGAGTTGGAATTGGCCGGGCTGGCGACCGACGTCAACGCTCTCGCCTCGAGCCTGGAAGAAACCGAGCAGAAACGTCTTCAACTCATCGCCGACCTATCGCACGAACTACGGACCCCCCTCACTGCGATCGAGGGGTACATGGAGGGTCTGATTGACGGTGTCGTCCCCGCCGAAGCTGAGACCTTCGCCTCCGTGGCGGAGGAAGCTGCCCGCTTGAAAAGGCTCGCCTCCGATCTCTCCTCCCTGTCCCGCATGGACGAGCACGGGGGTTTGGCCCGGCGTGTCGAGGTCGACCTTGGCGAGTTGGTCGCTTCGGTCGCCATGAGGCTCCGGCCCCAGTTCGATGATCAGAACGTCGTATTGCGAGTTGACAGTCCCGGCCTTCGGGTGAGCGGTGACCCCGACCGGCTTACCCAGGTCATCGTCAACCTGCTCGGGAATGCACTTAGCTATACCCCTTCCGGCGGCAGGGTGGAGGTGACCGGTCGGCGTCGAAACGGCCAGATCGAACTGGAGGTAAGCGACACCGGCCGGGGCCTTTCCACCTCTGATCTGCATCGTGTCTTCGAACGTTTCTACCGGGCCGATCCGGCAAGCATCGGTGGTAGCGGAATCGGGCTCACCATCGCTCGCGGGATCGCCCGCGCCCATGGTGGCGATTTAGCGGCGCACTCCGATGGCCCTGGCACCGGTGCCACCTTCACCCTGGTCCTCCCCGCTGACTGAAGGGTCCATCCCCGCGCGCAACAGGGGACCAAAGGCAAGCACCCCGGCCGTTTTCGTCTCGTTTGCTCGTCTCCGAGTTCCCGAAAGCCCAACGATCGGGGTACCTGTCAGAGCCGAATTGTCGGGCATCTCCGAATCGCCCGGTAGAGGCGAAAGTCCCAACCCGTGCTCGCCGGCGTGGGAGCGACCGTTTCGATAGGGTCTTTGTCCCCTGCCCTATCCCACCCCGGGGGGGATAGCTTTGGCCCTGAGGTGATAGGAATGTGGTGCAACTGGGCCACGATGGGATTTTGGGGATGGACCATGATGGCTGGCTTCTGGGGCCTGGTCATCGTGCTGATCATCTGGGCGGTTCGGTCGGCCACGACTGCGAAAGCTCAAAGCCAAGCCGATGGCGGCAGGGCCCTTCAAACTCTCGACGAGCGCTTGGCGCGCGGCGAGATCGACCCCGACGAGTACAAGGAGCGCCGGGCCATGTTGGAGACGCGGCGGTGAGGGCGGAAGCCACGTCGGTACGTTTCAGGCTGCGATCGGCCCGGGGGCATCTTGATGCGGTGATTCGGATGGTCGACGAGGACCGTTACTGCGTCGACCTCCTCCATCAACTGTCGGCCGTGCAGGGCGCCCTCGACCGGATCAGACGCGACATCCTTGAAGGCCATTTGCGCGGCTGCCTCGCCACCGCCGCGGCGGAGGGCAACGCCGACGAACTGGTAGACGAGCTGGTTACCGCGGCCTTCCGAACCGTGCCCACCAGCCGCAGCTCCCACGATCGCTGCCGCACCGAAGACGGCGGCTGCGCGCATGCCAGCTGAAGTGAAGGAAATCCAGGTCCAACTGGTGACTGCGCCTGGCTGTCATTTCTGCGATGAGGCGAGACGGACGTTGCAGGTCCTCGGAGGTCGTTTTCCATTGACAATCGAATTCGTGCCTCTGATGTCGGAGACCGGCCGGGACCTGGTGGCGAGACACCGGGTGCCTTTCCCGCCGATCCTTCTGATCGAGGGGGCGTTTTTCGGTTTCGGGCGCCTGTCGCAACGACGCCTCGAACAGCGATTGATCCAACTGATGACGGTCAAGGCCAGCTGAGATGGAGGGGATATTCCTCGGTGGCACTTTGCTCGCAGCCTTCGTAGCCGGAGCGGTCGCCCTTTTCGCACCTTGCTGCATCATGGTCATGTTTCCTGCCTACCTGGCTGCTGCGGTCCGCAACCATCGGTGGCGGCTGGTCCCCTTCACCTTCGTATTCGCCGCCGGGGTGGCGACAGTGCTGGTCCCGGTCACCCTCGGCCTCGGCCTGCTCACCGCCAGCCTCCTGCGGTTCCACTCGGTGGTGTACGCGGCCGGCGGGGTGCTGCTCCTAGTGTTAGCCGGCCTCTCGGCGACCGGCACCACCTGGTCGCTTCCGTTTCTGCGGGGCTCACCCGATATCACCCGCACCGATTCGGCCGGGGTGTACGCCCTCGGCGTGTTCTCGGGAGCGGCCAGCGCCTGCTGCGCTCCGGTCCTGGCAGGCATGCTCACCATCTCGGCCCTGTCGCCCGGCATCATCGGTTCGGTGGGCATCGGTTTGGCATACGTCTTTGGCATGGTCTTCCCGCTGGTCCTGATGACCCTGATCTGGGACCGGGTCCACCCTGAGGCCTGGCAGCCGGGCCGCCGCACCTTTACCTGGAACATGGGCTCCCGCCGATTCACCATTTCCCTGCTCGAGGTCATCACCGCGGTGATGTTCGGGCTGATGGGAGCCATCCTCTTGGTGGTTGCGGCGACCGGGTCGTCGCTGGCTCCCACCTTCCAAGCTTCGCTGGGGAGCAAGATAGAAGACACCCTCGCCCCAATACTCGAACGACTGGCCTGGATCCCCGATCCGGTCATCGGCCTCGGGCTGATCGCCATAGCGGTGGGAGCCATCATGTTGTCAAGCCGACGTCCCCATCCCGACCAAATTCACGACGAATCAGATAGGAGCTGCCATGAGCAGGACATCTCCACCTCCGCCTAAACCCAAAGTGAAACGATCCCCCCGGCGGTGGATCGGATTCATCGCCCCCCTCGCCGTCCTAGCCGGATTAGTCGGGGTTGCTGCCGCCACCGGACCGAGCAACGAAACGCTTGGGACCGCAACCCCCTTCACTCTCTCCGCCACTGATGGAACGGACGTTTCTCTCGAAGAGACACTGGCAAAGGGCGATACGTTGTTGTACTTCTCGATGGGAGTCGGCTGTGACGGCTGCTTTGCCCAGATCCCTGAGATCGGGCCCGGGGCCGTTGAGCGAGGCCTCAACCTCGTCCCGATCATGGTCGACCCGGTCCAAATGGTGACTTCCGAAGCCGCTCGTTTCGGGATCGAGAGTCCGATCCTGATCGACTCGGGAGCCAGGGTGTCGGAGGCGTACGGAATGGTCGGTGTTTACGGACACAACGATCGGCCCAGCCACAGCTTCGCCCTCGTTCGCGTCGACGGAACCATCGCCTGGGTGCGTCACTACGCCGAGATGTTCGTTCCTTCCGATTCGTTCTTCGGTGAACTCGACATCGCCCTCGGGCCATGACCACAACTTCAATCTCGGCGGCGGCGACGGCCGGTCGGCTCCGACATCTTCTGTCCGCCGCCTGGGGAGCCGTCAGCGGGATTGCCCCCCATGTGCTCCACCACGTGGGGCCGCTGGCCGGAGCCGCCATCCTGGCCGGCACGGGAGGCAAGGTGCTCTTCTTCCTCCTCGGACTCGCCCTGGCCATACCCATGCTCGTACGCCTGCACCGGCGCTTCCGAACCTGGATCGCGCCTGCGATCGCAGTCGCAATCTTCGTAGTGACCTACACCCTGTCCTCGATCTTCATAGGACCGCTGATCACCGGAACCAACGACAGCTCCGATCTGTCACCACCCCCGGCTACCGCCACAACCGATCAGCACGGGCACTTCATCACCCCGTAGGCTCAGACCAAAGCCCGGTCAGCGACTCAACCCAACCGGAAGACATAGACATGACCCCGAAGGACAGCGAAGCCGGCTTCGAGCCGCGGACCGCGACATAGCGACCGCTGACGGAATGACCACGCCACCATCTCTGCGGGTCGGTTCCGCCTCCTGTCTTTGCCGCTTGCCCTTTCACGACGCCAGGCTGGTGGCGGTGACCGGCGGGCCCGGCGCCGGCAAGACCGCGGTGTTGGAGTTGGCCGCCCGCTCTCTGTGCGAGCACGTAGCGATCCTCCCCGAGGCGGCAACCATCGTCTTCGGGGGCGGCTTTCCCCGCCACCAAACACAACCAGGCCTGCGGGCTGCACAACGGGCGATCTATCGGGTGCAGCGGGAGGTGGAAAAGCTCGTGATCGAAGAACGGCAGGTGGCAGTTGCACTCTGCGATCGAGGAACCGTGGACGGACTGGCCTATTGGCCCGACCCGGTCGACACCTTTTGGGAAGAGATCGGCTCAAACTTGCAGGCCGAACTCAGCCGCTACCACGCCGTCGTTCACCTCCGCACCCCCTCACCAGACCAGGGCTATCACACCGACCCGACCCGCAACGAACCCGCCGAGCGGGCCGCCGAACTGGACAGGCGGATAGCCGCAGCCTGGAAGGACCATCCCACCGCTTCCTGGTCGAAGCCAAAACCGACTTCACCGCCAAGGCCAGCCACGCCGTCGAGCTGATCAGAAACGAGATGCCCGCCTGTTGCACCAGCCATTCAGGGTTCACGAAATAGGGGTCTTTATACCCTACCCCACCCTACCCTGGGTGGGGTAGAACCCGAGGATATGAAGCGGCTTGCGGTCCTGCCCCATCCCGGTCAGCTCAGCAATGCGAGACCAGATCTGTCCGATGAATGTGGGACGGCTCGTGGGCGACCCATCCTCGGAGCTGCATTGGCCGTCTGCTTGGCGTCGGTGGCGGTGATGGTGTGGCTCGACCGCCGGACCGAACGCGAGACCCGCCGCCTCATCGGCCGAAGATGAGAGGACTCCTGGCAATGCTTGGACAGGTACCCGCCGCCAGGAGGATGGCAACCGCCGAACCGAAGCGGCTGGCGGTCAGTCTCCTCGGGGTGGGTGCCGCCATTGGTTTGGTGTTATTGCTTCAGGGTCTGTGGAACGGGCAACTGGTGCAGATCTCCGCCTACGAGGACAACGCCGGGGCCGATCTGTTCGTCGCTCAATCGGGAACTGAAAGCATCCTTGGAGACCGGTCGATAGTCCCGCTGGCGGTCGTCGAAGAGTTAGCGGCGATCCCCGGTGTTCGGCGGGCCGATCCGGTCCACATCCACTACACGGTTTTTGATCTCCACGGCCAAAAAGCGTTCGTGCTGCTGGTCGGATCACAACCGGGCGGTCTGGGCGGACCCTGGGAACTGTCGGTAGGTAGGTACGCCACCGATACCGGCGAAGCGGTGCTCGATCGGACCTTTGCCGATGAACACGACCTCGCGATCGGAAGCGAATTCGAGATGGGGGGACGAACGTTCCGCACGGTGGGCCTGTCCGAGGGAACCCGGTCCTGGATGACCAGCCTGGTCTTCGTCACCACCGACAGCGCCCGCGAGATGACAGGGGGTGGCGACACGGTCACCTACGTGCTGGTTCAGACCGACCAACCCGACACGGTCGGCGCCGCCATCCGCGTCCAGACAGGTCTCGAGCCGCTTCTGCCGGCGACTCTCGGCAACAGCGATCGAGAGATTCTGGCCGGAATCATGGAGGGCCCGGTGCTGCTGATGATCGGAATCGCTTTCGCCGCCGCCACCATGGTGGTGGCCTTGACCGTCTACTCGGGGGTGGTCGAGCGGCTCCGCGAATACGGCATCGTCAAGGCGATCGGGGCCGGACCCGGGACGATCCTCCGTCTGGTGGTGGGCCAGACCATCTTCCTCGCCGGCGCCGGCAGCGCCCTCGGCTACCTGATGTATCTGGGCGGCGCCTGGCTGGTCGGTCGGCTCCGCCCCCAGTTCTGGTTCTCCCTCCAAGGGCGGCAGCTATCGATACTGGCGGCCGCGGCCATTGGAATGGGTCTGGTCGCAGCATTAATCCCCGCCCGCCGGCTCGGACGGCTCGAACCGGCTTCGGTCTACCGGGGGTGGTGAGGGTGGTCCCGGTCGCCCGACGTATGTTGTTCACCGACCGGCGACGGGCGTTGCTCGGGGTGGCCGGGGTGTCTGTCGCTCTAGTGATGGCGCTAACCCTCGATGGCATCTTCGCCGGGACCACCCGCCAGGTCTCCCGCTACATCGACACATCTCCGGCCGACGTCTTCGTCTCCCAGGAAGGGGTCCGCACCATTCACATGGCGATATCGGTGATTCCAATTGCCGCCACCGACCAAATCCGAGGACTGCCTGGAGTGGCGTGGGCCGAGCCGATCCTCTTCTCCAGCGACGCCCTCCGAGTTCCCGCCGGACGGAGACCCAGCTACGTCATCGGCTACCCACCCGACGGGCGGGGCGGACCGCCTTCCCTCATCGAAGGCAGCCAGCCCGGAACGGGCGAGATAGTGATCGACGACTCGGCCGCCGACGCTCTCGACATTGCACTCGGCGATGAGGTACAGGTCTTGGGCCGTACCTGGCGGGTCTCCGGCTTCACCACTGGGATGACCAGCATCGTCAACACCACCGTTTACGTAACTTTCGAGGACCTTGCGGTCGTCCTCGGATCGGCGAGCTCGGCCAGTTACATCCTCATCGGCACAGAAGGTGACCCGGATACGGTCGCCAGCAACATCGAAGCCGTCATCCCTGGAGTGGAGACCCAGACCCGGCCCCAATTCTCCGCCGAGGAACGGACCGTGGTCAAAGACATGAGCACCGACCTTCTGAACATCATGTCCCTCACCGCCCTCCTCGTCGGCCTGGCAGTCATCGGGCTGGTCCTCTACGCCACCGTCCTGTCCCGGCTCAGAGACATCGGAGTCATGAAGGCCCTCGGCCTCGGCGGTCTCGGAGTCTTCCGTCTCGTCCTCACCCAGGCCCTGTGGACCGTGGTGACCGCTCTCGCCCTCGCCGTGGCCGTCACCTTCGGCATCGGCGCCGTCGTAGCCGCCGTAGCACCCGACATCGACGTGGTCGTGGAGCCGATCTCCCTCTTCCGCGCCGGGACGGGTGCCTTCCTGGTGGCCGCGATCGGGGTGATCTTCCCCCTCATCAAAGTGTGGCAGGTCGACCCCGCAACCGTCTTTAGGAGAACGTCATGAGCACCACTGCCCTCGCCGCCCGCCAGCTTGACAAGACTTTCGGAGAAGGGGCTACCAAAGTCCATGCCGTCCGCAACGTCGATCTCGAGGTCGAAGCCGGCGAGGTGGTGCTGATCATGGGGCCATCTGGCAGCGGCAAGACCACTCTCCTTTCAATGCTCGGTGCCATGCTCCGACCCACGTCGGGAGAGATCGTGGTCGACGGCAACGACCTTGCCGCCTTTCCCGAATCCCGGCTCCCGAAACTGCGAGCAACAACCTTTGGGTTCGTGTTCCAGGACTTCAACCTCCTCGGCGCCCTGACCGCCCAGGAGAATGTTGAGTTCGCCCTCAACCTCACCGGTGTGAGTGGCAAGGAAGCCCGAGGGCGGGCTCAAGATCTACTCACCCGCCTGGGCCTCGTCGAACGGCTCTCCTTCCGCCCCGACCAACTCTCCGGGGGCGAAAAGCAACGGGTAGCCATCGCCCGCGCCCTCGCCAACCAGCCACCCCTGATCCTCGCCGACGAACCCACCGCCAACCTCGACTCGAAGATAGGCCACGACATCGCCCGCCTCCTCCGCACGATCGCCACCGAAGAGAACCGGGCGGTCGTCATGGTGTCCCACGACAGCCGCCTCAAAGAGGTCGCCGACCGCATCCTCTGGCTCGAAGACGGCGCCTTCCGCAATCTCCAAAACATGGAAACCGACCCGGTCTGCGGCATGTCGGTCGACCCCCAAGTCGCCCCACACCTCCAAATCGGTGAAGAGATCATCTACTTCTGCTCCCCCGCATGCCGGGAGGAGTACGCCACCGCCGAAAGCCCCGGCCGTCACGCTTCTCCAGGTATGCCCTAGGCGGCCGAACATGAGGAGCACTGACCGCCAAGCACCTGATCGGCAACGCAGGCCGCTGTCACTGGAGCCTGCTAGAGTTCGCATCTCCCACCCTAGGTGGGGTGGGAAGGGTGTACAACAAAACGGATCGGAGACCAAACGTTATGAGAGAGGTCCACAAGCAGGGGGCACTCAACCGGCTCAAGACGGTGAGAGGTCACCTCGATGCGGTGATCGCCATGGTCGACGAGGAGCGGTACTGCCCGGAAGTGATGAAGCAGGTTTCCGCTCTGCAGTCTTCACTGGAGAAGGTCAATCGGATTCTGTTGCAGAATCATTTGGAAACCTGCGTCCCGGAGGCGGTCGCCGAGGGACGCTCGGCCCAGATCGTCGACGAGCTGATGGAGACGTTGCGTTACACCGCCGCCGTCACCGGACCGTCAATCACCGAGGAGGTACTTATATGACCAGCCGTACGCTGACCGTTCCCGACATTCATTGTGACCATTGCGCTTCGTCGATCGAAGGTGCTGTGGGCGCCCTCGCCGGTGTCGACGATGTGAAAGTGGATATCGCCGGACGAACCGTCGCTGTCGCCTTCGACGAGGCCGCCGTCAACCTCGACGAGATTGTCACCGCAATCGAAGGCCAGGGATACGAAGTCGCCCCCTCAGCGTGACCGAAACTCTCGATCAGGCTCAACCCGAGGCCCGCTTCGAGGTGTCGGGTATGAGTTGCGCCTCCTGCGCCCTCCGCATCGAACGGATCCTCGCCAAACAGCCGGGCGTCTCAGCGGCCTCGGTCAACTTCGCCGGCGCCGAAGCCCGGGTCGTCTTTGAAGTGGATGAGGTCGACTCGGAGGCGTTGCGGCAGGCTGTGCGAAAGATCGGCTACGAGATCAGCGAGATCACTCCTGAGGATGAAGAGCGACAGCCTGTCGCCGTCCGCTACGCCGAAGAGGCCAGGGCCCAGCGTCGTAACGTTATCGGAGCCGCCCTCCTCACCATCCCGGTGGCAGCGCTTGCGATGACCGGGGTTGACGCTACCTGGAGCCGTGTCCTGCAGTGGGTGCTCAGTACACCGGTTCTCTTCGTCTTCGGATGGCAGTTCCACCGCGCTGCTGTGCTCCGGGCGCGGTCGTTCGACGCCAGCATGGACACCTTGGTTTCGCTCGGCACCGTGGCCGCCTATCTCTTCTCGGTGTGGTCGCTGTTCCAGGGTGATCATCTCTATTTCGAGACCGCGGCGATCATCACCACCTTCATCCTCCTCGGCCGCTACTTCGAGGCGGTCGCCAAGGGACGGGCTTCGGGCGCCATCGCCCGCCTGCTCGAGCTGGGGGCCAAAGAGGCCCGGGTGTTACAAGAGGGCAGGGAGGTGATGACCCCCATCGACCAGGTGACCCAAGGCGAGCTCCTGGTGGTAAAGCCCGGGGAGAAGATCCCCGTGGATGGTGAGGTCGTGGAAGGGCGGTCGTCGGTCGACGAGAGCATGCTCACCGGCGAGTCGGTCCCGGTCGATCACGACCCGGGCGACAAAGTGTTCGGCGCCACCATCAACCAGCAAGGCCGGCTCGTGGTGCGCGCCACCCGGGTAGGCGGGGACACCGCCCTGGCCCAGATCGTGCGAATGGTCGAGGACGCCCAGGCTTCCAAGGCACCGGTGCAGCGTTTGGCCGACAGGGTGGCGCGAGTTTTCGTCCCCATCGTGATGCTTATCGCCCTCACAACTTTCGGTGTCTGGATGCTCACTGGGTCCGAGCTGGCACCTGCCATCACCGCCGCGGTGGCCGTCTTGATCATCGCCTGCCCTTGCGCCTTGGGTCTGGCCACCCCGATCGGGATCATGGTCGGTAGCGGCCGCGGCGCCGAGATCGGGGTGTTCTTCAAACGGGCCGAGACCTTCGAGCGCTCGCGCCGGATCGACGTCGTCGTGTTCGACAAGACCGGCACCCTCACCGACGGTCTGATGTCGCTCGCCGACGTCGTCACCGACGAGGACGAGCGCCGGTTCCTCTATCTAACCGCCTCGGTGGAAGCGGCTGGCTCCCACCCGATCGGCAAAGCTGTGGCACTCGGTGCCGAAGAACGGGACATCGAGCTGGGATCTGTCGACGAGTTCGTAAACCATGCCGGGTTAGGCGTGAGCGGCACCGTCGACGGTGTCCGTGTTGTGGTGGGCAAGGCCAAGCTGGTAGCCGACGAAGGCTTGCTGATCCCCGAGCGCTATTCCGAGGCCATGAAACGTATCGAAAAAGCGGCGAAGACCGCCTTTCTGGCCGGATGGGAGGGCGAAGTGCGGGGGGTCATTTCGGTGGCCGACACGCTCAAGTCAACGGCTAAATCCGCGGTGGCCGACCTGCGGGCCATGGGGGTCGAGGTGGCGATGCTGACAGGTGACAACCAGCGCACTGCCGCTGCCATCGCCTCGGAGGTGGGGATCGACCGGGTGCTGGCCGAGGTCATGCCCGATCAGAAGGTGGAGGAGGTCCGCCGTCTTCAGGCCCAGGGTCACATCGTGGCTTTCGTCGGGGACGGGGTCAACGACGCGCCCGCCCTCACCCAGGCCGATCTGGGAATTGCGGTCGGCACGGGGACCGATGTAGCTATCGAAGCCGGAGACGTGGTTTTAATGTCGGGCGACCCGGCGCTGGTTGTCCGGGTGATGCGACTTGCTCGCCGCACGTTCCGGACCATCGTGCAAAACCTCTTCTGGGCGTTCTTCTACAACGTCGCTGCCATCCCATTGGCCGCGATGGGATTGCTCAACCCCATGATCGCCGCCGGGGCCATGGCCTTTTCGAGCGTCTCGGTGGTGGCCAACAGCCTCAGACTTCGGCGGTTCGGCACGTGAGACCCCGGGGACTGACGACGCGGCTTGGCAGCATCCCTCGAAGGAATGCCGACATCGGACTGGGGGAATTGAGATGACCGAGGTGGTTAAGCACGACCATCACCACGGCAAGCACGCCACAGTGGTCCTCGAGGTCCAGGGACTCCGCTGGGCCACCCAGAAGGCGACAGTCGAGGCTGTGCTGGGAAGACGCCAAGGGGTCGTTGCCGTCGAGGCCAACCCGGTGGCGCAGACCGCCACCGTGACCATCGAAACCGGACGCACTTCTGTAGCCGACCTTCAACGGTGGGTAGAAGAGTGTGGCTATCACTGCGCCGGCCAATCGGTGCCCGGCCACATCTGCGATCCACTCGCCGAGCCCGACCCGACTGGCGGACATGCCGGCCACGGGGTCGCCTCCGTTGCCCCCGATGCTGAGTCGGCGGCACCGGCGCCACCCCACGAACACACCGGCACCGTCGCGTCCTCTGCCACTCCGCCCCCAGAAACCTCCGAAGATGCTGAGCATGAAGAAGGATTGCGCTCCCCCCACGAGGTCATGGGACACGGAGGACATGGCGACATGTCAATGGCGGCAATGGTGGCTGACATGCGCAACCGATTTCTGGTGGCGGCCCTCTTCTCGTTGCCGATTCTCCTCTGGTCGCCGATCGGTCGTGAGGTCCTCGGCTTTGAAGTAGCGGCCCCGTTTGGGCTTCGTGACGATGTCTTCCAGCTTCTCTGGAGCCTGCCCGTGATCTTCTATTCGGGCTGGATCTTCTTCGACGGAGCGGTGCGCGCCCTCAGGGCCCGCACCCTCGACATGATGGTGTTGGTGGCGGTTGCCATCGGGGCTGGCTGGGTCTATTCGCTGGTGGTCACTTTGACCGGGGGCGGTGAAGTGTTCTACGAGGCCGCGACTGTCCTGGCGGCCTTCGTGCTGTTGGGCCACTGGTTCGAGATGCGGGCCCGGGGAGGCGCCAACGAAGCGATCAGGACTCTCCTCGACCTGGCGCCGCCAATGGCAGTAGTTGTGCGGGAGGGCGAAACGGTGGAGGTGCCCACCGCCGAGGTGCTGGCTGGCGATCTGGTTCTGGTCCGGCCCGGGGCCAAGGTGCCGGTTGACGGAGTGGTCGAAGAGGGCGAGAGCGAAGTAGATGAGTCCACGGTCACCGGAGAGAGCCTGCCGGTTCCCAAGAGCCCCGGATCAGAGGTGATCGGGGCCACCGTCAACACCAACGGCACGTTGCGGGTTCGGGCCACCAAGGTAGGAGCCGACACCGCCCTAGCTCAGATCGTCAAGCTGGTCCAGGAGGCGCAGAACTCGAAAGCGCCTGGACAGCGGCTGGCCGACCGGGCTGCCTTTTGGCTGGTACTTGTCGCCCTAATCGGCGGGGGCGCCACCTTCCTCGTCTGGTTGGGAGCGGGAAGGTCGGTCTCCGAAGCGATCCTGTTTGCCATCACCGTGGTTGTGATCACCTGCCCCGACGCCCTGGGACTGGCGACTCCCACTGCAATCATGGTCGGCTCCGGTCTGGGGGCCAAGCGGGGAGTGCTGTTCAAGAACGCCACCGCCATCGAGACCGCCGCCCGGATCGGGGTGGTGGTGATGGACAAGACTGGCACCCTCACCAAAGGCGAGCCCGAGGTCACTGACGTTATCGCCCACGGCATCTCGGAAGACGAACTCATGAGTGTGGCAGCCGCCCTCGAGCAGGAATCGGAACATCCCCTGGCACAGGCAATCGTCCGGCGAGCCGAAGAGCGCGGGCTCCCCAAGGTCCGGGCAGTCGACTTCGAGAACGTCCCCGGACACGGCGCCACGGCCCTGGTCGACGGCCGCCGGGTAGCGGTCGGCAATATGCGCCTCATGGAGCGCGAAGGAGTCGACCTGGACGAACTGAGGCAACAACAGCAAGAGCTGGCGTCGAGCGGACACACCGCAGTCGTGGTCGCAGTCGATGGGCAAGCCGTCGGGCTGATCGGGCTGGCCGACGCCGCCCGGCCAACCGCCTTGACAGCCGTGCAGTCACTCCATGACCAGGGCATCGAGGTCGTAATGCTCACGGGAGACAACCAGGCAACCGCCGAACGGGTCGCCGCCGAACTCGGCATCGACATGGTGATCGCCGAAGTTCTACCCGGCGACAAAGCAGCCAAAGTGGCTGAACTCCAATCCGGGGGCAAACGCGTCGCCATGGTCGGCGACGGAGTGAACGACGCCCCCGCTCTCGCCCAGGCCGACCTCGGGATCGCCATCGGCGCCGGCACCGACGTGGCAATCGAAACCGCCGACGTGGTGCTCATGCGCTCCGACCCCCTCGACGTCCCGGTGGCCCTTTCCATCGGCAAAGGAACGCTCCGGAAGATGCGCCAGAACCTCGGCTGGGCCGTCGGATACAACGCCATCGCCCTGCCCATCGCCGCCGGAGTCTTCGAACCCAGTCTGGGACTAATCCTCCGACCCGAGATCGCCGCCCTCTCCATGTCCGGCTCCAGCTTCCTGGTCGCTGTCAATGCCCTTCTTCTCAAGCGGCTCCCGCTCCCCGATCAAGCGACCCCGCCCCAGAGCGAATCGAGAAGGTTACGGACCAGCGCCAACAGTCCGACGTCGGCCTCCGCCATATCGAGATCAAAGGCTTTCGCTCGGCCCGGCACGTCGAGTTCTCGCCCCGACGGATGTGCGCCCTGGTCGGAGAGGCCCGAGCCGGAAAGTCGACCCTCCTCGCGGCAATCCGGGCAGTAGTCGACCCCGAGTCCGCCCCCTTGACAACCGCAGACATCACTCGGGGCGAATCTCTCATCTCCATCCGAGCACACCTCGCCTCCGGCGACACGCTCTCCCTGGACGGTCCACCATCCAAGACAAAGACGCCGGCTGGCCCAGCGGCCCCGGTGCTGTTCCTTTCTGCCGCCGACCGGGCAGGCCACCTCGTCTCCACAACCCGAGCCGAGCCCACGGGGCATCCGGCGGCCGACATCTTCCGGGACGTGCTCGGCGACTACACCGACGCGGAGCGCGACCATTCGACGACCATGCCTGCCATCGGCCTGGTCAAGGCGATCGAACAGTGCTGCACGGCACATGCCGGTGGCCTGGTCCTGCTCATCGAAGATCCAGAGCTCTATCTCCGTCCCCAAACCCAGCGTTACCTATATCGTCTGCTCCGAGAGTTCTCCCTCAACGGCAACCAGGTCATCTACTCCACCCATTCGCCCGCCTTCCTCAACGTGGCCCGGCTTGATGAACTGGGGTTCGTGACCCGCGGCCCCGACAACGGAACCCACGTGCTCCACCCAGAACCGGTTTCGGCCGAAGAAGAGTTCAAGCTGATCACTGAGTTCGATGCCGAACGAAGCGAGGTCTTCCTGGCCCGAGCCGCCATCCTCGTCGAAGGCACCACCGAGAAACTCGCCCTGCCCTTCGTCTTCCGTGCCCTCGGCCACGACCCCGATCGCATCGGTATCACCATCGTCGAATGTGGCGGGAAGTCAGGAATCCCTCTCTTCGCCCGTATCTGCAGAGCGGTGGGAGTTCCCTTCGTGGTCCTCCATGATCGAGACGCACCCCAGGGGCGGCAACCTATCGCTGCCGAACGCCATCTGAACGACCTGATCGCTGAGTTGGCCGGACCGGAGCGGACCATCGTCCTGGAACCGGACTTTGAGGCGGTCGCCAGGATCACAGGGCATAACCACAAACCGCATCGGGCCTGGCAGCGGTTCACCTCGCTCAGCCGAGGGGAGATGCCACAGCAGCTCGCCCAGGCCGCCGAACTTGCCGTGGAGCTGAGCCAGGACGGCACAGGCTGGCTCACAAGGTCGTCTAAGTCAGCGCCTAATGAGTGAACACACGATGCTCCCGAACCAGCGAGTGGCAGAAGCCCCGGCGCCGGATATCGTGAAGCTGGTGTCTGGGACGGCCCAAGGAGCAGCCTGTTTTGGACTGCGACCTTCGTCGCGGTCGCCATGGCCGGACTGCTGGTGATGCACGGGTTCGAAGGCGCTGCCCTCACCGGGACAGATACAGGCCGGGCGACCCGACACCAGTCTCACAACCCTGATAGTCACGGTGCCCTCGGCCTATGCGTGTTCGTGGCATCGATGGCAGGCGTCGGGCTAGCTGCGGCATGGCCCCCGGAGACGACGCCTCGGATCAGTTGCCGCGCTGCATCCGACGTTCCGTCCTCCACCATGGCCCACATGGTTCGCGCCGGCAGGCCTTTCCAGGCTCATTGACCTCAGCGTGCTGCGGCTCTGAACGAGCCGCCAACCCCCAGTCACCCAAACATTCGAAGAGTCTGGAGAACCAACATGCACGCACTTTTCAGCCGCGTCGCGCTCGCCGCGGCCGTAACCACGCTATTGCTTCTCGCCGCGGCCTGCGGTGGCGAGACATCCTCTGCAACAACCACGGTGTCCGAAGACAACACAAGCTCGGAACTCACCTTCGGTGAGCCAGCCGACCCGGCCGACGCTGACCGCACCATTGAGATCGCCGCACTCGACAGCTTCGCCTTCGAACCGGCCGAGCTGACCATAACCGCAGGCGAAACGGTGACCTTCCGCATCGTCAACGATGGGAACCTGGTCCACGATTTCACCCTTGGTGATCAGGCTACGCAAGATGAGCATGAGGCCGAGATGACCGAAATGGAGGGTATGGCTCATGACCAACCCAATGTGGTGACCATCCCGGCCGGGGAGACCAATGAACTCAGCTGGACCTTCACCGAAGCGGGCACGGTTCTCATCGGCTGTCACCAGCCCGGTCACTACGCCGGAGGGATGAAAGGCCAGATATCGGTTGAAAGGTGAGCCACCCCAGCAGACATATGGCGACGGCCGTAGCGGCCGTCGCCATGTTCTCCGACTGCAGCAGTGACGGAGATCTGCGGCAAACACTGGACTCGGACGAGGTCGTCCGGGGAGCGCTGCCCGCGGTGGTTGAGAGTGGAATTGGGGCGAAGAATCACCGAAGGAAGGACGACCTCCCCGAAATTTGGTCGCTCACGCCCGCTCCAACCCAAATCTGGTCACTGACGATCGAGTACCGGGACCTAATGACCGAATTACGCACAGAACGCGAGCCAGTGACCAAATTTCACCGGACTCGCCGACACCAGCCGGCAACGGAAAAGAGCTCTACCTGTACAACTGCGCCTCATCCGCGACGGTTCCGACTTTCCCAAAAACGGATGTCCTCTTGCGGTAAAGGCTCACTGAGGCGAACACCTTGTGCATGGGCCATCTCGCTTGAACAGACCAGCTTGGCGGAGGATCGACGCCAACGTCCCGCGATGCCCAGGACCTGTCGAACGACAGCGGAGACCCCTCACGATCCTGTGTCCACCTGTCCTGCCGAGCCGGGCTGGCCTGTCACCGGGGCAGCCTCGGGACCTGGAATGTGGCCCCGACCGGCAAATCACGGGGATTCGATCGGGGAGGACACCTGGAACCAGCACCCCTTTCGCGCCAGGCAGATGCGGGTCAAACCCGACCGCTCTCGTAGGCCCAAATTGCCAGCTCCACCCGGTTCCGGGCGCCGAGCTTGGTCATCAGGCTGGAGAGGTGGGCCTTCACAGTGCTCAGGCTGATGTGGAGCGCCTCGGCGATCTCGGCGTTGGTGAATCCCTGGGCCACGGTGGCCAGGACCTCCTCCTCACGATCGGTGAGAGGCCATTTCGGCTGGGCCGGCTCGGTCCCCGATCCCACCTGAGCGAACTTCTTCAGCAGGCGAGCGGTCACGTTGGGGGCGATGAGAGCATCGCCGTTGGCTGCGGCGTGTATCGCCTGGACCAGCAAAGCGGGTCCGGCGTCCTTGAGCAGAAACCCCCGGGCGCCCGCCTTGAGGGCTCCGTGGACATACTCATCGAGGTCGAAGGTCGTGATGATCACGATGGCCATCGGGTCGGCGACATCGGGCCCGGCGAGCAGACGGGTCGCTTCCAGCCCGTCCAATTCGGGCATGCGGATGTCAAAGAGGCAGACGTCGGGGCGCAGCTCCCGAGCCATCTCCACTGCCTGGCGGCCGTTGACGGCCTGCCCCAGCACATCGATGCCCGGCTGTGCGTCGAGGATCATGGCCAGCCCGGTGCGGACCAACTCCTGGTCGTCGGCGATGACCACGCCGATACTCATCGAGGCGAGCCGTCCTTGGGCAGCAACGCACTGACCGCCCATCCCCGCTCCGGGCCGGGCCCCGTTGCCAGGCTGCCTCCGAGGAGCTTGACCCGCTCGCTCATTCCGATCAGCCCGAATCCTCGCTCCGGGATCGCGGTGTGGCGGGGCTCGCCGTCGTCACGGACCGTCACCCGCACGAGACGGCTATCGATGGTGACCGTGACCTCGATGATGGTGGCGTGGCGGGCGTGACGGAGGGCGTTGGTGAGAGATTCCTGCACCAGGCGGTAGATGGCGGCGTCTACGGCTGGCGCGATCCCGTCGACGTCTCCGGAAATGGCGACCTTGGTCTCTGGCCCCTCGCCGATGTCGCGGACCAGCCGTTCGATGTCGGCGACACCGGGCATCGGTGTCAGCTCCGGCTCCTCCCCGCGGCGCAGCGCTCCCACCATGGTACGCATCTCGGCCAGCGTCTTTGACGCCTCATCTTCGATCACCTGAAGGGCCTCCATCGGCGCGTTCGGGTTGGTCCGAGCCAGGGTCTGGCCGGCTTGGGCTCGAATGGCGATCGCCGACACGTGATGGGCCACCGTGTCGTGGAGCTCCCTGGCGAGCTGTTCTCTCTCCTGGAGCACCGCCCGGTCCCGGTCCCGCGCCCGTGCGAACGACCGGTAGCGGACGGTTGCTCCCATCAGGGCAGGGCTCATCGCGAAGACGAACCCGGCGATCGCTTCGCCGATGTCGACGAAGTCGGCGGCGATGCCGGTCCCGTACCCGATCAGGATCCAGACCAGCCCGATGAGGATCTCCCGTCCCGAGCCCCATCGGAGCAACGCATAGGGAAGGAGGAGGATGAACGCCATGGTGTAGAGACCAAACGTGGTGTCGCCGCGGACGAGAGCGGCGATGTTCATCACGGTGATTGCGGCGAAGACGATGGTCACGACGGTCAGGGGATGGGTCCGTCGCCACATCAGGGTGACGGCGAGGGCCACGGCCAGCGCGATCGCCAACGGCCGCCACAGCACCGAGTCCCCGCGCACCAAGGCCTCGATGATGGCTGAGGCAACGAGCCCCGCCACCAGCCAGCGATCCCACCACAGGATGCCCGGGTTGCCCGGAGCTCTCGGCTCCGACCAAAGCGAGCGCAACGCCTTTCTCATCGACTGCTCACGTTAGGGAACGGCTCTCTCCGGCGAATCGGCCGAAAGTCTGATTTCGGAGCCCCCCGAAGAGACAGGCCAATTCTGGCCCATCGCCTGATGTGGCAGACGGTTCGGTCCGACACGATCGCACCTAGAGAAAGTCCGACCGATTGGAGGAAAAGATGTCAAGCCGTCTCTACCGAATGGGCCGTTTCGCTGCCCGCCGACCCTGGGTGATGATCGCCTCCTGGGTCGCCATCTCGCTGCTGGTGATGGTCGCCGCGGGCGTCTTCGGCCGGGAGCTGGAGGACTCCTGGGAGGTGCCGGGCCTTGACTCCCAGGCAGCGATCGACCTGCTCGCCGCCGCCCAGTCGGACTCGGCGGGGCTCACCGCACAGGTCGTGGCGACACCGCTCGATCAGGGCGCCGGGTTCGTCTCGGCAGCGGAACGGGCCGCCCTCGCCGAGCTGCAGTCGGGCCTCGCCCAGTTGCCCAACGTAATCACCGCCGCAGACCCGGTCGTCTCCGCCGACGGCACCGTGGCATTGATCCGCATTCAGTACCCGGTGCTCGAAGAGCTGAGCACCACCGACCTGGAGAACCTGAAGACCTTTGGCGAGGGGGCCCGGGAGGGCTCGCCACTGCAAATAGAGATGGGTGGAGACCTCTTCTCCTCCTTCGAAGAGGCCCCCACCGGCGTCGGCGAGATGATCGGCCTGATCACCGCTGGCGTCATCCTGCTGGCGGCGTTCGGCTCGGTGATCGCCATGGGGCTTCCCATCGGCATGGCCCTGTTCGGGCTGGCCTTGGGAATCACCTCGATGGGACTGGTCACCTATCTCATCGAGATCCCTAGCTGGGCGCCGGACATGGCCACCATGATCGGGCTCGGCGTCGGCATCGACTACGCCCTGTTCCTCTTGACCCGGCATCGCGAGTTCTTGGCCGAAGGACTTGGTGTCGTCGAGTCGGCGGGACGTGCCGTGGCGACAGCCGGCAAGGCAGTGATCTTCGCTGGCGGAACGGTGGTCATCGCCATCCTCGGATTGGCGGTGGCGGGTCTTCCCTTCATGACCGCCGCCGGGATCGCCACATCGGTTGTGGTGGGGGTCATGGTGGTGGCCTCGGTGACCCTGCTCCCCGCCTTCCTCGGCGTGGCCGGAGAGCGTCTCAACCGATCGCGGTTCCGTCGACGCCTCGCCGGCGAGATGGGTCGGGGCTGGACACGGTGGGGCGAGCATGTCTCCCGGAACGCCTGGCCATATGCCATCGGGGTGACGCTGGCCCTGATCGCCCTGACCGCCCCGGTGCTCAGTCTCAGGTTGGGGTTCCCCGATGAGGGAACCTACCCGGAGACCCGTACCGAGCGTCGTGCCTACGACCTGGTCGCCCAGGGATTCGGCCCCGGGATCAACGGGCCTTTGCTCGTCGCCGTCGATCTCGCTGATGACGCCTCGGTGGTGGAGCCCCTCATGATGGCCATCGCCGACGATCACGGCGTGGCTGCGGTGGCACCGCCTGACGTCGACAGCGACGCCGGCGTTGCCACCCTGGTGGTCTTCCCGACCACCGCACCCCAAGACCGGGCCACCGTGGAGACGATCGAACGGCTGCGTAGCGAGGTGTTCCCGACCGTGCTCGAGGCGAGCCCGGCCTCGGCCCACATCGGCGGGGGCACTGCGGCCTTCAGCGACATGAGCAACCAGGTGCAGGACCGGCTGCCACTCTTCATCGGCGCGGTGATCCTCTTGTCCTTTCTGCTCCTCGTCGTCCTCTTTCGGTCCATCCTGGTGCCGCTCAAGGCGGCGGTCCTCAACCTGTTGAGCATCGGCGCCGCCTACGGCGTGCTTGTGGTGGTGTTCCAGTGGGGCTGGGGCAAGGAGCTGATCGGACTGGAGACGACGGTGCCCATCATCTCCTTCTTACCCATGTTCATGTTCGCCGTCCTCTTCGGGCTGTCGATGGACTACGAGGTGTTCCTCCTATCCCGTGTCCGTGAGGAGTATCTGGCCACCGGTGACAACAGCGTCTCGGTGATCCGGGGCATCTCCAGCACCGGCCGGGTCATCACGTCGGCGGCGCTGATCATGATCTCGGTGTTCCTCGGCTTCGTGCTCGGCGACGACCCTGTGATCAAGATGATGGGTCTCGGTCTGGCCACCGCCATCTTCATCGACGCCACGGTGATCCGCATGGTGCTGGTCCCGGCGACGATGAAGCTGATGGGCGACGCCAACTGGTGGCTGCCGGGATGGCTCGACCGCATCCTCCCCACGATCGACCTCGACGGAGTGGTGGGGAAGACAGAAGACACCGAGGTGAGAGAGTCGGCTGCCGTGTCCTGACCGAATCTGTGAAGCGCGGACGGGCTTGTCTCAGATCGAGGCAGGCCCATCCGCGTCGAAAGTGTTTGCCTGGCTCGGATGGGGACCATATGGTCCCGGAACGAGTCGCCCACACCCATTGACTCAACCGTCCACCGCTGGGTACCGATGCACCGGGCCTATTCCGTCATCGCCTGATTCGACCCACAGCAGCGGAGGAAGCCTCGGTCTGATCACAAGCGTTCGAACCATCGAGCTCAAGAACGCACATGGAAGACGCAACAAGAAGACCCCAGGCCGGAGGCCTGGGGTCTTTCGTAGCGGAGGCGGGATTTGAACCCGCGACCTTCGGGTTATGAGCCCGAGTCCGGGGTACCCGTTTGACCAGGGCAAACCCGCGAAATGCCTGCTCAGGGTCCACTACTGGTTCGCGTCATTTCGCGTTTCCGACGGTTCCATCGCATCTTCCCGCGCGATGAACGCGCGATGGAGGCGACCGTCAATCGCCGGTTACGATCACCTCCGATGTGTCTCCAGGTTCACAGTCCCTCATCGGTGCCAAGGCGCTCTGCGGTGTCTGACACATGACCGATGTGATCGTTGTCGGCGTCGGTACGTGCGGCGAGGACGCCGCCCTGCGCCTGATGAGCGCCGGTCTGGAGGTCATTGGGATCGAGGCCCGGCTCATTGGCGGAGAGTGCGCCTACTGGGCGTGTCTGCCGACAAAGTCAATGATCCGTTCCGCCAACCTCCTCCATGAGGCACGACGCGCCGACGGCCTCATCGGCAGAGTGGACGTGGAACCGGACTGGTCATTGGTTTCGGATCGAGTGCGCGCTGAGATCACCGGCAACTGGGACGACACACCCGCCGTGGCGCGGTTCGAGGGCCACGGAGGCCGGTTCGTCCGCGGCCGGGGCGCTCTGACCGGCCCGAGAACGGTGGTCGTCGACGGAGCTGAGTTCGAAGCACGGCGTGGGATCATCCTCGCCACCGGCTCCATCCCCGCCATCCCCCCGATCCCAGGGCTATCCGATGTCGAATACTGGACCACCCACCAGGCGGTCAGCACCGAGGAACTGCCCCGCTCCCTGATCGTGCTCGGTGGGGGCGCGGTTGGCTGCGAGCTCGGTCAGGTGTTGGCTCGCTTCGGCGTGGAGGTGACCATCGTCGAGGGGGCGGCCCGGCTCCTCCCTGGAGAGGAGCCGGAAGCCTCAGCGGTGATCATTGAGGCCTTCACTGACGAAGGCATCACCGTTCTCACCCGGGTCAGAGCCACCTCGGCCCGATCCGGTGACGGATCGATCATCGTCACGTTGGACGACGGATCCGAGTTGCACGGCGAGCGCCTGTTGGTTGCCACCGGACGCCGGGTCGACCTCGGAGGGCTTGGTCTAGAGATGGCGGGTGTCGACGGGTCCGGCCGGTTCATCGCCGTCGACGACTACCTTCGAGCCGCAGATGGGATCTGGGCCATCGGCGATGTGACCGGTAAGGGGATGCTCACCCAGGTCGCCCTCTATCAGAGCACGATCGCCGTCGCCGACCTCCTCGGTCATGACCCGCCCCCTGCCGACTACACGACCCTGCCCCGTGCCACATTCACCGACCCGGAGGTCGGGTCGGTCGGTCTCACCGAAGACCAGGCCCGGGGAGCAGGGATCGACGTCGACGTTGTGATCAAGGACCTGAGATCGACGTTTCGGGGGTGGCTGCACCGCTCCGGCAATACCGGCCTCATCAAGCTGGTGGCAGACCGCCGGGCCGGAATGCTCGTCGGCGCCACGGTGGTCGGGCCACATGGCGCCGAGGTCCTCGGAATGCTCGCCGTCGCCGTCCGCACCCGGGCCCCACTCGATGACCTGGTGAACATGATCTACGCCTTCCCCACCTTCTACGGCGGGGTGGGCGAGGCGCTCGGCGCTTATGGCCGCGGGCTAACCCGGGTCCTCGACCCCGGTTTCACGCCGATGTTCGACGACTGATTCCCCCGCCGCAGTCCTGTTCCGGACAGTCAGTGTCCGCGGAGATCCAGCAGGGAGCCGGCCGCGCCACCACCGACGATCACGACCTGGGTGCGCTTAGGAAACCCGGTCATCGTTGCCACCGGTCACAGCCCCAGATACGCCTTCTTGATCGACTCCTCGTCGAGGATCGACTTTCTGTCACCCTCCATTTTGACCCGCCCGTT
>DATKEA010000096.1:0-2960 GCA_035544615.1 Acidimicrobiia bacterium | reverse complement strand
ATCTGACGACTGTGGATCTGAGTCTCCGCTACTTGATCCTTCCCCAGCTGGAGGCGGCAGCCAGGTTGGGTGAGTCGTTCGGGATCAGCGCCCCTGGTCCGTATGTGACTGAGATCGAGAAGAGAGGCATCCGTCATTTCCCCCTCCACTCCTCGACGAGGGGAGTGAATGTGATCGGGGACCTGAGGGCGATGAGACAGTTCTGGAGGGCCCTGCGGACCATCCGGCCGGACATCGTTCACACCCACAATCCCAAGCCCGGTGTCTACGGGCGGGTCCTCTCCAGGCTCGCGGGGGTGCCCATAGTGGTCAACACGGTCCACGGCCTCTACGCCACGGCCGAGTCCCCGCTGCTGAAACGTCTCGTCGTCTACGGACTCGAGGCGATCGCCTCAAGGTTCTCTGACGCCGAGCTCATCCAGAACCCCGAGGATCTGGACCTGTTGCGGCGACGTCGGATCGTGCCTCTCTCCAAGCTCCGACTGTTGGGGAATGGTGTCGATTTGCAGCGCTTCAACCCGGATCGTGTCGAAGACCTGAGGTCAGCAGCACGTCGGGAGCTGGGTCTCGAAGCCGGCGACGTCGCGGTCGGGATGGTTGGTCGTCTGGTGGCGGAGAAGGGCATTCCCGAGTTGATCGAGGCGGCCCGGATGCTTGGCCCAGGGATCCGCGTGCTGGTCGCCGGGCCCAACGACCCGGCGAAGGACGATGCCATCCCGCCGGGGCTGATCGAGGACGGTCGCGTGGCCGGGGTCAGCTTCGTGGGCATGAGGGAGGACATAGACGCCTTCTATTCCGCACTCGATGTGTTCGTTCTGCCCAGTCATCGGGAAGGTTTCCCACGTGCCGCGATGGAAGCCGCAGCGAGCGGTCTTCCTCTGGTGTTGACCGACATCCGCGGTTGTCGTCAGGTGGTCGAGGACGGGGTCAACGGGCTGCTGGTCGCGGTCAGGGCTCCCGAGCAGTTGGCTGCTGCGATCGCTGCATTGGCGGGGGACACCGAACTGAGACAGAGAATGGGCAAAGCCTCCGCGGAGCGGGCACGGTCTCAGTTCGACGAGAATCGTGTGGTGGACATCGTCATGAGCACCTACGCCGACATCGCCCGGGAAAAAGGGCTCTCATGGAAACTCGCTTCTTCGGCAAGAGGCGACGTCACAATCCGACAGGCCAGGGCCACAGACGCACGGGCGATCGCCCGGCTGCACGCCGAGATGATTGACACCGGGTTTCTCTCAACACTCGGTCCGTCGTTTCTCGAGTTGCTCTATCGAGCCCTGATAACCAGCGCTCGTGGAACGATCATCGTGGTCGAGGACGATGGGAGCGTCGTCGGTTTCGTCGCAGGGGTCGACGACACCGGCTTGTTCTACAGGGAGTTTCTGAGAGCGAATCTGATCAGAGCGGGAATTCGCGTTGTCCCAGCTCTCCTACGTCCCGGTACCTGGCGACGAGTCTGGGAGACACTGCGTTATGGGACCTCTCGAGAGGATGGGGTCGGCGCCGAGCTGTTGTCCATGGCGGTCGCGCCCTTGATGAAGAGACGGGGCCTGGGAACCCGTCTGGTGGGCGCCCTCCAGGACTCAGCGACGTCGAAGGGGCTGACGGCGATGAAAGTGGTCGTTGGCTCGAGCAATCACCCTGCGATCGGCCTCTACGAGAGCTGTGGGTTCGGTGACCGTCATGCCATCGAAGTGCACTCAGGAGAGAAGTCATTGGAGTTGGTGTGGCGCTCACCGGGTTCCTAGCGGCTGTGGCCGCCTCGCTGCTCGTGGGCGGGGTGGTCTATCTATGGGGCCACCGGATAGGCCTGGTCGACCGTCCTGACGGCTCTCTGAAGACTCACGCAGATCCGGTGGTGCCTCTTGGCGGAGCTGCGATCTTGGTCGGCCTCCACGTCGGTCTGGCGGTTGCCGATGCGTTCGACCCGGCACTATTGGTGGCGACAGTCCTGGTTTGGGTCCTCGGACTCGTCGACGACGTCCGTGGCCTCGGCCCGGGGAAGCGGCTGGTGGGCGCCGCCGTGGCCGGTCTCGCTCTGGCACTCATGTCGGACCTGCCGGAAGGGTTTGTCTTCGTCCTGCTGTGGACTCTGGCCACCGTCGTCGTCGTGAATGCGGTCAACCTCCTCGACGGGATCGACGGTCTGGCCGCCACCGTCTCCATCGTGTCGCTGGGGGGTCTGTGGTGGTTTGGCGTCGCCCAGGGCGTGGTCGGCCCCCACTTTTACCTGGTGTCCATCGGGGCGGTCCTGGGGCTGATCTATTGGAACTGGCACCCCGCCCGGCTCTTCCTGGGCGACAACGGCGCCTACGTCCTGGGAGTCGTGTTGAGCTGGGCGGCGCTGCGAGCAAGCCCCGACGGAACGGCCGGCCTCGTCGCTCTGGCGATCATCGGCGTGCCTCTCCTCGACATGGCGGTGACGGTTGCTCGCCGCTTGGGAGCAAGGGCCCCTTTGGTGTCAGGGGACCGGGACCACAGCTATGACCGGCTGATGAGATCGCGGATCAGGGTCGAGGTCGTGGTGCTGATCTTCGTCGCGGCGCAGGCGATCTGGTCGGCTGCCTTACTGACCGCATCGATCGTCGCAAACGACCTGGTGGCTCTGATTCTTGCTCCCGTCCTCGGTCTGGTCGTGGTGGGGATAGTCACCTTCACACGGGGACCTTCGACTGCGGCTTGAAAGCGGGTATCTCAGGTTTGACCATCGGTCTCTCCTCCCAACCCATCGCGACCAACAGACAGAGGAAAAGGGCTAGCACTTGGCCTCGCTGTCGGGCGATGATCCCGAGATTGCGCACCACGCTGAAGGCGATGGAGTAAGCGATCACATAGAAAGTGCAGAACACCAGGTACCCGCTCCGTCGCCACTGTCGCCAGTTGCGGAGGATCGTGGGAAGCCTCCAGATGGTGAGACCGAGCACGAGGGTGGTCTCTGCCGCGGCGAAGAAGTGTTGCAA
>DATKEA010000095.1:0-4810 GCA_035544615.1 Acidimicrobiia bacterium | reverse complement strand
GGTCGAGGAGGGGGTGATCATCGTCGGGGTGGCCACCGACAGCCATGTGCGATCGAAGACCCTCTCCAACATGGAAGAGATGAAGGCTCGGGGCGGGACCATCGTCTTGGTGGCCGAGGAGGGTGACGACGTCGGGGAGGTAGCCGATCACGTGATCAGGGTGCCGGCCGGGCCGGACCTGCTCTGCACGGTGACCGCGGTGGTGCCACTGCAGCTGCTGGCCTATCACGTCGCCACGGCGAGAGGGCTCGACGTCGACAAGCCGAGAAACCTGGCCAAGACGGTGACGGTGGAATAGGGCTAGCGGAGGGTCTCGGCCACCAGCTCGGCGGCCCGAAGCGGGTCGTCGTACTCGAGACGCCACACCCGGGCGTCGCGTGCCACCTTGGAGGTGAGACGGAACGCCCGCTCCGGGTCCTTGTAGTGGTTGAACGACATCGAGATCAGGGCGGCGATGATCTGTGAGCGGGGGAGCGGCTCCATCGATACGCTGTCGTGGGCATACTCGGCGATGACCACGTCGGTGAGCGGGTCGGTGGTGCTGTGGTCGCTGCCCCCGAGATCTGAGGCCAGAGCCAGGGTCTCGACCTCGCCAGGTTGTAGGCCGAGCAGTTCGGCGCTCCACGGTGAGAGGGCGAACGGTTTCGGATAGGGGAACACGCCCCCGTCGTCGTTGAGGACCAGCGCCTCGTCTGAGACGTAATCGAAGCCAGCCTCGACAAGCGAGGCCGTCAGTGTCGTCTTTCCCCCGCCCGACACCGCGGGAAAGGCGGCGACACCGTGTTCCCAGGCCACTACTCCGCTGTGCACCGCGAAGTGTGGGCATTGCCCGATGGCGGCGTTGTTGAGCCCGGCGACCAATGCGACCAGGGCTGCCGGGGTTGCGGCGTCCCGGGCCAGCCGTCGGCAGTCGTGATACACCGCGTAGGGGCCCCCGTTCTCCCCGGTCACCTGGATGATGTTGCGGGCACGCGCCGGCTCCGACGCCCCGGGGAACCCAGACAGCACCCATGACACGTCTTTGGCCATGGCCTCGGACTGGGTGAGGACCCTGAACGTTGTGCCCAGAAGCGAGAACCTCTGGTCGGTGACCCAGACCTGGTCACTGAGATCGTGCCGTCAGCCCGGCCGGTTCTTGATCCTCATTCCTGAACCAGCCCTGCCTTACGGATCATCTCGATGGTCCTGGACACGTCGTCACGAATCTGATCGGGGGCGACCGAGTAGCTGCTGGCGAGCAACTCCACGATCTCGTCCTCGCTGCGGGTCCCGTCGCAGAGATACCACACGTCGGTGGCGGTGCCGTTGAGAATGGTGACTTGTTCGTGTGCCGGGCTGTACAGGCTCACCTCGCCGTCGAGCTCGGTCTCCAGCACGTTGGGCAGAGGAGGCCCCACTTTCGTCGTGTCGTCCAATCCGCCCCCTGATCATCGTCGAATACGATCAGCGTCGTACTGACGCGTGGTCGTTGAGCGCATAGAGTAGTCAATGTTGACGGCACGGAACTCCCGTGGCGCAACTGCATGCAACGAGGAGGAATCAGGTGGGCGAAGAGACAAGCCAGGGAATATCTAGACGCGATCTACTGCGGCGGGGGGCCGTTCTCGGCGGAGCCGTGATGTGGACCACACCGGTAGTTCAGACATTGGGCATGGGCAGGG
This sequence comes from Acidimicrobiia bacterium, assembly GCA_035544615.1. Classification (GTDB taxonomy): domain Bacteria; phylum Actinomycetota; class Acidimicrobiia; order Spongiisociales; family ZC4RG35; genus JARDZU01. The sequence goes on along the minus strand of DATKEA010000095.1, from coordinate 3,149 downwards.
CATTCGCACAGACCGCCAGCCCGGTTGACGGCGGGAAGGACATCTCCTATTTCGTCATCCACTGGGATTGTGGTGACGGAGAGTTTCACACCAAGTTCGACGAGAACGGTCAGCCCGATCCGGGCGCCACGCCGGACTGCGAGATGTCGCTTGAAGGGAGCACGCCAGCCAATCTTCCGCCCGGGATCACCGTTGGGGCCGCCAGCGGCGCGTGTGTCACCATCACCGTGCATCCGGACTTTGCGGACTGCGAGATACTCGAAGTGTTGCTCAAGGCCGGCTCGAGTCAGTCGACGGACGATCCGTGCCAGTCACGAGACTTGATCGCCGACGGGCAGCCGCACAGCTACTGCACGAGCTAGTCACTCAGAGACGAGGCTGAGTCGGCGGAGTCGCTCGAGGGTCTTCTCGACGTCTCTGCTTGTCTCGCTGAGATCGACACCAGTCAACTCGGAGATGGCTCTCGCCATCTCCGAGGGGCTGGTCGACCCGTCGCACAGCTCCCATATCGCTCGAGCACTGTCATTGAGGACGTGCAGGGAGTCGGATTCGGATTCGTACACTGTCCAGCCTTCGGCGCTAGCCGCTTGCACCAGTTCGCCCTGCCGTTGCGGGTAGCCGATCATCGTTCTCCCTCGGCCTCGTAGTCGTCGATGTGCATGGTCAGTGCCATCAACTCCGATTGTGAGTGCACTCCCAGCTTTCGGTAAACCCGTTGCAGGTGGGTCCGCGCCGTGGCTGGGCTGATGTATAGCCGATCACCGATGTCCTCTTTCCGCAGTCCGGCGGCGGCGAGCCGAAAGACCTCGCGCTCCCGCTCGGTGAGCTCACTGAGCGCGCTGAGACGATTCTGGTCTCTGCGGCGGCGCTCCACCAAGTGATGGAGAAGCGTTCCAAGGAGGTCGGGCGGAACCACGGCCCCACCGTCCACGACGGTTCCCACCGCGTCGCGAATCTCGTTGAGCGAAGCTGAACTCGGGAGGAACCCCTGACATCCGGCATCGACTGCCTTGAGCAGATCTTCCTCGTCGGCGAGTACCAGCGTGGGAATCGTGGTCGACACCTCGACCAACTGTTCGATCGAAACTGCGCCATCGACGCGCCAGACCAGCAGATCCGAGTCGGTGGGGACATCACTCGACACATCGGTCACATGAACTTCGTATCCATCGAGCAGCAGGCGGAGGGCGCCGTTGAAGGCCTCGCTCCGACTGCAGATGGTTATGTGTTTGCGGCTGCCACCCACCCTCTTAGTCTGGCAGTCGCTCAATGAGTACGAGACGTCGCCCCGGCGCTTTCACGGGTGGGGATGCAGTGAGTGAGGCACTCCTGGCCCTCGCCGCCGATGATGACGTTGTCCTTGGGCCGAGGGTGCCCGCCGGCCTGGTGGAACTCGCCCAGCGTCATGGTCTCATCCCGATTCTCGCCCAACACGTTGAAGAACCACTGGTTCAGGCGATCGCAGTCCGGGAGGCGGCCCGGAGAACCGTCCTGCATCAGCATCTTCGCTCTGTGTTAGCCGACCTCCACGCTGCCGAAGTGCCTACAGCAGTTCTCAAGGGCCCGGTGATCGCCAACCGATACAGAAACCCGGCCAACAGGACATACAGCGATCTCGACCTCTTGGTGCGAGAACATACGGTCGAAGACGCTCTCGAAGTCTTGCGGCAGTATCCAGCCACCGTGAATGTTCCCGAGAAGAGGCCAAAGGCCGACAAGCGGGACGTGCTGCTTCGGGACGAGACGGGGATCTCCTTCAACGTCGACCTCCATTGGGATCTGTTTTCCTACACCCAGCTTCGAGGGTCAGCGAATGGAGCCACAGAGGGTGCATGGGAGGCCGCCACAGAAGACACCGATTCGCCGCTGGGACCGCATTGGGTGTTGCCCGACTCCTATCGGCTCGCCTTTCTCTGTGCCCATGCCATTCTGGATCACCGCTTCCGGTTGATCCTGTTTCGCGATTTCTTGGAATTGTGTCGAGGGCCCGTCCCGTGGGAAGGCCTGGAGACCATTGCTGGGAAATGGGGTCTGCGGTCGACGACCTACCTGGCACTGTGGCTGGGGAGTTCCGCTCTCGGTGTCCCGGTTCCGATGGGAGTTCTCTCCGACCTCCGACCCAGATCGTTGCCCGTGAAATACCTGGAGTGGGCGCTTCCCAGGACCGATCTCATTCGATTCGACGGACATCGGCCTCATCCGATCAATCTGGCCTCGGTTCTCCTAAACGACTCGGTCGCGCGACGCCTGTCGCTCATCCTGCGCGGTCCCGGGGCCTTCCCCGGCTGGCGACGACGGGTCACTGCTGACTTCCACCAGCCGGGAGCCCCTCGGGCGCTGATACTGGTGTCCACCGACCGAAGACGCGGCGCGGAGGTCTTCACCGAGCGACTCCGTGAGGGCTTACTCGTCCGGGGGTGGGTGGTCGAGGCGGTGAGCTTGAGGGGAACGGGCTCGGAGCCGCGTGCGGACGTGGAACCCTTGACGATGGAAGACGAGGGATCGGGAGGCAGGTTCGACTGGGCATTGGCCCGGGCGCTGCGTCGCAAGGTCAGGACCTACCGACCTGAGCTGATCATCGCCAACGGTGGCGCGACACTCCGATACTCGCTGGCCGCGAGACTCGGCTTGGGAATCGACCTCGCCTACATAGGAATCGGAGAACCGCAGTACTGGATCCGGTCAAGATCATCCCGCTGGGCGAATCGTATGATGCTGCGGCTGACCGACGTGGTGCTCGCGGTCTCAGAGACGACGAGACGTCAGCTCGTCGCCCTCGAGCCGAGCGTGAAGGGCAAGTCGTTCACCGTCTTCACGGGGATCGAGAGGAGCAGTATCGAGATGCGGGGCCGCGACCCTTCGGGGCCACTGAGGGTCGTCATGGTGGGAAGCCTCACCTCGGAGAAGGATCCCTCCCTGGCCCTCCGGGCGGTGGTGGCCATCGAGGATGCTCATTTGAGGTTCGTGGGGGATGGCCCTCTGGCCGCGTCGCTGGGACGTCAGAGCGATGAGCTGGGAATGGCCGATCGCGTCGAGTTCGTCGGATCGGTGGACGATGTGAGCGTGCACCTCGAATGGGCTCATTTGTTGATCTTGACTTCGCTGACCGAAGGGCTCCCGGGGGCGATCCTGGAGGCGAGTGCCGCCGG
>DATKEA010000094.1:0-25413 GCA_035544615.1 Acidimicrobiia bacterium | reverse complement strand
CCCAGGATGGCGGACAGGGCACGCAGGACCGATGTGTCGGTGGGGGTCGAGGCGTCGCGCTCCCAGCTCCGAATCGAACTCGCCGACCGGCCGACCAACTCACCCAGCTGTGCCTGACTCAAGCCGAGCTTGGTCCGGCGATAGCGAACGGATCTTCCAAAAGAGCGTTCGGGCATCCACGAGTGATGGTACCGGGGTTCCGGACTAGCTCAATGGGGAGGAACCCTCATGGTCATGCCGCCGCCACCGAAGCGGGCCCTATCCTCATCAAAGCCAGCGAGGAGGCGTCCGGACGCCTGGTGGGTCCCCCGGTCTTCAAAACCGGTGAGGGGTCTAAACGGCCCCTGGCGGGTTCGATTCCCGTCCGCCTCCGCCAACACCTTCTGGCGATCGGTCACTCATCGCACTGCATCGCAGCGTGGCTTACAGATTCGTCCGGAAATGCCCGTCCGAAGACGCGTGATAGGCCCTAGCCGACTCTCCCTGCCGAGACGCATAATGGGTGAACATGGAAGCTGTGTCTCCCGAGAGAACCAGGCTCAGGTACTGGTTGACAGTCCTCGTTCTCGTTGCATTCGGGTTCCTGACCATCTTCAGCCTTGGCATGTACTTCTGGTTCATCGCTCTGGCACTCGTCTTGCTGAGCCCCTTCCGTTCACGGCCGAGGATCTTCCGGTCCGGGATCGCGCTTTCCCTTGGATTCCTGATCGGCTATGTCTTGGTCGCTCCGTGGGGATGCGTGCAGTCGTTTACTTCTGACCCGACGACGGGTGAGGAGACAGTGTCACCAGTCGTATGTACCAGCCCGATTGGCATCGAGTACTCAGGACCTGAACCATTCCACCCGAGTCGGACACCGGCGCTCTTTGCCGGAGGAGCCTCAGCGGTGATCGCGGCTGCGGTGACCTGGATGGTGACTGCGTCGAGGAAAAATGGCTCGCCCGCACGAGATGGGACCTAGAGCAAGTTACGTAGGTCGCTTGTTCTCTCGACGGCTACCGACCACCACCAGCCCGACTCAACGTTCTGCCGCGCATAACTGAGACCACCACAGATCCGCAGGTCCAGCGTGGCAATTCAGGATCTCGATTGTGCCTGGAGAGTCAGTTCGGCCTGTAACTTGCGTCCCGACTTGCAGAGGTGAGAATGAGTGCAGTTGCCCTTCGGTTTGGGTTTGGCCGCCTGTGGGCTTCTTCCATGCTGTCGAATCTGAGTGACGGTTTCCGGGCTGCTGCCTTTCCGCTCGTGGCGGCAACGCTGACGCGTGACCCGATGCTCGTGGCGGGTGTGACTGTGGCACAGGAGGTGCCGTGGGTCATTGCCGGCCCGCTGGCCGGTGTCGCGGTGGATCGTGTCGATCGAGGGCGTCTGATGTGGGCTGTGAACACAGTCCGCGCTCTCGTGTTTGGTGTGGTGGTCATGGCCGTGGTGTTCGACCTGCCGAGTTTGTGGCTCTTGTATCTGACGGCTTTCGCCCTGGGAGTGGGCGAAAGCCTGTACGACAATGCAGCGCAGTCAGCTGTGCCCGCCTTGGTTGACCCGGAGGACCTCGAACGGGCCAACGGGCGGATCGTGGCAGCACAGGTAATAGGCAACGAGTTCGTGGGCCCTCCCCTAGGAGCTCTACTCTTCGGTCTCGCTGTTGTTCTTCCGTTCGGAGCCAGTGCATTCAGTCTCCTGATTGCAGCCTTGCTGGTCATGGGACTCGTGGGAAAGCTCCGACCGGTGGATCCCTCCGCGCTGGGCCAAGGTATCTGGCGTCAGGTGCGTGAAGGGTTTCGCTTCGTCGCAAGGGACCGCAAGCTGTCCACGATCACACTCCTGGCCGGTCTTCTCAGCGCAGCCGACGCCGCCTGGTTTGCCGTGTTAGTGCTGTACGTGATCGAGGTGCTCGGCACTTCCGAAGCCGGATTCGGAGTCATTCTCGCCATTGGAGCCGTCGGTGGAATCACCGGCGCAATGTTGGCCAACCGGCTCACACAACGCATGCCAGACGGAGTTGTCCTCGCTGGCAGCCTCGTCATTTCAGCCACAACACAGTTCCTCCTCTGGACAGCCAGCAACACAGTGTTCGCAGTCACGTTGATTGCAGTAAGCAGCCTTTCGTTTGGAATCTGGAACGTCGTCGCGGTCTCAATGCGCCAGCGTCTCAGCCCAAGCCGGCTACTCGGGCGTGTCAATGCCACCTACAACACGGTCGCAGGGGGCGCCGCACCCATAGGCGCGATCCTCGGTGGAGTAGCCGCCGCACAATGGGGGATTCGGGCGCCGTTTCTCATCGGAGTACCAGCACTCATAGCCGGAGCCGTCCTGGCCGCCATCCGACTCCGCTAGATACACGTCGAGCCACCGCGCCGTGACGGTTCCGCCTCATATCGCCAACTAATTTGGCTTCTGGGAAGCTAATGGACTCGGGCTTTGCTGGTGGACGTCACCCGGCGTCGAAGGGCCTCACGGGTGGCCACTAGTACCACGATCAATCCAAGCCCATACATGACGGCGGAAGGTACGACAAAGTCGAAGAGGTCGTACTGGCCGTTGACGAAGCCATCAAGCATTCCGTCTCTATCGGCATCAACCCATCCGGTGCTCGCTGCGGCAAGTCGCAACGCGACGAACGGGGCCACACCGACCGCTGCGGCAAAGCCGAGGTCGATGAGTCCAATCTTCCTGTGATCCCTCTGCACATCACTCAAGTCACGGGACCAACCAACGATCTGTCGAACGCCCAAGACTGCGAAGGTTGGAACGACTACGAGCCAGGCAACGAGTAAACCAAAGGCCGCCATCGTCCACAGCATGATCAGAAAGAAAGCAGGTCGGATTCACTGCCATCCCGCTTGGCCCGAGAGCCAGCGAGGCAGCAGTCAAGTCTGCGGCCGAAACGCAACCATTGGCAGCGATGCCAAGAGGTCCACAGGGTCCGAATCGGAATGCTTTGGAACCGCCGCACCGATCGCCGGTAGCACTCTGGGCACCAGCCTCGCCTCCCAAGGATGGCGACTGGAGAACTCGATGGCGGCTTCTCTCGTCTCCTCAGCTGTGAGGAAACGCTGCTCGGGGACGTAGTCCATTCGGCCCGTTCGAACTCTGAGGGCAGGATGCACCAGGAGATTTCGATACCAGTCTGCTCCAGTGCCGTAGGCGGAAACCACCACGCTCTCCTTGTGGTCGGGATCGAAGAGGAGCACTTCGAGCACGGTTTCCCGAAGCTGTCCGGTTTTCCGTCCCCGGTGGGTCACAGCGACGATGCGCTTGCCCAACAACCAGCCGAGACCGATCCGGTACAAGACCGCCGGAGCGTCGAAAACGACCTTGAGGAGCCGAGAAGGGCCACCCATGATGAACAAGGCTAGAGGTGCTCCGATGGCCGAGGGGTTGTCGCGGCATACACAGACACGTGCCGCTCTTCCCGACCCGAACGAGTCCAAACCTGCACCTTCGCCTGGGAAGTCACACACGATGATCCACTTCGAACCTGCCGCCAACCCGTAGCATTTCGCCCGATGGAGATCGCGATAGTTGCCCTTGGCGTGCTTGGGCTCGCCTTCGCCGGGATCACCATGACGAGGGCCAAACCGAACGTTGTGGCAGAGCGGGTTCCCGCGCACCCCGACACATTCGAGCTCTGGAACGAGGGACCCGGGATCGCGGTGATCATCCACGCCGACGTGGTGTCACCCAACCACCCAGAGGGGATCCCGATCGATGATGCCCAACAAGCGCTCGCCGGGCTCTCGGTCGACTCACGTATCAGCCGCGACTCGAGCCCTTGGGCGAAAGGGTCACCGCTCGAGCCACTTCGACGATTCGAAGTCCGTCTCCCCTCGGCTACCACCTTGCGGATCGTCTACCGGGCCCAAGGATGGCTCGGGTCGATGGCCACGGACACTGTCGTCATCGAAGGCAGGCACTGACTCGAGGGGGGGTCCCAACCGGGTCCCCACCATCAGGGACCTTCGACACTCATAAGGTCTCCCTCTGTCGCCTAAATTGGCAGCAAGTCAAGAAGGGAAGTTCTCGTGAGGAAGATCGCCTCAATCGCATCGATCGTGCTCGGCGTTCTGTTGGTGATCGGCGCCGTCGGCACCTGGGTGGTTGTCAGCAACACGCTTTCGGACCAGAAGATCACTACATCGGAAGACGCCTGCCTTCCCAATCGGACCGTCGCCGGCCCGTTCACGGCCTATTGCGAGGCAAAGGTGATCGACAGGCATGCCCTCGATTCAACCAACGGTTTGCGCTACGCCGAGATGGATCGAGAGGACCCGTTGCGTCAAGTGGCGGCGACCGCTTCCTTCCTGCAGGCCTCCCTGTTCACCTCGGTGGTGGCCTTCGGGGTGGCGGCGATGGCGGCAGGCATGGGGCTGCTCTTCATCCTGATCGGGTTGGGGATGCGCGACGTCGAACAGCGAACCAGCCCCTAGGCCTGATCGGTTGGGAGCGGACCGACCTGGCGAAATCGGATGAACGGCGAGGACTCGACCCAGCGATCGAGGTCGGCCCTCGCCGTGTCCGGATCCGACCCCCAGCTCTCGGTCAGAGCCCGAAACAGGATCCTCGACCGCTCCTCCCGGTCCGGCTCGGGCTCACCGCTCACCGGTATGTCTGCGGTGACTCTCCGCTTGAGATGAAGCGTGAACTCCTGGTTGGCCTCTATGTTGGCCTGCCAGTCCCGCTTGAACCCGGGACGCCCGGTCAGATAGAACGCACCATCGAAGTGGTGAAAGTAGATCTCGATCCGCCGCGGTTGCCCCGTCTTGCGCCCAATCGTCGTGATGTCGGCAATCCCACCGTCGGCGAGGGCATCGGCGATTCCCGGTTCCATTGACTGACGAACAGGGGTGACTCCGGGAATGTTCCCGACTAGTGGTCTGTCGCTGAAATAGGGCGAGGGTGTCTCCAAGTCATCGGCGTGATCTGGCAAGGAGAAAAGCGCAGTCGCAGCCGGAGCTGCGGCGAGCATTTTGGACGCAGCCAGGCGCGTCGAGGGCCGGAGAGACACCGCCAGTATTTCTGCGACGGGCCACTACCTGCCGGCTCTCTCCCGCCGCTGGGCTTCGGCGACCGCAATGGCGGTCATGTTGACCACGTCGTTGACCGACGCGTCGCGCTGCATCACATGGACCGTCTTGGAGAGCCCGCTCAGGATCGGGCCGATGACCTCGGCGTCCCCTAGTCGGTTCAGCAGCTTGTAGGAGGCGTTGGCGGCAGTCAGATTGGGAAACACCAGCACGTTGGCCGCCCGGGTGAGTGGGCCCGACGGACGCCGGTTGGCCAACAGCTCAGGCATCACCGCGGTGTCGGCCTGCATCTCGCCATCGACCGGCACATCGGGTCTCGCCCGACGGAACAACTCCACCGCCTTGCGCACCCGCGCTGGTTCGCTACCGCCGGCCGACCCGAAATCCGAGTAGCTGATGAAGGCGACCCTGGGGTCACGCGAGAAGTCCTCCTCGGCTGTGGTGGTGGCGGCCAGGGCGATCTCGGCGAGCTGCTCTGCAGTCGGCTCGATGTTCACCGCGCAATCGGTGAAGAAGTACGGCGTACCCCTCACCACAACCAGATAGACCGAGCTTACGATCGATCGCCCCTCCTCGACCTGGAGCACCTGGAGCGCCGGCCGGATGGTCTCCGGATAGTGACTGCTGAGACCGCCGATCAGCGCGTCGGCCTCCCCCTCCCTCACCATGAGACAGGCGTACATGGCGGGATCTGCGGTCAGCCTCCTGGCGTCCTGCAAGGAGAGGCCCTTGTGTCTTCGCAATTGCTCCAGGATCAGTGCGTAACGATCCAGCTCGCCCGCCTCCTGCAGTGGGTCGACCACTTCGAGACCGTCGATAGAGATCCCGGCATCTTCGGCGAGGGCAGCGATCCGTGGTTGGTCACCCAGGAGCACGACGTTGGCGATTCCCTCATCGGTGACCCGGCGCGCCGCCCTGATCATCCTGACATCCTCCGCTTGTGGGTAGACCACTCGCTTCGGATACTCCATCGCCTTGGTGGTTATCGAATTGATCAGGCCATAAGAGGCGTTGAACCTCGCCTGAAGCTGTGTGACGTACTCGTCGAAGTCCTCGATGGGCGCTCGGGCCAGGCCTTCCTCCATGGCGGCCCTCGCCACTGCCGGAGCCACCTGCCACAGGACACGTGAGTCGAACGGCTTCGGGATCAGATACTCGGGACCGAACTGGAGACGATCCAGGTCGTACGCCCGGAGAACGGCGTCGGGGACAGGCTCACGGGCCAGATCGGCCAGGGCACGCACCGCGGCGACCTTCATCTTCTCGGAGACACCCCGAGACCGGACATCGAGAGCACCTCGGAAGATGAAAGGGAAGCCGAGGACGTTGTTGACCTGATTCGGGTAGTCGCTCCGGCCCGTGGCCATGATGACGTCGGACCGAGCCGCTTTTGCGTCGGGATAAGTGATCTCGGGATCGGGGTTGGCCAGGGCGAAGACGATCGGGTTGTCCGCCATCGACTGGACCATCTCCTTGCTGACGGTGCCCGCAACGGAGACCCCGACGAAGGCGTCGGCTCCCTTCAAAGCATCCTCCAGGGTGCGGGCGTCGGTATCCCTGGCAAGCTCGCGTTTGATCTCGTTCAGGTCGTCTCGGTCGTTATGAACCACGCCTTTCGAGTCGACCATCAACACATTGTCGGGGTTGACGCCGAGCCGGATGAAGAACCGGGCACAGGCGATCCCGGCGGCGCCGGCGCCGACGAAGACGACCTTGGTGGTTGCGATGTCCCTCCCGGTGAGCTCGAGGGCATTGAGAAACGCCGCCCCGCCAATGATCGCGGTGCCGTGCTGGTCGTCGTGGAACACGGGAATGTCGAGACGTTCCCGTAACGTCTCCTCGATCTCGAAGCACTCCGGTGCCTTGATGTCCTCGAGATTGATCCCGCCGACGGTTGGGGCCAGCATCTCGCAGAACTTGATGACGTCAGCTGGCTCGGTTGCCTCGATCTCCAGATCGAAAACGTCGATGTCGGCGAACCTCTTGAACAGAACGGCTTTGCCTTCCATCACCGGTTTGCTGGCGAGGGCACCGATGTTCCCCAACCCGAGGACGGCAGACCCGTTGGATACCACGGCAACCAGGTTCCCCCGATTGGTGAAGCGGAAGGCGGCGTCCGCATCATCGGCGATAACGAGACACGGCTCGGCAACCCCCGGGGTATACGCAAGGCTGAGATCGGCCTGGGTCGCGGTCGGCTTGGTCGAACGGATGCCGACCTTGCCCGGGCTCGGTTTCTCGTGGTAATCGAGTGCCTCGGAGAAGCTGCGTTTGTCAGCCATGTGCCCTGGAGCCTATCCCCTCCGGCCGGGGAGCTTGGCGGGACTTCGCCCTTGGCCATCACACATGCGAGAATTGAAGGGCGAATGACCACTGCAGACCTGCCGATTTTTCACGACAACGGGTACAAAGTCATGACCGGATGGCGGGTCGGCCATGCACCCGACGAGGCGACAACGCGCTCGGGTCTTCTGGTGCCAATCGGCACCAAGGATGGCAATGACGCATTGACCCTGGTCGACGTCCAGACCGGACAGCGGTTCTGGGCCGTCCCCACCGGCGCCTGGCGGTTCATCTGGCCGGCGACGGGCAAGCCCGTGATCGCCGTCCGCGAGTCACAGATCATCGCCGAGGAAGAGGCCGATCAGGTGGGGGATGAGGGCCAGTACCTCTGAGCCGAGTTAAACACCCCGCATCCGATGGCGAATCCGGCCAACATCTTGTGCCGACCAGCTTCCGACTCTCATGACCCAAGATCACGCCTCCCGCCGCCGCCGCCGTCTCACGGCCACCATCACCGATCTCCAAGTAGCGATACAGCGCGCTTTCTTGGTGGGGGTCGTCCTGCCCGAGATGAGCAGCGAGGAAGCCGAGAGGAGTCTCGACGAGCTGACGCTCCTCACCGACACCGCTGGCTCAGAGCCGGTCGACCAGGAGCTGGTTCGACGCACCCGAATCGACCCCGCGACCTATATCGGCTCCGGTAAGGCAGAAGAGCTGACCGCTCTCAGCAAAGCGCTCGACATCGACGTCGTGATCTTCGACAACCAGCTGACGCCCGCTCAACAACGCAATCTGCAGAAGCTCTTCGGATGCGATGTGGTCGATCGGGAGGGCTTGATCCTCGACATCTTCGCCCAGCATGCCCATACCAAGGTAGGAGCTCTTCAGGTCGAGTTGGCCATGAACCGCTACAACCTTCCCCGGCTCAGGGGCAAGGGAACCAGCCTCTCCCAACAGGGAGCCGGTGTCCTCGCCCGAGGTCCGGGCGAGACCAAGCTCGAGACCGATCGGCGGAAGATCCTGCAGAGAATCTCGAAGCTGGAGCGCGACCTGAAGGAGACCGTTCGGCACCGGGAGACACAGCGAAAGGCAAGAAAGCGATCCGAGATCCCACAGGTCTCGATCGTCGGCTACACCAATGCCGGCAAGTCGACTCTGCTCAACGCGCTCACCGACGCCGGTGTCCTGGTGGAAGACCGTCTCTTCGCCACTCTGGACTCCACCGTCCGCCGACTCGAGTTGCCCAACCATCGCCCGATGCTCCTCGCCGACACCGTCGGCTTTGTCCGCCGCCTCCCTCATCATCTCGTCGAGGCCTTTCAATCGACGCTCTCCGAGGTTGCCGAGGCCGATCTGCTGGTGCATGTGGTCGACGGAAGCGACGATGACGTCGCCGGTCAGATCGGAGCGGTGCGCCAGGTCTTGCTCGAGATCGACGCCGCTGATGTGCCCGAGCTGATCGTGTTCAACAAGGCCGACTTGATGGCCAAGCCGGCGGTGGAGCGTCTGGCTGCGCTCTACCCCGACAGCGTCGCCATCTCCGCCCTGGAGGGCATCGGGCTCAACGATCTGTTGATCAAGCTCGCCGACCTGCTGGAACGAAGCTCGGTCACCCTCACCCTCGACATCCCCTATTCGCGTGGTGACCTGGTCGCTGCCGCCCACCGCGTGGGCGAGGTCATCGAAGAGAAACACGATGACAACGGGATGATCATCGAGGTGAGAGTCCCCGAGACTGCTCGAGCCCAGTTCGCCGAATTCAGTCGCTGAAAGCGAGGGCAGCGGCGCCGATGATCCCGGCGTTGTTGACCAGCGCTGCTCGCCTGGTGCGGACCTCGCCAAAGGTGACATGGGACGAATACTCGTCCCAGTACTTGGAGATGCCGCCGCCGATGATGATGAGATCCGGCGTGAATACCTCGTGGGCGAGAGTGATGAACTCGCGCGCCCGTCGTCCCCACTGATCCCAGGTCAGGTCCTCGGCGCGCCTCGCCCGGGCCGAGTACTTCTTCTCTGCCGGGCGGATGCCCTCCAACTCGAGCTGCCCGGCTTCGATGTTGGGAACCAGTTGCCCATCGAGCAGCAGCGCACTCCCGATTCCGGTGCCGAAGGTCAGGACGAGGACCTTCCCGCTTACGCCCTTGGCCGCCCCGTAGCGCACCTCGGCCAGCCCGGCGGCATCCGCATCGTTGATCATGCGTATCTCGCGTCCGACCAATGGCTCGAACACGTCGAGCGCATTGACCCCGATCCATGACGGGTCGATGTTGTTGGCAGTGGAAACCCATCCCCGGCGCACAACCGCCGGGAAGCCAAGCCCGATCGGCCCCGGCGCGTCGAGCTGATCCACCAGTTCCTTGACCGTTGCTGCCACCGCGTCAGGGGTGGAGGGCTCGGGTGTGTCCAGCCTGAGACGTTTGCTGATCAGCTCGCCGGAGTCGACGTCGACGATGCCGGCCTTCACGCCGGACCCACCTACATCGACTCCAACCCTTGTTGACACGGCGGGCGAGCCTAGTGGTCTATCGCTGAAATACTGGCGGTGCACCAAGCCCGCAGAGGCGATTGGTGCCAAATCGGGATCGGTTACCCTCGATCTCGATGAGCGGAACGGCAGACATCGGGGTGGTCGGCTTGGGAGTGATGGGGGCCAATCTCGCCCTCAACCTCGCCGACAACGGATTCAAGGTGGTGGCCTACAACCGGACCGAATCGGTGACTGGTCAATTCGTGGCCGGCGAGGCCGGCGACCTCGGGATAAAGGCCGCCCATTCCATCGAAGAGCTGGTCAACCTGCTGAAACCACCCCGTACCGTGCTGGTGATGGTGAAAGCCGGGGCCCCGGTCGACCAGGTCATTGCCACCCTGTCCGACCATTTGGACGAGGGGGACATCATCATCGACGGTGGCAACTCGCTCTTCACCGACACCGAGCGCCGACAGCAGTTGGTCGAAGCTCGCGGGTACCTGTATCTGGGAATTGGAGTTTCCGGCGGCGAGGAAGGAGCCCGTCACGGCCCATCGATCATGCCCGGGGGCAGTCATCAGGCCTGGCGACATGTCGAGCCGATGCTCAAAGGGATTGCGGCGGTTGCTCCCGATGGCAAACCGTGCTGCGAATGGATCGGCTCCGGTGGCGCCGGTCACTATGTGAAAATGGTCCACAACGGAATCGAATACGGCGACATGCAGGTGATCGCCGAGGCTTACGACCTGATGCGGCGCGGCATGGCCATGACCCCCGAGGAGCTCTCCGGGGTGTTCGCCGGGTGGAACGCCGGCCGGCTTCGCTCCTACCTCGTCGAGATCACCAGCGACATCCTGGCCACCGAGGTCCAGGGACAGCCGATCGTCGACGTGATCCTCGACGCGGCGGGCCAGAAGGGGACCGGCAAGTGGACGGTCATCTCGTCGATGGACCTGGGCCAGCCGACGACACTGGTGGCGGAGGCCGTCTACGCCCGCATCGTCAGCTCCGACCCCGATGCTCGGAAGAGAGCAGCCGGGATCTACCGATCGCCGGTCAGCCCGGTCCAGGGAGCTGCAGCGAACGACGTAGAGAGTGCTCTCTATGCCTCGAAAATCATCTCTTACGCCCAGGGGTTTCGCCTGATGCGGGCGGCGTCGAACGAGTTCGGTTGGGACCTCGATCTGGGGACGATCGCCTCGATATGGAGAGCAGGTTGCATCATCCGGGCCGACTTTCTCGAGGACATCACCGCGGCCTACCAGCGAGATCCCGGTCTCCCCGACATGATCGAGGACAACTTCTTCGCCACCGCCCTGTCCGACGCCGAGCCTTCATGGCGCCGGGCGGTGGCCGGGGCGGTTCAAGCCGGTATCCCGGTCCCGGCTTACTCCAGCGCCCTCGCCTATTTCGACGCCATGCGTTCGGAGCGGCTCCCCGCCAACCTGATCCAGGCGCAACGCGATTTCTTCGGGGCCCACACTTTCGAACGCGTCGACAAGCCCCGGGGCGAGTTCTTCCACCAGGAGTGGTAGCCGGGTCGCGGTTGGCCAGAGATGACGGTCGATACATCTCCCCAGCGAGCGGAGGGATGGCGGGCTGGCCGGCGAGGCCGCGAGGGGATACAGCAGGCCCGGTTCAGACCGGGGGCATACCCGGGACCTCGATCCGCTCCGAAACCTCGAACAGCGGGTCGGCGGCGTCGGCCTCTTCGACGTGCTGACGGCGGATCCCCATGGTGAACAGGATGGCGTCGAGATAGGGGACCGAGATGGCGGTGTCGGCTCGCTCCCTGACAACCGGCTTGGCGTTGAAGGCTATGCCCAGGCCGGCCGTGGCCAGCATGTCCAGGTCGTTGGCACCGTCTCCCACTGCCACCACCTGGGAAAGCGGGATTCCCTCTGCTTCGGCAATCGTCTTGAGAAAAGCCGCCTTCCTCGGGCCGTCGACGAAGTCTCCCACCAGCTCACCGGTGAGCAGTCCGTCGACCATCTCCAGCGTGTTCGACAACGAGTAGTCGACGCCCAGATCCGCGGCGAGGGCGTCGGAGAATCTGGTGAAGCCCGCCGAGACGATGGCAGTCACCAGACCGAGGCGTTTGAGAGTGCGAATGAAGGTACGAGCTCCGCTGGTGAGGGTTATGTTCTCGTGCACCCGGGTGATTGCGGTCTGGTCCAAACCCTTGAGCAGGCTGACCCGTTCCCGTAACGCCTGCTCGAAGTCGACCTCACCGTTCAGGGCCGCCCGGGTCAGCTCCGATACCCGGTCTTCGACCCCGGCTTCCCGCGCCAGGAGGTTGATCACCTCGTCTTGGATCAACGTGGAATCGACATCCATGATCACCATGCGTTTGGCGCGGCGTTCCAAGCCCTCGCGTTGAATGGCGATATCGATCGGCCGGTCGGCAGCAGCTTGCACCAGATTGGCCCGCATCTCATCGAGGTTGCCGTTGCCGACAACCAGCTCGTAGCTGACGACCGGGTAGCGGGACAACCTGAAGATGCGGTCGATGTTCCCTCCCGCCGCGGCGATGGCAGACGCCACCGCGCCGAAGTCTTCGGGGCCGACGCTCATCCCGATCACCGTCACCACCGACATGGGAAGGGTCGGGGTGGGAGTGTCTTGCACCTTCTCAAACTCGACATTGAGACCTCTCTCCCAACCGAAGAACAAGAGGTCCCGAATAGTGGCCCGCTCCCCCGACACGCCGATGAGGACGTTGAGGGTCAGCCGGCCGCGCACAACGATCTGCTCGACGTCGTAAATCTCGACATCGGCATCGGCCAGCACCGCCATCAGCCCGGCAGATATTCCCGGGCCGTCAGGGCCATGGACGGCAACCAGGATCGTCGAATGCTCAGTCACAGCGCATCAGGGTAAGCGGATGGCGCGTCTGATCAATGTCAGCCGTCGATTGGGTGATCGAAGCGGGCTCGGTACCATCGGGCCGTCCCCCAACGACTAAGAGGCCCCATTGTCCGACAACCGCTTTCGTCTGCCTCGAAATGTGATCCCGGTCCACTATGACCTCCATCTCGAGCCGGACCTAGACACTTTTACCTTCGAAGGATCGGTATCGATACGGCTCGGCATAACCGAAAACCTCAACGAGATCGTCCTCAACTCGGCAGAGATCGACATGAAGTCGGTGGTTCTCCGTGGTCAGGGTTCAGACATCCAAATCACCGACATCACCCATGACGACGAGTACGACAGGGCAACCCTCACCCTCGCCTCGGCGGCGACTCCCGGCACCTATGACCTCGAGATCTCCTATGCCGGGCTGATCAACGACCAGCTTCGTGGTCTCTATCGCTCGATCTACCGGGACAGAGACGGCGCCGAGCACGTCATCGGCACCTCACAATGCCAGTCGACTGACGCCCGCCGCATCTTCCCTTGCTGGGACGAGCCCGACATGAAGGCCACATTCAAGACGACGATGGTGGTGGCCGACGGGCTCGAGGCCTACTCCAACAGCGCCGAGGTCTCCCGTACCAGGCTCGAGGATGGCAGGGTCCGCTTCGATTTCACGCCGACCATGAAGATGTCGACCTACCTGCTCGCCTTCATAGTGGGCCCGTTCGAAGCGACCGAGCCGGTGGTGGCCCGAGGCACACCGATCCGGATCATCGTTCCCAAGGGCAACCTGCACCTCACGGAAGTGGCTCTCGAGAATGCTGTCTTCTGCTTCGAGTACCTCTCCGATTACTACGGGATCCCCTATCCAGGCGACAAGCTCGATCACATCGCCATCCCCGACTTCGCCGCCGGGGCCATGGAGAACGTCGGCCTGATCACATACCGCGATGCCTACTTGATCCTCGACCGGGCCAAGGCGAGCCAGGGCGAGCTTCAAGCGTGTCTCGACGTCATCGGCCACGAGATCGCGCATCAGTGGTTCGGGAACCTGGTCACCATGAAGTGGTGGGAAGGAGCTTGGCTCAACGAGGCTTTCGCCAGCTTCATGGAGCTCAAGGCAACCGACGCCATGAAGCCTGAGTGGAAGCGGTGGCTAGCGTTCAACAACCTGGAGATACCCTGGGCGATGGGGACGGACCAACTGGTCACCACGAGACCGATCGAGTTCGAGGTGAACTCGCCCACCGAGGTCGACGAGATGTTCGACTCCATCACCTATGGCAAGGGATCCGCCGTGCTCCGGATGATCGAGCAGTTCATCGGGGAAGAAGAGTTCCGCACCGGGGTCGGCAACTACCTACGCAAACACGAATACGCCAACACCGTTACCAGCGACCTCTGGGAGGGTCTCGACGGGGCGTCAGACTGGCCGGTCGGCGAGATCATGAACACCTGGGTCTACCAACGCGGGTTCCCCCAGATCGATGTCAGAGTCGTCCCCGAGGGCATCGAGCTCAGCCAACACCGGTACCTGGCCATTCCCGACGAGGCCGATACCACGTTGTGGGACGTCCCGGTGCAGCTGAGAGGGGTCATCGCCGGACAAACCTTCGAGAAGAAGGTCCTTCTCACCGGCGACGAGCTGATCATCCCGCTCGAGGACGTCGATTACGTGATAGCCAATGCCGGGGGACACGGCTTCTACCGAAGCCGATACTCGGATGGCTTGTTCGCATCGCTTCTCCATCATCTCGACACTCTCGACGACATCGAGAGATACAGCCTGGTGTCCGACACCTGGGCCATGGTTCGCTCGTCACAGGTCCCCGCATCGGACTTTCTCGACCTTGTCGGCAAATTTGGTGACGAGACCGAGCACGCGATCTGGTCGGTCATCGTCGGAGGTCTGGCCGCCCTGAGGCATCACGCACTCGAAGCCGAGACCCGGCCTGCCTTCGAGAGCTTCGTGCGTGATCTGGTGACGCCCGCCCTGTCGCGGCTGGGATGGGAAGGTGCGGAGGATGAGAGTGACTTGACACGCAAGCTGAGGGGCGACCTGATAGTCGCCCTCGGCAATCTGGGCAAAGACCCTGACACCGTCGCCCGGACGCGCCAGGTGGCCGCCCAGGTCCTGGACGGCGTCGATCTCGACCCCGAAGTCTGCACCGCCGCGCTCTCGGTCTACTCCCATCACGGCGACGCCGACGAATACGCGGCACTCTGGTCTGCCTACCAAGGAACCTCAGCTCCGACCGAGAAGGTGCGCTTCCTGCGATCCGTGGCCGGCGTCCGGGTCGAGGAGCTTGCCGTCTCCACATTGGACAAGATCGTCGAGGGTGACGTCCGCACCCAGGACGGCTTCTGGGTCCTCGCCCGGCTGTTGTCCGGTGAGGCCGGCCCGGCGGTATGGCAGAGCGCTCGGACCCGATGGGACCGGATCCTCGAGGCAATGCCCGGTATGACCCGCCCCCGGGTGGTGGAAGGGCTCCCTGCCCTCTCCGAGCCCGAAGTCGCCGCAGACGTCAAAGGCTTCTTCGCCGAGCACCCCATCCCGGAGGCGACCAGGGCTCTCAGCCAGAAGCTCGAGCTCCTCGACGCCAACGTCCTCCTCCGCGAGCGCGAGACCCCGGTGGTGACCAACTACTTCGCGACGCTTACCTGAGGTAGGTGGCGCCAAATATGGCGCCACCCGAACAAAGAAAGGCCCCCGGATCAAACCCGGGGGCCTTTCCATCGACTCGAGTCGGTCCGGCTACTTCAGCTCCACCGTGGCGCCGGCGCCCTCGAGGACCTCCTTGGCCTTGTCTGCAGTCTCCTTGTCGACTGCCTCCAGCACACTGGCCGGGGCGCTGTCGACGAGATCCTTGGCTTCCTTGAGACCGAGGCTGGTCAGCCCGCGGACTTCCTTGATCACCTGGATCTTCGCCGAACCGGCGGCGGTGAGGACAACATCGAACTCGTCCTGCTCCTCTGCCGCGGCGGCTCCGTCACCGGCGGCGGGAGCCGCGGCCATGGCCACCGGGGCGGCGGCGGTGACATCGAACTTCTCCTCGAAAGCGTCGAGGAACTCTTTGAGCTCGAGCACGGTCATCCCTTCGAACGTGCTGAGCAGCTCATCTGTGCTGAGTTTGGTTTTGGCGGCCATTTCTCACTCCTCCTCGGCCGAAGCGGCCGTCTCGGTTTCGGTGGGCTTCTCCGCCGGCAGAGTGGCGGTTGACACGCCTCCCGCCGGAGCGAATTCGCCCGACTCCTTCTTCTCCAGAAGCTGATGAAACATCGTTGCGGCACTTCGATTGAACGACCCGAAAAGCCCGGCCGCCTGAATCAGGGGCGCCCTGGCGGCTCCCGCGATCTTCGCCAGCAGTACCTCACGCGACTCGATGTCAGCGAGCCGTGAAACGTCCTCTGGGCTGAGGATGTTCCCTGAGAGCACACCTGCCTTCAGCACGAAGACCTCATGGGACTTGGAGAAGTCCTTCAAGGCCTTGGCAGTGGCAACCGGGTCGCTCTTGGCGAAGGCGAGGGCCGTCGGGCCCAGCAGGTACTCGTTGAGCCCAGACATGCCTGCCTCGCCAGCGGCGAGACGGGCCAGGGTCATCTTGACCACCTTGTACTCGGCTCCGCTGGCGCGAAGACTGGTTCTCAGCTCCTGGACCGCCTTCACGGACAGACCCCGGTACTCGGTCAAGAACACCGCTTCGGCTACCTCGAGCCTCTCTTTGATGTCGGCAACAGCCTGGACCTTTTCTGGTCTTGGCATTCGCTCCTCCAGTCAATTGACAGCAAAACCCCTCGGCATCATGACAAGGGGCTCTTTGAGGAGCGACCTGCGTGGGCGGGGATTCCCCCATTGAGTCCGAAGACACCAACGGTCTGGGGCCGAGGTATTGGAGTTGCCCGACCGATTGTACCTACGGGCCGATGTTGCGCCAATCCGGACACTCAGACGATCCGACCGGTTTGTGCCGGGCACGACAGCCCAGTTTCGGTCCCTTCTGGCGGTTTCTTCCAGTTTCTCCCTGGACAGTCGCAGAACGCCGCGCGACACTAGGTCCATTGAGAACAGGGGGTCTCCGTGAGATGGGTGGGTTCCCTGACCGCCCCCATCCACTCTTCGAGCCCCAAATGCGAGGGTCGCGTGATCGACATTGAGACCAGCCCCTACCCTGGTCCACAGACGAGTGGTCGGTGACGTGCGGACGGTGGACCTGGCAGCCGAAGCCCTCTAAGCCCACGGGAAATCCGAAGCGCGGAGATCCCCCCTGTTTCATGAGAAAAGCCCCCACTTGGGGGCTTTTCTGCTTCCACGGTGGACCAGGTGTCAGCCGACACTCTGGGAGAAGTCCTCGACACTCCCCACGTCGACCTTGACCCCCGGGCCCATGGTCGAGGAGAGAGACATCTGGCGTAGGTAGCGCCCCTTCGACGACGCCGGCTTCGCTCTGATCAGCTCAGCGGACAGAGCGGCCAGATTGCCGGCGAGTTGGTCCATGTCGAAAGAGACCTTGCCCACGGGAACATGAACATTGCCGTGGCGATCGTTGCGGTATTCGATGCGCCCCGCTTTGAACTCCCCGACCGCCTTGCCCACATCAGGGGTAACCGTGCCTGCTTTTGGGTTGGGCATGAGCCCGCGGGGACCGAGGATCTTTCCCAGCTTTCCCACATCGGCCATCATGTCGGGGGTGGCGATGGCAACATCGAAGTCGATCTCGCCGCCGGCTTGGAGCTTCTCGACCAACTCCTTGCCACCGACGACATCGGCACCGGCTTCAAGAGCTTCCTTCTCCTTGTCGGCCGGGGCGAAGACTGCCACCCGTACGTCCTTGCCCGTTCCGTGGGGTAGTGACACCGTGCCTCTCACCAACTGGTCGGCCTTCTTGGGGTCGATGCCCAGCTTGAAGATCGCTTCGACAGTCTCGTCGAACTTGGCAGGAGCCAGCGTCTTGACCAGCTCGAGGGCCTCCTTGGGCCCGTAAGGCGTTTGCTTGTCGTACCGCATCGCTGCCTCGCGGTACTTCTTGCCATGTTTGGCCATGTTCTCTCCTTGTGGTCCAAGCGGCCCCGCGGCCTCCCACCTCAGTCGCCGACGGTGATCCCCATCGAGCGAGCGGTTCCCTCCACGATCTTCATCGCCCCCTCGAGGTCGATGGCGTTGAGATCGGGCATCTTTATCTCGGCGATCTCCTTGACCTGTGCCCGGGTCACCGAGCCCACTTTCTCCTTGTTGGGCTCGCCGGAGCCCTTTTCCACTTTCGCTGCCTGACGGAGCAGGGCGGCCGCCGGTGGCGTCTTCATGATGAAGTCGAAGGAGCGATCTTCGTATATGGAGATCTCGACCGGGATGATCTGACCACGCTGGTTGGCGGTTGCGTCGTTGTATGCCTTGACGAACTCCATCAGATTGACCCCATGGGGGCCCAAGGCGGTGCCGACCGGGGGCGCCGGGGTGGCCTGACCGGCAGGCAGCTGCAGTTTGAGCGTAGTTACAAGTCTTCGTCTACCCATGGTGTGTCCTGTGTCTTAGAGGCCCGAGACCGGAGGGCTGGGGCCTAACTCTTTTGGATGTCTTCGAAACCAAGTTCGACCGGCGTGTCCCGGCCAAAGATGTTGACGAGGACGACGACCTTCTGCTGGTCGACGTTCATGTCCTCGATGACGCCGTTGAAGTCTGCGAAAGGGCCGGTGACCACTCGCACCTGCTCGCCGACCTCCCACTCCGGCTTGAAGCGTGGCTTGACCTTCTCCTCCTCTTCCTGGACGCCCAGGAAGCGCTCGACTTCACGTCGGGAGAGTGGTGTCGGCTTCTGGGCGTTACCGGCGACGAAACCGGTGACCCCCGGGGTGTTGCGGACCGCGTACCAGGAGTCGTCATCGAGGCTCATCCTCACCAGGATGTATCCCGGGAAGACTTTCTTGGGCACGGTGACCTTCTTGCCCGCCTTGAATTCGACGACGTCCTCCATCGGGATGTGCACTTCGAAGATGCGATCCCCCATGTGCATCGACTGGATGCGCGTCTCCAGGTTGGCCTTCACCTTGTTCTCGTAACCCGAGTAGGAGTGGATCACGTACCAGTCGCCGGGGAGGTCGTAGGGGCTCGCCGGCTTCGGGGCCGGGATCGAGTCTTCCGCCTCGCTCGACTCCTCCGATTCTTCCAGCTCGACTTCGACTACTTCGATTTCGACGGTGTCGGCCTCGGTGATGGCCGCGGCCGGGGGCGCCTCTGCTTCGGCGGATGCCACCTCGGGGTGTTCGACGGGATCGAGTCCCTCGCTGTCATCCTCCTCGGCCGGCCCCACGTCGGAGGCTTCCACGTCGGAGGCTTCCACCTCGGCAGTCTCCTCCTCGGGAGTTTCCAGGTCGGGAGCCTCCACATCGCCGGCATCGACTTCAGGGGTCAGGCCCTCGGCGGCGTCCGCCTCGTCTGGCTCCACCTCGGCGGCCTCCAACTCGGCGGTCTCGACTGCATCTGGCATCAGGACCTCGCTACCAGCCAGAAAACGAACTCTTTCATGGCGATATCGAGCCCGAATACCACGGCCGTGAGCACGGTGGAGGTGATGACCGTCACGGTTGTGAAGGCGATCATCTGCTCTCGGGTTGGCCAGGTCACCTTTCTGAGCTCCTGACGCACCTCGTGCAGATACTCGCGGAGCCGGGTGAAGATCGACTTCCGCTCTGCGACCGGAGTCTTCGCTTGCGCGGACGCGGCGCGACGAGTGGCCTTGTCACGGCCACTGTCGCCCTTCTTCTGCAGACGCTCTTCGCGTTCCTGCATCCGGCGCATCTCTCTGTTCATCAGCTCTTCCTGATCGTCTTATCCAACAAGGACTGGCAGGGGCGGGGGGACTCGAACCCACAACCTCCGGTTTTGGAGACCGGCGCTCTACCAATTCGAGCTACACCCCTAGGGGGTTGGCGGAACGACCAAGTATACGGGAAGGTCAGTGGTGTGGAAACTCTGGCCTCGGGAAGAGGCTCGCCCGGGCGACCACCTTCCAAGCTGATGATCGGGACTCAGCGACTTTGCAGGGCGTCGAGGGCGACCGCCATCGATGCCGCCAGTCTGAAGTCGAGACGGGGATCGGGAACGGATATGACGTATCGGTCCCTGATCGACTTCTTGCGCTCGCTGGTCATCACCACCTGGTCGGTGGCGAGGTCGAGGAAGTCGAAGTGGAATACGAAGGGAACCCATACCTCTCCGAGAAACGGGATGAAGTCCCACACTCGCCGCAAGATTGCGATGACCGGCCTCCGCTCCTGACCACGGGTCTCGACCCCGTCGTAGGTCATCTGCCACGTGGAGCGAAGCAGGCTGCTGGCGAACTCCTTCTTGAACCAACCGATGGGGTTGCCCTCGGCGTCGAAGACATCGTGCTCGGCCCGGACGTCTAGCCCGTGTCGCGCCTTGAACGAGAAGAGCTTGGTCGTCTTGCCGGCATCGGTGTAGAAGTTGACCTCTTCCTTGAAAGACATGCGTTTCTGCTGGGCAAAGGCGAGAAGCGGTCCTTCGCTCCCGTCGGGATTGGGGGTCAGGATCTCGTAGCGGTTGACCATCAGGGTGATGTGCTGCTTGACGAGGAAGGCTGGGATGTGGGTAGGCGATGTCATTGAGGCAAGTATGGCGGTGTCGAAAGGCGTAGCGGCGCCCGGGATCATCCTCGTTGGCCGTCGGGCAGCGGGGCACACCGGTTCGTCCCACCCTGGGCGCGGGACAGAGCGTTTAGCATGAGGGGTCGCCAATGACCAGCAACCCCATCTCGAGCAACCACCGACCGGGCTCGATGCCGATCGACAAGTACCGGGCCTATCCCGATATCGAGCTTGCTGACAGGACCTGGCCTGACCGCAGGATCACCAAGGCCCCTCTGTGGTGCAGTGTCGACCTGAGAGACGGCAACCAGGCGCTGATCGAGCCGATGAACCCCGAGCGCAAGCGGCTGATGTTCGAGAGCCTGATCAAGATCGGGTTCAGCGAGATCGAGGTTGGTTTCCCATCGGCCTCGGAGGCCGACTTCGACTTCGTCCGTCACATCATCGAAGACGACCTGATCCCCGAGCACGTGACCATCCAGGTCCTCACCCAGGCCCGCCCCGAGCTCATCGAGCGAACCTATGAGAGCCTGGTCGGGGTCGACAAAGCCATCGTCCACCTCTACAACTCGACCTCCAACTTGCAGCGACGTGTCGTATTTGGGCTGGATGAGGCCGGGATCATCGACATCGCGGTGACGGGCGCCGAGCATTGCCGCCTTCAGGAGCAACACCTGCCCGGGTCGGCGATTCGCTACGAATACTCGCCGGAGAGCTTCACCGGCACCGAGCTGCCCTTCGCCAAGGAAGTCTGCGAAGCGGTGATGGATGTGTTCGAGCCGACCAAGGACGCGCCCATCATCCTCAACCTCCCCGCCACGGTCGAGATGAGCACACCGAATCTCTATGGCGACATGATCGAGTGGTTCCACCGTGAGATCAGGGACCGTGACACCGTGGTTCTCTCCCTTCACCCCCACAATGACCGAGGCACCGCGGTGGCCGCCGCCGAATTCGGGGTGATGGCCGGAGCCGACCGCATCGAGGGCACCCTATTTGGCAACGGCGAACGGACGGGGAATGTCGACGTGGTGACCCTGGCCCTCAACCTGTTCAGCCAGGGGGTCGATCCCGAGCTCGACCTGACCGATATCAACGAGTACCGCCGGATTGCCGAGCATTGCAATCAACTCCCGGTTCACCCTCGTCACCCCTACGTGGGCGACCTGGTCTACACCGCATTCTCCGGGAGTCATCAGGATGCGATCAAGAAAGGCTTCGAGGCGATGGATGAGACCGGGCAGACCCTGTGGGAGGTCCCCTATCTGCCCATAGACCCTCAGGACGTCGGTCGCTCCTACGAGGACGTGATTCGGGTCAACTCCCAATCGGGCAAGGGTGGGGTGGCCTACCTGCTGAAGACGGAACAGGAGCTGATACTCCCCCGGAGGCTCCAGATCGAGTTCACCAGGGTCATCCAGGGCATCACCGACACCACCGGTGGAGAGATCACAGCAGCCGAGATCTGGACCGAGTTCCGCCGTCACTATCTGGCGATCCTGAAGCCATTCGAGCTGCTTCGGTTCGAGATCAACCAGAACGCCCGTGGGGAGAACCGCACCACTATCGGCGCAGTCGTTCGCCACAATGACGAGGAACAGGAGATTCGCAGCGAAGGTGGCGGATCGATTGAGGCGTTCATCAACGCGATGCGGGATGCATTCGGGGTGAGCTGTCGGGTGGTCGACTATCACGAGCATGCCATTGGCGCCGGTACCGACGCCCAGGCAGTCACCTACGTGGAGATGGAGGTCGAGGGCAAGACTCTGTGGGGAGTCGGGATCCACTCCGATGTGACCACTTCGTCGCTGCACGCAATCGTCTCGGGGATCAATCGCGCCTCGTAACGGTCAGCCAACGAGAGCGAAGGCCCTGACCGGGAACGTCCCGAAACCGATCACCTTCGGCGGCACCGCGAAGAAGCGGAACGGCACCCCGACCAACTGGTCCAGCCCGGTCAGATGCTCCACCACCGGGATCCCGGCGGCGAGCAGCCCCGAATGGGCGGGCCGGCTGCCACCTCGGGTGTCGTCGATGTTGACCGAGTCGATCCCCACCAGCACAGCTCCACCCGCGACCAGCGCCTCGACGAGACCGGCCGATACGAACGGATGGCTTTGATCACCGTAGGCGTCGGTGCGCCAGTGACGATCCCAGCCGGTTGCGAATAGGACGGCCCGGCCCCGCACCGCCACATCGTCGATCGTTCCGGGACCTAGCTCCGGGCCGGTGGCGGGGATGCAGACGCCGGGAAGGTCCGCAACATCATCGAGGGGGAGCCCGGCCAGGTCGAAACCGTGCTCGTAGCGGTGATAGGGCGTATCGAGATAGGTGCCGGTATTACCGACCATGTCGACCCGGCCGATGAGGAACTCGGTCCCCGGGTCGTAGTTGTTCTTCGAGTCGAGACGAGAGAGATGATCCGAGATGACCGGACCGGGTAGACCCGGGTATGTGGTCATTCCGGCTTCGATGGTTTGGGAGAGATCAATCAGGCGGGCCATGCCGCCGATGATAAGACGAACGTGAAGTCCGATCCCATGAACCAGCCCGGGTTGGCCCTAGTGGCCCGTCGCTAGACCCTGACCCTCAATGCCTCGGCGATGCCCTTGGCCCAGTCCCGGATCTCGTCCCAGTCGCGGAAGTCGCCATCCGGAACCTTGAATGCGTTCACGATTGCCCGCTCACCGAACTTCAGCACCTTGCGGTCCAGTTTCCCCGAAAAGATGTGATGCTCACGAGCTCCGATCCTCTCCACGATCGGGGCCACATCGACCGGATCCTCATCCGGCTTGGGCGGTTCGCCAATGGGACCACTGGAGAACAGCCAGACCGGACGCCTGGCCAGCTGATCGCCGACGCGGTCCACCAGCTCCTTCATCGTCTTCATCCATCGGCCGGCGTAGACGGCACTTCCCAAGACGACCGCGTCGATGCCTTCCAGAGTGGCGACGCGATCAGGTTCCGACACCAGGGCTTCTATACCCTCCCCGGACATGACATCGGCGATAGCACGGCCGATGTCGGCGGTAGCGCCGTGCTTGCTCGCGGTGACGATCAACACTCTCATCAGATCTCACTTTCTCTCAGCCTGATATGAGGATCGCCCAACAGCGAGCGGTCGGGCAGAGTCAAACGTCCCGATCGCTCAGGACTGAGGGCGGGGTCGGAGACGCCAGATGACCACGGCGGCGGTCATGGAGAGGGCTGCCGCTGTCAGGGCCACCGGAGTGCGCCAAGAGCGGGCCAGGGCCAGGTCACCTTCGAGAGAGGACATGACCCGCCATTCCAGGTCGAGGGGGGCGGTCAGTGTCTCGCTGGAAATCGCTGCCAACTCGCGTGCAGTTCGCGTCATCGCCACATACCGAGCCTGACACTTGAGGCAAGCATTGGCGTGTGCCCGAAACGGTCGCGCGATCGGACGCCGATCGACCGCGTTATTG
Source organism: Acidimicrobiia bacterium (assembly GCA_035544615.1). Lineage (GTDB taxonomy): Bacteria > Actinomycetota > Acidimicrobiia > Spongiisociales > ZC4RG35 > JARDZU01. The sequence goes on along the minus strand of DATKEA010000094.1, from coordinate 1,735 downwards.
GCGACGAAGGGCGCCGCCATCTCGCAGACGGCACTCATGCCGAGGCCTCCAGGTGCCGAGCCATGCGGGCGCGGGCGCGGTGAAGCCGGACCTTCGCTGCGGAAACCGAGATGCCCATCGCCTCGGCTATCTCAGAGTGTGACCACTGGTAGACATCCTTCATCACGACAACCTGACGCTGGGCCTCGGGCAGGGCATCGAGGGCCTCACGGAGGCGACTCCGCAGCTCCAGGATCTCCCCTGCGATCTCAGGATGGTCGGCCGTCATCGGAGCGGCGACATCGGCCACTTCGTCCAAGGAGTAGCCGCGATGGCGACGGGCCTTCTTCTTGTGGGTCCACGCGGTGTTGACCGTGATCCGATGGAGCCAGGTGGATAGGGCGGCGTCCCCCCTGAAGTTGGGCAGTGCCTTCCACGCCCTGATCAGAGTGTCCTGGGCGACGTCGGCGGCCAGATGAGGATCACCAACCAGTCTTCGGGCCAACGTATAGACCTCGTTTCCATGCTCACGGACCAGGGCGGCAAAGGCGGCTCGGTCGCCCGCTTTCGCCCGGGAGATGAGCTCATGCTCTCCGTCTCTTTCGACCTTTGGCACGTCCATAGGGTTACGGCTCCGTCAACTCGATGCGAGCACTCAAATACTCGACGTCGTCGTTGGCAATGGCAACTTTCGCCAACCCGTCGGTTTCCTCGACGGTCACCGAGACCGGCACCGACGGAGGCAGCGGATTTCGGAATCTCACCTTCGCCGACCTCAGAGGCGAGTCACCGGGCCGGGCGCGTGAAGCCGCGACGAACGCCCACGCCGCTTGAAGCAGACCGTGGGCAACCACCCCGGGCAACCCGGCTGCGACCGCCGCCTCATGATCCCAATGGATCGGGTTCCAATCCCTGGTGGCGGCGGCATATCGGACCAGGTCCGCCCTGGAGGCGCTGACCTGGCCCGGACCGGGGTGACCGTCGTCTTCCGGTGCCGGCTCGGCATGCTCGACCTCGGCCAATCCGGATTCGGCCGAAACCAGGAACAACGATGAGGCTTCGGCCACCAAGCCCTGCTCCCCGGTCACCTCTATCTCGAAGTCGACGAAATCGGTGCCACCGCGTTCCCGTACCCGGCTCACCGTGCCGGTGACCTGGAGTTGGGACTCGATCGCCATTGGCTGGTGCCAGGTGAAGGTCTGCTCCCCATGGAGCACCGCTCGATCCGCCAACTGGCGAAGCAGATCAGATGCCACCGAGAACAAGGCCGCCGCCATGAACCCCGGCGGTGCGGCCCCGGTCCATCGAGTCGGGTCGTCACCGGTTGCCTTGACGAAATCGGTGACATTCTCGATGCAGACGCGAAATGGGTAAGGGCCGTAGCCGCGTTCGACGAGATCGGCCGGGTCCATCAGGTAACGCTATCGACCGCTACTACTCCTAACGGGTCTCGCGGTGCACGGTGTGCTGGCGGCACCAACGACAGAACTTCTTCATCTCGAGTCGGTCCGGTGTGTTCGTCTTGTTCTTGGTCGTGACATAGTTGCGGTGCTTGCACTCGGTGCAGGCAAGCGTCAACGGCGGTCTCTTGTCGCTGGGCATTTCGAGTCCTTACTTGACGATCTTTATGACTCGTCCGGCGCCGACGGTCCGGCCACCCTCACGGATAGCAAACCTGAGCCCTTCGTCCATCGCGATCGGATTGATCAACTCCACCGACATTTCAGTGTTATCCCCAGGCATCACCATCTGAGTG
>DATKEA010000093.1:0-49895 GCA_035544615.1 Acidimicrobiia bacterium | reverse complement strand
GGCGAGGGTGTCTCCGAGTCAGCGACGTCATCTGGCAAGGAGAAAAGCGCAGTCGCAGCCGGAGCTGCGGCGAGCATTTTGGACACAGCCAGGGGCGTCGAGGGCCGGAGAGACACCGCCAGTATTTCTGCGACTGGCCACTAGCCGACCGCCTCGATGACTTTCTTCCCGTAGGCCTCGAGCGTGCCGTCCATGTCATCGTGCATCAGATAGATCCCGAAGTGGTCGACACCCATCGACTTCAGTAGGGAGAGTTTCTCGATGTGAGCCTCGATCGGGCCTAGCACGCAGAACCTGTCGACGATGTCGTCGGGCACGAAATCGGTAGAAGGGTTTCCCGACTTGCCATGGTGGTCGTAGTCGTAAGACTCTCTGGCTTTGATGTAGTCGGAGAGAACTGCGGGCACCTTCCCGCTGTCGTCCCCGTAACGACCAACCATGTCCACCACGTGATTGCCGACCATCCCGCCAAACCAGCGCAACTGATCCCGTTGGTGAGCCAGGTCTTCGCCGACGTATGCCGGGGCGACCACACAGATCTTGATCTCGTCGATGCTCCTGCCGGCATCCGACGCCGCCTGACGCACCGCGGAGACCGTCCACTCCAGGACCTGAGGGTCGGCCAGTTGGAGGATGAAGCCGTCGGCGTGCCGACCAGCCGTGGCCAACGCCTTCGGGCCGTATCCGGCGACCCACATCGGCAGGTCCCATCCTTCGGAGATCCAGGGAATGCTCAGCACCCGCCCGTTGTATTCGACCTCTTCGCCGGCGACCAGACCCTTGATGACCTGCATCGCATCCACCATCGCCTCGAGGGTCTTGGGCTGGCGACCGATATAGCGCAGAGCTGAGTCGCCACGTCCCATGCCGCATATGGTCCGTGGCCCGTACATGTCGTTCAGCGTGGCGAACAATGAAGCGAGGACCGTCGAGTCCCTGGTGCCGGGGTTGGTGACCATTGGCCCCACCACCATGTTCTCGGTCTCGGCAAGGATGCGGGAGTAGATGACGAATGGCTCCTGCCACAGGACGTGGGAGTCGAAAGTCCAGGCGTGGCTGAACCCAAGTGCCTCCGCCCGTACTGCGGTATCTACCACCGCCGATGCCGGCGGGTCGGTCTGGAGGACTACCCCGAAGTCCATAAGTTCCCAGCCATTGTCGGGTCCATCTCCCAAACTTACCGCACCGCTGTTGCTGCGATTGGGACCGTGAGAGGTAGGGCCCGGTGGCTCGCCGCCAGGCGAGCGGTGGTTGACGGCCGGATACCCCTCCGATAGGTTCCTGCTCACATGTTCGCTACCCGGATGACCCCCTGTATGTGCATGGCCCTATTCGAGCCGTGCGGTCGAGACGTGTAGCGAGCACCCAACCAAGAACTGGATCCGCACCGGCAACGGCGGCGGAACTCTTTTTTTCCGAAGCGGTTGGCGGGCAGATCTCGAGACAGGAGACATCATGTCCGCCGACGATCTCAGACGAGACTCACCCAGAGCGACCGAGAAGGAGTCGGAAAGATGACCTACCCGATCTCGGATCAGACTAGGTTCTTCGACTTGACGAGCGGTCTCACGGTGGAGAGCGGCGAGACACTGCCCCAGACGCGGGTCGCATACCGGACCTGGGGTGAGCCAAGCAACGAAGCCATCCTGATCTGTCATGCACTCACGGGCAGCGCCGACGCCGACGAGTGGTGGGAAGGCTTGTTCGGCCCTTCTCGCTCTTTTGACCCCGATCAAGACTTCGTCATCGCGAGCAACGTCCTCGGTGGTTGCTACGGCACAACCGGTCCCACTTCGACCAAGCCGGGGAGCGACCGTTGGTATGGCGGGAGCTTCCCCCAGGTCACGATCAGGGACATGGTCGGTCTCCAAGCCAAGCTTGTCGACCATCTCGAGGTCGAAACCCTGCGCCTGGTCATCGGTGGCTCGATGGGCGGGATGCAGGCACTGGAGTGGGCAGCGCTTCAACCGGAGCGGGTGAAAGGGGCGGTGGCCATCGGTGTTGGAGCCCACCACTCGGCCTGGAGTGTCGCCTTCTCCGAGGCGCAGCGAGCCGCGATATGGGGCGACCCCAGGTTCCAGGACGGCGATTACGAGCCAGGCGAAGGCCCGGACACCGGCCTCGCCGTCGCCCGGATGGTTGCCATGATCTCATACCGGGGCAAAGCCAACTTCCAATCGAGGTTCGCTCGGAGGACCGTCGAGGACGAGTTCGAGGTACGCAGCTATCTCCGTCATCAGGGCCGCAAGCTGGTGGAACGCTTCGATGCCAACACCTATCTCAGGTTGATGGATGCAATGGACAGCCACGATCTCGCCCGGGGCCGGGGTGATGAGGATCGGGTCCTGGCCAGTATCAAGACCCCGGTGCTCGGTGTCGGGATCTCGAGTGACATTCTCTACCCCTCGTCTGAGGTCGAAGACCTGGTATCCCGATTGCCCAATGCGAGATATCAAATGCTCCACGCGCCGCAAGGCCACGACGCCTTCCTGATCGAGACCGCCAACCTCGATGGCATCGTGAGCCGATTCAAGAACGATCTGGTGAGAGGAATCACCCCCGCCGACGACATGACGACCGGTAGAGGTCGGTCTGCCTGGATCTGAAGCGACGTGGCGCGGCACTACCGTGCTGTCGCAACGGCCAAAATGTCTGTTCTTCCTCTCCACCTTCTTCCCGACACCGCAACCATTGGCTCCACGGGGCAATTGTCGATGGGTGGCTGCGACGTCGCCGAGCTCGCTGCCGAGTATGGGACACCTCTCTTCGTCTATGACGAGGCCCATCTGCGTATGCGCTGCCGTGAGGCCGTCGCCGCCTTTCCCGACGGAGTCGCCTATGCGACCAAGGCATTCCTCTGTGGTGCAATGGCACAACTCGCCCATGAGGAAGGGATGCATCTCGACGTGGCCACCGGCGGGGAGATCCACATCTCCCTGGCTGCCGGAGTCCCAGCCGGTCGACTTGTCTTCCACGGCAACAACAAGTCCGTGACCGAGCTGCGCCAGGCGCTGGGCGCCGGCGTGGGACGGATAGTCATCGACTCCATGGTCGACTTCGAGAGGATCGAGACACTCGTCGCCGAAGGCACGCAGATCCCCAACGTCCTGATCAGGATCAATCCCGGGGTCGAGGCGCACACCCACGAGTTCCTGCGCACTGGTGGGGTCGACTCCAAGTTCGGGATCAGCATCGACGGTGGGGCTGCGGCAGAGGTCATCTCACGAGCTAGATCCTCGAGCGCCATGAACCTCATTGGAGTGCATGCCCACGTGGGAAGCCAGGTATTCGACGTCGGCTCGTTCGAGAAGGCAATCTCGCTGATCGGAGAGTTCGTAGCCCCCCTGGACATCGAGGAGCTCTCGATCGGAGGTGGGCTTGGAGTTGCCTATGTCGAAGGCGAGGTTGCCCCGACTCTCGCCGAGTGGGGTAAGGCCATCCAACAGGCCGCGGGCGCCGCAGGCATCTCGGCCAGGATCGTGGCCGAACCGGGAAGGTCGATAGTGGCCCAGGCGGCCATCACTCTGTACACGGTGGGGACGATCAAAGAGATCCCCGGCATCCGGACCTACGTCTCGGTCGACGGTGGGATGAGCGACAACCCGAGACCGGTGCTGTACGGAAGCGGGTATGAGGTGTTCGATCCGAGAAGGACCACCGCCGACCGTACTCGGGAGATCCGCCTGGTGGGAAAACACTGCGAATCAGGGGACGTCCTGGCATGGAGCGCCCGTGTGCCGGAGGGAATGGCCGTGGGCGATCTCCTTTCGACCCCGGTCACCGGCGCCTACGGTCATTCGATGGGCTCCAACTACAACATGATCCGACGGCCCGCTGTCGTCTTCGTAGCAAACGGTGAGGCTCGTCTCGTGGTGCGGAGAGAGACCAACGACGACTTGATCGCACGCGATCTGGTCCTGGGTTAACCGGAACTGGCGAACTCGTCGGCGAAGCCTGCCGAGCGCGTCTCACATGGATCGTCGATCAGAGTCAGGCGGAGGGTATCGCCGTCGGTCGCCGCCTCGTAGACGCCGGTCTGGCCCGGGCATTGCCCCGAAGTGCCGGTGACAAAGTTGAACTCGATTCCGTCTCGTGCCACGAAACCTCCCATCAAGGCAGGCTCGGGGTCGTCCGGGTCGAGCACCAGGAACTCACCGGCGTCGTTGACCTGCAGGATCAGAGTGCCGTTGTCCCAATTTCCGGTGAGATCGGACAGGGCCGGCTCGGGGATGGTGGTGGTGACAGTGATGCTGGTCGTGGTGGTGGTGCCGTTATCGAGCGAAGAAGTGGTGGAGGTCGCCCCGGCACCGGATGTGGAAGTGATGCCTGTGGTTTCGCCACAGGCGACCAGCACCAGTGCCAGCCCGATGACGAGGAGACCACGCCCCGGAGTCACCCGTGGGTCGGAAAGCCGAGGTCGACGCCCCGGTGAATCGGATCTGCCCATCTCGAGATCACGACCTTTTGTCTCGTGTAGAAGTGCACACCTTCCGGGCCGTAGATCGCATGGCTCCCGAAGATTGAGTCCTTCCAGCCCCCGAAGCTGTAGAAGGAGAGGGGGACGGGGATCGGCACGTTGATCCCAACCATGCCGACCTCGATCTCGGATTGAAACTTTCGGGCTGCCCCACCATCGTTGGTGAAGACCGCGGTCCCATTCCCATAAGGGTTCTCGTTGATCAGTCTGATCGCATCTTCGAAGTGCTCCATTCGCACCGTGGACAGGACCGGACCGAAGATCTCGTCGGTGTAGATCGACATGTCGGGGGTGACGTTGTCGAACAGGGTCGGCCCAAGGAAGAAACCGCGCTCATGGCCTTCGACCACGATGTCACGTCCGTCGGCAACCAGATGGGCACCGGCCGCTTCACCGGCGTCGATGTAGCCCCGAACCTTGTCCAGATGCTGTTTGGTTACCAGAGGGCCCATCTCGACCCCGGTCTCGTCACCGGGCCCGACGTTGAGCTTTTCGATTCTCGCGGCCACGCCCTGGATGAGTGGGTCGCCCACCTCACCCACGGCGACCACCGCCGAGATCGCCATGCACCGCTCCCCCGCCGACCCATACCCTGCCGACACCGCAGCATCGGCGGCGAGGTCGATGTCCGCGTCGGGAAGCACGATCATATGGTTCTTGGCCCCTCCCAGTGCCTGCACTCTCTTCCCGTGACGGGTCCCGGTCTCGTATATGTAGCGGGCGATCGGCGTCGATCCGACGAAGGAGATGGCGGCGACCATTGGATGAGTGAGCAGGGAGTCGACGGCTTCCTTGTCCCCGTGCACGACGTTGAAGACACCTTCGGGTAGCCCGGCCTCGGCGAGTAGCTCGGCAGCGAGCAGGGAGGCCGACGGATCCTTCTCAGACGGCTTGAGGATGAAGGTGTTGCCACAGGCAACGGCGATCGGGTACATCCACATCGGGACCATGGCAGGAAAGTTGAACGGAGTGATCCCGGCCACAACCCCCAACGGCTGGCGCATGGTGTAGGTGTCGACCCCGGTTGACACCTGCTCGGAGTACTCGCCTTTCACCAGGTGGGCGATGTTGCAGGCGAACTCGATCACTTCTAGGCCTCGCTGGACCTCTCCCATCGCATCGTCGATCGTCTTACCATGCTCTGCGGTCAGGAGCTTGGCGAAGTCGAGCTTGCGGGCCGCCACCAGCTCACGGAAGGCAAACATGATGTTCTGACGGTGTGCCAGAGACGAGAAACGCCATGACTCGAAGGCGCGGCGCGCTGCCTGGACCGCGGCGTCCACATCGGCAACGGAAGCGAGCGCCACCTCTCCGGTCTGGTCACCGGTGGCCGGATTGAAGACCGGTCCGCTGCGGTCGGTGGTCCCGGCGGTGAGTTGACCGTCAATCCAATGCTGGATCTGCTTCATGGCCCCAATCGTACCTGAGGTTGGCAGCGCCATATATGGCGCTGCCAAGACATGGAAGGTCATGGCCTGGCCTTCTTTGTTGCCGTGGCGCCAGGAGTCCCCCCCTCCCCCGCTACGCCGGTACTCCCCCCTTCGGGGGGAGAAAGGGCGCCACGTACCTCAGGTAAGCGGCAGACCGCCAGGGGCGCGGAACCCCGGTTCGGGGCCGAGGGCGGCCCTGACGCCCTCGGCCCGAGGGAGTGTTCAGCCCTCGTTGCGTGCGCTCATCAGCGGGTTGGTGCCGTTGTAGATCCCGTCGGGGTTGTGCATCCAGGCCCAGACATGGAAGGTGACCAGGTCGGGGTGCCAGAAGGTGAAGGTCGCCTCGGTCTCGGGATGTGCCTCGGCGCATTCCTCCTCGGTCGCCGTCGGCACGAACAAGCCGTCGTCGTAGTGGCAGGCGGCGGGAAAGGCGCCATAGGTCCCCCCTTCTATCGGTGGCTCGGCGGGCTCCTCGGGGAACACCCATTCCACGGCACCAAGCTCCCACTCGTCGCCGTCGCGGCCGTAGACCAGGATCGGCGGCTGACCGAGGTCGAAGCCCTCGACGTTTGGGTTGAGGAAGTGGTAGCCCATGTCCGGGATCATCTGGGTGATGATGAAGAACCCGTCTTCGGCTGCGGAATCGAGGTCGTTTACGTACTGTGCGGTGCCGGCCCTGATCTGTGCCAGGTCGGCCGCGATCTCGGGTGTGATCTCCGGATCGCCGCCATCCGCGTTGTCATCGTCCATGGGCTCTTCAACAGTGGTGGTGGGCTCGAGGCTGGTCGTGGTCGTATCAGCTACCGACGACGTGGTTTCCTCGACCGCCGGCGAGGAAGTCGTCGAAGCTGCCTGATCACCACTGCATGCCGCCACCAGAAGAGACACGATCGTCGCCAAGGTGATGGTCAGCTTTCTCGTCATGAGCTCGCTCCGACGTAGAAGTACGGGTCGAGAACACGGACTTCGGAGATGATGTCGACCGGCAACGAGTTGAGCTCGGCGGCGCGGCGGATGGCCTCGGGGCTGGGACCGTCGTAGATGCAATAGGTCTTGGTCTTGTCGGCGGACACGAAGGATTGGACCCAGGTGACCTGCTCCTTGGCGTTGTTGCCGACGACACCCATCATGGCGTTGAATCCGTTGGGGTCGGTCGGGATCTCGAGACCTCCGTCGAAGGTCCTTTCGACTACGTAGCGGGGCATGATTTCCTCCTTGCGGCCGGAGGCTCCGGCCTTGTGAGGAAGGTAAGGCTGGGTGATCGCGGCCACATCGGGGTGGACCCCTATTAGCGGAGGCCGTCACCCCCATCTTTGGTCATATGGAGGGACTCGGCCCGGGCGATGGCCTTGGCCCGGGTCGATGCGCCCAGCTTGGCCAGCACCGCAGACACATGGTGTTCGGTGGTTTTCTTGCTGATATAGAGCCGGTCGGCGATCTCCCCATTGCTCAACCCTTCGGCCATGAGCCCGAGGACTTCCATCTGGCGGTTGGTGAGACCGGCCGGGTTTGCCCGCGTCTCCGACCGCGGACCCTGTGGGATGTGCGCCACCCCCATCGCTCTCAACCGTGAACGAACGATCCTTGCCGCCGGACGTGCCCCGAGGCCGTCGAAGATCCTGATCGCCTCCAGCATCGCCTCCTCGTCGCCTTCCGCCAGGGCGAGTGCTGCTTCGTAAGGGCACCCGAGATCGCGCCAAAGGTCGGCCGCATCTCCCCACTTCCCATCCATGTGGAGGGCGAAGGGCTCGGCGGCAGCATCGGGTGGTCCACCGATGGCACCGGCCTTCCACATCCAGAATCCGACTTCTCCCCTGGCCCATCTGCTGTCCGCATCCAGCGCCTGGCTCCAGACCCAATCCAGGATCTTCGGAATCTCGGCGGACCGTCCCTCCAGCCAGGCCAGCTCTGCCAGACCGCAATACGGTGACCAGAGATGTTGCATCTCGCAGCCTTCCCCGATGCGCAGCGCCTCCTCCAAGGCTTCCTGTGCTCCTGGATCTCCTCGCCGCACCCGGACTCGACCGAGGGCGCCCAGGGCGGTAACGGGTGCTATCGCGGCCCGGCCGAAGCGATCCTCCAGGACCAACTCGGATATGCCGGTCGCCTCGTCCCATCTCCCCTGCTCGAAGGCAATCCGAGCCATCCATGACCTGTCGTATGCCACCGCATAGTCGGCGTCGGTGCGCAGACCGATCTCAATGCTCGCATCGAGGGCGGCCCGAGCAATCTGGTAAAGACGGACTTCCCCTCCCCCCGAACCCAGCATCCCCAGAGTTGTTTCCACGTCTCCTTGTTCCCGGAATCGCCTCTCGGCCCGCTGCAGGCCGTCGACGCCACGTTGGGGCTCACCGAGGACGATCTCCACAGTCGCCGCCATGAAATCATGCATGAGGTGCACTTCGTCCGAGCCAATACGCTCGGCGAGACTCAGACATCGGGCGAGACTCTCCATGGCCGGCCGATGCCTGCGAGCGAGCATCCACAGGGATCCCGAGTCGAAGTGAGCCATAGCCAGGGCTTCGCTGTCGCCGAGCGGCTCGAGTATCTCGATCGCCTCGTCCACCGCCTGGCGAGCACCCTCCCGGTCTGAGCACCTCCAGCGCGTCCTCGAGAGCCGGCGGAGTGTCGTGCCCAACATCACATGATCCGAGGCCTCCCGGTAGAACGCGGCCGCCAGGAGAAGCTGCTGAAGTGCCTGCTCTTGACGATCCAGGATGCTCAGCTCCAACGCCAGATCGAGTCGGAGCTGTGCCAGATCGGAGGGAATCACGCGGTCCGCCTCGATCAGAGCGAGCTCGAAGAATTTCGCCGCCTCACGATGGGCACCGCGAATGGATGCCTGGCGAGCTGCCTCTGGGGCATATTCGACTACCAGACTGCCGTCTCCGGCCCGACCCGCGTGATGGGCGAGACGGGCCAGATCCAAGTCCTCGTCGGCCCGCAGTAAGTCGATCATCTCGCGATGCAATGAGAGCCGTCGGCCCATGGGAAGGGACTCTTCGACGGCGCTCCGGGCCAGCTCATGACGAAAGGCCAGCCGCGCACCCCGAGCAACCACGACACCGGACAATGTGGCCTCGTCGATGTCCGACAGATCCGCACCGGAGAGGGCCAAGGCATGGTCGACGGCCAGATCACGCGGCGCTACAGAGACTCCTTCGACCACGCGTTGGGCTGGCGGCGTGAGTCGTCTCACCCGGGCCATCACGGCGTCACTCACCGAGCCGGGAAGGTCCTCTCCAGTGGCCAGGATCTCGGTGACATAAAACGCGTTTCCCCCGGTCAACCGGTGCAGATCGGCTGGGTCGTGTCGGGACTCACTGGCCAGATAGCCCACCGCCTCGACGGTTAGCGGGTCGACAGAGAAACGGACCGTGCTCTGCCGCGTGGCCAGATCGCCCAGAACCGTGCGAAGCGGATGGTCCGGCCCCAGCTCGTCCTCGCGGTAGGTGCAAGCCACCACCGCCTTGGTGTCGGCGACCCCCGCCGCCCGATGTAGCGAAGGAAGTCAAGGGTCGCTTCGTCGGCCCAGTGCATGTCCTCGATGACGAGGAGAGTGGGCCGGATGGTCCCCTTGAGATCGTCGAGCACGTCGGCAAAGAGGGAGAAGGGGTCCGATTCGACCAGGTCGTGCCCGGCGAAGTGTGCATCAGGGTCTGCGGCGATGTCCATGAGCGGACTGAGGGGGCGGGGTGTGGTCAGGGGATCACATCCACCGATCAGGACGCGACCTCTCGGCTCGATCCGGCGGGCCAACTCATTCATCAACGAGGTTTTGCCCGATCCGGCCTCGCCGGAGATCATCGCCAACGCGCCGGCACCGTCGCCCGCAACATCAACCAGGTGCTCCAACTCGGCGAGTAGCCCGTCTCGCTCCAACAGCTTGCTGTTCGCTGGTGTCTCTGCAGCCAGGTTCACGTCAGCCTTCTCCCCGGTCACCTCTCGCATCAGAGAATTTAGGAGCCTCTGTCAGTGGGCGCGGCCGTTCTATGTCTACCTGGCGCCATATCCGGCGCCAGGTACCTCAGGTAAGCGGATGCCGCCGGGGCACCGGCCGTAGCCCAAGCGCGATAACGTTCTGGTACAACCGACATCGGAGGGTCACAACGTGGTGAGGTGGAAACGGAACCCGACCGGCCCAGGGCAGGTGATCGATCGTCGCGGCGCCGGGCCAGGTCTGCGCACCATCGGTCTCGGTGGCGGGGGCATCGCGGTGATTGTGATACTTCTAGTCACCCTGCTCGGAGGAGGCGATCTCGGCGACGTGGGCGAGATCCTGGCCCCGGTCGGGGAGGTCGGCCCCGGGTCGGCCCCGATTGATCCATCAGTGGACCCTGACGCCGACCTGGTTCGGTTCCTCGAGGATGTCCTCCAGGACACACAATCCATGTGGGTGGCAGTGTTCGAGCAGGCTGATCGCAGCTACCGCCCCACCGACCTGGTGGTATTCAGTGGTGCCACCCAGTCGGCATGTGGCGGCGCCCAGGCGCAATCGGGGCCTCACTACTGCCCGGCCGACGAGTTGGTCTACATGGATCTCGACTTTCTCGGCGAGCTGCAGAGACGGTTCGGGGCAGCCGGCGATACCGCCCAGGCATACATCCTGGCCCACGAGGTGGCTCATCACGTCCAGAACCAGCTGGGCGTCATCGAACAGGTGCAAGCCGATGGCAGCACCCAAGCGAGTATCGCCCTTGAGCTCCAGGCCGACTGTTTCGCCGGGGTGTGGCTGTCGACACTTCGAACCGGGACCTCGGCGGCGATTTTGGAGGCCGGTGACCTGGAGGAGGCGTTGAATGCGGCCGCAGCGGTTGGCGACGACGCCATCCAGAGCCAAACCACCGGTCGGGTGAATCCCGAGTCATGGACCCACGGCAGCTCCGAGCAGCGCTATCAGTGGCTCAGCGAGGGATTCACTTCGGGCGCACCTGGCAACTGCGACACCTACTGATCGTCGTCGCAGTTTGGCCACGGCCTGATCGGGGTAATTGGGCTCGTTCCATTAGGCACCCCAGATCGTTACGGTGACATAGGTCTCCTCCCCGATCGAACCACGATCCCCAGCCGACCAAGCCGGTTGACACCCAATGACCCTTCCGACAACAGCCATATCTCTCGTTGCCTACGTGGTGGGGTTTCAGACCCTGGTCTACCTGTTGCTTCCTCGTCGCTTCATCCGGACCTGGGCACCACTGCTGACCGGCTCGGTGGGAGCAGCTTTGGTGATCGCCTCGGCGGTGTGGTTCGGGGCAGACACGGTGGGACTGGCCAATCCAGATGGTGGCCTTCTCGCTGCCTGGGGATCGGGCACCGTGTTGATGATGTCGACTTTCGGGCTGGCCATGATGTCCCGGCCCCACTTGCGTGGCCACCTGGCCGACCCCAGGTCGGCATCGATGTCCACCAGACAGGCAGCCACTCAGATACTGGTCCGAATTCCGGTGATGACCGCCCTCATCGAAGAGGCGGTCTTTCGGGGTGTCCTCCACGCGGCGCTGATCGCCATCTATCCCGAGCCGATTGCGCTCTGGGGCGGCGCAGTGTTGTTCGGTCTCTGGCACATCGGGCCCGGGCTCGATCAGGCCCAGGCCGCCGACCGGCGCAGCATCGCCGGCTTGGCCCATGTCATGATCACGATCATCGCCACCACAATCGCCGGCGCCGGTCTGGTCTGGCTCAGGATTGAAACCGGCTCGATCTGGATCCCGGTCGCGGTGCACGCCGGGTTGAACATGACAATGGCCACCTTCTCCTGGTTCGCCACTCGAGACTGGGGCGGAATCGGGCGTATCGAGCCCGAATCCACCGCCGTCTCGGCCTGATCAGATCAAGTACTGGTTGGTTCCCCGACGCAGGTAGTGGCCATCGCCCGGTGAACCGTGGTACGCGTTATCCTCGATGATGGTCTTGCCCCGGCTGAGGACCGTCTCCACTTTGCCGGTCAGCTCCCAACCCTCATAACACGAGTAGTCGACCCACATGTGATGCGTCTCGGCCGAGATGACATGTTTCGTGTCGGGATCGAAGACGACGATGTCGGCGTCAGAGCCCACCGCGATCGTGCCCTTCTGGGGGTAGAGACCGAACATCTTGGCCGGTGTGGTCGAAGTCACCTCGACAAACCGGTTGAGACCGAGTCGCCCCTCGTGGACACCACCGTGGTAGATGAGCTCCATGCGATTCTCCACCCCAGGCAGGCCGTTAGGGATCTGGGCGAAGGAGTCGCGGCCTAGCTGCTTCTGAGTGCCGAAGCTGGGGTGGTCCCCCCAGCAGAACGGACAATGATCGGTGGAGACCACCTGAAGGTCATTGGTAGCCAGGCCCTTCCACAGCATGTCTTGGTGACCTTCGTCCTCGTCTCTCAGCGGAGGAGAGCAGACGTACTTGGCTCCCTCGAAACCGTTCCCCAGATGCTCGAGCGAGAGAAACAGATACTGGGGACAGGTCTCACCGAAGGCGTTCTGCCCTTCGTCGCGGGCCATGGTCAACTCGATGAGAGCGTCGGCCGCCGACATATGGACGATGTAGACCGGGCACCCTGCTACCTCGGCCAGCTTGAGCGCCCGGTGGGTGGCTTCACCCTCGAGCACCGCGGGACGGGTCAGGCCATGGTACATGGGATCGGTCTCACCCCGGGCCAGAGCCTGGGCGATCAGGATGTCGATGGCGATGCCGTTCTCGGCGTGCATCATGATCGTCGAGCCGTTCTCGGCCGCCTTCTGCATCGCCCGGAAGATCTCACCGTCAGTCGAGTAGAAGACGTCGGGATAGGCCATGAACATCTTGAACGAGGTGACTCCCTGGTCGAGGGCGGAATCCATCTCCTTGAGGGACTGGTCGGTCACATCGCCCACGATCAGATGAAACCCGTAGTCGATGGCGCAGTTTCCCTCGGCCTTGCCCATCCATGCCTCGAAACCGTCCATCAGGCTCTGACCCTTGGTCTGGACTGCGAAGTCCACGATGGTGGTGGTGCCACCCCAAGCCGCAGCCCGGGTCCCGGTTTCGAAGGTGTCGGCGGCGTACGTCCCCCCGAAGGGCAGCTCCATGTGGGTGTGGACGTCGATGCCACCGGGGATCACGTACCTCCCGCCGGCGTCGATCACCTTGTCCGCCCCCGACTCCCAGTCGTGACTACCCGGAGCGGCCAGAGCGGCCACCTTCTCGCCTTCCACCAGGACATCGGAGAGCGACTGCTCGGTGGCCGTGACCACGGTCCCTCCCTTGATAACGGTGCGTGCCATCGCTCCTCCTCAGGGTGCTACCAGGTCGCCGTAGGCATCCGGTCGCCGGTCCCTATAGAACGCCCACTGCTGTCGTACCTCCTCGATCAGGTCCAGATCGAGGTCACGAATCACGAGTTCCTCTTCAGTGTCCGATGCCGAGTCGCCGATGATCTGACCGCGCGGGTCGACGAAGTAGGAGGACCCGTAGAAGTCGTTGTCGCCAAACGGCTCCTTGCCGACCCGGTTGATGGCGCCGATGAAGTACTCATTGGCCACCGCCGACGCGGGCTGTTCCAAGTTCCACAGATACATCGAGAGACCCCGGCTGGTGGCCGACGGGTTGAACACGATCTTGGCGCCGTTGAGCCCGAGCGCCCTCCAGCCCTCCGGGAAGTGACGGTCGTAGCAGATGTACACCCCGACTTTGCCCACCGCAGTGTCGAAAACCGGATAACCCATGTTGCCCGGGCGGAAGTAGAACTTCTCCCAGAAACCCTTGACGTGGGGAATGTGGTTCTTGCGGTACTTGCCCAAATAGGTGCCATCGGCGTCGATGACGGCCGCGGTGTTGTAGTAGAAGCCCTCCTGCTCCATCTCGAAGATAGGGACAACCAGGACCATGCCGGTCTCTTTGGCCAGGTCCTGCATCAGCTTGGTGGTGGGCCCGTCGGGGATCGGCTCCGCATACTCGAAGTGCTCGTTCTCCTGCACCTGGCAGAAGTAGGGGCCGTAGAAGAGCTCCTGGAAGCACATCACCTGGGCGCCTTTTTGTGCCGCCTCACGTGCATAGTCGGCGTTCTTCTTGATCATCGAGTCCTTGTCACCGGTCCATTCGGTCTGGACGATGGCGGCCCTGACGACATTCGGCATGACGTTCCTCCTTTGAGCACAAACCTAGCGTCCCACTGCGGTTGTCCCCGAGGGGCCCCCTCCCCCTTGCGGGGCCCTCCCCCCAACGCTCGCTTCCTTCGCTGGGGGGAGATGCTGCTTCGCTTCTAGTTGCCCCCCTCTTGCAGCTCGACGTCACGAGGCTCGAAGCCGTCTCCGCTGGCGTCGGCGTCGCCCAGTCGCTCGATGGCGGCTTCGGCCAGATCGGTGCGATAGGCCTCGGCGGGGATCTCCTTGCCCTGGAGCTCCGGGATCTGCTCGGTGGCCACCGTCACAGTTTGATCCCACAGGTCTGAGTTCATCACACCGATCCCGTTGGTCGCCGGGAAGATGAGGGCGAGGATCTCGTTGAGCTGCCACTCCTGATGACTCTGGCCGAGGGTCGAGCCGTTGTTGAGGACGACCTCAACACACTCGTCGAAGTTGTCCAAGCAATGGATCCATCCGCGGAAGGTTGCGGTGAGGAACCGGATTGCAACATCCTCGTTACCGTCCTCGGCGATCCAGTCGGCATCGACCCAGACCGCATCCTGAAGCATCGCCGTCCCGACCTCGTTGAAGTCGATCACGTTGAGGTCCTCGGGCTGATAGAGCTCCCCAGTCTCCGGGTTGACGGCTTCGAGCACCTGTGCGTATTCGTTGTAGATCATCGCCTCAGCGGCGTCGATCTCACCGTTGAGCAGAGCGTTCATGGTGAAATCCTGACCGATGAGCTCGACATCCTGGACATCGAACATGGCAATGGCGGCAGTCACCTCGAACTCGTTGCCGAAGCCCCAGTTGCCGACCTTCTTACCGGCCCAGTCTTCGGGGCTTTCGATCCCGGAGTCGGCGAATGAGACCTCCAAGGTTCCGGACCGCTCGAACACCTGGGCGACGTTGACGATATTGGCCCCGGCGTCACGCGAGACCAGTGCCTTGGGCACCCAGGCAAGCCCGAACTCGGCGCCACCGGTGGCCAGCACCTGCTGGGGAACGATGTCAACCCCCCCTTCGAGGATCTCAACGGTCAGGCACTCGTCCTCGTAGAAGCCGTTGTCCAGCGCGACGTAGTACCCAGCGAATTGTGATTGGGCGAACCACTGCAACTGAACCCGAACGACGTCGGGCTCGGTGCACTCCTCCCCAGCCCCTGTGTCAGTGGTATCACCTCCCCCCGCATCATCCCCACATGCTGCGACGACGATGGCCAACGCAGCCAGCAACATGATGTAGCCGTGACTCTTCTTCACCCTCATGAATACCTCCTTGGGTCCCTGCAACCCATCACCATATCGGTGGCGACCCGAGGGTGCCGCCGCGAAATCGACGCTTCACATCGCCGAAACCGAGGGTTTACTCGGTGGATCGAAATGACACATGCCAGGGCATGAGCAGACGCTCCGCGATGAGAATCAGGAGATAGAAAGCGACTCCGAGAATCGAGGCGACCAGGATCGCAGCCCAGGCATCCGGGAACTGAAAGAGATTGGCCCGATTGATGATGTACTGGCCGAGCACATCCTGGGGACCTCCAAAATACTCGGCGACTATCGCCGCGATCAGGGACAAAGCGCTCGCCACCTTCAGCGCGCTGAAGAAGTAAGGCAGTGCGTTGGGAATCCGAATTCGCCGGGTCACCTCCGACGGAGTGGCGGCGATCGATCGCATCAACTCGATCTCGGCTGGGTCGATCTCCAAAAGGCCTCTGGTGGTGTTGATCATCACCGGGAAGTAGACGACAACAGCCACGACACCCATCTTGGAGAAAGGACTGGTGATGGAGAACCAATTGTTGAAGATCGGCGCCAGGGCGACGATTGGCGTCGCATTGGCAGCGATCGCCAGCGGCAGGATCCCCTGGCGAAACCCGACCCAGCGGGCGGCGGCGAGAGAGGTGACGACCGCCAGAGTCACCCCGATCGTGAAACCACCCAGAGCCTCGATGAGGGTGCGATAACCGGCTCCCCAGATCACCGACGCCGTCGCGAAGAAGCTTG
The DNA here is from genome assembly GCA_035544615.1 of Acidimicrobiia bacterium. GTDB lineage: Bacteria > Actinomycetota > Acidimicrobiia > Spongiisociales > ZC4RG35 > JARDZU01. The sequence continues at coordinate 33,892 of DATKEA010000093.1, read as the reverse complement.
TCATCACTTCACTCGGCTTGGGCAGGACGAAGGTCTCGACCTCCAGGAGCCTGGTGAGCCCCTCCCAGAGCAGTATGACCACGAGGAAGGCGACGATTGCGGGCAGATACTGAGCCAACCGACCTCGCCGGCCGGGCCCGGCCGAATCCTCTAAAACGGCGGTGACATCGGTGGTCGACCTCCCACCCCCCGTGCCGTCCCTCTCGTTCATATCCCAGTCCCCGCCTCTCCCCTCCTCAGCGCCTCCCTGACCTCCGTGATCAGCTCGAAGTAGCGACGTTCTTCGCGGGTGTCGGGGGTGCGTTGCCGGGACAGGTCGATCGGGATCTCCGCGCTGATCCGACCAGGGCGAGGCGACATGACGACAACCCTCGTCGACAGAAACACAGCTTCGGGAATGGAATGAGTCACGAAGACGACACTGGTCCCAGTCTCACCCCAGAGCCGGAGCACCTCCTGTTGCATGAGCTCTCTGGTCATCTCGTCGAGAGCGCCGAACGGCTCGTCCATGAGCAGCAGGGAAGGCTCGAACGCAAGTGCTCTGGCGATGGCCACCCGCTGCTGCATCCCACCTGACAGTTGCCAGGGAAAGTGATCGGCAAACGCCGCCAACTGGACCAGCTCGAGCATCTCGCGGGCGCGGATCGGTCGCTGTTCACTCGGGAAGTCCATGATCTCGAGGGGCAACTCCACGTTCTTCTGGACGCTGCGCCAATCGAGCAAAGTGGCCGACTGAAAGACGATCCCGTAGTCGCGATCCAGCCGAGCCTCGTCCGGTGGCTTGCCGTTGACCGAAAGGGAGCCCGAGGTGGGAGTGACCAGATCGCCGATGAGGCGCAGCAGGGTCGACTTGCCACATCCCGAAGGCCCGATCAGGGATACGAAGTCCCCCGCGGCGATATCGAGGTCGATGCTTCGGAGAGCCTCGATCTGCTCCGGGCCGGAACCGAATGTCTTGCCCACTCCTCGGGCGGCGACAACCGATGCGCTCATGTCGTCTGCCTTCTGGACGCGTTTACCCACCGGTGCTCCGCTAGCGCGACCAAGCCGACGAAGGACATCCCGGTCAGCCCAGCCATCAGGACGGCCGCGAACAGCTTTTCGGGGGCGGCAGTGAACTGCTGCGAGAACTGGAGCAGGTCCCGGCCCAGCCCGCCGCGGAAACCCGCCGGCAACTCCCCGACAATGGCCCCGATCACACTCGCCGCCGCCGATACCTTGAGCGCGGTGAATATGAAGGGCATCGCGGTCGGGACTTGCAGCTTCCAGAGCACGTCACCTCGGCTGCTCGCGTAGCTCTTCATCAGCTCCAGAGCAGTTGCCTGAGTTGAGCGAAGCCCGCGCAGGGTGTTGATTGCGACCGGGAAGAAGGTCAAGTAGGCAGCGATGATGGAGACGGTGAGCCATTGCGGGACGTCGAGCCTCCCACCCCAAACCACCACCATCGGCGCGATCGCCAGGATCGGGACCGTCTGGGAAGCCACTACATAGGGCATGAATGCCCGCTCGGCGGTTCTCGACCTGACAAACAGAACCCCGAGACCGAATCCGATGGCGCCACCGAACACAAAGCCGACGAACGCCTCCCTGAGCGTGAGGAGAGCGGCCCTGGCCTCCACCAGAATGAACAGAGGGCCGTTGCGCTGGGCTGGCTGAAAGAGTGTGAGAATGACGTCCCAGGCGTGGGGCATGGTCCTGTTATCGGGTCGCACCGGCCAATCCCAACCTGCGGCGGACCAGACGACCTTGTATTCCTCCCAGAGCACGATCGACACTCCGATCAGAGCAACGATGGAGATACCGGTGCGGAGGTGCCGGCGATTCGTTCCTGCTCCCATGGCGGCGAGACTCTAATGAGCAGCCAGGTAACTCAATCGATGGTCATAGGGTCCAAGTAGCGACGAGTTAGGAAAACGACACCTTCGCGACCTACCGTTGACACCGTTCCCCCCCTCAAGGACCCCCATGGCACACTCAGAGAAGCTTGAACTCGTCGAGGCCATCGACCTCGAAGTCGAAAGGCTGACGACCGAGCACCTGGCACGTCGCACCGACTGGTACTTCCATGACATAGTCCCGTGGGAACGTGGTGAGAGCTTTCGGGACAAGCCATGGCACGTCTCCCAATGCACGATCTCGGAGAACGCTCGAACCGCACTGGTTCTGAACCTCCTCACCGAGGACAATCTCCCCTACTACCACGCACTCATCGAGAAGTACATGCCGCGGACTTCTGCCTTCACCAAGTGGAACCATCTCTGGACAGCCGAAGAAGCCCAGCACGCCATCGGCATACGGAGCTACTTGCTCACCTCTCGCAACTGTGACCCCGATGAGCTCGAGGATGATCGCAAAGCGACAATGATCAACGGCTATCAGCCCTCATACGAGGACCCGACGGAGATCTTCGCCTACACCGCTGCGCAGGAGCTGGCGACGAGGGTGAGCCACCGCAACGCTGGAAAGATCACCGACGACCCAGCCGCGTTTGAGCTGATGCGCAACATCGCCACCGATGAGAACCATCATTTCATCTTCTACAAGGGTGTCATGCAGGCGATGCTCGATCAGGCGCCCGATCAGGTTCTCGGCGGTATCTACCGGGTGTTCGACAACTTCCAGATGCCCGGCGTGGCAATGCCCAACTTCCTCCGCCGCTCGGTCGAAGTGGCCAAGGCAGGCGTCTACAACCTCCGGATCCATCACGATCGGGTGGTGATGCCCCTGATCAAGGACTGGAAGATCGGCGATCTCAAGGATCTCAAGCCGGCCGCTGCCGAGCTCCAGGACAAGATCATGGCATTGCCCGCCCAGATCATGGATAAGGCAGAGCGCTTCGAGAAACGCGTCGGGATGACTTTCGCCTGAGTCCTGGGGCAGTCCTCCCCCGTCGACAACCCGCTCCGTTCAATGCCCCACCGAACGTGGCTCGTCCGAGGGGTCTGCAAGTCCCGTCCGTGGAACCTCCATCACCCTGGTGCGATCGAGACGCGTCGCGGTGGGTAGGAAGAACAAGGAGGAGATCGCTATGGCGATACCGGCGTAGATCAGGGTCCGTTGCACACCGAACGCCCCGGCCAGCACCGGGGCGATGGCCAACGGCAGGAGATGTCCGACCTCGGAGTGGACCTGGGTGACGCCGGTGATCCGCCCCATCATCTCGTCGGCGGTGTTGAGTTGGATGAGAGTCCTGAGCAGAGGTGCCCCGATCCCGATGAGAAGACCCCAGAACACACCCGCCATCACCACGATACGCAGCTGCTCGGTCCCGACATATGCCAGGACCCCCACCGAGTTGAGACCGACGATCAGCACCAGGACGCGAGCGGTCCGGTATCGCGCTGGGAGCCGGGAAGCGATCAAGGTGCCGGTCACCAGACCGAGCCCGAAGATCGAGTTGACCCACCCCAAGGTTTCGGGCTCGACCTGAAGGATGTCCCGGTAGAAGAGGGGCTCCAGGGCGCTGAACGTGCCAGAACAGCACCCAGATCGAGGACCTAAGCCATATGTAGAAGCGAAGCCGGTGATTTCCGTAGGCGTACGAGAACCCTTCGCGCAACTCCCTGACACTCTCGTTCTTCTCCCGAGCCCCGGCCAGATGACGCACCGACACCGGGATGACGAGAAGTGCTGCCACCGCCGACGTCGCCGCGTCGAGGACGAAGATCCCGTCGAGCCCGATCGACCCGGCAATGATCGCTCCCATCGCCGGCCCGACCACGAATGCTGCCCACGACGCTCCTTCGATCGTTCCGTTGACCCGCGCCAGCCTCTCGGAATCGTCGGTCAAGAAAGGGCCGAATGCCGATATCGCGGTGAACACCGGAGCGCCGACGAGGCCGAGGATGAAAGTGGCGACAACCAGGCTGGGCAGGGTCTCGACAAAGACCATTCCGATAGCCGCCGGGATGAAGAGGATCTCGCCCACGATGAGGACTCTCCGCGGGTCGAAGCGGTCTACGAGAACCCCGGCGACCGCCGAGCCGATGAGAGAGGCGACTCCCAATGCGGCCATCACTGCCGCCACCCCACCGGCGGTGGCTTCCAGCTCGAAGGCTGCCTTACCCCAGATCCCGACGAAGAAGGCCGCTTCACCCCCGACCCTCGAGATGAAGCGGGCGAGAACTACCCGGCGAACGTCTCGATCTGCCCACATGCCGGGCACGGTAACCCTGCGTAACGACGGCGAATTCCTAGATTCTGCCAATCATGGAGCCATTTCTCACCGGTGTCCTGGCCGGATACGGAATTGCGATCCCGGTGGGGGCCATCTCCATCCTCATCGTGGATGTCGGGCTCAAGCACGGCTTTCGACCGGCCTTCTTCGCCGGCGCCGGGGCGGCAACGGCCGACTTCTTGTACGCCGGGCTCGCCGTGATCGGGGGGGCTGCGCTAGCCGGTGCGGTCGGGGCGGTCGACGACGCGCTGCGGATCGTCAGTGCCCTGGTGTTGGTCCTGATCGCTCTCATCGGCCTGCGACGGGCCCGAAACGAGGCGCCCACGACCGCGGGGCGGACCTACTCAACCCGGAACGACCTGGCACTCACCTATGCCCGGTTTCTGGGGCTGACCATCATCAACCCCACCACCATCGTGTACTTCGCTGCAGTGATCATCGGGCTCGGGGTCGCCGATGACATGACGTTGCCACAAGGGATCACGTTCGTGGTCGGAGCGTTCCTCGCCAGCCTCTCCTGGCAGACGTTGCTTGCCACGGTTGGCTCCTCGGTCGGTCGCCGACTCACCCCCGCGGCGCGGACGGTGGCCACGGTGCTGGGAAACCTGGTGATCCTCGGCTTCGCCGCCTTGATCCTGCTCCGCTGACCTCCACTCCTGGCTAGGAGTCTGTTGGATAATGCCGTTGCCCGGATTGGCGGCCAGGCGCGCCAGTCGCAAGGCCGAGGTTTCGTCACTCCTCGGGTCGGAATGGCGGGGCCGAGAACGCAGCGAGTGGTGATGCCTGGTCGTCAAGCTGGGTGACATGCATTGTTCAACGGGCTCCTAGTGCCCCGACCACCTGACGTGAGCCCATTAGGTTGCAATCCGATGACGCGGACGATCCCAGATGACGAGCGAAGAGCTCGCCTGGCCACCCGCCACCACCTTGCGTCGCCCGCACACAACGTGAGCGAAGCAGCCGGCGCGATGGTGGGCCTCCATTCCTCGGATCCGGCCACGGTCTACCTCTCAGCCCGAGCACGGATCCCCGGTCTCAAACCGGGTGACATGGAGGCCGCTCTCTACGACGATCGATCGGTGGTGAGGATCCTCGCCATGCGACGAACCATGTTCGTGATCCCTACCGATCTCGCCCCGCTGCTCCACTACTCGTCCACGGTCGCCCTGATGGCCGCCGAGCGGAAGCGCACGGGGAAAATGGTCGAGGACGCCGGCATCGCCACCAACGGCACCAGATGGGTGGAACGTGTGTCGGAGCGCACACTCGAAGCTCTACACGCCCGTGGGGAGGCGCTGGCAACCGAGCTGACCAAAGACGTGCCGGAGCTGGGCGAAAAGATCACCTTCTACAAGAAGGACGGTTCGGTGCTGACAACCGTCGGCATGTCGACCCGAATCCTGTTCCTGCTGGCAATCGAGGGCAGGATCATCCGGGGCCGGCCCAAAGGAAGCTGGGTGAGCAGTCTCTACCGTTGGGCCCCGATGGAGGCCTGGATCGGCGGCCCGATGGCCGAGATCGATCAGCCACAGGCCCAGCACCTCTTGCTCACCAGATGGCTGAGGTCGTTCGGGCCGGCGACAGAGCTCGACATGAAGTGGTGGACGGGGTGGCCGGTGACCCAGGTGCGGAGGGCCTTGGCCGAGATCGCCGCGGTTGAGGCCCAGGTCGACTCGGGGCCTGCCTACCTGCTGCCCGACGACATCACCCCGGTGGAGCCGGTGAGTCCCTGGGTCCAGCTCCTGCCGTCACTCGATCCAACCACTATGGGGTGGAAACAGAGGGAGTGGTACCTCGGCCCCCACTATCCCCGTCTCTTCGACCGGAACGGGAACGCCGGGCCCACGGTTTGGGTCGACGGCAGAGTCGTTGGGGGATGGGCGCAACGCGCCAGTGGTGAGATCGTGTGGGAATTGCTGGAGGACGTCGGCACCGAAGCGCTTTCGGAAATCGAGCGCCAGGCCGGCACCTTGGCCGACTGGTTGGGTGAGAGGGTCGTGATCCCCAGGTTCAGGTCGCCGTCGGACAAGGCTCTCGCCGGGAACTGACAGACGCCTGGCCGAGCACGTCGTGTCACGTCCAACGATCCTGCCGATGTCAGCCGTCACGTCCCGATGAGCGACCGGCACCGCTCCTACCTCGAATGAGGCGGGTCATCGGATCTTGACCGGCAACGGCTGTTTGAACTTGCCCCCGGGGATCGGAGCCCCGGTGCGAACCAGCGCCAATTGCCATGAGGGAGAGTCGCTAAGAGCCCAGCGAAGCCCCGCCACAACCGCACGACCCACACTGATCGAGCCAGGCGCTTTGGTCAGCCCCAGGATCGAGCGCACGCGGGTGGGGACAGTGGCCACCGCCGCCTCGAACAGAGTCTTGTAGCCGAGCTTCAGACCGGGATCCAGCGGTGGGTCGGCAAGGAAGTCCACTGCTTCCCACATTTCCGGCGAGGGGGCAATCTCGGGATGATGCTCGATCCAGGCTGAGAGGGCACTTGCGGTCGAGGGCATCGGATCAGAGCCGAGCAGGGCTCCGGCCCGTCTCTGCTCCGCAACGAATCGGTCCTCCTCCGCCGGGCTCAGGGCGACCCGTCCAAATGTCCGATGAGCCACCAGGAACGAGTCGGTTAGCGCATTGTGAACCCAAGCCGAGAATCCGGGGTCGGCGGCGTCATAGCTGACACCCCGGCTCGACACCCCTGAGACCACCCGATGAATGCGTTGGACCTGGGCCACCGCCTGCTCGACTTCGGGCATGGCCCCATAGGTCGTGGCCGTCACATAAGACGAGGTACGAGAGAGACGCCCGAGGGGATCTTCCTTGTATCGCGAGTGGCCACCGACACCGGCCACTACCTCGGGATGGGCCGCCTGGATCAAGAGCCCTCTGACCCCGCCGACGAAGGTCGCCACATCGGCCAACACCGCCCAGGACACCGAGCCCGGCCCATAGAGCCCCGGATCGCCCTGGTAGTCGAGGCTACGGGCTAGCGGGTAAGGGGCGTGGCGGAACGGGGCCGTAGCCGAGGAGACGATCCGCTGTCTGAGACCTTCGATTCGGCCCGAGTTCTCGTCGCTCATGACTGCTACTTGTTGACGTTTCCTCCATGACGAGCCAGATCGACCGTCGAGGTCTGATCGACGGTGACATATGCCGGGTTGGCCTCATGGATCAAGCGGGTAACGGTGTAGATCTCCTTCCGGGGCACCACGCAAAACGTGACCCGAACGTCGCCGGCGAGGCCATCGCCATTGACAACCGTGGCCCCGTATCCCTTGGAACGAAGCAGGGGCGCGACCGCCTCAGTGCGCACTGGGGCCACGATCCTGACCAGTGCCTGACCCAGGGCCAGCCACTCCTCGACGACAGATCCCATATAGGTGCCGGCAGCGAAACCGAGGGCGAAGGCCACCATCCGGGCCGGGTCGTTGAGGCCACCCAAGACGCGTGTGATCGCGATCACCCAGATCAGGGCCTCTACGAATCCAAGCGCCGCTGCCGGCCCTCGCCGCCCGCGACCGAGGAGGACGATGCGAACCGTCGCCATTCCCACGTCCAATAGCCGGAGCGTGAAGATGATGACCAGGTCTACGGCGAGATCCATCGGAGATCACAGTAGAGGCCGGGCGGGCGCGCTCTCGGGAGCGGGCGCTACCCGAACCCGGCGTCCGGACCATCCACTCTCGAATCCGATCCCCGAGCCGAAGCGACGGGCCACTAGGAGTCGAGATCGCCCCTGCGTCGATCCAGCCCGGAGATGATCGAATATGCCACCAGAAGCCCGAGCAGGACCATCCACGCCCAGGAGGCGCGAATGACTTCGACCGCCATGTTGTAGTCCGCCTGGAAGTCGACTCCGCCCAACGAGGCCACCCTCCTGACCTCACCGAATAGCTCGCCGTGGAAGCTGGCCTGGAGACCGCGTGCGGTTGCCCGGATCCCACCTCTATCAAATGTGGTGGCGTCGTCACCACCTGAGCCAGGCCCACCGACCTGCTCGACCACGATCGTGGTCGAAGAGGTGGAGGTCGTGCTGCTGGGCGTCTCCGAGACTCTGGAGTCGGTTCCCCCTCGCGGAGCCTCCGAATCGGCGGCCGTCGTAGAGGTCGTAAAGGTCGTAGAGGTCGTCGTGGCAATCGAGGTCGAAGTCGTCGACCCCGTGGTGCCCGGGTTTGTCGTAGTGGAAGTAGTCCCGGGGCGGGTGGTGGTGGTGGACGGCGGATGAGTGCTGGTAGTGGTGACAATGGTGGTCGTCGTCGTCTGGGGAACCGTGGTGGTGGTGGTCTCTTCGATGATCGTGCCCCGGACCACCACGTTGTCGACGAAGACCTCGCTGCTGAGCAGAAGCCCGGAGAACATGAACCGGACGCTGAAATTCTCCGAGCCGAAATCGCTGACATCGATGTTCGGACTGACGGTCAGAGCCGGGCCCAATTGATACTCGGCCACGGTCACCCATCCCCCTCCGCCGGTGACCTGCACTTCTAGCTCGGAGCCGACCGGCGAGGCGGTGGCCTTCAAGTCAAATCGGAGGGTTGTCTCAGAGAGATCGCTGGTATCGGCCCTCCTCGTCGCACCGATTTGCCCGAGCAGCGTGGTCAATGCACTGATCCGAATGCAGTTCCCGGAGGCGCAGTTGCCCGAAGAGACCACGCGGACGTTGCCCTTCTTCTCATCACCGTCGTCCCCAATCTCACTCCAGGGTCCCGACCAGGCAAGCGACCCGTCGGAGCCGCCCCAACCAATCGCGGTGAACTTGTCCTTGTAGTCGCCGGTCTCTGTGGCGGACACGGAGACCGAGATCGACATCAGAGCCACGACCAGAGCGACGGCTGGCAGGCGTCTCAAGCCGACATCGCTCGGGTCACGTCGGCGACACCCATCTCATCGGTCGTGTCCTCACTGGAATCGGGCGATCCCGCGAGAAGAGGCAGACTCACGATGAAGTAGCTTTTCTGGGCAAATCGCTGGTAGACCAGCTTTCCCCCCAGCAGCGCGGCGAGACGAGAGGCGACGCCGAGGCCCAAACCCAGGGTCCCGGTCATCAGGGTGGCCGCACCGTTGTGGATGAAAGTGTCGAACAGTTTCTCGAGCCGATCGTCAGGAACGCCGGCGCCGTCGTCCCAGACCTCGATGTCGACCACGTCGTCGCCGCTGGACACTTCGATGCCGATGTTCGGGCCACCATGGCGGGCCGCGTTGGAGACCAGATTTATCAGGACGTGGCGGAGCCGGGCGGCATCGGTCGCAACCAAGGCATCTCCTCCTGCGCTCTTGACCGTGAGTCCCGCTCGTTGGAATGGGAGCAGAGCGGATTCGACGACGTCGGCGACCCGGGTCGGGCTCAACTCGACCTCGACACCGGTGCTTTCCAGTCTTGCTGCGGCGAGGAGGTCGTCGACCATGCGGGTCATCTCCGCAGCCTCGTTGGCGATGATCTGCGCCAGCTCGACGGATGTCGAAAGGTCAGAGGCAGCCCCGTCGGTGAGGATCTCGGCAAAACCGTATATCGAAGTGAGCGGGGTGCGCAGCTCGTGGGAGAGACCGGCGATGAAGTCGTCCTTGGCCCGCCCGATCTCACGCTCCTTCTCCAGCTCGAGATCGACCTGGAGTCGGTGTTCCCGCAACTGACGACGTGCGATGGAACGATAGATGAGGACGGCCGAGGCCGGGATGGCCAGCATTAGAAAGAACCGGATGAACTCGGTGGTGCGACGTGAGCCGGCAGTGTTGCCTTCGATCTGTGACTGGATGACGGTCTGCTCTGCCTGCAACGAGTCGACGAGGTCGATGTAGGCCCGCTCGGCATCGGTCATCAAGACATTCTTGGCTCCGTCAAAGTTCCGCTCATTCAGAGCGGCCATCGTCTCGTCCACCCGAAACAAAAAGTGGGTCAGGGCGGCGAGCGAGGAGCTCTCTCCGGCATCGTCTCGGAGCTCGGCCAAACGTTGACGGGCATCGCCTGCCTCGCCGAGGGCGGCATCGAGGTCATCTTCGGTCACCAGATCCGAGCTGGCCAGCTCGGAGAAGGTGGTCGCCTGGACCAAAGCGGCCCGGGTGAGGGCGGCCGTGCCCAGGGAAGCGTTGGCCCAATGGAGGTCCTGGGCGTTGTCGGCGACCCGCGCCGCTCCCACTGAGTTGGCAAAGGCCAGAGCGACAACCAGCACGACCAGTATCGAAGTCGCACCGATGGCGACACCTATCGCCCTTCTGCGCGAAGTCGGGCCGATCGGACGCTCCGTCCCCATCGGTTCTTATCGGAGTTTTTCCCACTTTTTCTTTAGGGGTCGCTCGATTGGTTTCCCCCTCGATGCTCGAGGGAGTGTCGCGTTCAGCCCCTGCTCAGCCAGTTCTCCGCAGCCTCGGTCACCACCGAGTCGAACTTCAAACCCATCAGGATCACACCGGCCGCTCCCGCATCCCGGGCGCGTGTCTCCATCTCTACCGTGAGCTCCCAGCCCAGTTTGCGGGCCACGTCAGGTGCCAACTCCGCCAGTCGACTCTTCAACCCGTCGGTGGAGACGACCGACCCAATGGCCTCCATCTGCTCCACCCAGGTCGGGCTGAAGGGAGGGATGATCATCACGTAGACCGGCGGATCCTCCTGTTTCAGATTGAGTCGGCCCATGTATTGCTCCATGACCTCGGGGTCGAGGATGGGACCGGTCACGAAGAATTGGGCGCCAAGCTCGATTCGACGACGGAACTGCCACTCCCGGAACCGTGTGGGCATCCCCACCTCGAAGTTGGGCAGATTCTCCTGCAACTCGGTGAGATGCTCGACGATCTCGTAGTGGTGGGCGAGATGGTCGACATGGGGCACGGTGTCCCCGATCACGACCAGAAAGGAGTCAACCCCGTTCCCGAGGGCCCCGCGCACCTCGGACTCGATGGCAAGGATGTTCCGATCCCTGGTCGAGACCACCACAGTTGGATGCACATCAGGGGTGTCATGGGTGATCCGCGCCGAGAATGCGTACGGCGACACCCGGATGCGACCAAAGACATTGTCGGTGACGAGGACATGACTCCAGGTCGGCGACAGGCTCCGGTGCTGGAGGTTGGGCAGCTCGGGTGGGTTTATCTCCGCGATGCGAAGCCAATCGCCGGCCTCAGTCAACATCTTGTTTCTCCCTTGGCTTGCGAGCGACGAAGTACTTGGCTTGGGGGTGGTGACAGATCACGGCTGATGTCGTCTGTTCCGGTTGGTATTGGTACGCGGTCTCTTGACCAACCGTGATCCCGATCCGGTCCGCTCCCAGCAGGTAGGCGACTTTTTCGTTGTCCTCCAGGTCGGGACAGGCCGGGTAACCCCAGGAGTAACGACCACCCCGGTACTGCTGGCGGAACAGCCCGAGCAGAGATGGCCCGTCCTCGGAGGCGAACCCCCACTCCTCTCTGATCCGATGATGCCAGTGCTCGGCGAGGGCCTCGGCCAGCTCCACACCCAAGCCGTGCAGCAAGAGGTAGTCGGTGTATCGGTTCTCGTCGAACAGCTCCTTGGTCTTCTCCGAGATCCGGCTCCCCATGGTGACAATGTGAAAGGCAGCATGGTCGACCTCCTCTCCGACCGGTCGGAAGAAGTCCGCGAGGCAGAGATAGGGGTCGTCCTGCTGACGGGGGAAGCTGAATCGGGTCATCTCGCTCACCGCCCGCTCGTCGTCCCAGATGACCAGGTCATCCCCATCCGAATTGGCCGGGAAGTACCCGTAGACCACTTTGGGGTGCAATAGATCCTCGGCACGTGCCTTTGCGATCTGTTCCCGCAACAAGGGGGCCATGCGCTGCTTGAACTCCGGATCACGCTCGCCCTTCTCCGGCCGGTATTGCCACTGGTTGCGAAACAACGCGGTGAGGTTCAGATAGGGGACGATCTCGTCGATGGCAACCCCCCGGATCACCCGCGAGCCGGTGAACGGGGGTGTGAACAACTGGTTGTCGGTCTTGACCTCGGGTGAACGCGCCGGGATTGCTCCCGGGTCGACAGTCTCCTCGACGCGTTGCCTGGGAGCGATGGGACGGGGAGTCGGTTCTCCGGCAACGATCCGACCCATCGCGTCGAGACCGGCGAAGGCATTCTTCCCGTAGTAGAGCGGGCCCTGGTAGCGGGCTCGCAGATCGGATTCGACATAGCTCCGGGTCAGGGCAGCTCCGCCGAGGAGAATCGGGACCTTGCCCAAGCCTCGTCGCTCCAGCTCGTCGAGGTTGTCGCGCATGATGAGCGTGCTCTTCACCAACAGACCGCTCATCCCGATGGCGTCCGCCGAGGTCTCTTCGAACTTTGCGATCATCTCGGAGATGCCCACCTTGATCCCGAGGTTGTGAACCTCGTACCCGTTGTTGGTGAGAATGATGTCGACGAGGTTCTTGCCGATGTCGTGCACATCGCCTGAGACGGTGGCGAGGACGATCCGGCCCCTGGTTTCGGTGTCAGCCTTCTCCATCATCGGCTCGAGGTAGCCAACAGCCTTCTTCATGGTCTCGGCCGACTTGAGGACGAAGGGAAGTTGCATCTCACCGCTGGCGAACAGGTCCCCGACCACCTTCATGCCGGCGAGCAGATGCTCGTTGATTATGTCGAGTGGCGCCTGGCCCTCGGCGAGCGCGATGTCCAGGTCTTCGATCACCCTTCGCTGATCGCCGTCGATGATGCGGCGGGCAAGACGCTCTCCGACCGCCAGATCGTCGTACTCGTTCTCGGATCGCACCACGGTCTCGACCCCGGCGAACAATTCGAGCAGCCGTTCCAATGGGTCGTAACCCTCGGCCCTCCGGTCATAGATGAGATCGAGGCATGTCTTCCGCTGCTCGGGGTCGATGCGGTTGAGCGGCTCGATCTTGCCGGCGTGCACGATCGCCGCATCCAGACCGGCCTCAACCGCCTCATGGAGGAACACCGAGTTGAGGATGCGACGCGCCGGCGGGTTCAGACCAAAGGAGACATTGGACACTCCGAGCACCGTGCGCACCCCGGGCAGTTCGGCTTTGATCTGGCGAATCGCATCGAGAGTGGCCATCCCGTCCTTGCGCAGGTCATCACCGCCGGTGGTGAGAGGGAAGGTGAGGGCGTCGAAGATCAGGTCTTCTGACTTCAGCCCATAGCGATTGAGTGCGATGTCGTGAATCCGATGGGCGATGCGCATCTTCCACTCGAGGGAGCGTGCCTGGCCCTCCTCGTCGATCAGCAGGCAGATGACGGCAGCGCCATAGCGGCGAGCCAGACTGAAGACACGATCCAACCGCGAGCCTTCGGCTTCACCATCCTCCAGATTGGCGCTGTTGAGAACGCTGCGACCACCGAGACGCTCGAGACCGGCCTCCATGACCTCAGGCTCCGTGGAGTCGAGCACCACCGGAGCCGCCACGTCGGTGGCAAACGCCGAAGCGATTCGCTCCATGTCGGTCACACCGTCACGGCCCACATAATCAACGCACAGGTCAACGAAGTGAGCGCCTTCCTTCACCTGCTCCTGGCCCACGGCGACACAGCCCTCGAGGTCACCGGCCAGCAACGACTCCTTGAAGGCGCGCGATCCGTTGGCGTTGGCCCGCTCCCCGATGATGAGGAATGAGGTGTCCTGATCAAAGGGGACCTGGCTGTATATCGAAGCCGCCGATGGCACCACCTCGGGGCTTCGCTCCCCCAGTCTCAGCCCTCGAACCTGTTCTATGACAGCGGCCAGGTGTGCCGGGCTGGTCCCACAACAACCCCCGATCACTCCAATCCCCATCTCGGTGACGAACTGGCCCAGATGATGGGCGAGTTCGTCGGGCCCGAGGTCATAGGCCATCTCCCCGTCCTCTACATGAGGCAGGCCGGCGTTGGGTATAGCCGAGATCGGGACCGTCGAGTGACGCGAGAGGTGACGCAACGGCTCGTACATCTCCGAGGGTCCGGTGGCGCAATTGAGACCGATGACGTCGGGTCGCATCGCCTCGAGAGCCGTCAGGGCGGCGCCGATCTCGGTGCCCGGAAGCATCCGACCGGTCAATTCGATCGTCACCTGAACCTGCAGAGCAAGCTCGACCCCGGCCGACTTCATCGCCCGACGCGCCCCTTCGATGGCGGCTTTGGCTCCCAGTAGGTCGAACTGGGTCTCGATGATCAGTAGGTCCGCCCCGCCATCGATCAGGCCCGACGCCTCCACTTCGTAGGCTGAAGCCAGATCTCTGAACGAGATCTGGCCCAAGGTGGCGAACTTGGTCCCGGGCCCGATGGAGCCGGCCACAAAGCGAGCCCGCCCATCACCGGCGACATACTCGTCCACCACCTCGCGGGCGAGACGCGTCCCGGCGGCGGCGATCTCGTATGACTGCGACTCCAACCCGTACTCGGCAAGAGGCACCGAGAATGCTCCAAATGTGTTGGTCTCGACCACATCCACCCCCACGTCGAGGAAAGACCGGTGCAGGTCGCGAATCACATCGGGGCGACGCAGATTGAGGATCTCATTGCAGCCTTCGAGCAGCGGGCCGCCAAAGTCGTCGGCCGTCAGCCCGATGGTCTGGAGATTGGTTCCGGTGGCGCCGTCGAAGACGACTACTCCGGTCCTGATGGCGTCGAGATACCCGCTCACCGTGGATCGTCCCAACGTCTTTTCGTACAGAAAGGCGGTACGGCCTCACTCACCGGAAACTCCTCTGTTTGTTTCTCTCGAAACGCTTTGAAGAGCGCCGGGAGCCGAAGACCCCAGGCAACTCATCGATCCAGGCATTGGCACCGTGCTTGCGCCGGTTGCCGCGGTTTCATCGGGCCTGATCCCTCAACCGCTCAAGATGAGCGCTTCGTCAGTCCACAGCGTATTTGATCGGACCGGTTAATTGCAACACATGCGTCGCATTGACTTGCCTCCGAAACCGGGATACCTTGCCCCTCACATGAGTGCTGGACTGATGACCGGGACGACGTCCACGACCGCCAGGCCGTGCGACTCGAACGTGTAACAGCACCACCACCACACGAACCGAGATCCGCACCGGCAACCGGGGCGGATCTTTTTGATTGCCAGCCGGTCTGCGAATCCCACTACCGGGAAGAAACGATGAGACAACCAGAAGGCGACAAACGACTCCTGATGGAGGCCAAGTCGGGCCGAATTCGACCTGACGCCTCTCAACTACAGCCAGGGGTCAGCCGATGACGGTCCGGGTTGGAGTCCTGGGCGCCGGCACGGTAGGCGCTGCGTTGATCGGCCGTCTCATCGCCGATCGTGATGCCATCCGGCTCAAGTCCGGTGTCGACCTGGAGGTGAGACGGGTCGCAGTCCGGGATCCGGCAAAAGAACGCCCATTCGCCCTGAAACCGGAACGACTGACGATTGACGCGATGTCCGTGGTCACCGACCCGTCGATCGATGTCGTGGTCGAGGTGATAGGCGGTCTCGACCCGGCCGGTGACCTCGTGCTCGCTGCCTTGCGGTCAGGCAAGCCCGTGGTCACAGCCAACAAGGAGTTGATCGCCACCCGAGGCCAGGAGATCGTCGAAGCCGCCAAGCGGGCCGGGGTATCGGTCATGTACGAGGCGGCGGTGGGAGGCGGAATCCCGGTGATCAGACCACTCGCAGAGAGTCTGGCCGGGGAGGACATCGAGACCGTGAGCGGGATCGTCAATGGCACCACCAATTACATCCTCACTGCCATGACCACCGATGGCCAGGGCTACGAAGAAGCCCTAAGCGAGGCGCAACGTCTCGGCTACGCCGAAACCGACCCTGCCGACGACGTCTCCGGTCGAGATGCAGCCTTCAAGACCGCGATCCTGGCCAGTCTCGCCTTTGGGGAACGAGTGCCGCCGTGGGAAGTCCAATGTGAGGGAATCGAGGCCGTGTCGGCTCAGGAGATATCTGCAGCCACCGAACGTGGCGAGGTGATCAAGCTCATCGGGTCGGCGGAGAGGGTCAACGGTGTCGTAAAGGCAAGCGTGGGGCCGAGAAGCCTGCCGGCGGATCATCCCCTCGCCGGGATATCCGGCGTGACCAATGCCATCTTCATCGAAGGGCCATCATTCGGCCGTCTCTTGTTCACCGGGCCCGGGGCAGGGGGCCAGCCGACTGCGAGCGCCATGCTCGGTGACTTGATCCAGGTGGCATCGCGGGGTCGGGGGCCGCGGCAACGCTCCCCCCACGACCCCAAGCCGAAACGCCAGGTCCTCCACAGATAGGACCACCGCTCGCCGGGATCTCTGCCCCAGTTGTCCCCCCTTCCACGAAGGGGGGACCGACCGAACGAAGAGAGGTCGAGGGGGGTCCGGGGGGTCGGCCCTCAGTCGGTGGCCGCGCTCCCGGCCAGAAAGTCCCGGTACCAGAGCCCGCTCATCTTGACCGTTCGGGCCATCGTCTCGTAGTCGACCCTGATGATCCCGAAGCGCTTGCTGTAGCCACGCGCCCACTCGAAGTTGTCGAGCAGCGACCATACGAAGTAGCCCCGTACGTCGGCTCCGTGATCGATCGCCACCCGAACCGCGTCGATATGGTCTTTGAGATAGGCCATCCGCTCCACGTCGTCGACGACGCCGTCCTGCCCGACCTCATCCGGGTATGCCGCCCCGTTCTCGCAGACGAACATCGGGATTCCCGGGTACTCACCGGCGATCCGCTCCAGCATCCAGGTCAGGCCTTCCGGCTCCACCCCCCAGTTCATCTCGGTCAGCCGACCGGGCGGGGTGGCGATCCGGGCGTCCCATGAACCGGGCCAGGACGGCATCGAGTCGACCCCGGGATGGTGCTCGACGTGATTGATGTTGTAGTAGTTGACCCCGAGAAAGTCGATCGGCTGCACTCCCCGCTTCAGGGCCCCCAGGTCGATCCGGTCCGCAACCTCGTACCTGTCGAAGAGATGGAGCACGTCCTCGGGATAAACGCCATGAAAGACGGCCTCGGTGAACATCCGGTTGCTGATGGCGTCCACAGAGCGGGCTGCGTCACGATCCTGGTCCGTCTCCGATTGGGGCCAAGCCGGGATCAGGTTGAGCACGATGCCGAGCCGATCCTCGTCACGCGTCGCTGTCCTCCGCATCGTCTCGATGGCCGCGTGATGGGCCAACATCAGATGATGAGCCACGACGAGGGACCCGGGTGTGTCGTTGAGCCCTGGTGCGTGCTCGCCCGAGCTATGACCGAGAAAGGCGGTGCACCACGGTTCGTTCAGCGTTGCCCACGAAGTGATCATGTCGCCTAACGCGCTCTTGGCCACCGCGGCGTAGTCAGCGAACCACGACACGGAGTCCGGATTGAGCCACCCTCCCTGGTCTTGTAGTGCCTGGGGGAGGTCCCAGTGGTACAGGGTGGCGACCGGGGTGATCCCGGCGCCGGTCAGCTCCTTGCACAACCGGCGGTAGAAGTCCACGCCGGCCTGGTTCACCCGACCGGTGCCCTCGGGCAGGATCCGGGACCAGGCGATCGAGAACCGGTATGCGTTCAAGCCGAGATCGGACATGAGGGCCACATCGTCGGCGTAACGGTGGTAATGGTCGACGGCCAGATCGCCGCTCTCACCGTTCAAAGTCTTGCCCGGGGTGTGGGCGAACGTGTCCCATATGCTCTTGCCCCTGCCGTCCTCGTCGACCGCCCCCTCGATCTGATACGAGGCCGTGGCCACACCCCAGAGGAACCCTGGGGGGAAATCTGACACTGATGTCATCTGGCGTTCTTCCTTTCTCGTCTACTTCTGAACGCCAGACAGGTCGATGCCCTGAAGGAACACCCTTTGGGCGAACAAGAACACGAAAACCGGGATGATCAGTGCCAGTAGCGCCCCGGATTGGATCAGGTTGGGTTGGGAGTCGTAGAGAGTGTTGAAGGTCCTCAAGCCAACGGAGATCGGCTGGAGATCACGACGCGTCGACAGATAGATCATCGGCTCGAAGAAGTCGTTCCAGGCGAAATAGAAGTGAAATAGGGAAACGGCGACGATTGCGGCCTTCATCTGCGGAAGCACCACCGACCAGAGGGTGCGGATAGGGCCGGCGCCGTCGATAGTGGCCGCCTCGTCGAGCTCCATGGGGATAGTCAGAAAGTACTGGCGTAGGAGAAAGACGTTGAAGGCATTGGCGAAGAAGTGGGGGACGATCAAAGGCAACATCGTTCCGACCCAGCCGATCTGCACGAAGACGGCGTACTTAGGTACCAGGGTGACGAATCCGGGAAGGACGATGGTGGCGATCAGCACCACCATGATCGTCTTGGCGAACGGGACATGAAATCGGGAAAGACCGTAGGCGACGACGATCGAGGAGATGACCGCCCCCACGGTCCCGACACCGGCGATGATCACCGTGTTGCGGAGCAAGATTGGGAAATCCATGAGGTCCCAGGCACGCGAGAAGTTCTGCCACTGCGGATCCAGCTCATAGCCCGGGACGAGGTGTCTCCAGTTGCCCTCCCACTCGATCGGGCCGGCGGATGGGTCGGCGGGATCGATGAATTGAGAGACCTGCCGACCCGGCTGGAGCATCGCCAGCTCCCTCTCCGAACCGTCGGGAAGCGGAACGGTGAATACGTCGAGACTCCTCCCCTCGTACTCGATCGAGGCCGGTGACTTGGGAAGAATCGGCCCGCCGATGTTGCCGATCTGCTGCTCTGACTTGATCGAGGTGACCGCCATGTACCCCAAGGGCAGGAGAAACACGAACAGGACGAGTGCGGTAACTCCGGTGATCAGCCATCCCCGGTGACGTGGCTTGGGTCGGTTGGGTGGTCTCTTCCCCGAACGACCGGATGTGGCAAGGCTGGGGGGAGTCAGGGTGGTGGCCACTATGCCCTCCTGAATTCGTAGTAGACCCAGTATTTGGCCGACCAGAACAGCAACCCGGTGATGGCGATGGCGACCACGAACAACGCCCATGCCAGGGTGGCGGCGTATCCCATGTTGAAGAACTGAAACCCGACCTTGAAGAAGTAGAGGGCGTAGAAGTCAGTGGCCCCGGCGGGGGCACCACTCCCGTTGTTGAGCACGAACGGGACCAGGAAGTAATTGAACAGCCCGATGAGTGCGATGACGAGGTTGTAGAAAATGATGGGAGAGATGATGGGCAGAGTCACATGCCAGAAGAGACGCAGCTCCGACGCACCGTCGATTCGGGCGGAGTCGTAGAGCGATGAAGGGACCGAGTTCATCGAGGCGATGAAGATGATCATGGCGTTGCCCACCCCCCACAAGCCGATGAAGACCAGCGACGGATAGACCCAAGTCCGGTCCAGGAACCAGTTGGGGCCGACGATCCCGACCTGGGCCAGAATCCTGTTGACCCAACCGATCCGGGGGTTCATGATCCCGCCGAAGATCAGCACCGCCGCCACGAAGGGGATGATGGAGGGCATGAAAAAGAGAGCGCGGAACGACTCGCGCGCCCGCAGTTTGCGATTGACCAGGAGATAGGCCAGAGCCATGGGAAAGATGATGGCCACGGGCAGGGCGAGGGCACCAAACTTGATAGTCACCAGCGCCGAGTTCCTCACCTCGGGGTCGCTGAAGAGTCTTTGCCAGTTGGCCAGGCCCACGAACTCGGTTGGCTCATTGCTCACCAGGTTGAAGTTGGTGAAGGAGAACCACAGCGACGCCGCCATCGGGATTGCGTACCAGAGCAGGAACCCGACGATCCAGGGCATGACGAACCACAGGCCGACTCTCCCGCGACGTCGGGCCAGGGTGGTATTCGAGGTCTGGGGGGGAGCGATCGGATGAACGACCGCTCCCTCCCTTGTCGTTGAGCTCACCTCAGGTCCGGGCTCAGCCGGCGTTCTCCTGGAAGATGGCGGTCAACTGCTCTTCGAGATCGGCGATCCCCGCATCCAGGTCGAGATCAGGGTCGGTCAGGATGGCGCTCTTCAGCGTCTCCGTCGCTTCCTTGTATTCCTCCCATCCGGGCACGAACTGCTCGTGGCTGGGGGACTCGGCGAATGCCGCGCTGTCCAGGGCCACCTGCCAGTTGACTCCCTGCGGATAGCGCTCCTCCAACGAAGCGACGAACGCATCGGTCAGTGACTCGTCGGCTGGCGCCGCCCCGTATGCCGTCAGCAACGGCAGGGCCGCATCTGTCAGCAGATGGGCCAACACTGCGAACGCCTCATCCGGGTACTGGGTCGATGCCAGAATCCGGAAGGTGTCAGCATGCATCAGCGTGGTCACCGCGCCGTTGTTGGCTGGCATCACTGCGAGATCGAAGAAATCGCCTGGGATGTTGTTGCCATCATCGCGGACACAGCATGTGTACCAGAGATGGGTACCGGCCATCGCCACGCGTCCCGACTGGAATGCGTTGCCGCCCAGAGCGTCGATCTCGGCCTGGGACGGGGCATAGCCCTTGGCCCACACCGCCTCGTGGTACCACTTCCACTCGTCTTCCCACGGCTGGGGGATGTCAGCCGTGCCGTCGTCGGCCAGCGGATAGCCCGCACCCCAGAAGGCTCCTTGCTGGAAAAGACGGTCGGTCCACTGCCAGACGAAGCCCCACTGCACGACATTGTCACCGTCGAAGTCGGCACTGGTCCCATCGTTGCCATTGGCATCGACAGCCAGGATCTGGGCGATCTCGTCGAGTTTGTTGAAGTCCCAGGGACCTTCGTACTCGGTGGCTTCGCCATAGACGCTGGTGCCGTCGGCCCCGTACTCCTGCGGAGGATAAGGAAGACCGGCCTCGTCGAACAGGTCCCGGTTGTAGTAGATGAAGGACGGGAACGAGGCAAACGGAAGACCCGGCAGGGTCCCGTCGGTCTCGCGGAAGTTCTCCACCGTCGCCTCCGGCCAGATCGAGGTGTCGAAACCAGTCGACGCCACGAGCGGCTCGAGGTCGAGATATAGACCGGAGAAGGCGTTGGAGCCGTCCCGGCCCACCGGGCCGATGATGTCGGGCGGGTTGTTCGACGCGATCTGCGTCGCCAGGGTCTCGTAGGCCACGTCGTTCTCGACGATCTCGAGTATCAACTCGATCGCATCCTGTGATGCGTTGAACTCGTCGACCACCACCCGCTGGGCGTCGGCCTGTTCTGGCTGGCCGCCGGCACCAATGCCCACGAACCACCTAATCTGGGTCCTGTCGCCGGATGGCTCTTCAGCAGTGTCGCCCGACGTCGTTGTTGGTGCTTCCGTACCAACCGTGTCGCCGGTAGTGGTGGTTGTCTCCGAGCCGGTCTCGCCGCCGCACGCAGCGATGACCATCATCAGAGCCACCACCACGGCGACGCTATTCCATCGTTTCATTGTTTCCCTTCTCCTCCTTCGCCCTCGTGATTTGCGTCGGCAGGGCTGTCCCGGCCGACGGGTCCGCCCCGAGGGCGGGGCGTAACCTCCGTTTCTTCATTGCAGAGAACCTCCAACGGTCGACTGGCGGATGACCAACTCGGTTGGGAGAAGAACCCGACGTGGGGTGTGGGGGCTGTCGAGCAGGCCGAACAGTGCCCGAGCCGCCTCGCTGCCGTGGGCATGGACCCCCTGGCGAATGGTGGTGAGCGGGGGATCGAGCTCTGAGGCGAAGTCGAGATCGTCGAACCCTGCCAGGGCCACGTCGTCGGGGATTGCCAAGCCTCGTGCCTTGACCTCCTCGAGAGCACCCGAGGCCGTGGCGTCGTTGGCGGCGAAGATGGCGTCGACGCCGGTGTCGAGCAACCGGCGGCCGGCCTCTATGCCGGAGGGACGGTTGAAGTCGCCTTCGGCAACCAGGCCGTCGGTGCTCAGCTTGGCCCGGCGCATCGCATTCAGATAGCCCTGAAGACGGTCCTCGGCGGCGACGGTGCCACGTCGGCCGGTGATGTGACCGATGCGCTTTCGGCCGATGTCGATCAGATGACGTGTGAGTGTGTCGGCGGCATGGATGTTGTCCACGTCGACATAACTCGCCTCGAGATCGGTGCGCCTGTGCCCGATCAGGACCGTGGGCAGCTCTGAGACGAGGAGCCCGTCGACCAAGGGGTCTTCGAGCATGTCGGCGGTCACCACCACCCCGTCGAGAAGCCCCATGCCCAGGATCCGGTCCAGGGTCTCCTCCTTGCTCCGGTTCCCCAGCCAGAGCATCATCCCCGCCGCCTTCTCGGCGAGCACATCGGTCAAGCCGTGGAGAAGGGTTGCGAAGTACGGGTCTTCGAAGAGCAGCGGCGGGTCGACATGCATGACCACCCCGATCACCCCGGTTCGTCCCTTGGCCAGGGAACGGGCAGCCAGGTTGGGGCGGTAGTCGTGGCTCTCGAGTACCTGGAGCACCTTGAGACGGGTCTGCTCGGAGACGGGACCGCCGTTGATCACCCTGGAGACAGTGGCGCGGGAGACACCGCTCAGCTGGGCAAGATCGTCGAGCGTCCTCGCCATGTCTCGGTTGCCTCCTCCTCAAGTGCTGAGAGCGCTCTCAACCCTATTCGCCGATATCAGGCGGTGTCAAGCGATACTGGGGGTATTTCTGTCGATTCCCCGGAAAGCGCTTTCAGATCAGCGCTGGTTGGTCGAACTCAGAACGTCTGGCAGAGCCATCTAGCGTGCCGGCCGGATCAGGTTGTACCTCGTCCTAGTCGAAGGCCGAGCACCAGTACATGGCCTTGCGCCTGGGTCATTAGTTGACACCGAGCGGGAAGCGGTCGCCCACCGCGTTCAGCGTCGACTCGCTTCGATCGCCTCCAGGACCCGTCTCAGAGACTCTGCCTCCGACAGCTCCCCGGTGTCGACCACCAGGTCGGCAGCTGCCTCGAAGAGCAGGTCCCGATGCCCGAGATCCTCGTGACGGGCCACAGCACGCCGATGACTTCCCCGAGCGGACCGCTCGGCCAGGATGTCAGAGTCGGCGGTCACCCAGACACAGAAGGCGTCCTCCAAGGCCTCTCTCACCTCGGGGTCCTCGATCACCGAGGCGGCGGCGGCGACCACTGCCGGGCGCGGGCTGGAAAGGGCCTCGAGTAGCACGTCTGCCTCCAGCCGGTGCAACGCCTCGACCCCGTCGGTTCTGGCGATCTCCCGGCCGATGCGCCCGGTGCGCTCCTCAATCGATTTGTCCGAGTCGAAGACCTGTCGCTCCAGCGACCGGGCCAATCCACCAGCCAGCGTTGACTTGCCCGAGCCCATCGGGCCCACGACCACGATGTGACCCGGCATCCCACTGGTCGAATCAGAGTCCGGCAAGGTGGTCCCGATCGAGTCTCAGCCCGCCGAAGGGACTTCACCGACCTCGACCCGGACCGGCTCGCGAGCCCGTCCCGAGGCAGATACAACCCAGAATGCTCCTTGCTGTCCTGACCAGTCGTCGAGGATGCCGGCAGCGATCGGGCTGCCGGTGTTGGCGAGATGAGCCTCGACGAGCGCTCTTATGTCGGCCAGATCGGCGTCGGATGGCCTACGGGCCGAAGGGGCGGTGTCGGCCAGCATGGCCTTCAGGCTGAGGTCAGGATCCCAGACATAGGCCACACCGCCAGTCATGCCGGCGGCGAAGTTGCGCCCGACGTCGCCGATCACCAGCACCTTGCCCCCGGTCATGTACTCGGACCCGTGGTCGGAGCAACCCTCGATGACCGCGGTGGCTCCAGAGTTCCTCACCGCGAAGCGTTGAGCGACGCGGCCGGCGAGGAAGACCCGGCCACCGGTAGCCCCGTAGAGAACGGCGTTGCCGGCGGCCTGAGGCACCAGGCCGTTGGGACGACGCGGGGAGACCGAGATCAGCCCGCCGCCCATCCCCTTGCCCAGGTAGTCGTTGGAAGTGCCGTCGAGATGCAGGTCCACACCCCGGCACAGCCAGGCCCCGAAACTCTGCCCGGCCGTACCAGAGAACCTGACGACGATCGTGCTCTCGGGAAGACCGTCGCTCCCGTGGCGGGACGTGATGTCGCCGGAGAGACGGGCCCCGATCGCCCGGTCCACATTGCGGATCGAATACGAGAGCTCGATCGGTGCCTGGGTTGCGATCGCCTCCTGGCTGTCCGCCACCAGCTGTACCGACAGGTCTGAGAGCGGGATCTTGCGGTATCCCTCATGGCTCTTGCCTCCCTGGGAGGCGATCAACATCGCCGACAGATCGGCCGAAAGCGGATGTTGGGGATCGATGGGACGGAGCAGATCGGCGCGACCCACCAGCTCCTCGATGGACCTGGCTCCCAGCGTCGCCATGTGGCCTCTTGCCTCCTCGGCGAGACGACGGAAGAGAAGCACCACCTGGTCGGCGGACCCGGTGAACTTGGCTCTCAGGTCTTCGTTCTGTGTCGCGATCCCGACCGGGCAGGTGTTGAGATGACACTGGCGCACCATCTTGCAGCCCATGGCGAGGAGGGGAAGGGTCCCGAACCCGAACCGCTCTGCACCGAGCAAGGCGGCCACCACCACGTCCCGCCCGGTGCGCAAACCGCCGTCGGTCTCGAGAAGCACACGGGAGCGTTGCCCGTTGGCGGTGAGCACCTGATGCGCTTCGGCGAGGCCGAGCTCCCAGGGCGAGCCGGCGTGCTTGATCGACACCAACGGGGAGGCGCCAGTCCCGCCTTCAGACCCGGATATGGTGATGACGTCGGCATCGGCCTTGGCCACTCCGACCGCGATGGTCCCTACTCCCGGTTCGCTGACCAGCTTGACAGAGACACGGGCGGTGGGCTTGAACGCCTTGAGGTCGTAGATCAGCTGGGCTAGGTCCTCGATGCTGTAGATGTCGTGATGGGGCGGAGGCGAGATCAGAGTGACGCCCGGCTCGGTGAAGCGAAGACGGGCGATCTCGGCCGACACTTTGTGCCCGGGCAGCTGGCCACCTTCACCGGGCTTGGAGCCCTGGGCCATCTTGATCTGCAGCTCGTCCGCCGAGTCCAGATAAGCCGGGGTCACCCCGAACCGGCCCGATGCGACCTGCTTGATCGCCGAGTTCATCGGGGTGCTGAATCGTTCGGGGTCCTCTCCCCCCTCGCCCGAGTTGGAATGACCACCAATCATGTTCATCGCCTCGGCCAGTGCCACGTGAGCCTCGGCGGAGAGAGCGCCAAGGGACATCGCCGCAGTGGTGAAACGGCGCATGATCCCCTCCACCGGCTCCACCTCGTCGAGTGGGACAGGCTTCCGCTGCACGAAGGTGAATAGGTCGCGTACCAGGGCCGGCTCCCGGTCCGAGATCATCTCGATGTATTTGTCCCAATCCTCGCGATCTCCCGAGCGCACGGCTTTCTGCACTCCCAGAACCACCATCGGGCTGGTCACGTGGGTGTCGGCGCCGCGCCGGTGCTTGTAGAACCCACCGGGCTCCGAAGCGCTCTCCGTGTAGGCGTGGTGTCGCTGCAATGCCTGGCGGGCGAGCTCGCGGAGACCGACGCCCCGCAGCCTCCTCGGAGCATTGCGGAACGCCTTGCGACAGACATGTTCGGAGAGCCCGATCACCTCGAACAGCTCCGAGCCGCGATACGCCGACAGAGTGCAGATGCCCATCTTGGACATGATCTTGAGCAGACCACCCTCCATGGCGTCGCGGTAGTTCTCCTGGGCCGCCACCGGGTCGACGTCGATGGCACCGGAGGCGGCCAGGTCACGGGCGTGCTCGATGGCGAGATACGGGTTCACCGCCGACGCCCCAAACCCGATCAGGCAGGCCAGGTCGTGAGGGTCGCGCGGCTCACCTGAGACGACCACCAGCGAGACGAGCCCGCGCACGCCTTCATCGATCAGCCGGTGATGAACCGCGCCCAGGGCGAGAAGCATCGGCACCGAAGCTCGGGTCGCCTCGGTCTCGCGATCGGAGAGGACGATGATGCTCGCTCCCAGCTTGACCGCCTGGGCCGCCTCGTCGCAGATCTCATCGAGACGTTGCTCCATCCCTTCGGGCCCGTCCGCAACGGCCCATGTGGTGGCGATCCAATGGGAGAAGAAGCGAGGGTCTCCGGAACGAACGATCGATTCCAGCTCGGCATCGGAGAGGATCGGGCTGGCCAGTTCGATCAGATGGGCCTGCTGTGGGGTGTCCTCGAGAAGGGGACCACGACGACCCAGCTGGATGCGCAGCGACATGACCAGCTTCTCCCTTATCGGATCCATCGGGGGATTTGTCACCTGAGCGAACTGCTCGTGGAAGTACTGGGTGAGCCGGCGGGGTCGAGAGGCGAGCACCGCTAGCCCGGTGTCGTCTCCCATCGCACCCAGGGGGTTGTCCCCCCGGGCCATGTCGGCGATGATCAGCCGGCGCTCTTCGGCGGTGTACCCGAACACCCGGCTCAAGGCAGCGGCATCGAAACGATCGTCGGCCAGGTCGTCGAACGGGGCCTGGATGCGAAGCGTCTCAGTGTTCACCCAATCGCCGTAGGGCCGAGCCGCGGCCAATGTCGCCTTGACCTGATCGGAGTGTTGCACCTCCCCCGTCTCCCCGTCGAAGACGATCAGGTCCCCCGGGCCGAGCTGGCCGTTGGCCATGGCCTTGGCCTCCTCCTCAGGACAGACCCCGGCCTCGGATGCGACCAGGATCACATCGGGAGTGATCGACCAGCGAGCAGGACGGAGCCCGTTGCGGTCCATGCCCGCCAACAGCGAGGAACCGTCGGTGGCGGCGATGGCGACCGGCCCATCCCAGGGTTCGGTGAGAAAGGCGTGGTAGGCGTAGAAAGCGGCCAGGTCGGGATCGAGGTCGGGCACGTTCTCCCAGGCCGCCGGGATCAGCAGCTCCTTGACGTGAGCCAGGGATCGACCGCTTCGCATCAGTAGCTCGAAAGCGTTGTCGAGGCTGCCCGAGTCGGATATCCCGGGCTGGAGGAAGGGGAACAGATCGGGAAGACGGTCGCCCCACACTCCCGGGGTGGCCGCCTTTTCCCGGGCCAGCATCCAGGAACGGTTCGATTGGATGGTGTTGATCTCTCCGTTGTGGCCCAGGGTGCGGAAAGGCTGGGCGTTGTCCCAGGAAGGGAAGGTGTTTGTCGAGTAACGCTGATGGAAGATGGCAAAGGCCGTCTCGTAATCCGGGTCGACAAGGTCCCGGTAGAACTCTGCGATCCTGGCCGCTGTGAACAGGCCCTTATAGACGACGGTCCGGCTCGACGCCGACGGTATCGACAGTCCTGGGGTTGCCGCTCTCTCGATTCGCTTCCTGGCCAGGTAGAGGCTGCGCTCGAAGTCTGCTCCCTCAACCGCTCCGGTGACGATGGCCTGCTCGATCAGGGGGAGCACCGAGCGGGCATGGTCGCCCAGAACGGAGGCATCGATGGGCACCGAACGCCAGAACAGCACCTGCATCCCCTCCGCTTCCACGGCCTCGGTGACAACGGAACGGGAGGCAGCCGCCTCGGTGGGCGAGAGGAAGCACATGACCACACCGAGACTCCCCGGCGTCACTTCGAGACCGTGAGTCCTCAGCTCCCGGTTGATCAGCCGGTGCGGAAGCTGGGTGAGAAGCCCGGCGCCGTCGCCGGTCCCGTCGGCGGCGCGCGCCCCTCGATGGTCCAGGTTGACCAGACACTCGACGGCGAGACCGGTCATCCGGTGGCTGGGAACGCGGTCGAGGGCGGCGATGAACCCGACGCCGCAAGCGTCGCGGTCCGGGCCTGGATCAAAGAAAGGTGCCGACATCGCTCCCTCGTGTTGGGGGAACGATGAAGTGTAAACAGGGAAAATCGCTGTGAAGTCGTGGGTTTCCCCGTTGAGGGCTCCACCGGTAGCCTCGCCGCCATGAGATTCGGAGCATTCGTACCCCAAGGATGGCGTCTCGATCTGACCGGGATCGAGCCAGGCCGTCACTGGGAGACCATGACCAACGTGGCCCGGCGCATCGAGGACAGGGGTTTTGAATCGCTCTGGGTCTACGACCATTTCCACACCGTGCCCTCCCCCACCCAGGAGGTCACCTACGAGGCGTGGACCTTGATGGCCGCGCTGGCCGCGGTCACCGAAACGGTGCGGTTGGGCCAGATGTGCACCTGCAACACCTACCGCCCGCCCTCGTATCTGGCCAAGGTGGCCGCCTCGATCGACGTCATCTCGGGAGGACGGCTGGAGATGGGGATCGGCGCCGGGTGGTACGAGCACGAGCACGACGGTTACGGCTACCCCTTCCTGGAGCCTGCCCCCAGGATCAAGATGCTGGAGGAGGGCGTCGAGATCATGAAGGCGATGTGGACCGAGGACGTCGTCGACTACGAGGGGAAGCACTACCAGTTGAGGGGTGCGATCAGCCAGCCCAAGCCGGTCCAGGACCCGCACATCCCCTTCTGGGTGGCCGGGGGCGGGGAGCAGCTCACCCTCCGCGTCGTCGCCCGCCATGCCCAGTACTCCAACTTCGGGATCAAACCCGAGCTGTTCGCTCACAAGTCCGAGGTCCTGGCCGGGCACTGCCGAGATGTGGGGCGGGATTTCGACCAGATCGTCAGGTCGGCCAACTTCAACATCGTCTGCGCGGAGACCGAGGCCGAGGTGGAGGAGAAGATCGCCTGGGTGGAGTCCCGGCTGGGTGAGCACGTCTCCGAGGAGAAGGCCGCCGAACAGGCCAGGCTCTACCGTCACGCCTCGGGGACTCCGGAGCAAGTCGTCGCCCGGCTCGAGGAGTGGGAGGCATTAGGCCTGGCCTACGCCATTGTCTACTTCCCCGACCCGGCATACGACACATCGAGCCTCGACCTGTTCGCCCGTGAGGTGATCCCGGCCCTGGCAGGGTGAAGTCAGAGGGTCAGCACCGACAGCCGGTCCAGGGCCTCGGACAGCAGCGACTCGTCTTTGCAGAAGGCGAAGCGGACAAGCGACGACCCGTCCTCGGGGCGGTGGTAGAAGACACTGGGCGGGATGGCCACCACCCGAGCCTCCTCCACCAGGTGACGGCAGAACACCCGGTCGTCGGTGAAGCCGAAGCGGTCGAACCCGGCCATCATGAAATAGGTCCCTTGAGGGCGGTGGACTTCGAACCCGACCGCCTCCAGACCATCGGCGAGCAGGTCCCGCTTCTTCAAGTAACCCGACCTGAGATCCTCGTAGAAGCTTCCGGGCGCGGCCATCGCCGCCACCGCACCATGCTGCACCGGGGTAGGGGTGGTGAAGGTGAGGAACTGGTGGGCAGCGCGAAGCCCTGCCGTCAGCGCGGCCGGTGCGATTCCCCAGCCCAGCTTCCACCCGGTCAGCGAGAAAGTCTTCCCAATCGAGGACAGCGTGAGAGTCCGTTCCCACATCCCTTCGTAGGTGGCGAGACTCCGATGCTCACCCTCATACGTCATCTCCTCGTAGACCTCGTCGGTGATGGCGATGACGTCGTATTCGACGCAGAGCGCGGCGATGGCGGTGAGCTCTTCATCGGTGAATACCCGGCCGGTCGGGTTGTGCGGGTTGTTGACAACGATCGCCTTGGTCTTGGCCGAGAACGCGGCCCGAAGCTCATCGAGGTCGAGGTCGAATGATGGCGGGCGCAGGGTGACGTACCTGGGCACCGCCGCCGTCATGGAGACGAACACCGGGTAGGCGTCGTAGAACGGCTCGATCAGGATCACCTCGTCTCCGGGGTCGACCAGACCCAGGAAGGACGCAGCCAGGGCCTCGGTGCAGCCACAGGTGACGGTGATTTCGGTCGCCGGGTCCAGAGCCCGTCCCAGCAGCGGGCCGTAGCGATCGGCGATGGATTGACGCAAGACGGGGATTCCCTGGCTCGGTGGATACTGGTCACTCCCTCCTTCCTCCAGGGAGCGCCGGGCCGCCTCCTTGACGAAATCGGCGCCGTCCCAATTGGGGAATCCCTGCCCCAGGTTGATCGCATCGTGCTCCACGGCCAGGGCGGTCATCTCGCTGAAGATGGTCACCCCAAAAGCGGCAAGACGATCGGCGACAGTCATGGGCGGAGGTTACGTCAGGCCCGGTGGCTCGAGCATGACCAACGGGATCTGCCGATCGGTACGCCCCTGATAGACCGCATAGTCGGAATAGGCGGCGACCACCCGGGGCCACCACCTCTCTCGTTCGTCCTCGGTGGCGGTCCGGGCCCGGAACGACCCTCGATTCCGACCGGTCTGTGCCTTCACCGAAGGCTCGTCGACCAGGTTCAGATACCACTCGGGATGCCGGTCACGCCCGCCGTAGGAGGCAACCACCACCAGACACTCCCCATCTCGCAAATAGAGGAGGGGAACGGTGTGCTCGCCACCGGTTGCCCGGCCTCGGGTGGTGAGAAGCAGGATGTCGTTGTCGACCAGACGGCGCCCGATCACCCCGCCGGTGATCCGGTACAGAAGCCGGTGCCACGAGGACATCCGTTTGACCATGGGATCCCTCACCGCGGGTCAGCCCTCTTCACTGGACCGGGCCCAGAGATTGATGTCGCCTTCGACGGCGAACCGGTCGATGGCTGCCAACTCTTCCTCGCTGAAGCTGGTGTTGTCGAGGGCGGCCAATGCGTCCTCGACCTGCGACCATCGGCTCGCTCCCATCAGGGCCGAGGTGACCCGGTCGTCGCGCAACACCCAGGCGATCGCCATCTGGGCCAGGGTCTGACCCCGCTCCCGGGCCAATTCGTTTAGCCCGCGCACCCGAGCCAGATTGTCCTCGGACAGCATCGAGCGGTCGAGAGCGCCTCCCCTCTCCACTCGGGAGTCGGCGGGAATCCCGTCGAGGTACTTCTCGGTGAGCAGCCCTTGGGCCAGTGGGGAGAAGACGATGCAGCCGATGCCCAACTCACCGAGCACGTCGAGCAGACCCTCCTCCACCCAGCGGTTGAGCATCGAGTAGGAGGGCTGGTGGATGATGAAAGGGGTTCCGAGTCGGGCCAGGATCGCCGCCGCCTCCCGGGTCTTCTCGGGTCCGTATGAGGAGATGCCGACATAGAGCGCCTTCCCTGCCCGGACCGCACTGTCCAGGGCACCCATGGTCTCCTCGAGCGGGGTGTCTGGGTCGTAGCGATGCGAGTAGAAGATGTCGACGTAATCGAGCCCCATGCGGGTCAGGCTCTGGTCCAGGCTGGCCAACAGGTACTTGCGCGAGCCCCACTCCCCGTAGGGACCGGGCCACATGTCGTAGCCGGCCTTGGTCGAGATGATCAGCTCATCCCGGTAGGGAGCGAGGTCGGTCGCCATCAGAGTCCCGAAGTTGCGCTCGGCCGATCCGGGCGGAGGCCCGTAGTTGTTGGCCAGGTCGAAGTGGGTGATCCCCTGG
Source organism: Acidimicrobiia bacterium (assembly GCA_035544615.1). Lineage (GTDB taxonomy): Bacteria > Actinomycetota > Acidimicrobiia > Spongiisociales > ZC4RG35 > JARDZU01. Next base: position 2,679 of record DATKEA010000093.1, on the reverse strand, counting down.
TCGAAGGAATTGAGGATGATGCGCCGCCCTTCCTCGCTCAGCTCCTCACCGCCAAAGTTGTGCCACAGACCGAGCGAGATCCGGGGCAGGGCGAGACCGCTCCTTCCCGAGCGGGAGTAGGGCATTTCGGCGTAGCGGTCGGGATCGGCTATGTACAAGAGCTCTCCTAACTTGTTGGTGCTCGTCGGGACCGGCTTCTCCGGTCAATTCGCCGCCGCCGCCGCCCGGCGTCCCCGCCGTCCCGACGACCCTGAGCTGGGCTCCCACTTGAACAGGCGAACGGCGAGAAAGGCGGCGACTATCCCCCAGACCACCATCGAGGCCAGCTCGGGCCAATGGAACTGGGCGCCGCTCAGGCTGGGGTCGAACGCGTCGCGAAAGGACACGGCGAATGGCTTCAGCGGGAAGATGTTGCCGATGACCACGAGCCACTCCGGGGCCTGCTCGAGTGGGATGAACACATCCGAGATGAAGGCGATGGGGAGGAGGCTGGCATTGGTTATCGCCGGGGCGGCATCCCCGCTCGGTGACACCGCGGCCACCAGCATCCCCAGGGCGGCGAAACAGCCCACACCCACGAGAAACGTCACGAAGGCTGCCGGCAGGGCGCGTGGGACCACGTCGATCTCGAAGAAGAGAATCCCGGTCCCCATCATCAGGACGATGGCGATAAAAGCCAGATAGATGCCGGAGAGTACCCGGCCTGCCAAATAGGCCGCAGGGGGTATGGGCGTGCCCCGCACCCGCTTGAGAATCCCGTTGTCCCGGGCCAGAGCGGTGCCGATGGCGAGGTTGGTATAGGTGGCCGACACCGCGGCGAAGACAGCGAGACTGGGGGTGAAGAACTTAGCCGCCTCGATTCCGAAGAGGGCGGTGAAGAGGATGAGGAGCATCAGGGGAAACCCGATGGTGAAGAATGCCGCGATCGGCGTGCGCCAGAAAATCCGGTTCTGATGCCGAAACTGATGCCAGACCAGTTCTGCGGTTCCCGGCCGTCGCATCCCCACCGTGTCAGCGGTCATCGGTCAGCTCCAAATACACATCCTCCAGGGAGGGACGGCGCATTTCCAGATGGCCCAGTTCGATCCCTCGCTGCACCGCCCATCCGGTCAGCTCATGGAGGGCGCGGGTGGGGAAATCGGTGTCGAGCTGGAAGGTGCCGTCGCGGGCTTCGAGCCCGGGGACCGGGATCTCACCCGCCCCGAAGCCCGTAGGTGCATCGAACCTGATGGTGACCATGCCCTCCCGGCGCCCGCCCAGGGTGTCCGGGGTCCCCTCGGCCACGATCCGACCCCGGTCGATGATGGCAATACGGTCGGCCAGGTGCTGGGCTTCGTCCATGTAGTGCGTGGTGAGAAGGATGGTCTTGCCCAATGAGGTGAGGTTTTCCAGGATCCCCCAGGCCTGGCGTCTGGCCGACGGGTCGAAACCGGTGGTCGGCTCGTCCAGGAAGAGGAGGTCGGGGTCGCCCACCAGCCCCAATGCCAGCTCGAGACGACGCTGCTGGCCGCCGGAGAGAGTCTTGATCCGGGCGTCGGCCTTGGCTTCCAGCCCGACAAGGTCGATCAGCTCCCCTGAGCGGAGGCGTCGGGGGTACATCGACCCGTAGAGCTCGAGAGCCTCGCGGACAGTGAGCTCGCGCTCAACGGATCCCTCCTGGAGGACGATTCCGATTCGCTCCCGGTACTCACGTCCTCCGGTCGAGGGGTCGAACCCGAGCACCGAGACAGAGCCCTGGTCTGCGGCCCGATGACCCTCCAGGATCTCGACGGTCGTGGTCTTCCCGGCGCCGTTGGGGCCGAGCAGAGCGAACACCTCACCGGGTTCGATCACGAGATCGACTCCGGCCACGGCAGACAGTTCACCGTACCGTTTGGTCAACCCTTTGACCTCTATCGCCGCCATTTGGCGATGTTAGGCAGTGACATCCCGGTTCGGCCTGGCGGCTTTCCTCTGCCAGGATTGACGTCATGACACGCGGCAATGAAGACGTCGGGCCGGTGGTGGTGGGCTTCGATGGCTCCGACGCCAGCATGGGTGCCCTCGAACTCGCGGTGCGCGAGGCAGCCTGGAGAGGGGTGGCACTGCACGTCCTCCACGCCCTCGATGTAACCCCCGCCGTGCTCCATCTCGCCGGCAACCAGACGACAAGCACCCACGAGCTAGCAGAGAGCGACCGGGTGGAAGTGTGGAAGCGGGCGGCCCCGATCCTCGACGATGCCGGGCTCGAGGTGGTGAAAGTGAACCGGGACGGCAAGCCGGCATCTGCCTTGTCCGACTACTGCGACGAGATCGGGGCTTCGGTCCTGGTGGTTGGACCCAGAGGGCGGGGCCGGGTGACTGAAGCTCTGCTCGGGTCGACGGCACAAGGTGTGGTCAAGTCGGCCAAGTGCAACATCCTGATGGTCAAGTCCTGACCGATCCCCGAGTTCGCGATCCACATGTCCGGAGATGACCCTGTCCAGCGACGAGATCGGGTCCGGATTCGTCTCCGGTTTCGGCTTGAGTCGGTGAGGGTAGGAGTCGATTAGATCGTGGTGTGGTGGAAACCTGGGCTCGTGCTGGCGGTGCTGATGGCGGTCCTCCCTCCGGGAGGGACTTTCATCGACGACGACAACAACGTCCATGAGGGCGGAATCGAAGCGATCGCCGCCGAGAACATCACCCAAGGCTGCAATC
>DATKEA010000092.1:0-4000 GCA_035544615.1 Acidimicrobiia bacterium | reverse complement strand
GAGACTGGGGGCGCCGGTTGCCACCACCTTCAAGGCAAAGGGCCTGATCCCCGATCATCATCAACTCGGCTGCGGTGTCCTCGGCCGCTCCGGGACTCCGATCGCAAGCTGGTTCATGAACGAGTCGGACCTTCTGATCGTCTTCGGCGCTTCGTTCTCGAATCACACCGGTGTTGCCACCTATAAGCCAACGATCCAGGTCGACTTCGACCCGATGGCATTGGGCCGATTCCACTCCGTTGATACTCCGATGCTCTCCGATGTGGGGATCGCTGCCGAGGCGCTCACCAGTAGGCTCCCGACGAGAGCCACTCATATCGACCGGCGTCCGGAAATAGCCGAGCGGTGGGAGATCTGGCGTGAGGAGAAGGCCGGGCGTTTCCGCGACGATGAAGGTCAAGGCATCTCCTCGGCGCGGACCTTCGCCATTCTCAGCGAATGTGTCCCCGATGATGCAGTGATCTGTGTCGACGTCGGCAACAACGCCTACTCGTTTGGCCGCTACTTCGAGGTCAAGAACCAGACCGTGCTCATGTCGGGATATCTGGGATCGATCGGTTTCGCCTTTCCCGCGGCCATGGGGGCCTGGGCCGCGGCAGGCGACGACCGTCCCATCGTCTCGATCAGTGGCGACGGGGGCTTCGGCCAGTACGCCATGGAGCTGACGACCGCGGTCAAGTACGACATGAACATCACCCACATCCTCTTGAACAACAGCGAGCTTGCCAAGATCAGCAAGGAGCAGCGGGCGGCCCGGTATGACGTGTGGCAGACCGGGCTCCACAACCCGGACTTCACCGCCTTCGCCGAGCTGTGCGGAGCGAAGGGTCTTCGAGTCACCCACCCCGACCAACTGGTGGATGCGGTCGAAGCGGGGGTCGCCCACCCCGGCCCTGCCCTGGTGGGGATCATCAGCGACCCACTTCTGGTCTGAGCGTCCCTCCCCTGGCCGATGGTCGACAGACTCACCACTTGAGTCAGCCCAGGGCGGTCCACACAACCGTGGTGGGGTGGAACTGGCTCCAGGCGAACCAGTAGGCCTGATGGGCGGGGAGCTCACCATCGGACCCAGCCACCCTGATCCCATTCCCGTCGAGCATGACCGTCACCTCTCCCACCACCACCTCCTCTCCCGCCTGGAGCGCCCTTCGCGCCTCGGCAACCGGGAAGGCGATCGGTGTGCCGTCGGCGACCACGCCGACAACGAGCTCCTGAACCGGGAGACGTGGGTCAACCGGGCCCACCGGGAAGATAGGACCGTCGTCATCACGACCTCCAAGCGGGTCGGCCGGATAGCTGCGCCCGAGACCGCCGTCCTCGGCCAGGATCCGTGTTTCGGAGTGAGCTGTCTTCCAGTCGCCCCAGGTCGAAGCCACCACGGTAATTTGTTCCAGCTCCACGCGAGCCTCGGCGAGCGGGCCGGACCGGGCTTCGCCGGTGAATGTGTCGAGCACCGATCCGGTGAGTAGGTCGTACATGACCTTGTTGGAGCGAGAGAGAAGCCCGGATGTGCGCAGCACTGCGGTCTCGAACCCCTCGGGCACCGAGTCGGTCAGGTATGCCTGGGCCGAGCCACAGAGGGTGCAATAGGGAACTCCGAGCCGCCGACCTCCCAGGCCGAGATTGACCATCTCGTGCACCTCCATCTGGTTCTGAGGTAGCGCGATTGCCTCATCGCCGAGCACGATCCCGAACACGACCGAATCGTCGGGATACCAGCTTCCGCCCGCCGCGTCGGTGGTAGGCGGATCGTCCAGAGCCGGGATACAGCCGTCGGGGCATGCTGCGGTGTCACCGAAAGGACGATCGTCGATCAGTACCCCGCCCCAGGTCACATAGCGCCAATCGATGCTCACGTTTTGCTCGAAGAACGGCAACCACCCCGGCTCGACAATGGTGTAGAGGTCTGCTTTGAGCGGGTCGTACTCAGGGAATGACGGGAGATCCCAGGCGAAGAGATGATTCATCGCATCCACGAAAGGCGGGTGATCCCCGCTGTCGAGCCGGACGCCGGTGAGACGGGCGAACGCCGACTTCAATTCCGTTGCCATCTCACCAACCTGGACGAATCGCATCATGTCCGCCAGCAACCAGGCGACCCGAGGATCGTTGGCGGCGACAACCTCGTCGAGGGCTTCGCTCTCGTGGGTTGCTCCGGCCACGCCAACCAAGAGGCCCCCGAGCTCGTCCACGATCCGCGGCTCGAGAGGACCGCTTGGGACGTCCGGTGCCGGGGGATAGCCGGTCTCGAAATCTGAAGGCGCCTCGACCACATCCATGGAAGCCGCGGTTTTCGTGGTCTCGGAACCGCCTCCGACCGTGCAAGCAGAGATCACGAGGAGGATCACGGCTGGGAGGGGTCGCATCGGGTTTCATCCAACCACTTCCCCTGTTAACCGGGCGTAAGCAGTTCGGTCTTGCAGGAGTTGACCGATAACGGCACAGCCCTCCGTCGCATCACCGCAGATGGATGTAGATTCCCACCGCCATGAGGGTTCTCGTCACCGGCGCCTCCGGGTTCATCGGCAGCCACCTCGTTGCGGCACTTACCGGCCGACACCATGTCGTGCGTGCCTTCGTGCGCTCCCAGGCGAAACTCGATCGCGCTCTGGCTCCGTTCGGTGTCACCCCCACCGAGATGCATGAGGGCGACGTGACCGATATCGACGCGGTCACCGCGGCGGTAGAAGGCTGCGACGCCATCGTCCACACCGCCAACATCTACAGCTATGACCCTCGCCAGAGCCGGAACATGGCCAAGACGAATGTGGACGGGACCGACACCGTTTTATCGGCTGCGGTCGCGGCCGGCTGCGATCCGATCATCCACGTGTCCACCGCCCAGATCTCCTGGCCACGGCCCGACGACGACCCGGATCCGGTTCCCCTGGCACCGCTCCAGGGTCACCCCTATTCCGACTCGAAGAAGCGCACCGAGGTGATCGTCCGGAAGTGGCAGGACCGGGGCGCGCCGGTGGTGACCACCTATCCCGGAGGTGTCTTCGGCCCGAACGACCCCGGACCCGGTGAGCAGCTGTCCATCATGAGAGCGATGCTGGTTCCAACCGCTCCGTTCCATATCAACGGTGGCTTTCCCGCGTGCGATATCGACTGGATCACCGCGATTCATGTGGCGCTCTTGGAACAGGACACCGGCCTGCGACGGGTCACGTGCACGGGACGCTATGCCACCTGGGGCGACTGGTTCCAGCACGCCAGGGAACTCACGGGCCGCTCTCTCCCCCAGTTCCTTCCCGCACCGGGTTGGCTCCTGGACTCCACCGGCCGGGCGATGGACGCAATGCAGAGAGTGGTGCCGACCCGGCTTCCCTTTGGGCACGAGTCTTACTGGATCATGAAGAACTCCTGCGAGTTCGACGACGACGATGCGATCGGGTTGGCGGGCCCGCCGCCACCCATCGACGAACTGTTCGAGAGAGCGATTCGGTGGGCCGCAGCCGCCGGGCACCTCACCGGACGCCAGGCAGGCAAGCTGGCGAGTGCGCCGGAATAGCCGGCCCCGACCTGGGCTTTCGTGTGAAGAGTGGGCGTTGACGGACTCGAACCGCCGACCCCTGCCTTGTAAGGGCAGATCAGGGGGTTTCGCCACCTGGAAGGTTATGCAAAATAGGCCCGCTACCTGGGCGTTCGTCTCACGCTGCTTCTCATCGATTCTCGTGCTCTTTCATCCTCTGACGGACACCAGACGGACACCAGACGGACACCAGCGACATCTCCCACGTATGTGCGCCCGGATCCACCGGGAAGAGTGAAACGAATCAGAGCGCTCTGCTCAGGGGCGAAAGCCGGAATTTCTGGCGCCAGGGGGGCAGGGGCCCAAGGTGTTCGGGTGAGCGCATAATGCCGGATCCCGGACGCTGGTGGGCGCGCGGTATCGCTCGTGGTGGTCGGTGATATGTGCGGAACCTTGCGACCAGACCTGTTTCGGCACCGTTCGTTCGACCCAGGTTTGACACGAATCCAGTAGCAATCGACCCAC
>DATKEA010000091.1:0-37495 GCA_035544615.1 Acidimicrobiia bacterium | reverse complement strand
CGACGGGTGATGGGGCATGTCTCCCGGTCAGGACTCGATCGTGATCGTTCCCTTCATTCCCGAGGCGTAGTGACCGACCTGGTGGCACCCGACCAGCACCGACCCTCCCTCGGTGAAGTGCCAGGTCATCTCATTGGTTTCCCCGGGGCCGATGGACATTGCGTTGGGTTCGTCGTGCATCATCATCTCCCCACTCTCCGCCATCTCGGCCATCTCTGCCTCGTGCTCCTCTTGGGTGGCTTCGTCTCCGAGTGTGAAATCGTGGATGATTGCCCCGCCGTTGACGACCCGGAAGGTGATGACCTCTCCTGCCGAAACGGTGATCTCGTCGGGATCGAAGCTGAAGTCATCGTTGGCGGTGATCTCGATGACCCGGTCGGCGTTGGCAGCTTCGGCGGGTTCGCCGAAGCTGAACATCATCTCCTCCATCCCGGCGGTCGAGTCGGAACAGGCGCCGACGAGCAAGCCTGCGATCAATGTGAAAAGGGCGGTTCGCCCCAAGGCGAGTCTGAGCATGTGTTTTCCTCCTCTCTCAGAACTTACTACATATTGTCGAAGACCTGCCACTACAAATTGTCGGAATCGGGCGGATGCACAGGCCCGGACCCAATCTGACCGGTAAGGTCACAGACTCGAACGGAGATGCGATGGCGAGAAAACCGGTGCTGGAGGGTGCGGTCATGGACATCCTGTGGGACGAAGGAGCCTGGCTCACCACCGTCGAGGTGAGGAAGCTCCTGAACCGGGATGTCGCCCCTACTACGGTCGGAACTGTCCTCACCCGACTCTATGAGAAGGGAAGATTGCAGCGCCGCGAGCGGGGCAAGAGCTTCGAGTACCGAGCGTCCGGAACACGTGAGGAGTACGTGGCATCCCACATGGAGCAGGTCCTGGACACGTCTCACGATCGAGGCCTCGCATTGCTCGAGTTTGTCGACAAGCTTCCACCCGACGACCGCTCGAAGTTGCGCAGGTTGCTGCGCTGATGAACAGCGTCAGGCTCGTCCTCGCTCTAACCCTCGTCACCCTCCCCGCCCTCGCCCTGCCACTGATTCGCCGTGCACGTCATCCCGCGGCATGGGCGATTGTCACGGTCTTCTCGATCGGTGCCGGATTCGTGCTCCTCGAAGCGGGTCTGATCCATGCCACCTTGCCTCTCGCCTTCTCACTCCTGGGAGCTGATGAGCTTGCCGCGGCTTGTCGCCGACTTGGAGGCCACCTGCTTGGGGCCCCCCCGGCATTCGGTGCGGTTGCCGGTTTCCTGGCGTTGACCGTGGCTGTCCGAACCGTGATCGGCGTCAGCGCCAGCGTGCAAGCCAATGCCAGGCTCCGGAAAGGCGCCGTCCACGGGATCCGGACCGCGGTTGCCGGTCACAGTGCAGTTCTGCTTCCAATGCGCGATAGGGTCGCTGTGGCCATACCCGGCTCCTCGCCATTCGTCCTCGTCTCCAAGTCGCTCGTGGCAGACCTCCGACTCGTCGAACTGACCGCCGTCGTCCGTCATGAGATCGCACACCTGCGTCGTCATCACCAGAGGTTTCTCCTCGTGGGTACCGGCGTCGGGCACGGCTTGTGGTTCATACCGTTGGTACCAAGGGCCATCACCGCCCTTCGACTGGCCCTGGAGCGGTGGGCCGACGAGGAATCGGCGGACACCGCATCGGAAAGGGAGCATGTTCGGTCCGCACTTCACAAGCTCGGGACATCCACCTCGACCCTCATCGAGGACCGGCTGAGAGCGCTGGCCCCTCCTCTGGCCGAAACCAATGACTCGCCGGCATGGGGCTGGTCAGTTGCATTGTCCGCCATTGTCCCGCTCGGTCTCGCCCTGGCGGCAACCCTCCTTCTCCACCTGACCCAGGTGATTCAGACAGCAGCCCTAGCCGGCTGAACATCCCGCCCGAAGGAGCCATCGGATACATCGACACCCGTTCCCCGGCGACTGCGGTCAACCGGTACAAGGGCTTGAAATACATCAGCCGCCCTGCCGGTGGTCGGACTGTCCGGGTCTAGTGGATGGGGGCGTACCGGGTTTAAGGCTTCGCTAACTTGCGATCGTAGATTCCAACCCAGATGGATGACGAGGGCAAAGGACAGGATCCAGCACAGCCGACCTCACCGGCGGGTCAAAAGGCTGCGACCGTGGCAGGGATCCCGTTCCCGCGACTGCTGATCGGTGGCCTCGTCCTCGCTGCAGTGCTGGGGAGAGTCCTGTCAATCACGGGTGGCGGGGACGAACAGCCGCCGGTGGCTCTCTCCACCTCGACAACGCTCCAGACCACACCACCGGAAGAGACCTCCACGGAGTCGGAACTCGGGGCCGGCCCGGAGGTCCCTCCCATCGATGCCTGCTCTCTGCTCACCTTCGACGAGGTGTTTGAGGCGCTCTTGGGTCCTGATCAGTTCATCAATGGTCTCTTCGCCGTGGGCGGAAGTGAGGGATGCGTGTGGACAGCTGATGTGGACGAGGGGCCACTCGAGGGTCTAGCGGTGCTGATTGTCCCTGGCCTTCCGGACGACCTCATGCCGGGCTCCGAGCTGGATGGGGTGACTGGCGTGGAAGTGGCAGATGTCGGCCAGGCGGCCGCCTGGTTCCCGGGCAGTGAAGGTGGGGTGCTCAGCGTCGTGGAGGAGACGAGCCTGGGCTATCTCTTCGTGCGGCTTGGCATCGACCATCCCGATCTCGACGATGCGGCCCGGCTCGAGGCGGCGAAGTCTCTGGCCGCCAACGCCCTGCCCAGATTCCCGGGCGCAGCTCCGGGGGAGCCGAAGCCGATTGCCGACCTGTGCGATCTGGTGACAGATGAGGAAGCCGACGAGGTGCTTGACCCACACCGTGACAGCCACCCGGCAACCCGCGATGAGATCTTCGTCATTGACAACTTCGCCGAGCCTGTGGACCTCAGCGAGCCCGGGAATGCCGTCTGTACAAAGCTGATCCTCGCGGAGATCTACGTGGAGATCCAGCAGGGAGATCCGGCCGACTTCGAGGTCGGCGCCGAGATGGAGGGAGTGGTTGGCCAATCGGTGCCGGGGCTGGGTGATGAGGCGGTCTGGTTCGCTGGGGTGCCGCGCCAGGGTTCGTTTACGGCACCACATGAGGCCGGTGTGCTCAGCGTAAGCCAGGGAGGTGGCTTCTTCCGGGTGCTTCTCGCCGTCCCTGATGCCGACGCCAGCACTCAGGACATCGTGACAGGGCTTGTCACCAAGGCTCTCAGCAGATTGCCGGGCGGGTCGCCGACGGGGGTTCTGGTCGCCGACGTCAAGCCGACCACCCTGCCAGGTCTCGGATACGTGGACGTCCTCCTTGCCAGAGAAGAAAGGGGGGAGTGGACGAGGGGGGAGGGTCTCGTGGCGATGCTCAGAGTGTTGGCCGGCGAGCTGGACTCTTCTGAGGTGCTCGGCGAAACCGAGATCATCGAGCGCACCGGCACGGGGGTGATCCGTCTGGCGCGGGAGTATCTCACCTCAGGCACGGATGACACCGCGAGCACCGAGATCACCCGGCTGCTCGACCTCCTGTCCTTGACGCCCGAAGAGCTTGCCGGGATGACCGGGACCGAGGAGCTCACCGCACTGCTTTCCAATGACTCTCTAGTCCTGGATGTACTTGCTCAGCAGGACGAACAGGATGGGTGTCAGATCCTCTACAACACCGCGAGCCCCTGTCTAGTCGAAGTCAGGTCACCCGAGCTGGAACAGCAATGGCCGGGCAAATACGTTCTGTTGCGGCCGATGACCAAAGTGTCGACCAACTGGGCGCAGGAGGACGTCGATGTGGCGCTGGAGGCCATGAAGGACGCCGCCGAGACATACGAGGCCCTCGGCGAAATGCCACCGGTTGCCATGTACATGACGGGTGGGGACGATCCCTCGTTGACCACGAATGTGGATGTCCAAGACGGGCACTGTTCGATCGCTGTTCATCAATCGATGCAGATCTTTGGGGAGGACTCGTTCCAACAGTTCCTAGCCAGAGACATTGCATACTGTCTGATCGAGCAGACGTTCCCTGGACCCGGAACCACGTTCCGCTGGTGGGTTGACGGTCTGGCCAACTACCTCAGCGGTGTCGTCTACCCGGACGTCAACATGGAACACAGCAATCTCCCACTGCGCCTCGCGTCGGAGGAGCTCGAGACGTCATTGGTGAGCAGGACGTTCACCAACTGGGTGTTCTTCGAGTATCTCCACTCCAAGGGAGGCGGAGCGACGGGTGTCCTCTCCACGATCGACGACCTTCCCGGATCGCTGAATACCGAGATAGCTGGGCAGTGGCACGCCTTCAATGAGGCACTGACCGACGTGAGCGTCCCTGACCTCGGTGGCGGGAACGTTCCCTACGTACCACCGAAGGTCGATGTCGAGATCGCCGGCGCCGGGGAAGCTCCGTTCCATGTGAGGTCGTTTGGCGTGAACCGGCTGCATGTCCGGGTGACCGGTGGGTCGGTTGCATGTGTTGAGTACGACCAGGAGAACGAGGTCAAGACCTCGTGGCGGATGGGGCCGCCAGGCCCGGGGAGTGGGTGGAGCGGCGATCTCCCCCAAACGCTCGAGGGCGAGACCACGTTCCTGCTGACCGTGACCGGAGGGGAAGGGGCATTGCCGGAGGGGATTCTCACGATTCGGGTCGAAGATGTGGTGGACTCGGCAGACGAATGCGACGAGGAGGAGGAAGAGGAGTCATCAGCTCCGGGCGACCTGTGTTTGGAGATATGCGATCCGTCGTCGTACTACCGATTCGGGGAGCAGCTTGCGGAATGGCTCCAGGGTCTTCTGGGTCTTCTGGACTGACACGTCACGTGGATCCCGCCTCCAGAAGCGCCGGTCAGGGTTCCTCGGTGGGTGTCGGGTAGCAGCTCGGATCTTCGAAGAACTCGCGCTCGACTTCCTCGCCGGGCAGGTCGATCGTGAAGTCCCTTTCCGGATGGGTGATCGTGCCCGAAACGCTCCCGGCGTCGGCGTCATATATGAGGTCGACATCGGCGCGTTCGGGGTTCTCGCCTGCCGATCCAGTCGGGTTCACGGTGTGGCTCAGCGTGAACCACCCCGTAAAACGGCCCGTGCCCGCGTCGTAGGTGAGCTCGGACCCCTCTCCATACCAACCAACCTCGGTCCAGCCGTGGGTATCGGAGCCGTCGGTGTATACCAGGCGGAATAGGATCAGGTTCCGATTGCCCGGTGCATCAAGACGAAACTCGACGCTGGCGGCGGACCCGAGGATGAAGAGGCCGCCTTGTTCCTCACCCGGCGGGAAGTCTTGAACCACTCCTTGCGTCAGCACCGCGATTCCGGGATCGCCAATGCAACTCTCGTCGGCTGGTTCGTCGGTTGATTCGTCGGTTGATTCGTCGACCGCCTCGACCGCGCTCGTGGCGGTGGCAGGTGGGTCCGTCGTCGTCACCTCGAGGGTGTCGTCGGTCGGGACGATTCCCTGTGGCTCCTCGCTGTCTCGGGTGAACGCCAGCACGGCGGCCACCCCAAGCACAGCTATTCCCAGCACTGCAAGGACAAGCATCCTTCGCCGACTCGTCATGTCTCAGAAATCACTGTTGGGCGTCGATTCAGCTGGCCCAACCTCTGCAACCGGTTCGGCGAAGTGCGTGAAGAATCTAGCCTCGCCCGGCTGCGTGGTAGCGATGACCAGAGCCACTCGAAACGGAAAGGTTGGGACGCATCGACAGCTGAACAACTACCCGTCTGCAACCACAGGCTCCACCCACTCGAGCTCCTCCGAATCGGCCCAAAGCCGATGCAAACCGTAGAAGTCGCGGGGACCGGCTTGGAACAGGTGGACGATGATGTCCCCGAAGTCGAGCAGAATCCACTCCGCCTCGTTGCGACCCTCACTTCGCAGCACCTTGAGGTCCAACTCCTCGAACAGCTTCTCCTCGACGTGCTCGGCCAGCGACTGCACGTGAGGTCGGGAGGTGCCGGTGGCGATGACGAAGACGTCGGAGAGAACGAATAGCGACTCGACGTCGAGCAACACGATGTCCATGCCCTTTTTGTTGAAGATGGCGTCCGCTGCCACCCGGGCCTGTTCTCTTCCGTTGCCTACTGCGCTTCCTCCTGCTCCAGTGCGGCCCCTACCCTATCGTCTCGCCCCACTTGCGCGTACAGGCCTGTCGCCTCGATGAACTCATGTACGCGGGGAGGCACCAGGAACCGATATGGCTCGCCCGCGGCTGCCATGGCGCGGATTGCGGTGGCGCTGATCTCGAGCAGCGCCATGTCCAGGACAATCGCCGAGGGCAACGTCTCACGAACCCGACCGATGTTGGTCCCTAGCCTTGGGATCACCAGGAACCCGGCGCGGTCCACCACCTCTTTCCAGCGGTGCCAGCTGGGGACACCCACTGCGGCATCGGCGCCGACTATCAGGAATAGCTCCTCGTCTGGTGGGAACGTGAGCAGGGTATCGATGGTGTAGGTAGGCCCACCACGTTCGATCTCGCGCTCATCGACCTGGAACCCCTCGACGCCCTCGACGGCTTGCCGGACCATCTCCAAACGTTGCTGAGCCGGGGTCAGGACCTGATCGGCCTTCTGCCACGGATCCCCAGCCGGCATGAGCAACACCCGGTCCAGCCGTCCTTGAGACAGTGCGGTCTCGCCGGCGTGGAGGTGGGCGAGATGAATCGGGTCAAAGGTCCCGCCGAGTATGCCTGTGCGCACTTCGACGAGGATAGGGCGCTGGTGGCGTCACCAGACGCAAGGCCCGGGTGATGTCAGTCTCCCGACATCCGAGCTGAGACTCCGGGTCGACATATCGGCCGTCGATCCGTGTCGAAAGGTGCACCCCGTCAACACCGTGAGGCGAGCCGGATTGGCCCACGACCTGACCCCGTTCGACCGTCTGCCCTTTCTCGACCACGATCTCAGAGAGGTATGACACCGAAACCTTGAACCCGGGCACCGGTTCGATTGTCACCGTCCTCATGCCGGCCACCGACCCGGCGAAGGTCACCCTCCCCGACGCCGGGGCACCAACCTCAGACCCGAACGGCACGCCGTAATCGATCCCCCAGTGGCCCCCATACGAGCCCACCGGAGCGAATTCCTCCAGTACCGGCCCGTCGACCGGGGCAACCAGGCAAATTGCGCTCAGAACCAGCTGTGCGAGCAATCCCCCTCCCCTATCGAACCTATCGGAGCCGGGTTGGCCCGGCTAGGGGTATCAGCACTAGTTTCAGGGGCACAGAAAGGATTGATAGATGCCAACCACCCGGATCGGGCTGATGGGATTCGGACGGATCGGGAGGAACGTGATGAGACTCCTCCACGATCGTGACGACCTCGATGTGGTGGCGATCAGTGACATCGCCAACCCTGACGCTCTCACCTACCTCCTCAAGTACGACTCGATCTATGGTCGCTTCCCGGCCTCGGTCTCCTATTCCGGCGGCAGGCTCGACTACGGATCGAAGACGGTCGCTTTCCTCGATGCCCGCGAGCCGGGAGACGCCGACTGGGGGGAGTTGGGAGTCGATGTCGTTCTGGAGACAACGAGCCAGTACCGGACCAAAGAGTCTCTCGATAGACATCTCGCGGCGGGCGCCAAGAAGGTCATTCTCACTTCAAGCCCTGAGACCCCCGGTGAGATCCCGCTCCTGTTACCCGGCATCAACGACGACATCCTGGGTCCCGACCTCGATCAAGTGGCCCTCGGGTCCAACACCTCCAATGCGGCAGCGCCGATCCTGAAGACACTCAACGAGGAGTTCGGGATCAAGCGCTGTTTCATGACCGTGGTCAAGGCGATGTCCAACTCGGGGCGTCTTGCAGACGTTCCCACCGATTCCTTCCGGACCAGCCGGGCTGCCGGTGAGAACATCATCCCCGCCGAGACCAACTCGGCTGAGATCATCACTCAGGCACTCCCCGAGTTCGACGGAAAGCTCTCCGTGGTGGCTCTCAATGTGCCCGTTGTGGACGGATCGACCGTGGACATGGTGGCCGACGTCGAAAGGGGCACCAACATCGAGGAGGTCAACGCGGCCATCAAGGATGCTTGTGGGTCCAGCTTCCATGGGGTGATCGAATATGTCGCCGACCCGATCGTCTCCTCGGATGTGAGATTGACTTCGCACTCCGGGGTGTACGACAGCCTGGCCACAATGGTCACCGGCGGGACGTTGGTGAAGACCATCACCTGGTTCAACAACGGGTGGGGTTACTCCCACCGGGTTGTTGAAGTCGCATCCAGTGTCGCCAAATACCTCAACGGAGAAGACTCATCATGACAAACGTCGCCATCAACGGGTTCGGACGCATTGGTCGTGCGGTGTTTCGGATTATCGCCAAACGCCCCGAATCGGGTTTGAGAGTCGTCGCCATCAACGATCTGTCCGACGACGACATCCTCGCCTATTTGCTCGAGTACGACTCGGTGATGGGCAAGTTCGACGAAGAAGTCTCCGTCGAGAACGGGACGATGACCGTGGGCCGGCACAAGGTCAAGATGCTGATGGAGCGCCAACCGGCACAGCTCCCCTGGAAGGATCTGGACGTCGACATCGTGATCGAGTCGACCGGTGTGTTCAGAGACCGCGCATCTCTTGAAAAGCACATCGACGCAGGCGCCAAGAGGGTGATCCTCACCGTGCCTTCCAAGGACAAGATCGACGAGACTGTGGTGCTGGGGGTCAACGACGATCAACTCGACTCGGATGACATCATCGTCTCCAACGCATCGTGCACCACCAACTCCTTGGCGCCCCTGGCCAAGGTGCTCGACGACAGCTTCGGGATCCGCAAGGGAGTGATGACCACCGTCCACGCCTATACCAACGATCAGGTGTTGGCCGACGTGCCGCACCAGGACCTGCGGCGGAGCCGAGCCGCCACCGAGAACATCATCCCCACCACAACCGGGGCCGCCGCTGCCATCGGCGAGGTCGTGCCCAGCCTGGCCGGCAAACTCGATGGAATGGCCATGAGGGTGCCGGTGCCCGACGGGTCAACCGTCGACCTTGTAGTCGAGTTGGACCGCGACGTCACCGTCGATGAGGTCAATGCCGTCATGAAGGCTGCCGCGACGGGGCCGATGGCGGGCATCATGGAGTACGTCGACGACCCGATCGTGTCTACCGACATCATCGGCAACCCGCACTCTTCGATCTTCGATGCTTCCGCCACTCAGGTTCTGGGGGGAAATCTGGTCAAGGTGATGTCGTGGTATGACAACGAGTGGGGATACTCCAACCGCGTCGTAGACCTGGCCGAGCGTCTGGCCGAGGTGATAGCGAAGGAACCGGTTTAAGGGCTTGGCGGGCGAACCCCCCTCGCCTTCGCTTCGCTCAGTCGGTCCCCCCTTCGAAAAGGGGAGACAACAGAATCTGCGGTGGCGGGGGGACCAGCCGGGCGACGAAGGGGCACGGCCGAGCGGGGCGAAGGAGCAGGGCCGGGAGGGAGAAACCGTTCTATTCGAGCAGTGAGAGGACAGTCGAGCGAAAGTCGTTCGGCTGGAAAGGCTTGGTCACGAAGGCGTCGGCGCCACCCTCGTTTGCCCTGCGCCGTGATTCTTCTTCCGCATGGGCCGTGAGAACCACTACCGGGATGTTCTTGGTGGTCTCATCCCTGCGAATGCGATCCAGCACTTCCCACCCGTCCATGCCGGGGAGTCCAATATCGAGGACAACGAGGTCTGGCGACTCCGAACTGACCGCCGCGAGACCGCTCTTACCGTCGTCCCTGGTGACGATCTCGAGGTCGGCGGCGCGGAGACAGACTTCGATCAACCGTCGGATGACGGCTGAGTCCTCTACAACGAGTATCCGCGAACCCATTTCTCTTCACCTCTGTCGTTCGCCCCACGAGGGCGTGTTTCAGGTACATCGGCAGTCGGGCGCTGGTGGTTTAGAGATTCTGGAGGGTTCGACTTCCGGGCAAAGTCAGCTCTTCGATGAACTGCTCCAGTTGCCTCAGAGTCCTCACTTCGTGCACCGACGTGCAATGAGCAGAGTAGTGCGACATAGCCGAGTCTCCCGTGTCCCAATAGGCCTGTGGTTCTGGGTTCAACCACACCACGGCTCGAGCGGCGCCGGCAATGTCCGCCAAGACACGGTCACGGGGCGGGCGGTAGTTGTTACGGGCGTCACCGGTGATGATCACCGTCGTCCTCGGCGTGAGTTGCTTGCCGTAGCGATTGAGGAATGACTCGAGGGAGTTGCCGTAATCGGAATGGCCATCGAGCCACACCACCTCGGCCTCGGTAGTGATGCGCCGCAACGCCGACCCGAAGTCGACACCAGGACCAAGGAAGTCACTCACCTCATCGATGGTGTCGACAAATGCGAAGGAGCGCAGCTTGGAGAAGTGTGTCGACATAGCATGCGTGAACTGGAGGGTGAAACGGGAGAAGGTCGCCATCGAGCCGCTGATGTCGCAGAGAAGCCACACTTCGGGTCGGTGTGGCCTCGGATGCCGAAACTGAGGATCGGCAGGGACTCCTCCGGTCGCCAACGACTTGCGCATTGTCCTGCGGAAGTCCAGCCGACCTTCTCGCCTTCTTCGCCGGCGTGCGAGACGCGCCGCCAGTTTCCGAGTGAGTGGGCCGATGGCCGCTTCCATCTCCTGGAGGTCCTTGGTAGTGGCGTGCATCAGGTCGACGTCTTCGACCAGGGGACGACGCAGAGTCCGAGCCACGGCGTCTCTACCCCGGTCGGCCACGAGACGTCGCCGGATCTCGTCTTCGATCTCCTCACGTAGTCGCTCTATTCGCTCCTCGACTTCTTCTCTCATGAGCCGACGATCCAGGTCGGACATCGCTTCGTCATCCATAAGCGCTTCGATCAGCCGTTTCTCTAGATCCTTGAGGTCGAGCCGGCGCAGAGTCCGGTAGAGGTAGTAGGTGCCACCCACCGGGCGTCCCGGCTCCATGCCGGCCAGCTGGTCGACCGCGGTGCGTGCTCCCCTACGGATGGCGGCCTCATCCATGCCGGCCAGTGCTTCGAGCAGCGAATCGAGAAGCTGTTCCAAGTCGAACGGCGTCTGCTCGTCGCTGCCGTCATGATCGGCACTGGGCAGCTGCGACGAACCCGGCTCCTCGCTCGCCTCGTGTTCGACGTTGGGCACGGTGGCGAAATAGGTGTCGAACGCCGTGTCGAAGGCTTTCTCGTGGCGAAGATTCTTTATCAGTGTCGCCCGCAGCGTCTCGCGAAGGGCAACCCTGTCGCCGATATCGACCACCTCCACGGCGCGCATCCCGTCTATCGCCTCGACCATGGACACCGGGACTCCGGCCGCCCGGAGCTCGTCGATGAACCCGGTGATGATTCCTACCATGTCAGCTCGGCACGGACGAGGTGAGCTCCTTGGCCGCCTTCTCGATGTCGACCTGGTATTTGAGGAGCACATGCAGCGTGTCGCCGAGAATCGCCTCGTCGACATCCTCGATGGAGAGCGCGAGGAGGGTTCGTGCCCAATCGATGGTCTCGGACACCGACGGTGCTTTCTTCAAATCGAGGCTTCGGATCGACCGCACCACCTTGGCGACCTGACCCGCCAAATGCTCTGAGAGCCCGGGCACTCGTGCTGCCAGGATCTCCTGCTCCCGGGCGGCGTCGGGATAGTCGATGTGGAGGAACAGACAGCGCCGTTTCAGGGCCTCACTGAGCTCCCTGGTGTTGTTGGAGGTGAGGACCACGATCGGCTGGGTCTCGGCGATGATGGTTCCCAACTCGGGTATCGAAACCTGGAAATCCGACAGGATCTCGAGGAGCAGCGCTTCGGTCTCGACCTCCACCCGGTCGATCTCGTCGATGAGAAGGACGACCGGCTCCTTGGAGCGGATCGCCTCGAGAAGCGGTCGAGTCAACAGGAAGTCCTCGGAGAAGATGTCCTGTTCGATCTCCCCCCAGTCGTGATCGACATCCGACTGGATTCGGAGCAGCTGCTTCTTGTAGTTCCACTCGTACAAGGCTTTGGCCTCGTCCAGGCCCTCGTAGCACTGGAGCCTGATCAGGTCTCGCCCGGTCACCCGCGCCAGGGACTTGGCCAGCTCGGTCTTGCCCACCCCTGCCGGACCCTCGACGAGGATCGGCTTGTCGAGGCGATCGGCAAGGAACACCACCTGTGAGATCCGATCATCGGGTAAGTAGTCGACCGAGCGGAGCGCCTCGGCAACCGATTGTGGGCTTTCGAAGTTCATTTGTCTCCCAGAGTGAGCAGTCATTCTACGGGTGCTGAGGCACCGACCAACTCCGCGCTTCGACAGGCAGCCGGTTGAGACGACGGTGGATTAGCCTGACGCCCTTGTGCCCTAGCTGAGGCGGCAGGTTTGCGGATAATCATCATTGGGGCGGGAGCCGTCGGATCGTATTTGGCCGAGCGCCTCTCAACCGACGGTCAGGACGTCGTAGTGATCGACGACGACGAAGCCCGGGTAGCCGAACTACAGGAACGCATCGACGCCCTGATCTTGGTCGGAAATGGGGCCAGCACCCACACCCTGCAAGAAGCAGGGGCGGAGAAGGCCGACTTGTTGATTGCCGTCTCTAGCTCTGATGGAGCCAACGTCCTCGCCTGCCACTCTGCGAAGGAGTTGGGCACCAAGACCACGATTGCCCGGATCGAGAACCCCGAGATCAGGGAGGGTGCCGACGGTCTTGGCGTGGACGTTGTCATCGACCCGTCGGCGACGGCCGCAGAGGACCTGGCCGGCATCGTCGGCCTGGGGGGAGCCACCGAGCTGGTTCACTTCGCCGATGGCAAGCTGGTGATGGTCGGCGGCATCGTGGCCCCCAACGCCCCACTCACCGAGTCACCTCTACGCCAGCTCCGCGTCCGTAACGCAGAGTGGGGATGGGTGGTGGCCGCCCTGGTCCGGGATGGGGGGACGATCGTGGCCCATGGTGACACCATGGTGTTGCCGGGTGACCACGCTCTGGTCATGACAACCGAAGATCACATCGACAATGCGACGGAGATGCTCGGACTCAAGCGCCGCCACTTCGATCGGGCGGTGATCATGGGTGGTACCCGTTTCGCCGAGCTTGCCGCCTCCGAAATGGACAAAGCCGGAATGTCGGTCGTCCTGGTCGATCAGGACACGGCTCGCTCAGCTCGCCTCGCCACGCGATTCCCCAAGGCCCTCGTCATATGCGGCGATCCAACCGATCCCGACGTCTTGCGCGAGTTGGAGCTCAACTCAAACGATGTCGCGCTCGGACTGAGTGGCTGGGACGAGGTCAACCTGCTCGGCTGCCTCGTGGCGAAGGCCACCGGAGCGGGGATGGTCATCTCCAGGTTCAACCGGGTTGCCTACGTCAACCTCTTGGCCGGAGTCGGGATCGACGCCGCCGTGTCGAGTCGATTGATGGCGGCGAGTGCGATTCTCAGATTTGTTCGCCAGGGCGCCATTGAGCAGGTCGTCACCTTCTCCGACACCGACGCCGAGGCAATCGAGATCGAGGTGACCGACGGCGCCGAGGCCATCGGCAAGACACTGCTCGAGCTCGAACTGCCGTTGGGGGTGATCATCGGCGGGATCTCGCGGGAGGAGACGACCTTCGTCCCTGACGGATCGACGGTGATCAAAGCCGGTGATCACATCATCTTCTTCGCCCTGGCAAGGGATATCGAAGAATCGGCTTCCTTGTTCACCGCATGACAACAAACGAGCGCCGTGGTCAGAGACCCGTGCTGCAGTTGATGACGACGGTTGCCTACGTCATCGGCTCGATTTTGATCTTCGTCGCTGTGGCCATGACCTCGGCTGCTGTGGTCTCTGCCGTCTATGCCGAATACGAGGTGGCTACCGCCATCGCAATCTCGGCCGGAATCACCGCTGTGTCGGGCTATGCGATGAGGCGACTGGTCAGCAAGCCCAACTCGATCAGCGTCAAGGAGGGATTCGCCACCGTCGGACTGTCGTGGTTCATCTTCTCGTTGTTCGGAGCGATCCCCTACCTGCTGAGCGGAGCCATCCCCTCCCTCACCGACGCGATCTTCGAAACGGCTTCGGGCTTCACGACGACGGGCGCATCGATCCTCGCCGACCCCTCGCTTCTGCCCAAGGGTATTTCGTTCTGGCGGGGCCTCACCCAATGGCTCGGCGGCATGGGTGTGATCGTCCTCGGGGTGGCGATTCTCCCGCTCCTCGGCACCGGGGGCATGCAGTTGGCCAGGGCCGAGTCCCCGGGTCACACACCGGAACGTCTCACCCCGAGGTTCCAGGAGACGGCCAAGCGTCTATGGCTGGTCTATGCAGTGATCACGGTCGTGGAAGTCGGGTTCCTCTGGTTGGGAGACATGAGCCTCTTTCAAGCGGTGATCCACTCGATGACCACCATGTCGACGGGTGGGTTCGGCACCGAAGCAACCTCCCTGGCCGACTTCAGCAACTACACGCAGATGGTTGTGACGTTCTTCATGTTCGTAGCCGGCGTGTCATTCGCTCTCCATTTCAGGGCTTTCTCCCACCCCGGGGAGTACTGGAGGAACTCGGAGTTCAGGCTGTATGTGCTGTTGGCCGTCGTCGCGATAGTCGTGGTGGCGGGAGGTCTGTGGGGTGAGCAGTCTCCTGGCGACGCGGTTCTCGACGCCGCATTCAACACCATCGCCTTGATCACCACGACGGGTTTCACTTCGACTGACTTCGACCAATGGCGACCCGCCCTCCGGATCGTGGTCGTGGGCCTCATGTTCATCGGTGGTATGGCAGGCTCCACGGCCGGGGGCATCAAGACCTTCCGCATCGGAGTCCTCAGCAAAGCGGCCTACGCCGATCTCCGTCGCCTGGTCCACCCCCGTGCCGTCTTCGTCACCCGCTTCGGCGGATCCAAGGTATCCGACCCGGTGGTCGAGGCGGTCCAGTCGTTCTTCCTCTTCTACATGTTCCTCTTCATGACCTCGGTCTTTCTCCTGGCCTTCATCGACGCCAACATCGCTGAGGGTCTCGACCTGGTCACGGCTACCTCTGCCGTGGCGGCCTCCATCGGGAACATCGGCCCTGGTCTCGGCGACGTGGGGCCCGCCGCCAACTACGCCAGTCTTCCCATTCTGGCCAAATGGATGTTGTCGGGCCTGATGATCGTCGGTCGTCTCGAGATCTTCCCGGTGCTGGTCCTGTTCACGAAGGACCTGTGGAGGAGGTAGCCGGGCCATCGACTCGCCATCGCAGATCGAGAAGTCACTGACCGAGCGACGCGTTGAGCTCAAAGCCGAGTTGGAGCGGCTCATCGAGCCACCGGTCGAAGGGGCCGCGGTCTCGTTTGGAAAACGGGTGGGCGACGGCACGGCGGAAGCAGTCGAAAGGTTGAGCACGACGGCCGCCGCGCGATCGATCTCGTTGTCTATCGCAGACATCGACCGCGCCATGGAGAAACTGTCGGGCGGCAGCTATGGGATCTGCGACGGGTGTGGTCGGGAGATACCAGAAGCCCGCCTCGACGCCCTTCCTGCCGCCTCGCATTGCATCGACTGCGCCGCTCGACGTTGACCGGACCCTCCGACGCAGCGCGTCTCAGGCCCTCTCACTCCTCTTCGGCCCCGGCGTCGGGAGTGAACTCGAAGGACAACTCGCCGATACGTACTTCATCGCCTTCGATCGCACCCGCTTCGACCAGGGCTTGGTTGACGCCGAGCCGGGCCAGCCTCCACGCGGCCATGTCGGCTGCCTCGGGGAGGGTGAGATCGGCGAAAGCGACAGCACGCTCGGCCGCCATGCCGTCGACTCGCCACACCCCTTCTTCGCGGCGGACGGTGAAGGTGGGGCCCAGCGGGCGATGAAGCACGAAACCCTGGCGTTCCGGGGCGACTCGTTCAGCCTCGTCGACCAGGTCTGCGATGACGTGCAGCGTCTCACGCACACCCGCGCCGGTGATGGCCGAAACGGGCCTGGCCCCGAGCGTCTCCGCCAGGTCTTCGAAGTTTCCGAGGTCGGCCTTGTTGATGAGGAGTAGGCGAGGTCGAGCCGCCAAGGACGTCGAGTAGTCGGCGATCTCACGGGTGAGGATTTCGAGCTGCTCTTGGGGAGTCTTCTCCTGTAGGTCGGACGGGTCGAGCAGGATGACGAGGACTCGCGCCCGCTCGACATGGCGGAGAAATTCGTGACCCAGCCCTTTGCCCGATGCTGCGCCTTCGATCAACCCAGGAATGTCTGCCAGCACGAACTCGCGCTCGTCGAAGCTGACCACACCCAGGTTGGGCTCGAGAGTGGTGAAGGGGTACTCGGCGATCTTCGGTGTCGCCGCGGACACTTTCGATATGAAAGTGGACTTGCCGGCGTTGGGAAACCCGACCAGCGCCGCATCGGCGAGGAGTTTCATCTCGAGCGTGATCCACTCAGACCGACCGTACTCCCCCTGCTCGGCCACACCGGGGGCCCGGTTCGCCGGGTTGACGAAGGCGGCGTTGCCCCGGCCGCCACGCCCGCCCTCGAGCACTTCGACTTGTTGACCGTCGGTGACGAGGTCGGCGACCATGGTTCCCTGCTCGTCGAGCACAACCGTGCCCAGGGGAACCGGAAGGATCAGCGATTCTCCCGTTCGGCCGTGGCGAATATCGCCCTGTCCGTGGGTTCCATCCCCCGCCGCATGATGCGGGTTCCGCTGATATCGAAGCAGAGTCGCCACCGAGGAGTCGGCTCGAAGAAACACCGAACCGCCCGGGCCGCCGTTGCCGCCTGACGGTTTCCCCTTGGGTCTTCCCTTCGTTCTGAGGAACGAGACCACCCCGGCTCCGCCATTACCGGCGCGGAGATTGACTCGGACCCGGTCGACAAACACGACCCGACGCTACTGGTCCCGCAGGTATGTGCTCAGTTCACTCAGGAAGGACGTTGACCAGCCGCCTGTTGGCCCGGCTTCCGTACTTGACGGTGCCGGCGGAGGTGGCGAACAGGGTGTCGTCACTGCCCTTGCCCACATTCTGGCCGGGATGGATCCTGGTCCCACGCTGGCGAACCAGGATGGCGCCGGCGTTCACGAACTCACCGTCGAACACTTTCGACCCCAGCCGCTGAGCGGCCGAGTCGCGACCGTTCTTCGAAGAGCCTCCTGCTTTGGTCTTTGACATGTCAGTCCTCCTCTGAAGAATCCGATTTGGCCGGCTTGGCCCCTGTCTTGGATGCCGACGACTTGGGCGCGGGTGTCTTGGCGGCTGGCGTCTTCGCTGCCGCAGGTTTCTTGGCGGCAGGCTTCTTCGCCTCCGCCTGCTCCGCGGCCGGCTTCTTGGCCGCGGCCGTCTCCTTGGCGGCCGGTGCTTTCGTGGCCTCCTCAGCCTTCTCGGCAGGTGCCTTGGCAGCCGTCTCCTTGGCGACGCTCTCGGTCTTCTTGGCGGGTGTCTTGGCCTTGGTCGCCCCCGGCAGCTCGATGCCGGTGATCTCGATTCTCATGTACTTCTGACGATGACCCTGGCGACGCCGGTAGCCGGTCTTGTTCTTGTACTTGAAGATGTCGATCTTCGGCCCTTGGGACTCACCGAGGACCTTGGCCGTAACCGAGGCTTTGGCGAGAATGTCCCGGTCGGACACGGCGTTGCCTTTGTCGTCCACCACGAGGAGAGGAGCGAAGGTGAGCTCCTCTTTTTCTCCTTTGACGCGCTCGATGTCGATCACGTCACCCGATTGCACCTTGGCTTGTTTGCCACCGGCGCGAATGATGGCGTACATGGGTAAACCTCTTGGAAGGGGGATTCGACTGGTGATTCTATCGAGGGACGGCTGCTATCGCCAACGGCCGGATCCGGGCAGGTTGCTACTCGAAGTCACCGACGGCAGCCTCTGTGAGCACCTCGTCGGCAGCAATCGCGTGCTCGTGGACGATCACTCCGCGACCACCACAATGCTCACACCTGGACGAGAACTGCTCGAGCAAACCAGCGGAGACGTTCTTTCGGGTCATCTCGACCAGACCGAGATGTGACACGTCGAACACCTGGGTTCTCGTCTTGTCCTTGGCCAGAGTCTCTTTGAGACGGCGCAGCACCGCCTGCTGATTGTCGATTGTCTCCATGTCGATGAAGTCGATGACGATGATGCCGCCGATATCACGCAGACGCAGTTGGCGGCCGATCTCCTCGGCTGCCTCGAGATTGTTCTGAAGGACCGTCTCTTCGAGATTCGACGACCCGACGAACTTGCCGGTGTTGACATCGATGACCGTCAAGGCTTCGGTGCGATCGATCACCAGGTGTCCCCCTGAGGGCAGGTACACCTTCCTGTCGAGCGCCTTCCTCAACTGATCGTCGACGTGGTAGCGCTCGAAAACTGGAACCTGGTCTTCGTACGCTTGGACCTTGGAGACCAGATCAGGGGCGGTCGCCCCCAGGTAACCAACCACGGTCTCGAATGCTCTCGGGTCGTCGATCAAGAGTTTGCGGAAGTCGGCGGTGAAGTGCTCACGGATCACTTTGATCAAGAGCTCGGGTTCCTCGTGCACCAGTCTCGGAGCACCGCCGGTCTTGGCTTCCTCCAGGATCTGATCCCAGACCTTGCGCAGACGGGAGATGTCGGCGGCCAGTTCCTCGGCACTGGCGTGGAGCGCCGCAGTACGCACGATTACCCCATAGCCCTCGGGACGAACCTTGTTGATCGCCTCGCGCAAACGGGTGCGATCGTCGTCAGGCAGACGCCGGCTGATGCCCACACTATCTGACTCGGGGACCAGGACGAGATAGCGTCCGGGCAGAGAAGGGATCCCGGTGAGCCGTGCTCCCTTGGCCCCCATGGCGTCTTTGGTCACCTGAACCAGAACCTCGTCGCCTTCCTTCAACACGCTTTCGATCCGGCGATTCGACCGGCCGTTGCCCCGGGAATCCGAGGCCACATCGGATGCGTAGAGCACTCCGTTCTTGGGAGCGCCGAAGTCAAGAAACGCCGCCTCCATGCCGGGGAGCACGTTGCGGACCTTGGCCAGATAGATGTTCCCGGCAACAGACCCGGAGTCTTCGCGGGCAACGTAGTGCTCGACGAGGACCGGGCCCTCGAGTATGACCATCTGGGTCTGCCCTTTGGTCACACGGACCAGCATCTGTTTGCGACCGCTCTCGACGGGCAGGATCACCTCGTCATCCACAGGCCGCCGGGTTCTGGTCCGGGATGTGGCCAGGCCGCCCCTCGAGTGGTTGCCACCGCCCTTGTCCGATTGCTGGCGGCGCTTGTCCTTCTTGGGGGCGCTGGTCGGCGCCGGTCGCCCTTCGACCCTGGTGACCTCTACCTTGCGTCCCTTGAAGCGGACAGTCTTGCGTTCCTCAACCGTCCCTTCCGTCGAGGACCTCCGAACGATTTGAGGGCTCTTCTTGCGGAATAGAGCCATGTGGTGACACTCCTCTGAGTTTCGATGTACGAAATGGCACAGGAGCTTGAGTCCTGGTGGAGCTCCTGTATGCGAACACGTGCGCCAGACAGCGCCGGGACGGCCGCCCCGGGAGGGGATGGCCGTCGGGAAGACCTTTATCACTTACACCGGAAGCCCGATGTGCGTGGGTGCTCATCAACGAAACACTCCGAAAGAAGGGAAAGATGTCGCGTCTGGCGGACAATTCAATGCTACCAGAATGACACCGCTGACCTATCCCCCGCCCAAACCCAGCTCGGGTTGCTCCGGTTCGTGGGGATCGAAGCACACCCGGCATCTCGCCTCATAGGAACCTTGGGCGCCGAGGACCACCAGGTCGTCGGAGGCCACGATCCGCTGGGTGTACATGCCCGGCCCACCACACTTGTGGCAGACGGCGAGCATCTTGGTCACGTACTCGGCTCGGTCGCACAACGTGGGGATCGGCTCAAAGGGTCTTCTCAGATAGTCGGTGTCGAGACCGGCAACGATCATCTGCTTGCCTGCGCCAGCGAGCTGTTCAACCACATCCACCAGGCCGTCGTCGAAGAACTGACCTTCATCGATTCCAATGACCTGGGTGCTGGCATCGATCTGACGCAGCAACTGGGCGGCTGTCTGCACCGGCACTGCTTCCACCCTGAGACTCGAATGAGAGACGACCTCGCTCTCCGCATATCGATCGTCGAGCTGAGGCTTGAAAGTCTGCACCGGGATCCGGGCGATCTGGTACCGGGTGATCCGGCGGATAAGCTCCTCGCTCTTTCCGGAGAACATCGGGCCACAGATGATCTCCACCCACCCCTGATCTCCACGTCGATACATCGTGAGGCAGGCTAATGGCAGACATTGGGCCGGGTCACCGTCCGACTGTGTCTCATGCTGGCACGGCTCCCCCGTACCCTTGCGCTGTGACCACAACCGGCCCAGACAATGGAGAATCGGTGACGGAAGCCTGGAGCGATCCCGCATGGCTGGAATCCGCCACAGCTTGGCTAGACGATCGGCTCCAAGAGGCTGGGTTGGATCGCACCAGCCAGGTGACCCAGCCCTATGTCCAGCCTTGGGCGACGGTCCTTACGGCCGCCACCGGCCGGGGACGAGTCTGGTTGAAGGCAATGGCACCCGGGACCACCTTCGAAATCGGGCTCTACGAGCTGCTCGTGACCGTGGCGCCGGAGAACGTGCTCACCCCAATCGCAGCCGATCCGTCCCGGGGCTGGATCCTTCTTCCCGACGGCGGGGTATCACTGGGCGATCGCCCTTTGGACGGGAGCGATCTTGTGGAACACATGCTGATCGCACTTCCCCAATACGCTGCCCTGCAGCGGTCCACCATCCCCTATTTGGAGACATTGCTCGAACTTGGTCTTGGCGATCTCCGCCCCGCGGTACTTCCCGGCCGGTTCGATGACTGCGTCGAGACCTGCATCCATGACGACATCAGAGGTCAGCTGTCCGCGATCCGGCCCCGGTTCGTCGAGTGGTGCCACCGTCTGGCCGAGTCGGCAGTCAGTCCCTGCCTGGATCACAACGATCTGCATCCGTGGAACATCCTCGGGATCACAAGCACAGTGCCCGGGTCGGCGCAAAGGAAGGCGGTCTTCTATGACTGGGGCGATTCGATCGTCGCTCACCCTTTCGGGAGTGCTCTGGGATCCGTCTCACGAGTGCGAAGGGAGTTGCGATTGGATCCCGACCACCGTGATGTTCGCCGCATGAGCGACGCCTATCTCCAGGTCTTCGACGATATGACGAGTGGCCCGGACATGCATGAGACGCTGGAGTTGGCTTGTCGGGTGGCCAAGGCCGCCCGCGCTGTCGTATGGGACCGCTCGGAGGAGTCGATTCGCGAGTATCTGGAACATGCCGGCCGCGGCGACTACGGCATTTGAGCAGTGCGAGCTCGCCTAGTGGCCAGAGCACTAGCTGAGCTGGTTCTCTCCCGGCACCGGAGTCCGCATCAGCCACACCGAGTTGGCCACTCCCAGGGCAAAGGTCATGGCCAGGTAGAACGAGCCACCGGCACTGAGAAACGGAAGTGGTAGACCGGTGACGGGCATTATCCCGATCGTCATCCCGACGTTCACAAAGACATGGAAGACCATCATGGCTGCCAGCCCGGTGGCGATCAGGGCGCCAAATCGGTCGCGGGCGTTGGCGGCGATCACCAACAGCCTCCAAATGATCACCGCGAAGGCACCAAGAACCAGGATGGCACCGACGAATCCCAGCTGCTCGGCGACCGCGGTGAAGATGAAGTCGGTTTCCTGCTCGGGCACGTATTCGAAAGATGTCTGTGTTCCTTCTGCGAACAGACCCCGGCCGAACAGTTGACCTGAACCGATGGCGAACTTCGACTGCCTCAACGTATACCCGATACCGGTGGGGTCGACTGTGTCAGGGTTGATCAGCACCCGGATGCGATCCATCTGGTACCCCTCGAGCCATCCGCGCTGCAGAGTGACGAAGATCCCGATCGCGGTGGCCGCGATGAGAGCCACCATCTGCCTCCAGGTCGCGCCCCCGGCGAACAGCATTACCAACAGGATGAAGCCGAACACCAGCGTTGTGCCCAGATCGGGCTCGAGAAGGATCAGCGCCGCCGGGACCGCAGTGATACCGATGGCCTGAAACACCGTCGGCCACCCGATTTGGCGCCTCCCGATCTCGTCCCGGTTCGGCGAGAAGAGTGAGGCGAGCACCAGGATCACCGCCACCTTGGCGAACTCCGCCGGCTGGAGCTTGAAGAACCCAAGTGGGACCCACCTCTGTGCCCCGTTGACCGGGGCAAACAAATACACCGCGAGCAATGCGATCAGAATCGCAGTCGAGATGATCGGGATCAGGTTCCGATACTCCCGGTAGTCGATGTTGGACACGATCGCGTAGATAGTGAGGCCGGCAGCGACGAAGATCATCTGGCGTTCCATTCCTACAGAGCCAGTGCTTCTCGTCGCCGAGTAGATCATGAGAAGGCCAAACGCCGACAGTGCGAGCATGGTGCCGAACAGAATCCGATCCGAGGTGTTGTGGCGCCGATCGACGGCCACCTCGCGCAAGCGGGAGATGACGGCCATCAGTCCGCTTCCTCACCTTCGACGATCGGTGTCAGCTCATTGCCCATCAGATACTGCATCACCTGGCGGGCCACGGGTGCGGCGACCTGGCCTCCGGAACCCCCCTCGTCGATCAGGACCGCCACGACATACCTCGGGTTGTCCAGGGGTGCGACGCTCACGAACCAGGCGTGGTTGTCACGGGTCCTCGACGCTTGGGCGGTACCCGTCTTGCCGCCAACGTTCTCGACGCCTTCGCCAAAGTCTGCAAAGGCGGCGGCGGCCGTGCCGTTGTTGACCACGCGACCGAGGTCGGTCAGAAGCGAAGCTCGGGTGGCGGCGCTGATATTCACGATCCGGGGCTCGGGGCTTTCCACCGGTATCACATTCCCGTCCGGGTCGATGATTTCTCTGACCACCCGGGGCTCCATCATCTTGCCCCCGTTGACGAGCACCGCATAGGAGACCGCGACCTGGAGCGGGGTGGCGGTGAACGCTCCCTGACCGATGGCGAAGTCCATGAGATCGCCACCAAGCCACGGTGAGGCCAACTCCAGTCTCGACGGCTCGAGACGTGGGGGTCGGTCGGGATTGTCGAGCTGGAACTCCTTCCACTCCTCGAAAAGCTCCCGGGTGGGGACTATCCCCGGGGCTTCGCTGGTCAGGTCGATTCCCGTCTCGGCGCCATAGCCGACGGTCATCGCCCACTCCTGGAGGATGTTCTCTCGCTCCTGACCCCGATAGGCAAGCCAGGTTCCGAGGGCAACGTTCCAGAAGTAGATATTGCACGAGTTCTGCAGTGCGCCATGGATGTCGAGCCAGCCCAGATCCCGCGGGTTGTACCAGTCGCGTTTCACCTGGGGAGAGCCATCCGCCAAAGTGGACAGCTCCAGCGTGCCGTCACAGTGGATGCGCTCGTTGGCGGCATCGACACCCTCCACGTCCGTAGGGAACGGGAGGCTCTCCTCCAGCTTGGCCGTGTAGGTGATTGCCTTGAAGGTCGAGGCCGGTGGGTACAGCCCGCTGACGGCCAGGTTGTTGAAGGCGCGGGTCTCATTGAGGCCTTCGAAAGTCGACTCGTCGATCCCGGTGACGAAGAGTTGGGGGTCGAAGTCGGGATAGGAAGCCAACGCCAGAACCTCGAAGGTGTTGACATCGAGAACAACCGCCGCCGCCCGCTGGGTCTCGCCAAACACCTCGTCTCCCCTGGCCCTCGCATCCGCCTTCACCGAGTTGGACAGGGCGACACCGCCCTCCAGGGCTGTCTCC
Organism: Acidimicrobiia bacterium; assembly: GCA_035544615.1. Lineage (GTDB taxonomy): Bacteria > Actinomycetota > Acidimicrobiia > Spongiisociales > ZC4RG35 > JARDZU01. The sequence goes on along the minus strand of DATKEA010000091.1, from coordinate 13,884 downwards.
ACGACTTCCTGGAGCTCGAGATCGAGATTCAGCACCATGGAGTGGCCGACCACCGAATCTACGGGAGGCTGTTGCTCGATGATCTCCCCTCGACGGACCCGGTACTCGACGTAGCCACTGGTCCCCTGGAGATAGTCGTCATACACCCGCTCCACCCCGAGCTTGCCGATGCGCACATTCCGATCCAGCTCGGGACGGGCATCGATATCTGCCTGCTCAGGCAACCCGAGATGGCCGATCACATGGGCCAGGGTCGGTCCGGCCAGATACACCCGCTCGGGGACCTTTACCACCTCCACACCGGGCAGCCCTTCGAGTGATTCGTTGATCACCAGTGCTGTCTCCGCGGAGACGGTCGAAACCTGGAAACGGCCGTTGATCCCGGCTTCCTCATACATCGCGTCGAGTTCGACCGGGTCCAGACCGAGTATCCCCGCCAGTTGCTGGATCAGGTCCGTTCGCTGGTCGGGCTGGACGAAGGTCCGGTCGACCAGTATCGCCGGAACCAGCCGGCTGGTGGCGAGAAGGGTTCCGTCACGGTCGAAGATATCTCCCCGAGCCGCGTAGGTCGACTTGCCGATCCAGGTCGAGTCTTCGGCCGCCTGGGCGATCTGAGGGCCCTCGGCTACCTGAACAAACCAGAGGCGCAGCCCGATCACCGAGAACATCGAGATGAAGACCACGCCGAGGGTCGTGAGCCTGAGAGCGAACTTCATGGGTACCTGAGTGCAGTCCTATCCCGGTCGACTATCCGGACGAAGGTTGGAGCCAAGAGCCCCGCCACGGCGACATTGGCCAACGGTACGAGAATCATGCGGCTAGCCGCGTTCTCGCCGAGCAAGCTGATCTGACCGAAGAGGGTCCCCACCAGGATCAGGAGGACCACTCCGACGAAAGTGAGCAGACCACCCCAGATCGCGATCGTGGCTCGTCCCAACTCGGCCCTTTCCTTGGTTCGGATTGCGATGTACGCCACGATGGTATAGACGACGGCCCGAAGCCCGAGCAGAGACGCTCCCAACAGATCGACGACCAGCCCGGAGATGAATGCCACGCCAAGAACCGCTTCGGGCCGGATCCGGGTCAAAGAGAGGAAGACCCCGATGAGCAGCACCAAGTCGGGCGTCACGACCCGCGACCGTGCAAAGAGCGTCGTCTGAACCAGTACGGCGAGCAGGATCGTCACGCCGATCACCAGCGCGGGGCGGCCCCTCATCAACCATCTTCCTCCGTGGTCGTGGTGGACTCCTCCCCGCTGGTTGTCGTAGTGGTGTCCTCCTCGATCACGGTGTCATCGGTGGTCGCCGCGATCGGATCGGGTGGCCAGGCGAGGACCACGACGATGCGCAGTGTGTCCGGGTCGACGAAAGGACGAACCGTGGTCGTCAGCGATGTCGACTCGGGCGAAGCATCCTCCACGATCTCACCGACCGGCAACCCGGCGGGGTACCTCGTGCTGCCGGCGGATGTCACAACACGGTCGCCGGCAAGAACGGGCTCCCTGGCGGTGAAAATATCGAGGACCATGGTCAGGGTCATCTCGGAGCTGAATGCCTGTGAGGTCAGGGCCCCGGTTTGCGAGCCGGTCTGCACCGTGATTCCCTGACGCACGGCCGTGATTGGGACGATGGTCGCACTTCCAGAGGCCACACTGGTCACCGTGCCCACCAGATAGCCATTGGTGTCGATCACCGGTTGTCGAACCACCACACCATCGGCGGTGCCCTTGTCGATGATCAAGGCCGCGTCAACAGCACCTATGACGTTGGCTACCGTCCTGCCAACTTGGGCACCCCCCTCGCCGAGGTTGTAGAGCTGTTCGAGCAGCTCCAGCTTGGCGACCTGATCCTGCATCGCGATCAAGGCGGCCTGCGCCTCGGCCAGCTCGGCAGTCAGCTCCGCGTTCTGCTCGCGCAGCGAGGCCACGTTCGACAAACTGTCGAGGGCGGTGGAGATCGGGTTGACAGCGTAGGACGCAAGACGTTGCAGTGGCGAAACGATGGTCTGGGTTCCGGTTCGGAGCACGCCCACCACTCCCCCACCTTCGAGCCGGACATCGAACGTCATCAGAAGGACCCCGACCACCAGGAGGCTGATCAGCGTGGGAAGGGCTCGATCGGACTTCTTGCCGGTCAGCATGGAATGAGACGGGTCGAGGCGGTCATGGCCGGGACGACGACACGAGCACGTTTTGCAGCGTGTCGAAATCCTCCAGACACTTCCCCGAGCCGAGCACCACCGAGTGCAGCGGTTTGGCCGCTGTCACGATGGGCATCCCCGTCTCATGGGCCAGACGATGGTCCAACCCCACCAAGAGTGCTCCTCCTCCAGTGATCACGATCCCCCGCTCGACGATGTCCGCCGCCAGTTCGGGCGGCGTCTTGTCGAGGGTGTACTTGACCGCGTCGACAACCGCCTGCGTGGGCTCCTCGATCGCTTCCCTTATCTCAGGGCTCGAGAGGAGAATCGTCTTGGGCAATCCGCTGACCAGGTCCCGACCACGTACTTCGGCTGAAGGCTCGTCCGCGTATGGCCAGGCCGAGCCGACCGCGAGCTTGAGCTGCTCCGCGGTTCGCTCGCCCACCAGGACGTTGTACTCCTTCTTGACCCAATCGATGATTGCCGTGTCGAGCTCGTCCCCGCCTACGCGGATCGAGCGCGAGACGACGATGCCTCCGAGGGAGATGACGGCCACTTCGGTGGTGCCACCACCGATGTCGACGACCATCGAACCGGACGGCTCGCCTATCGGCAGTCCCGACCCGATTGCCGCCGCCATTGGCTCTTCGATGGTGTAGGCACGGCGGGCACCGGCGTGATAGGCGGCCTCCTCCACCGCTCGCCGCTCCACTGGGGTGATGCCGGAAGGTACACAAACAACGATTCTGGGACGCGCCCACTTCCTCCGATGGACCTTCTGGATGAAGTAGCGCAGCATCTTCTCGGTCACGTCGAAGTCGGCAATTACCCCGTCGCGCAGCGGTCGAATGGCGGTGATGTGGGCCGGGGTCCTCCCGATCATCCTCTTCGCCTCCATGCCCACAGCCAGGGCTCTGCCGTTCTGCGCGTTGATCGCGACCACAGAAGGCTCATTGAGGACGATGCCGCCGCCACGCACATAGACCAGGGTGTTGGCAGTGCCAAGGTCGATGGCCATGTCCTGGCCGGCAAAGGAAAGAAGGGTTTCAGCCATGGCTGATGAAGTCTCCCGGGATGACGCCGTGAGTGTAGATGCGTGCCCACAGTTGTGCCATAGCGGCCTTAACCATTTCGGAGCCTGGGGCACCACAACTTGTGTCCCGTCGGGGTCAGCCGAAGAAGATCGCCAGCTCTCGCGCCGCGCTCTCCGGGCCGTCGGAGCCGTGGATGATGTTGTGGGTGACGACCAGCCCCAGATCCCCTCGAATGGTGCCGGGCGCGGCCTGTTTTGGGTCGGTGGCACCCATCAGACCGCGACACACCGAAATCGCAGACTCCCCGGACCATTCCATGGCCACCACCGGGCCCGAGGTAATGAAGTCGACCAGCTCGGGGAAGAATGGCTTCTCCACATGCTCCTCGTAGTGACGTCGCGCCATGGGCTCGTCGATCGTCAGGTGTCGAATCCTCTCCAAGGTCAGGCCCTTGCGCTCGAAGCGGTTGATGACCTCACCGACCAGGCCCCGGGCGACACCGTCGGGTTTGACCATGATGAACGTGTTTTCGATAGCCATCCGGCGGAGGCTACCGCCTGATGGCTGCATCTCCCCGATGCGGGACTGAAGGACCCGGACTAGTGGTCTGTCGTTGAAATAGGGCGAGGGTGTCTCCGAGTCATCGGCGTCATCTGGCAAGGAGAAAAGCGCAGTCGCAGCCGGAAGCTGCGGCGAGCATTTTGGACACAGCCAGGGGCGTCGAGGGCCGGAGAGACACCGCCGGTATTTCTGCGACGGGCCACTACAGCAGTAGGTCTCTCGCTTCACCCACCAGGTAGAGCGATCCCGAGACGAGAACTGCGCCGAAGGGGCCGGCTTCGGCTCTGGCCATGTCCAGAGCCTCGCCCACGTGCCCGGCGACCAGCACCGGCACGTCCACCAGCTCCTGAATCCGTGCCCGAAGCTCGACCGGCGGGACAGCGCGCTCCGACTCCGGTGCCGTCACCACGATCCCGACGACGAGCGGCGCCAACCTCTCAACCATCGCCTCCACGTTCTTGTCCCCCATCACCCCGAGCACCAGTTGCCACCGGGTGGTCGGGTACTCCTCCGCCAGCGATTCGGCCAGCATCGCCACCCCGTCGGCGTTGTGAGCCCCGTCCACCATGACCAGGGGCTTCGACGCCAGTGGTTCCATTCTTCCCGGCATGGTCGTCGCTGTTGCTGCATCACGTACCGACTCGACGTCGAGCTTCCGGCCTACGAGGGCCTCGGTGGCAGCGATGGCATTGGCCAGGTTGACGAGTTGGTACCGACCGTGGAGCGGAAGCATGATGTCCTCGTAGGTGTCTTCGGCCCCGGCGATCGTGGTCAGCCATCCCCCGACCCCTCGCTCTGCGTCCAGCACCGAGAAGTCCTTCCCGTAATGGCGATGATGGATTCCGAGATCGCGCGCCCGCTGCTCAGCCACCGCGAGGGCTTCGTCGGGCAAGGGCCCGGTGATGAGGATGGAGTTGAGACCGGCGATGGCCAGCTTCTCCCCCGCGATACTGGCTACATCCTCTCCCAGGTACTCAGTGTGCTCGATCCCGATGCTGGTGAGGACGCAGACCTCTGCGTCGACCACGTTCGTGGCGTCCAGTCGCCCACCCAGTCCGACCTCGAGCACCGCGGCATCGACTGCTTGGTCGGCAAAGAAGGCGAAAGCGGCGGCGGTGGTCAACTCGAAGTAAGTGTTGGCGTACTGCCCCGCCTGCTCCCGTAGCTCGGCGAACGCGGCGACATCTGAGACGGCTAGGGCAAATTCCTCCGCGGTGGCAGTCCGCCCGTTGACGGAGAGACGTTCCTCGACTCGCTGCAGGTGAGGTGAGATATAGGTCCCCGTGGCCAACCCGTGAGCCACCAGCAAGGAAGTACAGAGACGTGACGTCGAGGTCTTCCCGTTGGTTCCTGCCACGTGGATTATCGGATAACCCTCATGAGGCCTACTCATGTTGTCGAGCAGACCTTCGATTCGATCGAGGCCGGGTATGACGCCAAGGGCAATGTGGCGATCGAGAAACTCGAGTGCTTCGGGGTAGTCCATGAGAAAGGCTCCGGGAGGTTAACCCCGGAGCCTTCCACTATTGCCTGATCGTTGTCAGCTCTCCTCGCGCCTGGTTGCCGATCGGATCAACAACCCGCCGGACACCAGCAGAGCGACCGAGACTCCGAGGAGGGTCTCGCTGTCCGCTCCGGTGAAGGGAAGGACGACCAAATCGAGAACCTCATCGTCCTCGGTGTCATCGTTGTCGATCACCTCGTCCAGGACCTCGGTGCAGACTTCCACGGTAAAAGCACCCGATGTCGCTCCCGAGAGACTGAAGCCTTCGGTCGACACGGCGCTCCATGCGTACAGGCCGGGTGCCAGAGCGACAGAGCCACCGGCTCCGTCGAAGGTGGCTGCCACCTTGTCCCCCGAGTCCAGGATGGTCACGATCGCTGCCGTGCCAGGATCGATCACAACTGTGACAGACCCCAGGTTGGTCGGCGCATCCACGACACAGTTGCCGTGGCTCACTATGACGGTGGCCTCACACGGAATGATCGTGAATTCTCCCGATGTCTCCTGACCTTTGGGAAACTCGAATCCGTTTCCGGGTGTGGCCGTCCAGGTGTAGCTCCCGGGGAGGAGATCACTGGTGCCGCCGGTGCCGCTGAAAGTGGCGACCACGTTCAGCTCTTCGTCGTAAACCGTGACCGTCGCACCCGACGCCGCGTCGATGTAGGCCGTCACCGAGCCGCGCGGCCCGTCAACTACCTCACACTCGCCACCTGCCACCAGGACCGACACGTCACATGGCTTGATCTTGAACTCACCCGTGCTGGCGCCCGTGAGCGCAAACCCAGAGCCGGGTGTCGCCGACCAGCTGTAACTACCAGGGGCCAAGGCCTTGCTTCCTCCCCCTCCGGTGAAGTTGTGGGGACCGCCCGGACCTGAAACGACAACTGTCGCTCCTGAGTCGGGGTCGATGACCACCTTGACCGAGCCGGACGGGTTGCCGGCGCTGTCAACCACACAGACTCCGCTGCTCACGCTGACCGACGCCTCACATGGGTCGATGTCGAAGTTGCCGGAGGTCGGCCCGTTGAGGGCAAACCCGGAGCCGGCTGTCGCCTGCCAACTGTACGATCCCGGGACCAGCTCCATGGAGCCGCCACCTCCCGAGAAGTTGTAGGGACCGCCCGGTCCGCTGATCACGACCGTGGCACCGGAGTCAGGGGTGATCTGCACCTCGACCGAGCCGAGTGCGGCACCGTTGCCATTCACGGCACACCCGCCGGCTATCACAACCGACGAAGTTGAGCAGGGTTCGATAGTGAAATCGCCCTTACTCGGGCTCTTCAACTCGTAATCAGAGCCAGCGGCAGTGGCCTTCCAGTAATAGGTGCCTGGGGCCAGGGACAGAGTCTGCCCGTCGCCGAGCGACCCGCCGATTTGACCAGTGAAGTTGGCGTTGGTGTAGACCTTGACCGTCGCCCCGGATGCCGGGTCGATGTCGAACGAGATCGCCCCCTCGGGAACTCCCTGCTGGTTCACCCTGCAAACTTCGACCACCGGCGTGACTTCGACGCGCTCCGGCTCGGGATCCCCGTAACAGAGTGTGACGTGACTCAACCCGTAGTACTTGTTGTTGTTCGGATTGAGCGGAGCATGCAAGCCCTGGTCAGCAGTCGCGCCGTTGTAGTCGTACATATTGGCGCCGGGCCCGCCCTTTACGATCACCTTGAACACCGGACGGGTGCTCGACCAATCAAATGTGGGGCCAGAGGCACCATTGTTGATATTGGAGATCGTGAAATACGTGCCGTGGGTTCCAGCCGTGACCGGCTCGACCTTCACCGATTGGTACTCACTGGGGCACGACGGGTTGAAGCAGTCTTGATTCACCTTGAACGAACTAGTCGTTCGGATCTCACCGCCACCCAGACCGTTGTCCCAAGGGCCATTGGCCCGGGCTCGCACTTCAATGCTGCTACCCCAGTACGGCTCTCCGTTGAAGGTCCCGCTGAAGCGATAGCCATTGGCGGAGGTGTAGGCATCGCTGCCTACCTCGGTCCACGATCCGGAGCCTCCGGCTCGCACCTCGATGCGGATGTCGGAGTGCCCGGAGCCGGATCCCCCGTCGGTTCGCCAGCTGACCGTTTCGTACGCGATCACGACCTTGCCATCGGCACAGGTCTGGTTTGCACTTATCTCTGGGTGATGCGCAAGCGCCGCCGGCGCATACATCACCATCAAGGACATCAATACCGCGAATGCGGAAAGAATCGCCAGGACGCGCTCGAACCGCCGACGCTGGGCAACATGAGCATGTCTCAAGTCCTACCCCCAACGCGAACAACGCGCCCAGCGCGCGTCATTGGTCCCTCGCCCCAGACGACCTCAGTCGTCTCCCTCATTGTCTCCCATCCCTTCATTGCGCGGGATAGGCCGGTCTCACCATTAGCTCCACCAGACCCAGGTGACCGTGTTACAGGTCTGGTTTCGAAGCCTCCCAAACTTCCCAACCATGCCGAACCACTGAGAGTGGTCGGCGACGTCATACTGCAACGAGATGGCCCCTGTGTCAACGGGTCGCTAGACCCAGAGAATATCCACAGGATGTGGGGTCAGATCAGGTTTGGGTCGCCGAAGAGCCACCCTTCCGGGCCTTCTCTCCGTGACATCCCGGTCACGCAGAGTGAGACAAGGTCATGTTTCTTCGGATCGGTGGAGATCGCCGCTCGGGTCGAATCTGTCTCTGGACACCTGGATGGGTCCAACGGTCCAGCCACAAAGAAAGGGATCCCGGAGGTCGAAAACCCCGGGATCCCGAGTCCTTGGATCAGACCAGGCTGGTGGTCAGCCTTCTTCCCTCCGGGCGCTGATCAGGAAGACACCACCGAGCATGATCGCGCTCGCGGCCAGCATGAGCAGCCCAGCGCCTTCCGAGCCGGTGAACGGAAGCACTTCGAGATCCTCGACATCATCGGGCGGGGTCGTGTTGGTGATCTGTGTTCCCATCACCTCGTCACTCACCGTTGATTCCGTCACATTGGCAGTGGTCTCGGTCACCCCGTTCGGGACCGGGGTGGTCGTTGTGGTAGTGGTAGTTGTGGTTGTGGTCGTGGTCGGCGCTGACGTGGTAGTCGGATCGGTGGTCGTCGTTGCGTCTTCGACGGTCGTCGTCGGCTTTTCCTTGACCGTCGTGGTCGGCTCCTCCTCGACCGTCGTGGTCGTTTTGTCCTTGTCCTTGTGCTTGGAGCCCTGTACGTCGTAGTCGGTCGAAGCCGTCTGGTCGCCGGTGTCGCTCGTGCTTGCGGCTGCCGCATCCGACATCAGTACCAGCACAAGCGCCAGCAACAGGGCAGTCGTAGTAGCGACAACCAGCCGGAGACGTCGCATGCTGATCTGCATCTGCTTCCAATCCCTTTCATAGTGGGAATAGGCCGGTCTCGCCTCTGGCTATCCACGGCTCAGGCGACCGAGTTACCGCCGGGGAATCAACGCCTCCCTATTTCCCTCTTCTGGGCCGCCCGGTGGCGCCCGATCGAAAGGTTAACCACCTCGCGACCCACTTCTGCGTCACAAAGACAAGAATGTCATTCGCGATCTGGATTTATCTCGAAGGAGCCGGGCTCGAGCACCGGCCATCACGTGGCTAGGCAGACTTCTCGGCTGGCCTGTCGGCTGACCGCACCGGGACCAGAGTCGGGTTGACCTTCTCGGCAACGACGTCCCGATCGATCAGCACTTGCTCGATGTCGGTTCGCGACGGCAAGTCATACATCGTGTTGAGCAAGACCTCTTCGAGTATCGACCTCAGACCCCTGGCGCCGGTCCCCCGCTTGATGGCCTGAGCCGCGATCTCATCGAGAGAGTCAGGTGTGAACACCAGCTCCACGTCGTCCATCTCGAACATTCGGGCGTACTGCTTGGTTAGCGCGTTCTTTGGCTCGGTCAGGATCCTGACCAGTGCGTCCATGTCGAGATCCTCGACAGTCGCCATGACTGGCAAGCGGCCGATGAACTCAGGAATCAGACCGTACTTCATCAGGTCTTCGGGCATCACCTGATTGAGCAACTCGGAGGCGCGTGCCTCGGCTTTGCCTCTCACGTCCGCCCCGAAGCCAACACCACGGCGCCCCACCCGGTGGGCGATGATGTCTTCGAGGCCACCGAACGCCCCGGCGCAGATGAAGAGGATGCTGGTGGTGTCGAGTTGGATGAACTCTTGGTGGGGGTGTTTGCGCCCACCCTGTGGGGGCACCGATGCCACGGTGCCCTCGAGGATCTTGAGCAGGGCCTGCTGGACGCCCTCCCCGGAGACATCCCTCGTTATCGATGGGTTCTCCGCTTTGCGGGAGACCTTGTCGATCTCGTCGATGTAGATGATTCCCTGCTGGGCCCGATTGACGTCGTAGTCGGCTGCCTGCAGGAGCTTTAGCAAGATGTTCTCGACGTCCTCGCCGACGTAGCCCGCCTCGGTGAGACTGGTGGCATCGGCTATCGCAAAGGGGACGTTCAGCTGGCGGGCGAGGGTCTGGGCCAGAAGGGTCTTGCCAGAGCCTGTGGGGCCGATCAGGAGGATGTTCGACTTTTGGAGCTCGACGTCCCTTTGCGCCTCGGCGCCACGTATCCGCTTGTAGTGGTTGTAGACGGCTACTGAGAGCTTCTTCTTGGCGTCTTCCTGGCCGACCACGTAATCGTCGAGATACGAGTTGATCTCAACCGGCTTGGGAAGTTCGGTGAAGGTGATCTCCTCGGTTGCGGAGAACTCCTCCTCGATGATCTCGTTGCAAAGGTCGATGCACTCGTCACAGATGTAGACGCCGGGCCCGGCAATCAGCTTCTTGACCTGTTTCTGAGACTTTCCGCAGAAGCTGCACTTCAGCAGCTCACCGCCATCACCGAGTCTTGCCATCGAGTTTGGGACCTCCTCCTTACTTGGAGGCTACCGCGGCAAGGTCCCGACGGGTGAGAATTCCGTCGATCACCCCATACTCCTTGGCCGCGTCGGCCAGCATCCAGTAGTCACGTTCGGTGTCCAAAGCGATCTTGTCCAACTCCTGACCGGTGTGCTCGGCAAGGATCACATTGAGCTGCTCTCGCATCTGGACGATCAGCTTGGCCTGAATCTCGATGTCCGATGCCTGTCCCTGAGCACCACCGTGAGGCTGGTGCAGCATGATCCTGGCGTGGGGCAGGGCATACCGCTTCCCGTGGGTGCCGCCGGCGAGAATGACTGCGGCGGCGGATGCGGCCATACCCATGCACACGGTGTTCACGTCGGGCTTGATGTATTGCATCGTGTCGTAGATGGCGAACAGCGACGTGATCGATCCGCCCGGGGAGTTGATGTAGAGGAAGATGTCCTTGTCTGGATCCTCCGACTCGAGGTGGAGGAGCTGAGCCATGATCAAGTTGGCGATCGTGTCGTCGATAGGTGTGCCGAGGAAGATGATCCGATCCTTGAGCAGCCGGCTGTAGATGTCGAAGTAGCGCTCACCCCGACTGGTCTGCTCGAAGACGGTGGGGATCACATAGTTCTGGAACTGGTTGTCGGCTGTCATTCTTCTTCTTCCTCCGCGATTGTTGCAATGACTTCACCGCTTGGGATCGCTCCCAGCGACTGGGCCTCGACGATTTCGGCCTCGACGATCTCGGCCTCCACTTCCGTCGCTCTCGGACTCAAGTCGACCAGGTTGCCGTCTTCGTCAACCGGACTTGCTGCCGAGAGGATGGCGTCCAACGCCCTGTTTCTGAGAATATCACTGGCCAGCGCCAATTCTTGGCCGCTCCGACTGAAGGCCTGAAGATAGGCAACCGGATCGCCCGACTGGGCAGCAAGGCTTTGCAGCACCTCGGAGATGTCTTCGGGAGTGACTTCGATCTGCGCGTCCTTGGCCACGGCCTCCAGGACCAGCTGATTGCGCAGGGAGAGTTGGGCCTGCTGACGCAGGTCTTCCATAAGCTCTTCTTGGTCTATTCCCGAGGCCCGGAAGTAGTCCTCCAGGGTGAGCTCGTTGTCCTCGAGGCGGTGGACGAAGCGGTGGAGATGGTCATCCATCTCCGACCTGACCAGGGCGTCGGGTAGATCGACCTCGACCTGCTCGACCAGGGTGCTGAGGGCGCGTTCCCTGAACTGGCGAGCAACCGCTTGGAACTTGGCCTCGGCGAGACGCGTCCGAAGCTCGTCCTTCAACTCGGCCAGCTTTTCGAATTCGGTGTTCTCATCGACCCAATCGTCGGTGAGCTCGGGCAGGATTCTCTCCTTGACCTCGTTGACTGTCACCTCGAAGGTGATCGTCTCTCCGGCCCGGTCCCCAAAGCCTTCGGGCAGGGGGCCGTCGAACGTGAACTTGGTATCCGGTGTTGCGCCGTCCAGCCGGTCGTCGATGCCATCGATAAAGACACCCGAGCCGATTTCGTAGAGCAGATCCGAAGCCGATGCTTCCTCCACCGGTTCGCCATCCTTGGTCGCTTTGAGGTCGATGGACACGAAGTCTCCGCTGGCCGCCGGCCTGTCGGCCTCCTCCACGGTGGCGAACTGTTCCAGCATCCGCCCGATCTGAATGTCGAGATCCTCTTCGGTCACCTCGGGGGTGGTGACCTCGACGTTGCGGTTTCGATAGTTGGGAAGCTCGATCGTCGGCCAGAGCGTCACCCGGACCCCGACCTCTACTCCACCCTCAACATCGTTGAGACTCTCGAGCTGGGGCGTGACCGCCGGTTGGATCTCCTCATCCTTGAGAATGTCGGTCAACGCGGGCGGCACCAGGTCATCGATCACCTCGCTCCGCAGGCGGGCCGGGCCAACAGCAGCCTCGATCACGGGAACCGGGGCCTTGCCCGGTCGGAATCCCTTCAGCTTCATCTCCTGGGACAGCTTCCGGGCGGTAGCGGCCTTGCCGGCCGCGATCTGGTCATCGGTTAGATGGAATGTGACCAGACGCTCGAAGGGACCGGTTTCAGTGACACTCGTTGGCATGTTCTTCCTGGGTTGGGTGGACGGACTTGCAGTAGCGGTGACAGGATGTTGCTACCTGCCACCGGCTACCTCAGGGTGACCGACGGGATTCGAACCCGCGACTTCCTGGACCACAACCAGGTGCTCTAACCGAACTGAGCTACGGCCACCATGCCGAATGGGTCGTCCTTGCGCCCCCGGGAGGACTCGAACCCCCAACCTGCGGATTAGAAGTCCGCTGCTCTATCCCATTGAGCTACAGGGGCAAGAGGGCAAGGTCTTCGCCCCAGAGGAGCGACCCATTCGAGCGGGTGAAGGGAATCGAACCCTCACCACCAGCTTGGAAGGCTGGAGCTCTACCATTGAGCTACACCCGCGGAACACGTCATTGTAAAGCGTTGGTCGGGCTGGTCGGACTCGAACCGACGACCTCGTGCTCCCAAAGCACGCGCGCTACCAAGCTGCGCCACAGCCCGTGATGGCTACAGGCTACTTCTCGCCGGGTTCTTGTCCCACCCCATTCCTATGTTGGAACCATGGAGGTGGGGACCGAATTTCGGGTTCGGATCGATTCGTGGGACTCGCTCTCCCGATGGGAGCGGTCCGAACTGGGCAAGGACCTGCGACAGCTCGGACTGTCCTACGGCGAGATCATGGACCTGATCCCGGTCAAGAAATCGACGCTGGCCACCTGGTGCCGGGAGGTGAAGCTGAGTGAGGTGCAGTATCTGGCGATCCGCCAACGGACAGGGTCGCGTCAGGGAATCCCGGTCGATACTCAATGGAAGCGTCGTCTGGAAATTGAGAGGATTCGCGACGAAGCCCGCGTTCAGGTCCGAGAGTTAATCAACGAGCCCATGTGGGTGGCCGGCACGATCCTCTATTGAGCAGAGGGGGCCAAGACTCGAAACCACCTGAGACTTAATAACGCCGACCCGAGGGCACTCCGCCTCTTCATCAGGTGGGTTCGCGAGTTTCTGAATCCGGATGCGAGATTCTCGATGCAGCTCCACCTGCATGCTGGAAATGATGAGTGGCTGGCCATGCGATATTGGATTCGCGAAACCGGACTGAAGGATGCGAACTTCCACCGGATTTTCATCAAGCTGGCCGGTACAGGCCATCGGAAGAATCACCTCACCCAAGGGATCTGTACGGTGACCTTGCGGAAAGGTTCCGACTCTTGGCATACCGCGATGGAATGGATCCGCACCCTTGCCAACGAGTTCGGTCTTGAAATCCGGCCTAACTAAACTTCCGGCTGTTGGGTCGCTGGCGCAACTGGCAGCGCAACGGACTCTTAATCCGCAGGTTCTGGGTTCGAATCCCAGGCGACCCACCACGCAAGCCAAGCTCTGGGGTGCGAGTTCGAGTTTCTAGTATCACCTCGATCCACGACACGCGGGTGTGGCGAAATCTGGCAGACGCGCAGGGTTTAGGTCCCTGTGGGCGCAAGCCCGTGGAGGTTCAAATCCTCTCACCCGCACAAGGTTTTTCCGGCGATCGGATCCTGCCGGAAACCGCCGATTGCAACCATTTTGCAACCATTTTCGCCATGGCATTGGTGCGACTCACTAGGTTGACGAGCCATGAGTGACACCGTCCAGGCGGCGATCGTCGGTGGTCTTATCGGCATCGTCGCTGCGATCGTCGGTGGTGTCATCACTTACTGGAGCCAGCATCGTTCGGAGGAAACGTCCGACCGCCGACAGCGGCTCGCAATGGGCTACTCGATACTCGGCGAGGCCCGGGGCATC
>DATKEA010000090.1:0-3480 GCA_035544615.1 Acidimicrobiia bacterium | reverse complement strand
TCGATCCTCCTCGAGCCGATCGCCATCATTCAGGACAACCTGAACCTGGTGGTCGACGCTGGATGGATAGAACTCGACGCTCTTTGCCAGAACGTCGCAGCCGGCACCGTGGACATCTGCGAATAGCAGTCGAAGACACATCAGGTAGATGACGAAGTACAACGCCCCCGGTACGGATGCCGGGGGCGTTGTCTATTCTTCGACAGCGGTGAGCAGATGAGCATTACTGAGCTTCCTCCCAAAGATGCCGAGCAGCTCGTGGAGGATGCCCCGCGCGGGTCGTTGCAGGGACTGATCCGAGCCACCGAGATCGACACCCGGATGCTGGGGATGGTCGGTTTGCTTCTGGTGATTTGGGTGGGATTCAACATCATGTCCGGCGGCACCTTCCTGTCGCCCCGGAATCTGTGGAACCTCTCGGTCCAGTTTGCCCCCGTTGCGATCATGGCCACCGGGATGGTGCTCATCATCGTCTCGCGGAACATCGACCTTTCGGTCGGTTCCATGCTCGGTTTCGTGGGAATGGCCATGGCACTGATTCAGGCTGAAATCCTTCCAAACTCGTTGGGCTTCGACCATCCGCTTACCTGGGTCATCGTTCTCCTGATCGGGCTCCTGCTCGGTGCACTCGTCGGTATGTTTCAGGGTTTCATCGTCGCCTACGTCGGCGTCCCTTCCTTCATCGTCACACTCGGCGGGCTCCTGGTCTGGCGGGGAGTCGCCTGGTCGCTGGCAAGTGGACGGACCGTGGCGCCGATGGACTCGACGTTCCAGTTGCTCGGCGGCGGCTCGAGGGGATCGATTGGCGAGCTAGGGAGTTGGGTGGTGGGCGGAATCGCCTGCGCCGCAATCATCCTGGGCCTGGTCAGCAGCCGGAGGCGCCGCATCAAATTCGGGTTCCGTCTCCGCCCGATGTGGGCCGTTGTCGGAATGGGAGTGGTCGGTTGCCTGGCTGTGCTCGGAGCGGTATGGGTTATGAACAGCTACTACCTGCCCGAGAACGTGGCCCGCCAGGTCGCAGAAGAAAGAGGTCTCGCCTGGCCTGCCGAAGGGCTCCAGATTCCGCTGGGCATCTCTTACCCGGTGCTCATCGCGATCGGGATGATGTTGATCATGGGTTTCATCGCCAATCGCCGTCGGTTCGGGCGATACGTCTTCTCGATCGGTGGAAACCCCGAGGCAGCGGAACTGGGTGGTATCAACACCAGGTGGACTGTGGTCAAGGCTTTCATGATCATGGGCATCCTCGTCGGCGTCGCCGCAGCAGTCACCATCGCACGACTCAATGCGGCAACGAGCGGTCTCGGCACTCTCTCCGAGCTTTACGTGATCGCAGCTGCAGTCATTGGGGGCACGTCGCTTTCGGGAGGCATCGGAACCGTGCCGGGCGCCGTCCTCGGTGCCCTCGTCATGCAGTCGCTGCAGTCGGGCATGGTGCTGATGCGTGTTGATGCGCCGCTCCAGGACATCGTGGTCGGCATCGTCCTCGTCGCGGCTGTGGCGGTTGATGTGTTCTTCCGGAGGAGGGCGGAGCGATGAACGACCGGGCGGCACCGTTGGTCGAGATGCGGGACATGAACGTGAGTTTTGGTGGCGTGCACGCGGTCGAGAATGTGAATTTCGACCTGGTGCCGGGAGAGATCCATGCGCTGGTCGGTGGGAACGGCGCCGGGAAGTCGACCCTGGTGAAGACATTGTCCGGCGCGCAGCGTGCCGACTCCGGGCAGATCTATGTCAACGGAGAACCGGTATCCATCGAGAACCCGAGAGATGCGAAAGCGTTGGGAATCGAGACGATCTATCAGAACCTGGCGTTGGCGGAGAATATCGACGCTCCGGGAAACATGTTCCTCGGGAGAGAGCTAACCACCGGCATGGGCAACCTCGACGACTCGGCCATGGAGGCCGCCACCCGAAAGATCATGGCCCGCCTCAACCCGAAGTTCGAGAATTTCACCCGCCCGGTAGCGTTCCTCTCCGGTGGTCAGCGACAGTCCGTGGCCATTGCCAGGGCGGTCCACTTCAATGCCCGCATCCTCATCATGGACGAGCCGACGGCAGCTCTCGGCCCGTCGGAGACCGAGCAGGTGCGGAACCTGATCCGCCAGCTCAAGGCCGAGGGAATCGGGATCATCCTCATCAGCCACGACATCCACGACGTGTTCGACCTCGCTGACCGGACCACTGTGATGCTCCAGGGACGGGTCGTTGGCACCGTCGCCAAGGGCGAGGTGACGATGGATGAGATCCTGGCGATGATCATCATCGGCAAGGCTCCTCAGGATCTGACCCAGACCGAGATTGCCGAACTCCGCGGCTGATAATCCCAGGCTGATCTCCTAGCCCGCGGACGTTTCGCCGGACGCGATTGCGTTGAAGCTGGGGCTGAGCGCCGGATAGAGATCCCGGTAGACCTCGTGGGCCGCCTGATACTTCCCGGCATCGTCCGACGGGTTGGCCGCCGGGTGGATGGTGACCGCATCGGCGCATGCGTCCTCGACAGTTTCGAACCATCCGGAGCCAGTTGCCGCCAACAGGCCGGCCCCGTAGGCGGCGCCCTCTTCGGTCGCCACCGTGGCGATCTCGGCCCGAAGCACGTCAGCGAGAATCTGACGCCACAGACTGCTTCGGGTCCCACCACCGGAAGCCCTGATCTGAACGGGAGCAGGGAGACCCGCACCCTGCATGAGGTCGAGGCCGTCGCGCAAGCCAAATGCAACACCCTCCAGGACGGCACGGGTCAGGTGCCGGAGGTCATGGCGGATGGTCAGACCGACGAAAGCGCCCCGCGCCGCCGGATCGGGGTGGGGTGTCCGCTCTCCGGTCAGGTAGGGGAGGAAGAACAGTCCATCGCTACCAGCGTCGACTTCGGCGGCACCGGCGACGAGTTCGTCGAACGACTTCCCGGGCGCGATCGCATCCCGGAACCAGCGGAGACTCCCTGCCGCCGAGAGCATCACGCCCATCATGTGCCAGCGGCCGGGCACTGCATGACAGAAGGAGTGGACCCGACCCCGGGCCTCGATTGAAGGTCCGTCCGTTGTGGCGAAGACCACCCCGGAGGTGCCCAGGGAGAGGGCGACGACGCCTGACTCCACTGCCCCCACCCCAACGGCGTTGGCAGATTGGTCACCCCCGCCAGCAACCACCGGAGTGCCCGGTCGTAACCCGGTGCCAGCAGCGGAGCCCGGGCCCACATATCCGGTCACCTCAGGCCCTTCGTAGGTGGGTGGCAGTAGCAAAGGGTCGATGCCCAAGGCTTCAAGGATCTCCGGTGACCATGTGCGGCGGGCAAGGTCGAAGAGGATCGTCCCCGACCCACCGGCGACATCGACTGCATACTCACCGGTCAAGCGGTACCGCACGTAGTCCTTGGGAAGGAGGACATGTCGCACCCGCGCCCAGTTCTCCGGCTCGTTGTTGGCCACCCAGAGCAGTTTCGGAGCGGTGAAGCCGGTAAGGGCGTCGTTGCCCGTGACC
>DATKEA010000089.1:0-8397 GCA_035544615.1 Acidimicrobiia bacterium | reverse complement strand
GGTCGGTCGCGGTGGTGGGATTCCTCATCCTGTTGATGTCGTCACGCGATCCGGCGCGACGGGGAGTCCTGGGCGCAAGTGGAACGAAGAGTCTCAGGTCGAGTTAGTCGGCTGATTCTTCTTTCTAGCCCGGGCCGGAGTGGGGACCGGGTAGACCGTCAGCTGCCACCAAGGCCAGCCGGGGGCAGAATTGTGCGTGTCAGTTGCCAGGGTGATATCGCCCGGCGAGGTCCGATCGGGCGAATGGCTCCCAAAGGTCGCCCTGCTAGGACCTTTTAACGAGCACGGGACACGTAAAATCCGCTGCTACTACAAGGATTTCTGCGGCGCGCCCGGGGCGACTCGAACACCCAACCTCCTGATCCGTAGATCTCCAAGCGGTATCCACGGGTGTCCAGGAGGGTCCATCCGACCTGGAACGGAAGCCTTTCAATTCCACCTACGTCCCCTGCCGTCCACACCAGTCCACGGCGAATGGCTCCCCAACTTGGCTCCCGGCGTGAGATATCCACACCGCACTCAGGCTCTAGACGCTTGATGTGCTTGACTGTCGAGAAGGGGCACCAAGTGATCGGGGCAGGCGACACCGTCGTCGTGGCCTGCACGCTGACTGCCATGCGCACCGGTCACCTCATGGGGATTCCACCGACGGGTCGCCAGATCCGCCAGCTATACGTCCAGATCCTCCGCTCTGAGGATGGCAAGGCCATCGAGCGCTGGGAGTCGCGACGACGCCGCGCTGATGCGACAACTCGGGGTGTTGCCCCCACCACAGGCCGTCGCCAGGACGGCCAGGATCGTCAGGATTGTGATTATCGCCCGTCGTCTCATAGTTGCCCTCCCTCCGTCCGGCGGGTCGCCGGGTCGGCGCCGCGGGTACCGCTGAGGCGTGGATCCGTCATCCTTGGGTCACTTCCATGATCTGATCGGCGACCAATCCATGCGCCTCCCGGTGGACCGTGGCGGTGGCCGCGGCGTTGGGGGCCTCGACCAGGCAGAACGCCTTGCCCTCACCCCTCGGCCACCCAGTAGCTGCGATAGTTGACGCCGTACTTGTGCTGGATGTCCAGGTCCGCTTGGTGCGCTGCGGCCACCTCAGCTGCGGTGGCTCCGTCGGGGAGCTGCTGATGGACATCCATATACAGGGGCATGAGAACCTACTTGTTGGTTGAGCCTCTGAAACGAAGCATCGGAGTCCCGGGTCGGTTGCCGAGGGACCTGGCTCGTCGCCAAACTCCTAGGGCGAGCCGCGCCCACGACGGAGAGCCGAGCAGGCCTGCCTCCCGTAGCCGACGATCTCGATCGGCCTCCTGGTACCACGACTCGACCCGGTCCTTCGCCAAGAACGACATGAGTTCGGAATGCATCACACGAACGTACGGCTTGAGGTCATGCCGCACATCGGGAAGACTCCCTATGTTGGTCGCCGGGCTTCCCTATCTTGGTGGTCGAGGTGCGCCGTCTTCTCGACGGCCTCTGTACGGCTTCTCACGCCGAGCTTGGTGAGGATGGCCGAGACGTGATGGTCGACGGTCTTGGCAGACACAACCAGCTTCTCGGCAATGTCGATGTTGCGAAGCCCTTCTCCCAACAATGCCAAGACCTCCGACTCCCTGGCCGTGAGTCCGAGAGGATTGTCTCGGGTTGCGGCTGAGGCCCTCGAGGGATGCTCCGGGCTCCACGAGTCCGGAGGCGCCGGGTGACCTGCTTGGCCATCTGGTCGGCACCAAGCGAGAGGAACAACTCGAGAGCCCTTCGTAGGTCTTTCTCCTGGTCACCGTCGGCAAGGAACATAGCCTGGTGATACGTACAGCCCGTCGACCTCCATGATTCGGCTGCTTGACGAGGGTGACCAGCTGCGTGCAGCGCGGATGGCTCCGCCGTGCCCTCCGGCCACGCCTCGTGACCACCTGCTTTCCACACCCAGGACGCGAGTTCTCCAATCCACCACGGGCCACGGGACATGCGGCGGTTCCAGAGCCGCCTGTGGAGGTGATTGGGGTCGTTCCTGGCCTTCCTCTGATCAGCCCACTCAGGACCACTCCCCCGGACCCGGGGTGTACGCTGCGCCTGCATGATCAAGCAGGTCGAGAGGGAGGGGCAGCTCACTTCCCTCCAGGGGGTCATCTCTGGGTCGGCGGAGGAGGGACATGTCGTGCTCCTCTCGGGCGAGGCCGGCCACGGCAAGACCTCGCTGCTCAACGTCTTCGTCGACGGCCTCGACCACCGATTCACGATCCTCTCCGCCGCCTGCGAGCCGGTGGGTATCCCTGCGCCGTTCGCACCGCTGTACGACGTGCTCGACCAGCTCCCCGTGGACCTCGTCACTGACATTCGCTCCGGCGCTGGCCGCCCCGCCATCTACGCCGGGGTGCTCGAAGTCCTCAAGAACGACCGGGCGGTGCTAGTGATCGAGGATGTTCACTGGGCCGATGAGGCCACGCTGGGCATGGTGCGGTATCTGGGACGCCGTATCGGCCCCACCGGCAGCATTCTGATCGTTACGTACCGCTCCGAGGAGGTCGATCTCACCCCACCCCTGCGCCTAGTCATCGCCGACCTGGGCCCGGCCGCCCTTCGCATCGACCTGCCCGCCCTCTCCCTTGAGGGAGTCAATGCGATGACTCGAGGTCTCGATCTCGACCCGGTCCAGGTTCACGCCGCGACCCTGGGAAACCCGTTCTTTGTCGAAGAGGTGGTCCGTCACCCGGAGCTGCGCGTTCCGCCCACCGTCCAGAACGCGGTGCTGGCGAATGCTGCGCAGCTCTCCGAGGAAGCCCGTGAGCTGCTCTACATGGTGGCGTTGAGCCCCGACGGACTCGACCTCGACCTGCTCATCTCCTCCGACCCCGACGCCGAGGCTTACGTGGACACGGCACTGCGCCGGCTGCTCCTCGCCACTACGCGATATCGGGTCGCCTGCCGTCACGACCTGATCAGGGAGAGCCTCATCCAGGCGATGCCACCGCTTCTGGCCAGAACCCTGCACCGACATCTCCTCGAAGACCTGGAGGGACGGGCCGCCGACTCGGTGGACACCGCCCGGCTCGCCTACCACAGCGTCGGTGCCGGAGATGCAGCCAAAGCGATCGGGTACTCGCTGCGGGCCGCCGAGGACGCCCGCGCCCTGGGAGCGCATCGCCAGGCCGCCTTCCACTACTCCAACGCCCTGGCGTTCGACGAGGCAATGGACTCAGAGACTATGGACCGGGTGCTGCTCGAAGCGGCCATGGAGCACTGCGTCATCAACGCCTTCGAGACCGCCGCCGAGCTAGCGGCGCGACGGATCGACCTGGCCACCGACCGGGTCGCAGTGGCCAGGGCGAGGGCGTGGCTGTCCTACTTCCTCTCCCGGCTCAACGACCTGGAGGGGTGTGGCCGCGAGGCGCTGGTCGCCATCGAGGTGTTGCGCTCCAAGCCCGAATCCGAGGAGCTGGCCGTCGCCCTCGCCGTGATCGCCTGGCGAGAACTCGTTGAGGGGAAATACGACGAGGCGATCCGCCATGGCGACGAGGCGATAGCGGTGGCGCAGGCCGTGCAGCTTTCCCAGATCGAAGTCCACGCCGCGGTCACCGCCGGCACCGCCCGCTTCCTCCTGCACGACCCGGTTGGGCGCGGTCAGGTCGAGGCGGCCGTTCGACTCGGCCTGGAGCAGAATCTCGGCGAGTTCGCGGCGCGGGCGATGAACAACCTGGGGCTTCTCTCGCTGTGGCGGGGACGTCCCGTGCAGGCGCTGGAGGACTTCGAGCGCCTCGTCGAATTCACCCAGGCCCGGGAGCTGGACGCCTGGTACATCGCCGCCATCGCCACCCGGGCCACGCTGAGCGTGATGAACGGCCGGTGGGACCAGGCCGATCTCGATCTCCAGATGGTTATGGGCCAGGGCACATGCCGGCAGACCGAGATCGAGACACTCAACACCGCCGCCATCCTCCGGGCCCGCCGCGGCGACCCCGGCGCCGGCGATCTGGTTGAGGAGGCCCTCTCGAGCGTCGCCGGCTTCGACGACCATGAGGCGACCCTTACGGCCTGCGCCCTGGCGATGGAGGGGGCCTGGATTGGACTCATCCCGTTGGAGGAGGCCGAGTACCGCTACCGGGCCATGCTCCGGTCACCCGTTCTACCCACAGACAACTCCGGCCGTGGTGTCCTCAGCTACTGGGCTTCACGGCTCAGACTGGAGCAACCCGAGGGTCACATCCCCGGCCCTGCCGGGATGGAGTGGGACGGACGGGTCACCGAGGCCTCCCAATCGTGGAAGGAGCGGGGCTACCCGATCGAGGCGGCGGTCACCCGGGCCATGCTCCCCGATGCCAACCTCGAAGAGGTGTTCTCCGGTCTGAGCAGGCTCGGCGCCGACGGCGTGATCCGGGGTTTGCGCCGCGAACTGCAGCGGGGCGGAGTTGCTCGGATCCCCCGCGGGCAGCGGCAGGCGACACGCCAGAACCCTGCAGGCCTCACTGACCGGCAGGCAGAGGTCCTTTCGCTGATGGTGTCCGGTCTCTCCAATGCAGCCATCGCCGAGGAGCTGTTCATATCCGAGAAGACCGCCAGCCACCACGTCTCGGCCGTCCTCGCCAAGCTGAATGTCTCGAGCAGGCTCCAGGCGGTCGCACTGGTCAACTCCGGCGGCTGGTCGGACCAGCACGCTCGAATTAGGTAGTCCGCCCGATGCGGTGGCGCCGCCTTTGGGCTTGTGTTCTCCGAGATGCCTCGATATCTCGTGGAACGCACCTTCCCCGAAGGGCTTGCCGTGGCGCCGGGTGCCGAAGGACGTCGGCTCCTCGCCTCGGTCGTCGCCTGCAACTCGGATCGGGGTGGCACCTGGGTCCACTCCTACGTCTCGCAAGACCGACGCAAGACCTTCTGTGTCTACGACGCACCCAATCCAGAGGCGGTGCGCCGTACCGCCCACAGCAACGGACTGCCCGTCGATCGCATCACTGAGATCTCGGTGCTCGACCCCTATGCCTTTCTCGTGACCTGATCCGGGACCCGCATGGGCCCGAAATAGGTAATCCTCCCGATGTGGGTGGGGGGCCCGCCCTTACGTGGCGGCCAGGCGCTCCTTGAGGCGGAAGCGACGAGAGGAGAAGGCAAGTGCCCTTGTTCATGGACGTTCACACCATCGCAGGCCAGGTGTCGGAAGCGGATGTGGCGGGTCCCCCGAAACAGACCTGGCAGTACAGGAGAAGTATGGAGTCAGCTACCTGCGCTACTGGGTCGACGAGGACGCCCGAGAAGATCTTCTGTCTCGTCGAGGCAGACAGCGCCGAAGACGCAGCACCGTCCATCGTGAGGCGCACGGCTTGGTGACCGATGAGATCTACCTCGTCAGCGAGCACAGTTAGGAAAAGGGGAGAGAGCAATGACCTCGAGAAGAACAACACTTGCAGTGCTGGTGGCACTGAGCTTGGTCCTCGGCGCCATACCGGCTCTGGCCCACGTCGGCCACACGGGCCCGGAGGCGCGCAGGGACCTGGCCAGTGCGGCCAAAGTGACCGCCAAGTACCACCGTGTCGCAAAGCGATCAATGACGGGTTCGTGCCCTTCGCCATCCCCGAGGAGGTGGGAGGGACCCTGCTCACCATCCGTGGCGAGGACAGCACCTGCTTCGACAGCCCCGACGGGGGTGTGAGCGTCCACTACGTCCGCAACATCGACGACGCGGTGGATCCGTCGGATCCCGAGGCGCTCGTCTACTCGGTGGGACGGAACGGACGGCTCAGGCTGGTCGCCTTGTAATACATCATCCCCGAGGAATTCGTCAATCCCGCCAATCCACCGGAGCTCTTCGGCCAGACGATGCACCCGCATACGTACCTGTCGGTGTACATCCTCCACGTGTGGATCTGGAAGTGGAACCCGGATGGCATGCTCGCCGACTTCAACCCGAGGGTGCAGTCCTGTCCCGCGGGCTAGGGGAATGGAATCGTGACGGTGGGCAGAGGTCGGATGGTCCGCCGTCTGCCCACTGGCGTCGGATTCCTGCTGCGAAACCCACGCGCAATCAGAGATACGACTGAGTGATCTGCGCGGTCACGATAGCCACCAGACTGGCAACGGGACGAGCGCAGACGATCCGATTGAAGCCAACGCTCAGCGGGCAATCCTGGTTGTGAGTTCTCTGCTCTAGCCGGACTGGTAGGTAGGCCATCAGCGTGACTTCCCGGTCTGATCCTGGCTCCCAACATGGCTCCCAAACGTCAGACGGTACGGGGAGCGGCCTCGATTGGAATCCCTTGCATTGCAAGGAGTTCAGCAGCGCGCCCGGGGCGACTCGAACACCCAACCTCCTGATCCGTAGTCAGACGCTCTATCCAATTGAGCTACGGGCGCATGAATTGTCAACTACTACAAGGTTTTCTGGCGATTCGGCAGTCCCGATCCTCGAAGCACAGCGCTCATACAGCGATCTGACTGCTGGCCGCCGCGGTGGAGCATGGTAGTACCTGATCCTGCCAGCTAACTCCCGTCCCGGGAGCGGCCTCTGCGCTCGACCGGACGCCGAGGACGATGACCACCTTTTCTGGAAGCGACCCGCTACTGGCCAACTTCCTGGAAGGGCGGGGTATGCCCCCCGTATGCACCCTACCGAGGGTGGAGGAGAAGGAGATCTCGGTTATTTCCACCGGACGACCTTGGGGTGCTCACCGGGCCAGGTTGGGCGGGCCTCTTGACAATGCGTGTGCGTTCATTGCATACTTCATGTAATGGAAGCAGGGTCGATGCAACAAGAGACCGAAACCCGGCCTTACGACAGCCCACTGCGGCGCGAGAATGCGCAACGCACACGAAAACGCATCCTCGACGCGGCGGCGTCGGTGATCACCGAGGACGGGGACTTCATCGTGGCGCAGGTGGCGGAACGGGCCGGGGTCTCGGTGCGCACCTTCTACCACCACTTTCCCGACCGGGAGGCGATGCTCGACGCTCTCGGGGAGTGGCTTTCTGAGGAACTCGGCTTCCCACTACCGGAGTGGCCCCAGGACCTGGCATCGTTCGCCGACGAGACCGTGGTCATGGCGGAGCGACTCGGCGCCGACATCGACAAGATGCGGGTGTTCTTCTCGACGCCGGTCGGGCAGGCGGCACGCCGACAGGCGCGGGCGCGCCGTCTGGAGTATCTGCGTCAGTTAGCCGACGCCGAGCTGGCTGGTATGGACCCACAGACGGCCGAGTGGGCGGTCGTCATCATCCATCAGTTGGCATCGTCACGGACCTGGCTTGCCATGAGGGACGAGGCCGGGTTGGACGTGTCGGAGGCCGCGAAGGCGGTCGGATGGGCGATCAAAACGCTTCTCAAGGGCCTGAAGGGCGGACCCGGGGAAGCATAGGAAGGCAGGAAACCATGACCACAGCACAGGAACCACAGCCGACCATCGGCGGCGGTGCCGATCAGCTGGTTTGGGAGCCACCGGGACCAGGCATGTGGACGCGGGACCCCTCAAAACAGCCAAAGCCGGTCACAGGCTTTTTCAGAGCGATGGTGAGTAACCTCAATGACGTATTCGGTGAAGTCGGGCCTCGCTACGGGTTGCTAGTCGACGGATTCCGGATGGCTGATGTCAACGGCTGGCTTTACCTGCGGCCCAAGCCGGTCGGGGCTCCGGACAAGGCAGGACCTCCTCCGCCACGGTTCGTGATGCGCCTCCTCCTCCTACTTCACCCCGGG
The DNA here is from genome assembly GCA_035544615.1 of Acidimicrobiia bacterium. Lineage (GTDB taxonomy): Bacteria > Actinomycetota > Acidimicrobiia > Spongiisociales > ZC4RG35 > JARDZU01. The sequence continues at coordinate 722 of DATKEA010000089.1, read as the reverse complement.
TTGAGAGCTCGCCGCAAGGCAGCTTCACGGGCCCTGGACAGCCGTCTCTGGCTTCACGACGGCCGGGAGTGGCTCGACGGAGGGCGCGACGCCTTCGTGGCACGCCTCCGCGAGGTCACCGCCGAGGACCCGCGCCGGCTGTCCCGAGACGAGCTGCGACTCCACATTGCGGGGCTCGTTGACCTGCTCGGCGAGGGTTTGAAGATCCACTGGCGGGACGCCCTCTGTCACTTCCTTTCCGTGGGCGACTTCGCCCAGCATGTGAGCGCGTGGACGGGCGTCGAACCGCAAGAGGTGGTCGATGTGCTCGCCGGCTCCTCACCATTCTCAATTGCGCCACTGGACCATCTCGACCGGATCGTGGAGGCCCTGGACGCGGCCCCCGAGGCGCGACGGCCGTTCCTCGACCAAGAACTGCCGGCGGAGGACCGGCTCGCCACCTTGCGCTCGACCTCGCCCGAGGCCGCGAGGGCTCTAGATGAGTACTTGGTGGAGTACGGCCATCGCGGTGTCACCGGGTTCTTCGACGTCGATGGGAAGTCGATCGCAGAGATGCCCGACGCGCTCGTGGCGTCGATCGTCGCCCGGCTGGGCCATCAGACGGTCATCCAACACGAGACGGCGGACTGGCTGCGGCCACGCGTTCCGGACCAGCATCGTGATGAGTATGACGCACTCAAGGCAGAAGCAGAGGTCCTTTATGGGTTGAGGGACAGCGATGT
>DATKEA010000088.1:0-22311 GCA_035544615.1 Acidimicrobiia bacterium | reverse complement strand
ATGTCCGATGAACACAAGGCAGCCCTGGCCCAGGGCCGTCGCGAAGGCCGTGCCGTCAAGCAATACCTGAAAATGGTCGGGTCCCGGCGTCCCGGCCGTCCCGTGACCAAGGACTCTCTGGAACGGCGAGCGAGCGGCCTCGCCGAGAAGATCGAATCCGAATCCGATCCTCTCAAGAGGCTCGAATTGATCCAGAGCCGCCTTGACGCCGAGGACCAAATCGCCGAGCTTGGCGAGTCGGTCGATGCGGACGCGATCGAGAAGGAATTCATCGAAGTCGCCGGTTCCTATTCGGAGCGTAAGGGCATCACCTACACCGCCTGGCGCGAGGCGGGCGTTTCTGCCCAAGCCCTCAAGGAAGCCGGGATCCCCCGCACGCGTCGCAGCTGACAGCGGAGGTTCGGGCTCGGGTCAGTCCCATCCGAGGTCGTGCAGGCGTTCGTCGTCGATCCCGATGTGGTGGGCGACTTCGTGCAGGACCGTCTTGCGTATTTCGGCCTCCAGCTCGGCGTCTTCCAGCCCGAGTTGGAGGTGGGGCTGGCGGAAGATGGTGATCTGGTCGGGCATCGCTCCCCAGTAGTCCCCCGAGCGGTCGAGCAGGCTGACCCCTTCGTAGATCCCGAGTAGTCCGCTGCGTTCGGGGTCCTGGTCCTGTGAGGGATGTTCTTCCACGACGACGATCAGGTTGTCGATGCGCTCGAGCACCCACTCCGGTAGCTCATCCAATACACGATCCACGACGGCTTCGAAGTCCCTGCGGTACATCGGGCACGATTCAACCACCGGCCGTGTGTCTCGAAGCCAGTGGTACGATTCCGCCCCCTCGGGCGCTTAGCTCAGCGGGAGAGCGCTGCCTTCACACGGCAGAGGTCGCAGGTTCGATCCCTGCAGCGCCCACCAATCCATCCCAGCGTCAATCCGGAAAAAGCCCTGTCATTACAGGCGTTTTCGGATTGTGCCGCCGCTATCGCCTCGCATCGCACTGCCCATCTCCTCTCGATTCGGGACCAATCTTGCGTCAACGGTGTGTCAACGGGTCCGACCGTCCTTGCCGTTGACACCGTGCAATCGACGTCACCATCGTGCCACATGAACGCGACAGACGGCAGTGGTTGCCTCGGCTTGTGACCGGTCTCGATGTCGGAGCCTGCAAGGCTGAAGTCGCACCGCTCCGCCTGCGCTCCCCACCCTGGCGGGAGCACTCCCATCGAATGTCGTCCCGACGTCGACTCTGTCGCCATGAGAGAGCTCGCTCGAGAGAAGGACTTCACATTCGAGGTGCCAGGGGTCGCATGGGGCACCGACCCCGTGAGGAGGGCGCAGTCGCTGGTATCTCAGCTCCTCGGCCTGGCTGACGATGCCGCAACTGCCACGACTCTCGTCATCGCCAAGGAGGCAACGGTCACCCCCTCGCTTCCGATCCTTCTCCGGCCCGTGCTCGAAGGCTCAGCAGGCGCGTGGCGGATTCACACCGCAAATACGCTCGAGGATCGGCTCGCGATCGTCTACAACGAGTATCTGTCCAATCTGCGCCACGGAGCGGTTGGGGCTTGACGACAGCATGCATGCTCGCACGCGTCGTCGGCACATCATCGAAGCTGCAAGATCGGTCGGTAACCCGGTGACCACCGGGAAAGAACAAGCAGCTCGAACCGATCCGCGAGTCTGCGAGTGAGGTGATCGAAGCATCGATGACGCCAATGGTCGTAGGACATCGGGTGGGAAGGCGATGCACCACCATGTGTCGGCCGTCGTCCACGGTCAGTGGTCGGGCTGGTGGCCGTTCTTCCAGCCTGCAACTCCGAACCGCTATCGGACCTTCTCGACGAGCTCGAGGAGGGCGATGACGGGATCTGAGAAGCGGGTAGCCCGGTAGAGGTCGTGGTGAGCCTTGAGGTGGTGGCGGATGAATCGTGCGGCGTCGCCAAGATGAACGGTGGTTGCTCGTCGTTCACGTCCGTGTCCGGCGAAGACGACGAGCCGAATCCGAGCGGTGGTCGTGATCGTTGTCCCCTTGGTGATCAGTTCGTCGACGACCTGATCGAGGGGGATGCTGTAGAGGTCGCCGGTGCGGCGGAGGGTGGCGTGGAGTGCGCCTGGGGTGAGTAGTGCAGGGTTGAGTTCGGCTTCGGCGGTCTTGACCTCGCCGATGATGACGTCGAAACGGCGGGTGTCGACGTCAAGTGTGGGGTCGATGTCGTTGACGATGAGGCATTCCTCGACTCGTTGGCCGAGACGATGGTGAGGCGGTCCGGGTGCTGTGGGTGGGCGGAGGGCGATGATGTCGATGTCGGTGAGGGCGCGGTATCCGACCGGTTCTCGGATGTGGAGTTCTTGTTCGGTGAGGATGAAGTAGCCGTTGAGACGGAGGTAGGCGACGGTGAGAGCGAGGGCGGGATCTGCAGACATCATCGTCGGCCGATCATGCGTTCCTCGGCGCCGAAGTGTGGTGGAAGACGGCGGCTGCGGCGGCGCCGAGTCCGAGGAGCCACGCCACAGCGAGGACGAGGCCGCCGGTCTCGTCCAAGGTCGTCGTGAAGGCGCCATCGATGAGCACCCGGACGGCGCCGTGTGCCGGCATCCACGCAGCCCACGATGGCGGCGCGGCGTCGAACATGATGTTCTGGGCCAATCCGACGTCGAGGAAAGGGAGGAGGAACATCAGGTAGAGGCCACCGAGTTGTCCGACGAGGGGTCCGATGACGACGCCGATCAAGGCGTAGGTGACCGCTACCGCCAGGGTGGCGGCGGCGAAGGTGACCCAGATCTCCGGTTGAAAGCTGGCGGCGGTGACGGCGAGGGAGACGGCGCTGACCAGGACGGCGGCGAGGGTGATGACGCCAAGGCGGGAGGCAAGCACCTCGCGTGGTTTGAAGCCGGCGAGGACGAGGCGACGGTCGCCTTCAGCGGAGCCGAGCACGACGAACAGCCCGGCGAGGCCGGCGAGGAAGGCGACGGTGATGGGCACCATGATGGCGCCGTGGACGTCGGTCATGGAGAGGATGGAGATGCTGCTTTCCCCGTTCTCGACCAGCTCGACGGGTGCGGGATCATCGGGGGTGACCGCGATCGAGAGGGTTATGAAGAAGAGGGGTAGTCCGATGAGGAGAAACCAGAGGGCGATGTTGCGGCGGTACTCCTTCCAGGCGTAGCGCAGCCCGGTCCAGGTCCGGGTCAAACCCGCGACGACATGGCGGGTGTGGCTGTTGCTGGCGGGTCGGGTGGTGGCGAGGAGAGAGACAACGGCGATCGCGATGGCGCCGATCGTCCAGGCCAGGGAGGCGCCCAGATCGCCCAGGGGTTCGGCGTGGGTGGTGGCGGCGTCCAACATGACCAGGGTGGGGAAGTGGGAGGGGAAGACTCTCGTTACCAGCGATTCGGTGCGGCCCATGGCCGGGCCGAGGAACACGTCGAACATCCAGATGAAGATGATCAGCAGCGACCCGTTGACTTCGGAGCGGACCCAGGCACCGACGGTGACCCCGATCGCCAGGTAGATGACTGCGAACATGACGGTGGCGCCGACAGCTCGCACTGGTTCTGTGAGGTCGGTGCGGACAGCGAGGGCGACCAATGCTCCGGCGGAGGCGACTGCCGCCAACACCGTCGAGGACACCACGCGGGCTGTCACCACTCGGGCGGTGTTCGACCCGGCGGCGGCGAGACGACGGTCCGGATCCCGTGAGCCGGTGACGTGGAAGAATCCTGCGACCCCGGCGAGGAAGGCCGCCGCCCACCCGGCGGTGGCTGCCTCGAGTTGGCCGAAGCTGGCTTCGCCGCCGAGGATGCGGGCGAAGTCGGCGATGGCACCGGCAGACAACGCCACGAATACGACCGGCACCACGGCGAGCAGCACCAGGTTGAGTGGCCTGCGTGTGTATTCGGTGAGGTACCGCCAGGTGAGCGCTCCGGTCATCGTGGCACTGTCTTTCCGTCGATCAGGTCATAGATCCGGTCGAAGCGTTCGGCGTCGGTGATGAAGTGGCTGATGATCAACAGGCTCCGTCCAGCGTCTCGGCGATGGTGGGTGAGCTGCCAGAACCGTTGGTAGGTGTCCCAGTCGAATCCGGCATAGGGCTCATCGAGGAGAAGAAGGTCGGGGTCGGGCAGCAGCGCCAGACCCAGGTTGAGCTTGGCTCGGGTTCCCCCGGACAGCTCCTCGACCCGCGAGTCACGCCACTCGTCGAAGCCGAGCACGTCGTAGATGTCGTCGCGGGCGCTGTCGGTGTCGGCGGCGGTCATCCCGTAAGCCTTACCGAACAGCTCGAAATGCTCGTCGCAGGTGAGCCGTTCGTAGAGAATGGGATCCTGGGGGCAGTAGCCGACCGAGCCCGACGTGGTGATGGTGCCACCATCGCGGTCGATACTTCCCACCAGGATCTTCATCAAAGTCGACTTGCCCGACCCGTTCTCCCCGACCAGGCCCACGATCTCACCAGCCCGGAGTACCACGTCTGCTCCACGGAGTACCCGCAGCGACCGTCGGCGTGGCCACATCCCCCGCGTGTAGCTCTTTGCGATCCCCCTGGCGGTCAGCAGCTGGTCGGAGAGACCATCGTCTGCATGTCGGCCATGGGGGTCAGCGGTGCTGGTCAGTTGCGGCACTGTCTCGGCGCCACGATGGGTGTCAGTCTCCATTCTTGACCTCGCTCGGCAGATGAACTCACTCTTGGGAACGTACACCTTGCTGTCGACTGGAAGGTCAATAGGGTCAAAGGTCCCGATCCGGCGGGGCGGGGTGGCGGGGCCAGATCGGGTCTCCGACGTTCAGTGGTCCGACCGCCAGAGGAGTTGGTCGACGAGTCGTTGGGTGGTCCGGCGGTCCGGGCGTCGACCCCAACCGCTGCCAGACGACAAGCATGCCCAAGAGTTCCGATCAGGGATCATCGGCCCGGCCGTCACCTGCATGAGGCACCCGCCGGTCACTACATTGAAGGGTTCGGTTCGAAGACATGGCGGCTCCCAACGAAGTCAATCACCGGTCTTGTCGGATCCGGCCATGGCGAGGGGAGGCGCTGCCTTGGTGAGACGACCTCGCCGGAACCACCAGAGCAAAGCGACACCGGCCAGGCCGGCGGCCAGGCCGCTCAACTGGTTCCAGCTGATCGGACCAATAGAGGCGTCACCTACACGAAGGAAGTCAAGGGTGAAGCGCTGCAGCCCGTACCAGGCCATCCACACCGCGAACAGCTGCCCGGGTCGCATGGCTGTCGTCTTCGCCAGGAGGGCGAGAACGACGAGGAGGATCGCGGCGCCGATCAGATCGTAGGCGGCGACCGGCTGGTACACCCCACACAGTCCGTCCGCTCCGGCCTGCGTCACCGTGCACTCCAGGGCGTTGCCCGCCGGTGCCACGTCGTAGCCCGCTCTGAGGCCGTAGCCCCAAGGAAGTGTGGTCGCTCGACCCAGATGCTCGACGATGGCGAGACATCCCAACCGTCCGATCACCGTTCCCAGTGCCAGACCGTGTGCGGAGACGTCGAGGGTGGGTAAGACTGGCATTCCCAGAGCTCGGATCCGCCACAATCCCACCGTGATCCCCCCGGCGAGTCCGCCGAGGATGGAGAAGTTCCCCGATAGGGGGCTCAACGCCGCCCATCCCGCACCATTCAAGATGGCGGCCGGGGCTGTCAGGTAACGGGCTCCGAGAAGAGCACCGATCAGCGCCCACGACAACACCGACTGGTATTTGGCTATGTCGCCGCCGGCCCTTCTGAGATGCCGTGTGGCCAGCCAGGCTCCGGCGATGAACCCGACGGCGATGAACACACCGTGGATCGACATGTGGAAGGGCCCCAGTTGGATCGGCGTGATTGGAGGATAAGAGATGACGGCCTGCATCGATGGCACCTGATCAGATCCCGAGGGCCGAGTCCAACTCGGCGAAGAGGATGTCCGAGGGCACGAACATCTCGGCGTAGTGGCGCACCCATCCAATGGTTCCGTTCTGGCGGACTAGGGCGAAGCTGTGGCTGGGCAGGTCGGCGTGGCCGTAGACCCCGAGCATCCCATATTCCTCGGATACTCGTGCACCAGTATCGATGAGGATCGGTGTCTCGATGCCGAAACGGGCCGCCTCGGCGGCGACCATTGGGGCGGGGTCGACCATGATGGACAGCAGGCTCAGCCCGCGTTCAGCGAGTGCGGTTTCGATCTCGGGGATCTGGGTGAAACAGCCGTCGCAGCCCACACCCATCGAGAAGTAGAGGAGGGTGTCTCCTCCGGCGAGGGTCTCGTTCAACGCAATGGTATTGCCGTCGGTGGTGGGAAGCTCGAACTGGATCGCCTCCTCCGGGCCAGTGTCACCTGTCTCGAAGACGGTGGAAACCGCCACCAGGATGGCTAGGGCCAAGGGGATTGCGATGAATCCTGCCCAACGCCACCCCGAGTTCTTTCGTGCCGAAGGGCGCTTAGCGGCTCGGGGTAGTGTCTTGGTGGTGCTCATGGCAACTCCGTTCTTCGTGTTCTCGTGTCTCTTGATTCCGATTGCGCGGTTTGGAGGACATCCATATGGCGCCGGCGGCGACGAGGATGAGCAGCAGGCCGATGATCGGGTCGGGAATCCATGACAACCCGTTGAGGATGGGCGTCAGGAGGTTTTCGATCGAGGTTCCTAGAGAGGCGGTGAACGCCGGTGTCAGCGAGGACCCGGTGACCGCGACCGCTGCGAGTACCACTCCCATCACGAGGAACATGACCGATGCCGCCAGACCGGCGGTTGTGGTCGACGCCCGGAATGGGCCGACTCGGAACGAGACCGGTCTGCTCCCGAAGGTGGTCTGCTCAGGGCGCAGCCGATCCCACAGCGCCGTCATGACCACCAGCGGGAAGACCATGCCGAATACATAAGCCAGGCCGATGCCGACACCAGATGCCAGGCCGGGGGACACCGCCGAGAGGGTCAGCACCCCCGCTAGGACCGGGGCACAACAGGCGCTTGCCGCGCCCGAAAACACCCCGAGGGCGTAAACCCCGGCGGAGTCGGTCCGCGAGATGTCAGGCGAGCTGCGCAGGAAGGGCAGCGACCACGTTCCACCGCCCAGAGAGATCGCGGCGAGACCGAAGAGGAGGAGTGCCCCAACGCCATAGACCACGGTGTGGAAGCGGAGGAGGCTCGCGGTGAGCAGGCTCAGCCCCAGGGTCACCGGAAGCATGACCGTCGCCACGCCTGCGGCGAACACGAAGGCGAGGGGGACCAGTCGCCACCGATGGTTACGCACCGATGCCGCCAGGAAAGACGGGAACATCACCACGATGCAGCACGGGGCAAACAGCGCAACTGAACCGGCAACGAACGCTGCCAGCAGCGACCCCCCGAGGAACAGTCCTTCCATCTCAGCCGGCCCGCTCGCCGGCCGTCATGCTCACTAGGTGTGCTTCTAGTTTCCGGCGGGAGATCCGCCCGTAGCCGAAGAACTCACCATCGATCATCAGGATCGGAGGGAAAGGCACCCGGTGACGGACCAGGAGCGCCCTACCCACTTCGGAGGACAGAGGAACATTCTCTCTCCGCAGCGGATACGTCTCGGCTAACTCTCCCAGCAAGCTCAGCGCGTCGTCGCAGAAGTGACACCCCGGACTGGTAACCACAATGACATTGATGGGGTCTGTCATCTCAGGAACCCGTCACCGCTACCGAAGAAGCCCGCTCGGCATGCTGACAATGGTGTCCAGACCTCGAACCCGGTGCGGCGCCGAAGCTTGCAGCCAGCAAGTCGGTTACAACGTCGTCGACCCGGCCCTCGGCGACAGCCTCAGGAACACACCCGCGGAGATGTGCCTCCAGGATGTCCCGACGGACCCGATCCAAGGCACCCTGCACCGCGGACAGCTGATGGAGGACGTCGATGCAGTAACGGTCCTCTTCCACCATGCGGAGCACACCATCGAGATGACCCCGGGCCGATCGGAGCCTGAACCCCACCGGTTTGACATCGGCCCTCATCGGTGACTCTCCAGGACCCGGCGGCGCTCCTCGTAATCCTCACGTTCGATTTCACCGCGAGCGAGCCGGTCGTCGAGTACACGCAGCGCGCTGTCCTCGTCCCGCTGCCCGTGCCTTGTTGTTGAACGAGTTGCCCAGATGACGAGGAGGATGACCACAGTCCAGAAGGCGATCATCATCATCCATCGCCCGGGACCCATTCCATGCCAGTACCACATGTCCTTCACCTCACCGCCCAGATAACCCCACCCCGGGAGGGGTAGGTAGGGCCGAAAGACCCCCCATCAACCAACGGACCGCCTTCGAGATCTCAGGGGCTGGAGACGCTTGCATTCCCGTCGACTGGAATGCGTACGGTTGGCGAAAGACGACAGGACGTGAAGACATGACCTACCAGCCGATCTTCGGAGGAAGCAGGGATCGCGGTTCGGGTCTGGCCCCTTCCCGGTTCCAGTCGGATCGAGTCTGCACGGAACCCGGCTGTCATACCCGTCAGCATTTACAACCGGAGCGACACATGCTTCCACCAACAGTCCGATCCGCTTTCCCCGGGTTCGTGGTCGCCTACCCCAGGGACATCCATCGAGGGAGTCACAATGACAATGCGAAGCCCAGCGGGTCGGAGAGCTTCTCGCCGATGGTGACCGATCCTGTGGCGTCAACGACCAGACGAGAGTCTCCACAAAACTCACTGCGATTCACAGGCGAGACTTCATCAGGCACAGAGCCGCCTTGTCATGAGCGCCATGGACGCTTAGGAGGTAGTTGACAGCCAACTGCCGTCAAAACCTGCACGGCGCAATCCCGTGATCAGATAGGGACAACGCTTCATCCATCGCCAGAGGAGATCTGACTGATAGTTCTCGATCATGAGGATTATCGGCCCCTGATCGAGCCCGAAGTAGCGTTCCGAGTGCCAACCATACGTGTCTCCAGATTCGTTCCCGAAGGTGGGGTTGAAGCTGCATCTCACGCCATACCGTCCCATCATCTGCGGATAGGTTCGGTCGAAATGTCTGAGAGTCGGCAGGACGATCTCGGGCGCGAACGGAAGCGATGCGACCGCCGCCCATGGGGCGATGGTCCCGTCGTCCGGGCCCCACGGAATGCCGCGTGCCTTGTAGTCATAGAAATGGCGTTCGATTCCATCGATGCGCCGGGTGATCGGCCCGGGCCCGTCGCTCGCCGTGATGCCCCAGCAATGATCGCTGTAACCGCTGAGTCTCCTCGGGTTGCGAATCGCGTACTGCTGCTGTACCAGAGTGGCACGGCGGCTGTTCTCGAAATAGTCGATGCCGCGATCGCGCATGTAGCCGTCCTGGATACCGCGAAAGTCGATCCAGACGTGCGAGAGCTGATGGATGAATAAGGGACCGGCATACAGGAATTCATGGCCGTAGAGCTTCTTCCAGCGATACGTCCTCGTCCATGCGGCATAACTCGTCTCAGGCAGTGGGTGCGTCGGTGATCCCAGCCCCAGAACGTATAGGAGGATCGCCTCGCTGTAGCCCTCCCACCTGTAGTTCAGAAAGCCGCGTTCGGGTATCCAGCCGTGTGTGACCGTCAGACCACCGTTCTGCGCCCACTGCCAATCGACGCGGCCGTACAGCGCATCGGCAAGGGTCCGGATCTCGCGCTCGTCGCTCGTCTCTCGATCAAAGTAGGCGGCGGCGGTCAGGACCCCGGCGAGAAGGAACGTCGTGTCGATGGTCGACAATTCGGACTCCCAGGCGCGACGACCTGTCTCCATATCGAGGAAGTGATAGAAGAAACCCATGTATCCCGTCGCGTCCGGTTCGTCACTCTGTGGGCTCTCCCAGAAGAACCGGAGCGTCGTGAGCGTGCGTTCTATGGCTTCGGAGCGAGTGATGACGTTGCGATCCACGCCGACGGCGTAGGCGGCCAGGGCGAATCCAACGGCGGTGATGCTCGATGGCGAGCCCACCCGCGTGTTGTCCGGGACCAACCCGTTCCGAGGGTTGGTCCCGTCCAGGAAGTATCGGAGGGTATCGCGCTGGAGTCTCTCAAGCAGGTCGTCGTCCGCCAACTTACGAGTCATGTCTTACTGCCTCCGCCGGCTCCTCCCAGACCAACCCGACCGCGATCACGGCCACCGCTTGCGACTTGGCTTTCAACCTCGAACTTGCGCTGACCAGGTGATCCTCTCCTGCATCGGGCTGCCAAAGCGGGCTGGTGCGACCGTTCGACGATGGCGACCGTCACCTCGGGCGGCGGATACCGATACCTTTCCGGGCCGCCTCGACCCAGTTCTTGCGAGCGAACGCGTTCCGAGCGCTCTCCGTCCACCGGGCTACCGGCCAGCCTCGAGATGTCCGCCGAAGCCAAAGCGCATCGCCGAGAGCACCTTGTCGGCGAAGTCGGCCTCGCCCCGAGACGAGAAGCGGGCGTAGAGCGCCGCGGTCAGGACCGGCGACGGCGCCGAGACGTCGATGGCGGCGATACTTGTCCAGCGTCCCTCCCCCGAATCGGAGACTCGGCCCTCGAAGTCGGCCAAATCCGGGCTCTGACCGAGGGCTTGAGCGGTGAGATCGAGCAGCCACGAGGCGATCACGCTGCCGCGCCGCCACACTTCGGTGACCTCTGGCAGGTCGAGCCGGTACTGGTAGAGCTCGGGGTCGCGAAGCGGCGACGTCTCGGCATCGACCTCGCGCTGCTCGAAACCCGCACCCGCGTGATGAAGGATGTTGAGGCCCTCGGCGTAAGCAGCCATCAGACCGTATTCGATGCCGTTGTGGATCATCTTGACGAAGTGCCCAGAACCGGACGGGCCACAGTGAAGGTACCCCTGCTCGGCCGGCGTCGGCGGGCCGGTCCGGCCCTGTGTACGCGGTGCCGCATCCACCCCGGGCGCCAACGCCTGGAACAGCGGGTCGAGGCGGTCGAACGCGGCACCCGGACCTCCGATCATGAGGCAGTAGCCGCGCTCGAGGCCCCACACTCCACCGCTTGTGCCGCAGTCGAGGTAGTCGATCCGCTGGTTGGCCAGCTCCTTCGAGCGGCGAATGTCGTCGTGGTAATAGGAGTTGCCTCCATCGACGACCGTGTCGCCGGATGACAACAGTGGGACCAGTTCCTCGAGGGTTGCATCGACCGAGGCGGCGGGCACCATCAGCCAGACGATCCGCGGCGCTGGGAGTTGTGCGACGAGATCCTCGAGAGAGCCGGCGCCGGCGCTGATAGATCCGTCGGCGACAAAGCCCTTGACCGTCTTGGCGGTGCGTGCGTAGCCAACCACCTCGTGTCCGCCACGCAGCCACCGTCGCGACATGTTGGCGCCCATCCTCCCAAGCCCGATCAGACCGAGTCGCACGTCGCCTCGCCTTCTGCGACGCAGATACCGTCCGAGGCGTTGCGAGTGACGTCGGCGGCCCGCTCGGCGCCCTCGGCGCCGGAGATCTGGCCGATGCAGGGTTTGCGCATCACGGACGCCATTGGGGTCTTCGAGGTGCCGGGCGGCGGCAAGGCTCTACCTCCTCTGCTTGATCGTGTGGCTACCGGTCGCACCGAACATCTTCTACCGCTCGCCGCACTTCTTCAATTCGGGCGCGCTGGTGGTACTACTGCGGTCTGCCACAACGGTCGAGGCTCATGAAGGGGCTCGACGTCGCGGGTCGCGACATCGAGTAGCCAAGACGTTGGCGCCGTAGGATGATCGTGCCGGGGAAGGCTTGCCATGACTGCAGACAACGGCATCATCATCGTCACGGGTTCGAACGGTCGGATCGGGGAAGCGGTGATGCGGCGCTTCACTGGCCGCTTCGATGAGGTGGTGGGCTTCGATCGTAGGGCGGATAACCCGCCGCCGCCTGGTTGTGTGGGCGTCCCCGTCGACGTCACCTCAGACCAGAGCGTACGGGAGGGGCTTGCTGTGATTCGACAGCATCACGGGAGCCGCGTTGCGTCGTTCGTCCATCTCGCCGCCTACTACGACTTCTTGGGGGAACCGAGCCCGCAGTACGAGGAGATCACGGTGCGCGGCACGGGCCGGCTGCTGCGCGGGTTGCGCGAGCTCGACTTCCATGTCGAGCAGTTCATCTTCTCCAGCACGATGCTCATACACCGACCCGCCATACCCGGCCAGCTCATCAACGAGGACTCGCCGATCGACCCGGGCTGGGCCTATCCGGAGTCGAAGGTGAAGACAGAACAGGTGATCCACGACGGGCGCGGCGACATCCCGGCTGTGCTGCTGCGCATCTCTGGTGTCTATGACGACGAGTGTCATTCGATCCCGCTGGCCCAGCAGATCCAGCGCATCTATGAGCGCCAGTTGAGCAGTCACGTGTATGCGGGAACCACCGCCCACGGTGCGTCCTATCTGCACATGGACGATCTGGTGGACGCCATTGTCGCGGTCGTGGAACGCCGCGCGGCGTTACCGCCGGAGCTGGCGCTGCTGCTCGGCGAGGCGGAGACGCTCAGCTACGACGAACTCCAGCACACATTCGCTGGCCTGCTTCATGCTGAGGACCTGGAGACGATCCCGATCCCCATCCAGCTGAAGCCGTTTATCAAAATCGGGGCGTGGCTGTTGGCCAATGTCCCAGGCCGTGAGCGGTGGATCAGGCCGTGGATGATCGACCGCGCGGGCGACCATTACCCGCTCGACATCACCCGGGCCCGCACCATGCTGGGATGGGAGCCGACCCGCTCGCTGCGCGCCACCCTCTCGGTGATGGTCGCCACGTTCAAGAAGGACCCGCTGGGCTGGTACCGCGAGAACGAGCTGGAGCCGTCCCGTTCGATGAACAGACCCGCCAAGCATCGCGGACGCCAGGAGGCGACCGGTGGAAGCTGACCTGGGCCACGGCCAGCACCCCGCCCAAGCGGAAGCGGAGGAGGGATCCGGCGCGATGGCGCCCCACGGGCAGGCTGCGCCCTCGGCGCATGCCTTCGCTGTCATCATTTTGGGTGTCTGGCTGATCACAAGCCCCTTCGCTCTGGATTACGGCAGCACCGCGCTCTTCTGGAGCGATGTGATCAGCGGGGTCCTGGTGATCGGGTTCGCCACCGTGACACTCATACGCGGGTCGGTGTGGGCGCCATGGGCGAACTCGCTGGTCGGGGTGTGGCTGCTTTTCGCCCCGCTCGTCTTCAAGGCGCCGACGGCGGCCGCCTACGCCAATGACACTCTCGCCGGGGCACTCGTGATCGCCTTCGTCCTGCTCATGCCGGGGATGCCAGGCATGCGGATGCTTCCGGGCCCGGATGTGCCGCCCGGCTGGTCCTACAACCCCTCGAGCTGGCCACAACGGGCGCCCATCATCGCGCTCGCATTGGTCGGCTTCTTCCTTTCCCGGCAGATGGCCGCATTTCAGCTCGACCACACGAGCTCCGTCTGGGAGCCGTTCTTCGATCCCGGGACCAGAGCGGTCCTCGACTCGGACCTCTCGCGCTCCTTCCCCATCTCCGACGCGGGACTTGGCGCGGTCCTCTACATGGTCGAGGCGCTGATGGGGTTCATGGGCGACAAAGCGCGCTGGCGGACCATGCCCTGGATGGTGGCGTTTTTCGGCATCCTGGTCGTGCCCCTCGGAATCGCCAGCATCACCCTCATCATCCTCCAACCGCTGGCGGTCGGCGCCTGGTGCACACCCTGTCTGATCGCCGCCCTGGCCATGCTGATCATGATCGCCCTCACCCTCGACGAGGTAGTCGCCATGGGCCAGTTCCTCGCCCAGGCCCGCCGCGACGGCCAGCCGGTCTGGCGCATCTTCTGGATGGGCAGCACACCCACCGAGACCAGCCACGACGCCGGCCCCGACGCCGGCGCGGTCCGCCCCGACGTGGTCAGCGCCGAGGCGATGAAGTGGGGAGTGACACTTCCCTGGAACCTGCTCGCCAGTGCCGGCGTGGGCCTGTGGTTGATGGCCTCCCCTTCCGTTTTCGGTACCGTGGACAGGGCAGCAGACAGCGACAACCTCGTCGGGGCGCTAGCGGTGACCGTGGCGATAATCGCCCTGGCCGAGGTCGGCCGCGCCGCCCGCTTCCTCAACCTCGCCTTCGGCGCCTGGATCGTCGCCGCCCCCTGGCTGCTCGAAGGCGGTACGACGGCCTCCAGATGGAACGACGTCGCCGCCGGCGCTCTGCTGATCCTGCTCAGCCTCCGGCGCGGGCCGGTCCGAGAGCGCTACGAGAAGTGGCAAAGTGCCATCCGCTGACCATGAACGCGCCTTCGATAACGGGCCGACCTCTACCTCAGGGCACGCCGACGAACGCGCCCACAAAGCCGCCGGTGAACTCGAACAGGTTCAGGTAACGGCATCACACGCACCGTGACAGACCCGGTTTCCAGAATGGAGATCAACCCCGATGACGCGGTCGACAGCGAAGAGCACGATGCCGGGTCTTCTTCTTCCGCAGCGAGCTCTGCCACGAGACGTTCCTCGCCGAAGCCCATCGCTACGGCGATCCGAGGAGGGACCTGGTAGCACCGTCCCGAGAGCGGGTGGGCAGCCTGAGGACGAAGGTCGAGCCCTTCCCCAGACCGGCGGAGGAGACGTTGATGTCGCCCCCTTGGAGTCGGGCCAGGCTGCGGGCGATGGTAAGCCCGATGCCGGTACCAGGTCCGGCGGTACGGTCGACCCGGTAGAACCGATCGAAGACCAGTGACGCCTGCTCAGCGGTGAGACCCTTGCCGGTGTCGGACACCTCGACCACTGCCATCCCGGCTTCCAGGAAGGGACGGATCGATACGCGACCGCCGTCCGGGGTGTAAGCGAGGGCGTTGCCCACCAGGTTGGTCAGTATCTGAGTGGTGCGATCCCGGTCAGCCAGCACAGGCAGCGGCGGTCCCGTTTCCACCTCCAAGACGACACCTTTGTCATCGAATTGGGGGCGTAGCCGTCGGACAACCTCTTGGGCCAGTTGGCCCAAGTCCGATGACACCGCCTGGAGGTCCACCTGGCCTTCCTCGGCGCGGGAGAGGGCGCTGAGGTCGCCGGCGAGACGCTCCAGTCGGGCGGTTTCATGGATTCCTGCCGCCAGCGTCTCGGGGTCGGGTGCGAAGACCCCGTCGAGTAAACCCTCCAGGTAGCCTTTGAGTGTTGCCACTGGGGTCCGAAGCTCGTGAGCTACTTCCGAGATGAGGCGGAGTCGACGCTGCTCGGTCTCTTCCAGCGCCTCCGCCAGTGAGTTGACGTCGCCGGCGACCGCCGCCAGCTCCTCTTCCTGAGGGATGGGTACGCGCTCGTGATAGGAGCCGTTGGCAAGACGGCGTATCACCCGACGGACTTCATCCAAGGGGCGTAACACCCGATGAGCCGCGTAGGTGGCGGCAGCCGCGGCCACTCCGCCGCTGATGAGGGCTGCCAAGAGCAGGGCCCGGTTGAAGGCGGAGTTGATTCCTTCCTCTAGTTGGTTGGTGCCGTCCATGCCCATACCGCGCATCATGCTGCCCATTGACCGGAGGTGATCGTCTACGAAGATCGAACCCAGTTGTCTGCCTGCCAGGAGGAGGATCACGACACCGATCGCCACGACAGCCAAATGCGAGAACAACAGGCGAGCGCGTAGGCTTCCAAATGGTCGCCTCATCGTCGGGGGGTGGCCACGAATCGGTAGCCAACACCGCGGACAGTTCCGATGAACCGAGGTTCGGCTGCATCGTCGCCCAGAGTCTTGCGAATGTTGGCGATGTGGACGTCGACGACTCGTTCGGGACCGAAATGATCCCACCCCCAAACTCTCTCCAGGAGTTGCGACCTGGTGAACACCCGCCCTCGGGCTGAGGCCAGAGCGGCAAGTAGGTCGAACTCGAGAGCGCTCAGCTCGACGGCCCTTCCATTCACGTCCACCCGCCGGCCCGCCAGATCCAGGCTGAGTCCTTCGAACTCCAAGCTTTCGTCGGGCTCGACCCGGTCCCGGGCTCCTCGCCGCAACACCGCCCTGACCCGGGCCACCAGCTCTCGAGGGCTGAATGGTTTGGTCATGTAGTCGTCGGCGCCGATGGTCAAGCCGACCACCCGGTCCACTTCTTCGGCGCGGGCCGTCAGCATGATCACCGGAACATCTGATACCCGACGGACCTCCTGCAAGATCGTGAAGCCGTCCTTGCCAGGCAAGCCGACGTCAAGCACGATCAGTGTGGGTTGAGCATCGCGGATCTTGGTGAGTGCTTGCTCGCCGTCTGCGGCCTCGGCCACCTCGAAGCCCTCTGCAACCAGATAGCGGCGAAGCATCTGCCGGAGTTCCGGCTCGTCGTCCACGACGAGGATGCGCTGACCGTCCATGGGGGGAATGCTAAGGGTGCCCGCCCCAAGGGGCGGCACCCTTACCTAGCTCAGAGAGACAGCCGGTAGTCACCCTGAGGCGCCCATCATGCCCGTCCCGTTCATCATGCCGGTCCCGTTCATCATGCCGGGCGATCCTTCCATGGACTCGTGCATCCGACCGTGTTCGGTGGACTGCATCCGCTGGTCGTGGGCCTGAGATCCCATCCAGGACTCCATGTCGTCGTGAGGCATGCCCGTGTCATCGTGGTACGGACAGGCGACGGCGGGTTGCGTCGGCTCTTCCTGTTCCTGTGCCAGCGCCGGGATGGTGCCGGCCAGGGCCAATCCGAGTACTGCTGCCAGGGCTATCAAGATCGTCGTCTTCTTCATTCTCTGGGTCCTTTCATCGGTTGGGGCTCACTGTCAGCAGGCCAGTCATGCCTGCTTCGGCGTGTCCCGGATAGCTGCAGAGGATCTGATATGAGCCGGCTGTGTCGACCTCGAAGCCGGTCGTGGCCTGCCCGCCCGGCCCGACGGCGAGCCGGACTCCGAGATCGGGAATCACCAGGTCGTGAGGCAGGTCGCCAGCGTTGATCAGAGTGAGGTTGATGGGCTCGCCAACCGCCACGGTCAGCTCATTGGGGGAGAAGGCGAACTCGGTCGCCGTCACCTCCTCTTCGACGGCTCCTTCGATGACCTCGCCCGCCGTCTGGCGGTCTCCCCACCAGCCCATGTGCCCGTAGCCCGACATGTGATCCCACCGTCCGACGTCGCCGCTGATCGTCGCCTGCACGGCGGCACCGGTCAGCGACGCCCCGACAGCGATCAACCCGGCAACGAGGAGGATGTGCCGCTGCATCTCTATCTGACCAGCTGTTGTCTGCGGGTGGTGAACTCGTCTGCGTCGAGCTCTCCCCGTGCGAACCTCTCCTCGAGGATCTCTAGGGCCGAGGGCTGCGGACGCCTGCTGGTCTCTTCGGGGCGGCGCACCGCCCAAACGACCAGCAGGATCACACCGATCCAGAACAGGGCCATCCACAGGAAGCCGAAACCTCCAAAACCCCACATCATGGGGAATCCTTTCCTTGCTCAACCACAGTCAACGACATCAACATCAAGGCTTTGCCCTCCCCCAGATCAAGCTTCTGTGAAGAGAACCGGCCTGTGACGCGCGACCCGGCGGACGCCTTGTGTGGCCTTCACGGCGGACAGGGTCGAAGACCGATGGCTGGAGATCGCTTCCCCCTACGCTCAGGGTCGGCTCTCGTGTCTGCGGATGCGCGGAATCTTCGCTGAGCCACGGCTGGAGGTGCCTATCGGCGGGGCCGGGCGCTGGTAAGACCGCAGTCCTGGAGCCGGCGGCTCGGTCGTTTTGGGAGCATCTTGGGAGTTTCCCCGAAGTTGCCACCGTCGTCTTCGGTGGCGGGTTCCCCCGCCAAGACACCATGGTCGGACTGGGCGCCGCCCAGGCGGCGGCCCGCAATCTCGACCTGCTCGGTTGAGCCGATCGGTCTTCGGTCTCAGGCCGGCACGTCGAGGGTCACGTGGGTCCCGGCGCCGGGGCGACTCTGGATTTCGAGCGTGGCGCCGATCAGCTCGGCCCGCTCATTCATTCCGATCAGTCCCAGCTTGCCTGTTGTCGGGAGGGCTGAAAGATCTCGCGGGGGATGGAAGCCGGAGCCGTCATCGGTTATCACCATTCGGACTCGGTTCGGCTGGAACGTCAACTCGATGAGGGCCGTCTCGGCACCGGCATGGATCTCGACGTTGTGGAGGGCGGCCTGTCCTATTCGGAACAATGCGAGTTCGGTCTCGATCGGTAGTCGTCTCGGGGATCCAGCGACCCGGACGTCGGTTGCCATCTGGGTTCGCTCACGCACCTCGGCCACGAGCTGCTCCAGCGCCGAGGACAAGCCCAATTCGTCCAGTGTCGGGGGGCGCAAGTCACGACTGAATCTCCGTATGCCTTCCAGGGTCTGGCCGGCGAGATCACTGAGCTCGGAAAGCTCGTGGGCTGCCGGATGGTCGTCGTAGTTGGCGGCGAAGGTGGCGAGGCTGCGTCGGATGACGACCACATTCTGCGCCGTTTCGTCGTGCAGCTCTCGGGCGATGCGTTTGCGTTCCTCCTCTTGGGCCTGGGTCATGAGCGCGGCATACGAGCGCAATCGGTTGCGCTCGCTCTCTTCGAGTCGCTCGTTAGCGATGGCGATGGTGAGATGACTGGCGACCCCGGCCAGGAGTTGATGGTCATCCGGGCCGAGGGGGCGGCCGGGGTCGATCTTGACGGCCAGGAATCCACTCACTCTGCTCTCGGACTCGGATTCGAGCAGGTCGCCGGTCATCGGTACCACCACCAAACCAGTGACTTCGGCGGTGACGGGGCCAGCAGCCTGGGCGGTGCCACCGAGCGCACCCAGCAGCATCCCCCCGGTCCGGTCTCGATTGGGGTGAGCAGCCAAGACGGACGGCACCGATCCGGGCAGTGCTGGATCGGAGACCGCGACGCATGCCGCCTCCAGTTGGAGCATGTTCGCCAACCGATAGAGCGTCTCGTCGAGGGTGGTCTTCAGGTCGGCCGTCAGGGTCGAGGTGGCGATGTGGTCGAGCAGGGCCAATCGCTGACTAGTGGCCTCCACCCGGCGGCGCTCCAGGCGTTCGCGTTCCACAGGGAGCGACATGATGACTCCGGCCACGATGACCACCGCCACGTAAATCATCTCCAGCCATTCGAAGTCGGTGCGGTGCCAGATCAGCAGATTGGGGACAGTAAGGGTTGCGCTCCATAGCCCAGTAAGAACCGCACCCTCTGTGCCGAAACGAAGGCTGGCGTAGCTGATAGGAGCGAGATAGAGGAGCACGGGGATGTGGTGGAATGCCGTGGGGGTGTCGAGGCCAGTCAGATCGGCCAGGAGCTCGGCGGCAATATGGACCCCGGTGACGGTGAGGACGCCCGCTTGAACCACCCAGAACTCCCCCTCACGAATCCTGTGGGGAAGATTCCTGATCAGGGTGGCGACGCGAACCAGCAGAGGGCGCTCCGCGGCGGCCATGATGAGCGGTACGTCAGTCAACCCGGAGGCTCCAGCTCATCTACGGAAAACCATCCTCGTCGCAGACCACGCAGGATCGCCTCGGTGCGCGAGCCAACCTCCAGCTTGCGGAAGACGTTGCTCAGATGCGCCTCAACAGTTCTGACGCTGAGATCGACCCGGGCGCCTATCTCCTTGTTGGCTAGCCCCCCGGCAGCCAGCCGAAGGATCTCGAGTTCACGGTCGGTCAGCTGGTCCTCGGTGCCGGGTTCAGCTCCGGCGTCGCCAACGGAGGAGAGCCGAGCCAAGACCTTGTGAGTGATCGTGGGATGAAGTACGGACTCGCCGGCATGGACCGCTTGCACCGCACGAACCAGCTCATTGCCCTGCACGTCTTTGAGCAGATAGCCCGCAGCCCCCGCCTCGATTACCGCGAAGATGAATTGGTCGTCGTCGTGCATGGTCAGGACGAGAACGCCAACCTGAGGATGGGTCTGCTTGATTCGTCGGGTGGTTTCGATTCCGTTGATTTTGGGCATGGCGATGTCAATGATGGCGACGTCGGGCTCATGCCTGTTGACCGCCTCCATCGCCTCCTCGCCATCCGCTGCTTCAGCAACCACCACGATGTTGTTGTTGGCCTCGAGGATGCGACGGGTCCCCTCCCGGACCAGTGCATGGTCGTCGGCGAGGACGACGCGGATCGGATCCGCAGTAGGGGGTTGATCCATGGCGGCCTCACTCTCTCCCGCCGATTCAGGATAGGGGATCGGTCTCCTTCCTCCCTACTAGGAGAGCGCTCCCAACAGAAGGGCGAACAGCGCCATCCCTCCCCAGGCGACGACGGTGAGCCCGATGAGGAAGCCGACACCGACTACAGGCATTCGTAGCTGGCGAGGTCGGCCAAAGATCCACCCTGCCAGCATGAGATAGAGGGGGGTCAGGACGACGCCAAAGAGGAGCCAGAGCCCGTAGGTAGGCGTATTCATCGTTTCACCTCATCGATTTCAACGAGGGGGAGAGCCTTTGCCGCTCCCAGGAAGAACAGGACCACAATCGAGAGAGCGCCAACCACCGAGGACAACTCGACCCATGAAAGTATGTACGAGTTGGGCATCTGGGTGTAGAGCCCAAAGGCGGGATGCTGGGGTCCTTCGACGACGAAGAGCGTCTTCTCGAGGAGGATGGCGAAGACCGGCATCACCGCAACCGCCGCGGTCCGGCCCACACTGAACAAACGCGGGGATAGTGCCTGAATACCCCCGTGGGCCACAGTGGCAGCGAGCATCACGACAGCCAGCCAGAAGAGTGGGCTTTCGAGCTTGGCGGCGATCGCCGCCCTGACCGGGTCGGGCGCCAACGCCGAACCGGTGAGGACTTGCTGAAGCTGCAGCCAGAGATAGAGGAGAGCGAAGAGTGCCGTCCACCGTGACAGACTGTCGAAGACCTTGTCGTCGATGATCCCCTCCCATCGGTAGATTCGGCGGAACACGTAGGCGAGGACCGTCACCGCCGCCAGCGCCGAGCTCAAAGCTGCGGCAAGGAATAGCGGTCCCTGCACGGGTCCGAACCATCCCGGTTGGCTGGGGAGCAGAGCGAAGAGCCACGGAATGACTCCACCGTGGAGAAAGAGCGGGGCAAGCACGATCACTCCCAGGGCCAGCCACCACGCCATACGCTCCGTCTTGACCCTCTCGCCTTCTCGGTAGCCGACCAGCAGCACTCGGTACAGAGGGGCGAAGACACGCGGTAACCGTTGGCGAATGGTGTGGAGGTCGTGGCGAATGGTGAGGGCGAGGTAGGTCCCGGTGAGCACGAAATAGAGCGTGATCACGGTCACGTCCCAGGCGAGGGGAGAGCTACGGATGGTCTGACCCAGGTTGGGCAGGATGCTGGTGACCAACCGATCGGGCCGTCCCAGATGGAGGATGATGTAGAGCCCGGCGTTGGCCAGGGCGGCCAGGGTGAGCAGCTCGGCCAAACGAGCAACCGGCCTGAGGCTGTCCATCTTGAACAGACGCACCGCCGCGGACACCACGATGCCACCGTGGGCGATGCCCACCCACCAGATAAAAGAGCCCACATACATGCCCCACGGCACGCCGCCGCCGGTGCCCCAGTCGCTCAGCCCGGTCACCACCAGCCCGTTACGGAGTTGGAAAACCCACGCCTGGGCGAACCATGCCACTCCGATCAGACCAGCCAACGCGATGATCACGAAGCGACGGGAGGGACGGCCCAGCGGCCGGAGGACGGTGACATCCCGCTCTGCTGGATCCGATCCTTCAATCCGGGTGGGTCCCACCAGGGTATTGCTGTTCACGCTTCATCTCCGATTCGCACAAACCAGGGTTCGGGCCCGTCTAGAACGGCGCGTCGGTCGACACGCAGCCCCCATTCGCTGTAGGCGACCGGGTTCTCCACCAGCTCGGCGCGGGACGAGGGTGGGGCTCCGATATAGAGCACGTTGGGACCAGTGCCCAGGTCTTCGAGGAGACGGAAAGTGTGCAGCTTTCCCCCGCTCTCCTCTCGACGTTGGACCAGATAACGGTTGGGATCTGAGTCCGGGTCGTTCATGTCGCCGACATGGATGGCGTTCATCGGACAGGCGTCGGCGCATGCGGTCGTGCCCCGCGTTTGGGGATCGTCCTGACGAAGGGGACAGTAGGTGCACTTGCCCATGACCCCTTTCGGCGGGTCGCCCGACACCGCTACACCGCGGGCATCCCGGCGTTCCCCGGTGAAGCTGCCGCCGTAGGACGCCGGGTCACCCCATTGGAAGTAGTTGACCCCGTAGGGACAGGCCACCTCGCAGTAACGGCACCCGATGCACAGGTCGTAGTCGGTGAGGACCAGCCCATCGGAGGGCCTCCGGTGTCGGGCGGTGGTGGGGCAAACCATGATGCAGGGTGCCCGGGTGCACTGCTGGCAGACACGCACCAGGAATTGGGTTCGGTCGCCGTCCGGCTCCTGATAGGCGAAGACATAGGGCCAGAGCACGCCGTCGGACAGCCCATTCTCGGTGCGACATGCGTCCACGCAGTAAAGGCAGCCATCACATCGCTCCAGGTCGATCACCATGCCGAATTGGACACCGGTCTTC
>DATKEA010000087.1:0-64248 GCA_035544615.1 Acidimicrobiia bacterium | reverse complement strand
ATCGAAGATGGCCCGCGGCGCCGGCTGCTCCGGTCCCGCCTGCGCTGGTTGACCTTCTGGCCCATCTTCGACGCCACCTGGGTCACACCCCATGACCGCTTCGATGCCGCCCACGAGCAGCTCGCCGACCTCGAGATCAGCGACGCTCTCATCCTGCGCACCCGCGATGTCGAGCTGTTCCCCGGAGGCCGCGCTCGTCTCGAGGCTGCATGGCGACTCGACGAGTTGGCCCGGGCCTACCGCGAGTACCACCGGCGTTTCGCACCGCTCCGGGACCGGGCTCTGGCTGGAGCCGTCTCGCCGGAGGAAGCCCTGGTCGCTCGGGGCGAGCTGGTCGACGATTGGAGGCTGTTGGTGCGCGACGACCCCGACCTTCCGCTCGAGTTCATGCCCGACGACTTTCCTCGCCGGCAGTCTCGCCAGCTCTTCCTGGAGACCTACGAAGCACTGACCGAGCCGGCGCGGGCTCGGTTCGAAGCGCTGATGGGCCTCGACGACGAGGACTGACCGGTCGTAGTCACTCGGTGTCGACGCGTCCCAGGGTCCTGGCGGCCGCCATCAAGAAGGGAGCGATCTCGGATCGCCATTTCTCCGGCAACTCGGCGAGTATCGCCTCTTCCATCACGTCGACCGCGGCGTCACACCGATCGAGCAGAACACGACCCGCCTCGGTCAGGTAGGTGGGGCGGATCGTGCGGTGCGACGACGACTGCGCTCGCTCCAGCAGCCCTCTTGCTTCCAATTCACTTGTCACCTCATGCATTGCCTGTGGTGAGACGAATGACCGCCGGGCCAGTTGGGCGTTGGAGTACCCGGTGCGACGTCTGATCAGACTCAAGGTGGTGTACTGGGCGACGGTGAGGTCGAAGTGCTGGAGGATCCCGGAAAGACTGCGACGGATACTCCGCTCCAAGGCGGCGACCGCGTAGCTGAACCTTGGGCCGTCACCCTCCCCGGGCTCTGTCGGGGCCCGGGTGGGCTCGGATGGGGCAACTGGCTCAGTCATCGCGGAAGATGTGTCGGAGCACGGCTGTCGCCACGCATGCCGGTCGTTCCTGGCCATCAACCGTGAACACGCAGTCGACCTTCATCTGCACGCCCGAAGCGATGTCGGTGGCTTCGGTCAGAGTGGCCGACATCCGGAGACGCGACCCGACAGGGACGGGAGAAGGGAATCTCACCTTGTCGAGGCCATAGTTGATCGATGACTGCCGGTTCTCCACCACCAGGATCTCCTCGAGCAGGGGGATGAGCAACGACAGCGTCAGGTAACCGTGGGCGATGGTCGTCCCGAATGGCCCGGCCGCGGCCCGCTCCGGATCGGTGTGGATCCATTGATGATCTCCAGTCACATCGGCGAAGGCGTCGATGCGCGATTGTGCTATCTCGACCCAGGAGCTGGTTCCCAGCTCCTGGCCGACGAGGGCATGGATGTCCCCGGCGCTCTTCACCACCGTGCTCACCTGGCCACCTCCTCTTCGACGGGTGCAGCGTCGGGAAACGTGATCCCAAAGGGTTGGGCCAGCCCTTCGAGGCGAGAATCGAACTCCTCTTTGATTGAGTCGGCGTCCCACCCTCCGTCGCTGAGGGCCGCGGCAACCTCCTCCGGGTAGCTCCATAGCGCCAGACGATCGCCCCCCAAAGCGATGGTCTGACCTGTGATCGCGGCGCTCTCATCGGAGGCGAGGAACACAACGAGGGAAGCGACATCGTCGACCGAGCCGAGAGCATGGTCTCTCCGAAGCCACTCAGGCAGGGGCTGGTCCCCGCTCTCCCATGCCTCGATGTATGGGGCGAATGCCGGGATCGTCTTGGTCATCTCCGTCGCCGCGGTGGGGATGATGCAGTTCACCGTGACACCGGCTCGGGCCAATTCCATCGCCCAAGTCCGAGCCATCGCGGTGATCCCTGCCTTGCATGCGGCGTAGTTGGACTGCCCGAAGTTGCCGTGCTGTCCTGCCGGAGACCCGACCAGGATCAGCCTGCCGCCCTCGCCGGCCTCCCGGAAGTGGACGGCAGCGCTCCGGGCGCATTTGAAGGTTCCGCGCAGGTGCACATCGACCACCTGGTCGAATTCATCGTCTGTCATCTTCCACAGCACCCTGTCGCGGAGCACACCCGCGTTGGTGACCATCACGTCCAGTCGTCCGAATCGAGCCACGGTCGATGCGACCAGTGCGTCGGCGGTCGATGTCTCGCCGACAGGGCCGACGTGGCCATCCACATCGCCCCCTTCCGATTCGATCAGGTCCACCGCCGCGGCGGCGAGGCCGGCGTCGATGTCGTTGACCATGACCGAGGCTCCCGCCCGGCTCAGGGCACGGGCATAGGCAAGCCCCAACCCTCGACCGGCACCGGTCACGATGGCCACCTTGTTTGTGAGCTCCGTCAGTCACCTCCGCGTCGAAGCGGCGATCCTATCAAGCTACCTGATGACCTGCTCCATTCCTTGCCTGGGGCGTTGTGCTTGGTCACAGCGCCAAGGTTGGCGCCGCCCATCTCAGTCAAACGCCCGAGGCGCCGAGGACATCTCGACCGGCGCTTGTGTACGCTTGGCGGACATGTGTACGTCACACGAACTGCTCATCTAGGGAGAAGGAGCCATGGCGCAGAGGAGCTTGGAAGACGTCCTGCAGTCGGTGGACAACCCGGTGGAGATGCTGCGCAACTCGCAGATCGGGGCTTATGTGTACCCCGTCGTAGCCCCCGAGTTCAGCAACTGGCGTGACGAGCAGCGTGCCTGGCGGGAGAGCGCCGTCCTCTACGACCAGTCGCATCACATGGCCGAGCTGATGGTGGAGGGCCCCGGCGCCCTCGACCTGCTCTCCGGTTTGGCCGTCAACAGCTTCGCCGGCTTCGGCACAAACCGGGCGAAGCATTTCGTGCCCTGCAACTACGACGGCTACGTGATCGGTGACGTGATCATGTTCCACCTCGCCGAGGACAGGTACAACCTGGTGGGGAGGGAGCCGACGGTGAACTGGGTCCAGTTCCACTGCGAGACCGGCGACTACGACGTCGAATATGCCCGGGACGACCGGTCGCCGTCCCGCCCCGGCGACCAGCCGGTGGTGCGTCGCCACTATCGCTATCAGATCCAGGGCCCTAATGCGATGGCGATCATCGAGAAGCTCAACGGCGGGCCGGTCCCCGACATCAAGTTCTTCCACATCGGCTCGATCGAGGTCCGGGGCCGCCAGGTGCCGGCCTTGCACCATGGGATGGCGGGGGAGCCGGGACTCGAGCTCTGGGGTCCCTACTCGGAGGGTGTGGAGGTGAAGCAGGCCATCCTCGAGGCCGGCGAAGAGCTCGGGATCCGTCAGGTCGGGGCCCGGGCCTACGCCACCAACACGCTCGAGTCGGGTTGGATCCCCTCACCGCTGCCCGCCGTGTACACCGGAGAGAGGATGAAGGCGTACCGGGAGTGGCTGCCAGCAGAACGGTACGAGGCGGTCGGCTCGATCGGGGGGAGTTTCGTATCGGACGACATCGAGGACTACTACCTCACCCCACACGCCCTCGGCTATGGGTTCTACGTCAAGTACGACCACGAATTCATCGGACGGGATGCCCTCGAGGCGATGGCCGACCAGCCGCACCGGAAGAAGGTCACTTTCGAGTGGAACCCTGACGACGTGGTCCGGATCTGGCAGTCGCTGTTCGAGCCGGAAGGCGAGAGCTTCAAGCACATCGACCTGCCTCTGTCGAATTACACGTCGGCAACCTACGACGCGGTGCGCAGAGACGGTGAGCTGGTCGGGTTTTCCATGTTCAGCGGCTACACCTTCAACGACAGGGCGTTCGTCTCGCTGGGCACGGTCGATCCCGACGTCGAGGTGGGCGACGAGCTCACGCTGGTCTGGGGCGAGGAGGACGGCGGGACCCGAAAACCCACCGTCGAGCGTCACAAGCAGACCGAGATCCAGGTCCGGGTGGCCCCCACCCCCTACTCCCGGGACGCACGCGAGACCTACGGAGGAAGGTGGCGGGGACGGGGAGCCTGACCGGGCTCGGGGTTCACCAGGACACAGTCGGGTTCGGGTCAGTAAGACCTGGCGAAGACGACTCCGTCCATCAGCTTGCGGGCGGTGCGGACGATCCCGGCACCGAGCACCCGAGGCTCGCCGTCGGTGGCCAGCCGGACCAGTGCATCGAAGCTCCCCGTCGGATGCTCTAGCCGGATGACATCGGTGCCCGGGGCGACCCGGGCGACCTCGGAAGCAGGAGACCCGGGGAGGAGTGCGGCCGTGGCGACGCTCACCGCCCCCAGGACACCGATCGCCTGATGGCAACGATGAGGGATGAAGGTCCGGGTAGAGAGCGCCCCTCCGTCCCTGGGTGGGGAGACCAGGGTCAGCTTGGGCACGGTGGTCCCGGTGACGTCACCCAGGTTCATCAACGGGCCGGCTTCGACCCGGATCGCCTCCAGGGCTCGTCTCAGCCCTTCGTTGCCTTCGAGCTCCTCACAGCTCTCGTATCCGTTGACCCCCAGATCGGTCGATCTCATGACCACCACAGGCATCCCGTTGTCGACCAGGGTGGTCTCGATGCCGTTGATCTCGTCGGTGATGCGACCGGTGGGGAGCAATGCCCCGGTGCTCGACCCGGCGATGTCCTCGAACTCGATCCTGATCTCGGCCGCCTTTCCCGGCACACCGGCGATCTCGGTATCCCCGGCATAGACAGGACTTCCCATCGCCACCGGGAAGCTGGCGACCGCCAGCCCTCCGGTGTTCCGCATCAGGATGCGGACCGAGGTCGCGCCATCGTCGGAGTCGATCAGCCGTCGCTCCAGAGCGAACGGCCCCACCGCGGCCAGCATGTTCCCGCAGTTCTGTCGGTCGGTGACCGCAGGGCGATCAACTGCAACCTGGAGGAACAGGTATTCCAGGTCGACATCCTCACGCTCGGACGGGGCCACCACCGCCACTTTGGTGGTGAGGGGATGGGCGCCGCCCACCCCGTCGATCTGGCGGGGGTCGGGCGAGCCCATGACACGCAGGAGGAGGGAGTCGCGCTCCGCGGGGTCGGAGGGCAGGTCGTCGGCGACGAAGAACGCTCCCTTTGATGTGCCGCCTCGCATCAGCATGCAACGGATCCCTGAAGGTTCGGCGCTCATCGTGTTCTCCCTCAGTGTCCTGTCCGGTGGATTCGCTTGCTAGTTCGGCGAGCAATTGTCGTTCCTGGCAAGGACGCAGGACGCAGGCGCACTGGGCCGTTCGTCAAGGACGAGGACGCTGCCCAGGGGGGACAAGGGCCGTTGAAATGCGAGCACGATCTGCCGGACAGGACACTAAATTCGGGCGTCGATCCAGTCGATGATCTCCTGAACCACCTCCGGTCCTTCGGGCTCGCTGAGAATCTCGTGGCGAAGGTTGGGCAGAAGCCGTCTTTCCACGGTCGGCAGCTCGCCTAGCGGCGCCGTTGATTGCGGGGGCACGATGGTGTCGGCGCCTCCGTGGAGCACGAGAGTGGGGACGTCGAGTTTCTCCGCGCTCTCGTTCAGTTCCCTCATCGAGTTGAACAGAGCTTGTCCCAGCCGGGTGGTCGACTTGGGATAGACCAGCGGATCGGAGAAGTACGCCTCCCCCACGGCAGGGTCGCGTGAGAATTGCTCGCCTTTGAACCCGTTGGGAATGGCCGTCGTGGGGGCGATCTTCGAACCCACAACGGCCAGTGCCCGCTGCCATCCTGCGCCGCCGCCCATGCTCGGGGCGGAGAGAATCAGCAAGTCGGGTGCCGGTCGACCAGAGAGCACATAACCCAAGGCGAGGTTGCCTCCCATCGAATTGCCCATCAGGATCACCGGCCCTCCTTGTGCCTGTGCCCACTCCATATGACGACCGATCTGGTTGTGATAGCGCGACCAATCGTCGATGTCGCCACGAGTGCCTCCCGACCCTCCGAAACCGATGAGATCGAAAGAGCGCACGAAGAACCCGGCGTGGGCGAGCAGCGACCCGGTTCGCTCGTAACGACCGCAGTGCTCTGCCATTCCGTGCACCAGCACGATGTGACCCCGTGGCGCAGCATCGGGAACCCATTCCCTGACCAGCTCCATTCCGATCTCGGCCGACGGCACCGGGCGGGAGACACTCTTCAATGTCGCTCCTTCGCTGTTGTGGAGAATCCTAAGACGGATCACGCAAAGGTGAATCGTGTCAAGTCGGTAGGGAACTCCGACCAGGCAATTGCCTTTTCCGGGACGATGATCCGCATCCCGCCCGCCAATTCGTCGGACCAGGAGTCGGGTGTCGGCGCATACCCGAGTTCTCGGTACTTTCGACCGTATTCGGCGGCGAGACGCTCTCCGAGCTCGCCTCCGATGGGATCCGACCGCCGCGACCGCCCTTCGACGATCGTCACCCTCGTGCCGCTCTCGAGGTGGAGGGCACATGCCGGGTTCTCTTCGACGTTCATCGCGTGACGGGTCATTGGTGACCCGTCGTACCAGAAGCGGTTATCGAGCCATACCCCCCAGCGAGGGACGACGTGGGGCCGACCGTCGGGTCGGGTGCTGGCCAGCCAATACTCGGTGGATGCGACCAATCGGCTCTCGACTTCCTCCCAGTCGAGGTAGGGGCCGTCGTCTTTGATCCCGTAGCCGTCGGGCAACCGCGGTCGGTCGACGAGATGTGGCTCCATGTTCACCTTTTGTGGAACGGGGGTTTGGCGATCCGGCCCGGCACCCAACGGCTTCGTATCTCGACTTCGATGGCCGTGGTGTCCGGGTCCGGTGGAGGGCTCAAGTAGGCCAGGCCCACCCCTCGGTCGAGCATCGGGCTCAGGTTGCCCGAAGATACCTGACCCTCGCGGTTCGCTGCCCTCACCCGGTATCCGTGTCGGGGGATTCCCTTCTCTCCGAGGATGAATCCGACCAGCAAGCGGTCGAGTCCTCCCAGAAGCCTTTCCTGAAGCGCGGATCGCCCGGCGAATTCTCGATCCATGACCACGGCGAAGTCCAACCCTGCCTCGAAGGGGGTGGTCGTCTCGTCGATGTCCGCCCCCCACAACACCAGCCCCGCCTCGAGTCGCAACGTGTCGCGTGCCGCCAACCCGCAAGAGATTGACCCGGCCTCGATCAACCGATCGATCAGGACCGACCCGGTTTCGGCATCGGTGCAGATCTCCCCTCCTCGCTCCCCGGTGTAGCCAGTTCCGGCGAGCCGGACTTCCCCCGATCCCAGCTCGCCACGAGCGGTCGTGAACCGTGGAGGCGCTTCGCCGAACAGCTGCTCGAGAACCGACGGCCCGTCGGGCCCCTGCACCGCGATCAGGACGGTTTCCTCGCGAAGATCCCGCACCTGGCACCCTGGTTCCTGGGAGAACGCCTGCATCACCCGATCGTGATTGGCCGCATTGGGGAACACCCAGTAATCGTTGACAGCCCACCACCAGACGACCAGATCGTCGATGATTCCACCGTTCTCGTTCAGCATCAACGTGTACTGGGTTTGGCCGGGGGTGATGCGGGTGATGTCGTTGGAGAGCAAGGCGAGGAGGGCGGATTCCGCACCCGGCCCGGTGAGGGCGAATCGTCCCAGGTGGGTGACGTCGAACCATCCCGAGGCGGACCGCACCGCCCTGTGCTCGGCCAGCACCGAGCTGTACTGGACTGGCATCTCCCAACCCCCAAAGTCGACGAAGCGTGCTCCCAACCTCGCATGGAGGTCGTGGAGAGGCGACCGGGTCATCCGGTCAGACGCTCGCCGCGTTCCTCCAGTCGGACGATGTCGGGGCGGCCAGGGATCCGGGTGGGCGTGTTCACGTCCTCGAGGCTCTCGGGCTCTTCCAGCCCGTACTTGACCACGAGGTTCAGATAGTCGCGCTGGTAGAACACCTTGCAGTTGATCTCCGGGAACAGCTCCTTGAGACGTCTCACCTTCTGGTTCTTCTTGGTGACCAGTTTCTGGCTCATCGTGGTGATCTCGATGAAGAGGTCATCGTCCGGCAGGTAGAAATCGGGTGTGAAGAATTGGGTCGGGTTGCCGTCTTTGTCGTGTGCGATGGGGAACGACCGCGGCTCGTACTCCCAAGGGACACCATAGAAATCGAGAAGGAGGGCGAACTGACGCTCACTGTTGTGAGCGAACTCGGTCTCGTGGGCCGAATGGTGTTCGGTGATCAGGGGGCTCCTGCCTCGATGACCCCGGATAGCTCTTCGCTCGGA
Organism: Acidimicrobiia bacterium; assembly: GCA_035544615.1. Taxonomy (GTDB): domain Bacteria; phylum Actinomycetota; class Acidimicrobiia; order Spongiisociales; family ZC4RG35; genus JARDZU01. Next base: position 56,078 of record DATKEA010000087.1, on the reverse strand, counting down.
AACAGCTGGTGGATGTCCCCCTCGACCTCGTCCTGGACCGGGCCGATGGCGATGCCGAAGACACCTTGACCCCGTCTGAACACGTCCACGACTTCCTGCTCTGAATGTGCCGCGTAGATGGTCTGGCCATCACTGAGCAGGGTGACGTCGGCCAGTGGTCGTTCCGATTCCATCTGCTCGCTGAGGATCTCGACTGCAGATCGGATCTTCTTGAGACTCATTCCCGCATCGAGGAGTCTCTTGATGACCTTCAGTTGCACCACGTCCGAGAAAGAGTACAACCTTTGTGATCCGGAGCCGGTTGCTTGTTGAAGCGACGGGAGGATCAGGTTGGTTCGGGCCCAATAATCGAGCTGTCGGTAGGTGATCCCGACCAACTTGCATACCTGTGGGGCGCGATAGCCTTCCCGCTCTTGGGTCATCAAAGTCCTCCGGGTTACAAGCGTGTAACTCCGCCGTTGTCAGCAAGCTACCCCTGTCCCCCGGCCCCTGTCAATGAAATCTGTGGATAAACCTGCGGCGGACCATCAACAGATTGCGGTCAGATCACTCTTCTGAAGGTTCTCCACCAAGGAAATCCTCGATCGTGGCCTCTTCGAGAAACTCTCGGAATCTTGCCACTTCGGCCTCCTCGTTCTCCTCTGCCTCCTCGAAGACGACGCCGGCATCGTCGAGTACCGCAGGGAGGGCGAAGACCGGTGTCCCGGTGCGCACCGCCAGGGCTATCGCGTCGGATGGCCGCGAGGAGACATGGACCTCCCGTCCCGAGATGTCGAGAGAGAGGTCGGCATAGAACACCGACTCTCGCATCTCGGTGATCACCACCCGGATCGCCAGTGCTCCGAGCGCGTCGATCACCGACCGCATCAGGTCGTGAGTCAGAGGACGGGGCGGCGTCACTCCCTCGAGAGCGGTGGCGATGGCAGTTGCCTCCGAGCCACCTATCCAGATCGGAAGATAACGAACCCCCTCCGACTCCCGAAGCAGGACTATCGGCTGGTTGGAGGGGAGCTCGACCCGCACCCCCACCACATCCATCGCGACGAGTGCTTCCTTCTCGGGCATGGCATGAGGTTATCACCGGCCCGAATCATGGAGACAGGTCAGCCCACCATCCCTAACGCCCGGGCCAGGGCCTTGGGGTCGTTGACATATGTCTCCATGTCGAGGACCGCCCAAATCGATCTCAGGTTGCGATAGAGGCCTTGCCAGTCCATCCCGTATCCGACCAGGTACTCGTCACCCACCTCGAACCCTCGATACTCGATGGGGACTTCGGTCACCCGGCGTGCTGTCTTGTCGACCAGGGAGGCAGTGGCCACGCTGCGGGCGCCCCTGTCCAGGATCATCCTCCTGAGAACCGATAGCGTCAGGCCGGTGTCGGTTATGTCTTCGACTATCACCACGTCCTGGTCGAGGACAGGTGTGGCGAGATCCATGGCGATGCCGATACGACCTCCTTCGCCGAAGCGGTTCAAGCCGAGGAATTCGACCTCGAGACGGAGATCGACCGAGCGGACGAGGTCGGCAGCAAAAGGCACCGATCCGGTCATCACCACGGCAAACAGAGGCTGTCGTCCCTGGTAGTCCTCGGTGATCGCCCGGCCCAGCTCTCTCACACGGGAGTGGATATCGGATTCCGAGACCACTTCGACCGCGTGCTCAAAGCTCCTCATCCGGCTTCGAACGCCCGATCGAGCCAGAATCGCATTGCTTCCAGGACGGTTCGGGGACCGGGATCTGCCATGCGTTTCACCTCGATGATGGGTGGTGGCTCCGGCTCCGGCGTGTCCAACATTGGCGTCGGTCTCTCCAGCATCAGCCCCTGGCTCGCCAGGTGGACGTAGCTCTCGATATTGCCGAGAGCAACGAGCGGGTCGGGTGAGTGGCGGCCCTTCAGCGCGACGTATGGCGTTCCGACAACGGCGTCGCCGTAATAGGAGAGCTCCTCGAACCCATAGTCGAACAGGGCGGTTGCATCGGCGAAGTGCGCCCGCTCTCCGTCCGACCCGAGCACCACCGCATAGAGACGTCGACCGTCCCGCTCGGCGCTGGAGACGAAGGTGAGGAGAGCCTGACTGGTGAAGCCTGTCTTGACGCCGATCGTGCCCGGATACCTCCAGAGGAGGAGGTTGGTCGAGCTGCCCAGCCTTTCCGAGCCGTCCGGTGCCGGTGGGAACACAAGGGTCTTGGCACGGGCGGCGTCGGCGAAGTCCTGGTTGGCCATCGCCACTCGGGCCAACTCGAGGAGATCCCGGGCACTCGAGTAGTGACCCGGTTCGTCGAGCCCGTGAGGGTTGGCAAACGACGTGTGAGTCAGACCCAGCTGCGCTGCTCGTTGGTTCATCAGCGCCACGAACTCCTCGAGCGAACCCGAGATGTGCTCGGCGACAGCAGTCGCGGCGTCGTTGGCGGAGTGAATCATGAGTGCTTTGAACAGAGCGTCCATCTCGAGCGTCTCCCCGGCGACGAGATCGATCTCCTTCTCCCCCGTGCCGGCGGCACGCGCCGAGATCGTCACCCGCTCGGCAGGAAACGAGTTCTCGACGACGAGCAGTCCGGTCATGATCTTGGTCACCGAGGCAATGGAACGCTCCTGGTCTGCGTTGAGCTCGGCGATCACGACATCGGCAGCCTCGTCATAGAGAATCCACGACGCGGCCGTGACGGACGGCGGCTCCGAAGCCGGGAACGCCTCCACGACTGGCGCCGGGTAGGTGAATGGTGCCGCCGGAGCTGGAGCCGCCACCAGGGTGAAGGCGAGCGCCAGCGGCCACACCGCCCGAAGCCGACGTCTCACGAGCTGATCTGCTGTTTGAGCTCGTCTTCGAGCATCGCCCGATGCATGGCCTGCACCGATCCTCCGGTCATCTCGAGCACATCCTTGGCCCTGGACCTCGCCTCGGCGTTGTTGGCCCGCATCAGCGGAGCGGTCAACCGACGCAGGAGATCCGCTTCACGGTCGACCGAGAGACGCACCTCCCTGAGGTGTCTCGGCTCGAGACCCTGATCGAGGAGCCGTTTGGCTTCCATGGCCACGATGCCGGCGTCCGGGCCGAACACTTCAGGCTCACCGATGGGTCGGAGCACACCCACCTCCATCAGCTCGTCGAGCTGGCTCGACGACAAACCGGACCTGCGTAGCAGGTCGTCCCGGCTCAGAGGCTCGCCCGACGACTCCAGGGTCGATGCTGGTCGTGCGATCTTGGTGTTGAGATCCTCGCCACGCTCCCAAAGCGTCAACTTCGACTTGATCACCTTGAGAGGAAGGAAGTGGTCTCTCTGCTGTTGCAGGATGAACTTGAGCCGGGCCAGGTCTGCCTGGTCGAACTGCCGGTATCCGCTGTCGGAGCGTCCGGGGTCAATGAGACCTTGAGACTCGAGGAAGCGGATCTTGGAGACAGATACATCGGGAAAGTCGTCCCGGAGGAGGTTGATCACCTCGCCGATGCTCAGGGATTGGCTATCGGTCATCGCCGTGGGCGACGACAAAGTGGAATCGCCCTACGACCACTTCATCACCGGCCTGCAAAGTGGCTTTGTCGACCCGGGCGTCGTTCACGTAGGTTCCGTTGGTCGATCCACTGTCCTCGATTGTGAGACCGTCGTCGGTGATGGCAAACCGGCAATGCTGGCGCGATACGGTCACGTCATTGAGGAATATGTCGCTCTCGGGGTGGCGGCCCACGGTGGTGTTGCCTTCAGGCAACACGTAGGTCATGCCCAGCTTCGGGCCGCGATGGACCACCAGGGCATAACCCCAGACACCTTCGAGGTTGGACGCCTCCTCGGGGCTGATCGGGTGGTCGATCAGGTCCTGGATCGGCACGTAGACCACGGTGGGATCGCTTTCGACCTCAACCTGAGGTTCGGGCTGACCCTCTTCGGGCTCTTTTTCGTCGGTCATTCAGGTGATGATAGAGAGTCCCGGCAAATGAGACATCGACCCTTCTACTCGGTGAGCTCCCGGTAGGCAGCGGGATCGAGCAGGCCATCTGTAGGCATCTCACTGTCGAGTTGCAGCTCCACCAGCCAAGCCTCGTCGTATGGGCTCCGGTTGACCAGCTCGGGGTTGTCGGCGACTGCCTGGTTCGCGGTTGCCACGGTGCCTACGAACGGGGCATAGACCTCCCCCACCGACTTTGTGCTCTCCACCTCGACCATGATGTCGCCCTTGGCCACATTGGCGCCGACTTCGGGAAGCTCGACGAACACCACGTCGCCGAGCTGATCCTGGGCGTAGTCCGTGATTCCAATCCGAACCAACGAGTCACCCATCTGGCGGATCCACTCGTGCTCCGCGGTGTAGAGAAGATCGTCGGGTATTTGCATCAAACCTCCTCGGGTTCCGGCGGCGACTCTAACGCTGCCAGCTTGTCACGGCTGTCGCCGATGTAGCGGATGGCAACGTACCAATACAGCACCAGCCCGACGACTCCGGTGATGTACGCCGTCGGCCACATGAGCCATTCCATGACCCCCGCCTTGGCCAGATAGAAGGCCGGGATCGCCCCATAGAGCAAGAAGGTGGCGACCTTGCCGGCGTACCTCACCTCGATGGTCCCTCCTCTCTTGGCGGCAAGGGTGAGGGCCACGATGCCGACCAGGGCCTCCCGGGCGATCAGACCCCAACCGAACCATGCGGGTAGCACCCCCACGATGAGACCTCCGATGAGCGCAGATGCGATGAGGAGACGGTCGGCGATCGGGTCGAGGGCCTTCCCCAGCTCGCTGACCTGATTCAGACGTCGAGCCAGGTAGCCGTCGATCCAGTCTGTCCAGCCGATCAGGAAAACCAGCCATGCCGCCAGCGCCACGTCGTCTCTACCCAGCAAAGCCCACCAGAACACCGGGATCCCCAGGAGACGGATGAATGATACGACATTGGGGATGGTCAGGATCCGGCTGCTGCCCGTCTCTTCGCTCACCGAGCGGAGGCTAACTGCGGGACTCAGGGTGCCGGCGTCAGGTCTCCGATGCCGCCGAGGCGTCCTTGGATTCCTCCGAGGGTCGAGCCGTAGCTGAACCCGATCCGATCCGAGCGGTGGGCCTCGATGATCACCGGGTGGTAGAGAGCCAGATAGGGCAGGTCTTCGGCGAGGATCCTTTCTATCTCCCAGAGGGCGGTTTTCGCCTCGGCCACGTCGGACGCCGCCTCGTAGACGGCGAGCTGGGTGTCGAAGTCGGGGTTGGCATAGCCGGTGGAGTTGACCGCCCCGTCTGACGCAAAGAGCAATCGATGGAAATCCGGGAGGAGAGGATTGCCCAGAGTCCATCCGAGGACGTACATGTCGTACTGCCTGATCCCTGCGGCGTCCTTGCTGAATGCGAGGTCGACCACGGTGTCGAAATCGGTGACCACCGGTCTCACGTCGAAACCGAGCACTTCGAGGGTGGACTCGATGACCCGGGTGTAGTCGGACCGAGCCGGGTCGTACTCATCGCCAGGCGTGAGGATGGTGAGCGGACCAGGGGCGGTGCCGCCGATCGTCAGCCCGGTCCCGGCGATCAGCTTGCCCTGGTCCAGGGAGGGTGATGTCGCCCACGCGTAATCCGCCGCCTCGAGGGAAGTCAGGGCTCTGGCTAGCCGGTCGCTGAGGTCTCCGGTGTACAACTGCGCCAACGATGAAGCTGCTGTGGGGTCAAACCACGACTTGTTGGCCGGGGACAGCATCGAATGTGCCGCCGAGGCATCGGGCACGAGTGAGGTGGCTGCACTCTCGACGTCGATGAGCAGGGCGATGGCCTGCCGGAAGGCCGGTTCGGACATCGGCTCCCGGGTCAGGTTGAAACCGAGGTATCGAACCGAGTTGGCCGGGCTTACCGAGATCGTCACTTCGGCGACCGATTCCAGCCGGGTCACACTCTCCCCGGACAGCCCGTTCGGCGCCAGGATGCTGTCGATCTCTCCTCTCTCGACGGCGGACGCTGCCGCGGCTTCGTCGGGGTATACGGTGTAGATCACCGTGTCCACGACAGTCCCCGGATATCCCGGGTTGGCCACCGACCTGATCTCGTCCTCGCCCAGCGAGACGATCTGGAGGGGCCCGCCCGACACGTCGCCGACGCCGTCCAACTGGTAGAGATCGGCCGCCGACTCGATGGGAGCGGTCAGCGGACTCCAGACCTGGGCGGAGAGGATCGGGGCCAGACCGAGTCCATAGGGCCAGACGTCGAGCCGTGGCCGCTGGTTGAGCTCGATGGTCAGCGATGTGTCCGACTCGGCCACCATGCCATCGACGGCGGCCGGGTAGGCGTCGGTCCAGCCACCCGCGAGCCCGAGCCGACGAACGGTCTCGAACGTGTAGACGATGTCGGCCGCGGTCACCGGCTCGCCGTTCGACCAGCGACGGTCGTCTCGGAGCTCGATGCGCACTTTCCAGCCGTCCTTGTCCCAGGTCGGCTCGACCGGTTCGGCGGCGGCGAGATCGGGGCTGATGGTGTTGGTGACGGGATCGATCCCATACAGTGAGGGTTTGGTCGGACCGAGCACATAGGCATTCCAGGCCGTGGGCTGCTCACCGATGTACTCCCAGAAGTTGGCGGTGGACACACCGGACAGCAGGCCGACGCGATACTGGAAGACTTCGAGGCTTGGTGCTGTGGCGGACGTGGGGGCGGCATCGAGCGACGACTCGATCTCCGCCGGTGATTTGGCGCCGGAGCCGCTCTGCGCCATCGCGGCGATGGCAATGCCCGAGAGGAGCACCGTGGCTCCGATCGTCCTGAGTGTCTTGTTGTGCAAAGGGTGAGTGACCTCCCACCCATTGAATCGGTAGATCCGAGGTGACGCTTGATGGATCAGTCACAACGGCGACTCTCGGGATGGTCATCCAGGTTCAGTCCCCCAGATGCCGATGACGTGGATAAGGCACTCCATTATGAGTGGGGGAACTCGAAGGGGGAGGACATGCATGGCTTGCCGTGAGGCATCACCGCATTTGGTGGAAGCGATTCAAGTTGGACTGGTGGGCGAGGACATGAGTCTCGGAACGGCCGTCGTCGTCGACGTCGCGCTCCACAGGAGAAACACCGAAGGCTGGCCCGCGTTGATGGTCGGCGCGCTAGTCGTGGCCACAGACATGCCCGACGGCGTGCCAGCGGTTTGGGCCATCGGGGATGAATCGGGTCCGATCGTCGCGGTCGACGCCGCCGCCCGTGAGTATTCGACCTGGGAGCCTGCCGCCAGAGCCGGAGGGAAGAAGGCAACATTCGCCGGCTATCCCGAAGCGGAAGAAGCGAGGCGGTGCCTGCCCGATCTGATCTAGTCGGGTCGGGTGGCGCCGATCGCTCTATCGCAAAACGCCTGGCTACCATTGCCCATTCCACAACTCGGGCTGTGGCGCAGCTTGGTTAGCGCGCTTGACTGGGGGTCAAGAGGTCGGAGGTTCAAATCCTCTCAGCCCGACTCACCTACCAGGGGTTTTCACACTCTTAGGTCGGATTCACACTCGGAGCGGCGCCTAGAGGGCGCCTATCTAAGGAGAATCGTGGACGCGGTCGGTACCCTTGCAGCGATCCTGATCGCTCTATGGAGAAGCAGCCGGCTGCTGGGGTCCGCGCCGCACACGCCCGTGTTGTAAAGTGGGGTCCAGTTCTCGATTCAATATGAAAGGAGGAAGTCGTGAGCACTACTGGTTGGATCATTCTGATCGTCGTCTTGCTGATCCTTTTCGGCGGCGGCTTCGGCTGGAGCAGGCGGCGTTGAGCAGCCGGTCGGGCACGTAGCCCTTTCTATCGCACCAAGCTTCGGGTTCAGGGATTTCGTCTTCTGATCCCGCGGCTTACCGTCAACCCCGACCCATCATCGCCGCCAACTTCTCGACGGAGTGCCTCGCGTTTCTCTGCTTCATGAGTCCGCTGCGCGCTTCGCTGGGCCTCGAGGAACACTTCCAGGAATTCGTCGCTCTCGATACGTTGTCGAAGGGTTGAGGTGTCTGCGGCTAGATGGTCGAGCCTGACACCTACATCAGCCAGCCACTCCGCTTGGCGGCGCTGCAGCGTCGGAATCCAAGTCTGCTCAATAACTTCGGCCAACAGGCCGCCAATCCATGGAACGGCGGCAGCAGCTGCCTTCGTGACGGCCCGCAAGTTATCGCTTGGGTCTCGGTCCTGGGGGTATCCGGGGTCGGACGGCATGTGCGAAGCCTATCGGCCGGCGCCTATCGGGCGCCTATCACCGTGGAAACTGGCAGATACGCGCTGGGACAGGTTGGGACGGTGAGCGGGTGAAACCCCTGGTAGCGGCACCGATCCGCACACTCAGCGTGACAGGCTGAGACCCGTTGGTACGGCCATTGTGGGACTGGGGGTCAAGAGGTCGGAGGTTCAAATCCTCTGAGCCCGACCAAATGCCCATGGTCGGGGCGGATTCTATGCCGTCTATTTGGCGCTTACGCCCTTCGTGGGCGCGCGCCGATGAATCGGCCATCGTCAGGATCGAGGCCGGGTCAATCTGACGAAACGGTTCCGCTTGCGCTGGAAAGGCTCAGAGCCGGCCATCAATCCGCTTATCGGCGGTTCGGTTCGGCGCCTACGAGATATCCACTATCAGCGGGAGGCGATCTTGTTCCGGTGTCGCCGCTGTCGCGATTTCTGAAGAAACTGGGGAACCGATTCATGCGCCGACGCGTGTATAGGCATCACGGTCGGTTCAATGCTATGGAGGAGTTCAAGGTGGTCGTGTCGGGCGATTCGGTCGGTGTGTCCGACTTTGCCGACTTCTACGAGGGCTGGCGTGATCCGATTCGACGCGCTCTTGCCCTTTCCACCGGAGACGTGGCCATGGCTGACGAGGCGGTGGACGAGGCGATGACGCGGGCAATGGGGTCATGGGAGCAGGTCGGTGCTTACGAACGGCCCGAAGGGTGGGTTTATCGGGTGGGTCTCAACTGGGCTCGTGGGAGATACCGAAGGCGTGGGTACGAGCTGCTGACCTCAATCGATCCCGAGCGCCCCGCGGCGTTCGATCCGCCGGACCTGGACGTGATAGATGCAGTCGGATCTCTTTCGGCTCGACTCCGTGAGGTGGTCATCGCCAGGTACTACCTCGACTGGTCTACTTCTGACGTCGCCCGTGCTCTCCAGATACCGGAGGGCACCGTGAAGAGCCGGCTGGCACGTGCTCTCACTCGACTGGCCAAAAACCTGGGAGAACCATCATGAACCAACTCGAATACCGGATCCGACGGGGGCTTCACGCGGCTGGCGAACGTATTCCGGAGTCCCCACTGGTGGCGAGTGGCAAGCCTCCCAGCGTAAAGCCGCGACGATCGTTGCGAGGGCCCCTCGCGGGAATCGCAGCGATGGTCGCAATGCTGTTCGTGGTAGGGAGCGTTTCACTCCTGTTCCGTGGCCCGGTCGACGGCAATGCCGTATCTCGGCCACCGGACGATCTCGGTCCGGGCCTCGGTACGTCGGATCTCTCGACCGACACGACGGCACCTTCCCAAGGTTCGATTGTTGAAGGCACAGTGGTCAATGGGTCCGCAGGTTCCTGCTCACCCACTGTGGCCCGCGGCATTCTGTATCTCGGTGGTCCGGCTTCGCAGAATAATCTGGCTGCGAACGGATTCATCTTCTCGTTGCCTGCCGGGCCTACGGCTGCTGATTTCGCAACTACGTTCGTGAGCAGCGCTGTCGTGGGCGACGGTTGTGAGCAACAGATCACGGCGTCGACCGAATCCGATCTCGGCCAGGGTCGGAGCGCCGTCGGGGTGGACTTGATCCCGCCAGCAACTCGGGCTGACCTGCGTCTGACGGTGGATATTGCCTCCGAGGATGACGTCGTCGGTATCACGGAAGTCCGTGGAGCGACGTCCTTCGATGTCGTGACCAGGGAGGATGCGCCTGCGATGCTGCTCTTGGACGTCCTTCCACAAGAAGCGGCGAGCCTGACCGTCAAATTCCGGAAGGGCGAGGATGTGTGGGAGTTGTCGGTCTCTGCCGACGAGCCTCAGATCGCTCTGGCGGTCCCGCCATCAGAGACTGACCCGTTTTCCGATGCTGAGGCCCAGTGGGTGTTGTTCACTGTGTTAGACCGAGATGGAGCCCTTCTGGACGTCGGTGGGGCTCTGATCCCGTGACGGCCTAGATGGCAGGATCGTGGCCCGGTGTCACGATCCTGCCATCGCTCCCATTCGGGGCGGTCGAGCCGCTATTGGTACGCCGCGTCATGGTGCGTATCGGTGGAAGACGCCGGGACTTGACGCGCCCTTGGTGGGTACCTCCCATACAGTCCCACTCGACCCGGCGGTAGCATCCTCGGCGGGCTTTCCTTTGTCTCGGAGGAGCCCGAGACGGGGAGGGATCGTGAGCTCAGGGTTCCACAACGAAATCAACGACATTGTGGTGTCACGCACCGACGAGCTCGTCGACATGTTGCAGTCGTTCATCGCGGTTTCCTCCGAGAATCCTCCCGGGACCGGTCTGCGGGAGGCGCAGGACTGGATCGTGGAGAGGCTCACGGCCTACGAAATTCCATACGAGACACATAACACGGCTCGGACCGACACCGACCACGCGGTCATCATCGGACGGGTGGGTGATGGTGGCGATCCGTTTCTCTACATGCATGGTCACTACGACGTCGTTCCAGCCTTCAGCCCGGGGCAATTCCACCCTCGAATCAACGACGGCGCGGTATACGGACGTGGGGCGTCGGACATGAAGAGCGGACTGGTGGCGATGCTGCTCGCCGCGGTTGTCCATCGTGATCTAGGTGGTGCTGGCCAAGTCCGTCTGGTCTATGTGCCGGACGAGGAGACCGGAGGAGCGGACGGCTCGGAGAGGATGTCTGACCTGGGTCTGGTGGATCCGGCGGGATGCCTTGGCGCCATCGTCGGGGAGCCGAGCTATCCGGACATCTGGTATGCCGCCCGTGGCGCGGTCACGGTGAAGGTCACCGTGAACGGGAAGCCGGCACATGTTGGTTTGCACTACACCGGAATAAACGCCTTCGAACATGCTCATCGAGTGGTCTCCCGCCTGTGGTCCTGGCGTGACACCGTGGCCTCCCACAAGACCGACTTCCGCATCGAGCCCGAAGCAGCTCGTGCCTCCATCGCGCTCATCGGTGGGGTCACCGGGGGCGGCACCAACTTCAACATCGTTCCCGACGAGTTCAGCTTCACGATCGACAGACGTCCCAATCCCGACGAGGACTACGACGAGGTGCGACAGGATCTGCTCGATCTACTCGAGGAACTCGCCGAGGACGATGAGCTCAGTGTCGAGGTGCTCCAGGACGCGCGACCTGCCAGCACTTCCCCGGACCATGATCTCGTCAGAGTCGTGCAGAGCAACATCGCCCGGGTGAGGGGTGATCACGCGTCGCTCTCGATGTGCCCTGGCTGTCTCGAGACCAGGATCTATAGCCACCACGGAATACCTGCAGTGGCCTACGGGCCCGGGCCGACGACCGTCATGCACGCCCCTGAGGAGTACGTGCCGATCTCCAACCTCGTCGAGGCATGTGCTGTCTACGCCGGGGTGTTGGGCGACACTCTCGGCTACAGCTCAGACCGTTCGATCGCCTAGCGACGGGCGGTGTTGTCCCCGGACTCGGTGGGCTGCTCGGCGGTCGCTGACCGTCGCAGAGCAGAACGGACCACCGGCGGCGTCTTTGAATTCCTCGGTTTCCGAACCTTCGGATTTGATCAGATCAAGAGGATTGTTCTCGTCACAGGCGATCGGTAATGTCGAACACATGTTCGATACCAGGGAGTCGATTTGGGATACCCTCGACTTTGGGTCGGTGGAGAGGGTGGAAGCCGATCAGTTGCGATCGGCTCTGTTGGCCGATGAGGCCGAGATTTCAAGGATCAGGGCACGTCAGGTCGAGCGTCTACGCCGGGCAGATTCTCTCCAATTGGATACTGCCGACGGCTCCCGAACCATGGCCGATTGGGTAGTGGCCACCCTCGACGTGTCGCCCCAGACCGCCCGACGCATGATGCGGGTGGCTCGTAGTGGCCAGTCTGACATCGAGGGGCGGATGGCCTCAGGCGAGTTCGGGGTGGACCGGGCAGTGTTTCTCTGTCAGATCAGGGAGCTCGACGGTCCCGAGGATGTGATCTCAGATTCTGCTTCTCACAGTCTGGGTTTCCTGTACGGGTTGATCGACCGGCTCCGCAAGGTCGACACGTTGACCGAGCAGATGATGTTCGAGGATCGTTACCTGGCGATGCAATCTTCCCTCGATCGCTCTTCAGGCCGGTTCTGGGGGCAAACCCATGGTGCCGACTGGCAGGCGATCGAGAAGGCGCTGATTCACCGCGAAAGCCAATTGCCGGCTCTGGCCGATCACTCCCAGGGTCAACGACGGGTCGACGCACTGGCATCACTGTGCCTGGACTCCCTCACCACCACCGGTGATATGACCGATACCGGACGGGCGGTGACCGTGGCTGAGGTCTTCGTCGATGCCTCTCTTGCCGGCCCCTCCTTTGGGGAAGCCGGAGTCAGCTTGTCATCGGGACCGAGGGTGGGACCCAACACCCTGTCCGAGATCCTGTGCACCGGGAAGGTCCGGGTCATCGTCTGTGGTGAAGACGGCCGTCCCATCGGGGTTTCCGACCTGGGAGAGTCGATCCCGCCGGCGGTGCGCAGTTACGTTTTGCACCGTGACCAGGGTCGATGTCAGATCGACGGCTGTCACAGCCGTTACCGGCTACAGCCCCATCACATCAGACCACGAGCCAGTGGTGGCGACCACGATCCGAACAATCTGGTCAGCCTTTGCTGGTACCACCACCACGTTGCCATCCACATGATGGGCATGAGTCTCGACCCGGCCAGTCCACCCCACCGGCGCAGGCTCAAATGGTTCAACAACCACGGACCCCCCACCCCAACGGCCACTTCCAACACCCCGTTCACCTAACCCACCAACACCACCGAACCCCCCACGGGGCGCTACCCGTGATCCAGCCCCGGATTCGGATCCTCCTCGAGGCCCAGGAGCTCTAGTCCTGTCTCCGTCGCGATCACCCTTTGGGAACGTTCCTCTTCGATGCGGTGCTCGGCCGCCGGATTCAGCACCGCCTCGAACTCTGCCAACGCGTTGGAGAGTGCCACGCCTCTCCCCTTACTGCCGTCGCTGCGATAAATGATCCACCCCTTTCTCTCGGCCCACGACGCCAGAAGATGAAGCAGCAGCAGGACCGCGAGAACGAGCCCGATCGAGACCAGCCCTGATCTCACACGTGGTTCCTCCAACTGTGCTCGGGCTCGTACCCGAGAAGCCTTCGTGCTTTGTCGATGGACAGCAGAGTCTCGTTGGGGCCAAACTCGGCTTTGACAGGCACCTGAGGAAACAGCTCGGCCAACAACTCCGAGTTGGGTCGAGTCATCACCGTGTCCTGATTGGCGATGATGAACACGTCCGTGCCCTTCACCTCATAGTCGAGGGCCTTGTGCACCGCTTGGGCGGCATCGCGGCGATCGATGTACGACCACAGGTTCCAGGAACGCAGCTTGGGATCGGAGTCGAACGATGGGAACGCTGCATAGTCTTCAACCGCCATGACGTTGGAGAAACGGAGCCCGATCATCTTCAAATCCGGGTTCCAGCGACACAACTCGGCGGCCATCTTCTCCTCGAGATGTTTCACCAGCGCATAGGTCGATTCGGGCCTTCCCGGATACTCTTCATCAATCGGCACGTACGGTGGCGGGATCTCGAAAGGCAAACCGAGAACGGTCTCGCTTGACGCCCATACGATGTTCTTGATTCCGGCGGCGATGGCAGCGGTGAACGCATTGAATGTGGTGACCATGTTGTTGGCGAAGGTTGCCGAATTGGTGACGAGACCCGGAGCCGGCATGGCAGCCAGGTGGACCAGGGCATCCACACCCTCGTAGCGGTCATCGACCGCCGTCAGGACTTCGAAGGCCTGCCCGTAGACGGTGAGGTCGGCTCGGACGAACAACGCCGTGGTCGGTGAAGGTGAAGGCACCCGGTCTATGTTCACGACCCCGAAGTCTTGGGCCAGCAGGTGTTCGACCACACCGCGTCCCAGCTTTCCGCTGCCTCCGGTCACAACCACTCGACTCATATCATCCTCTCGACCAGCCACACGATCCCCTGTATCAGACGCCAACCTAGATAGATCACGGTGAGAGCGACCATCAGCTTGAAGCTGAAAGGAGTTTTGAACTCCTCCTGGTCGGTTTCGGGCAGGTATTCATCGTTCATCGTCGCTCCCCCGCCCGGGAGACGATGTGCACCGGATTGCCGGTGAAATCGGCCTCCTCCCGCAACCGGTTCTCCAGGAAACGGAGATAGTCGTCTCCAAGCTCTCCTCCCGAGAGAAACACCACGAAGGTGGGAGGTGCGGTGCCTGCTTGCACGACGTAGTGGATCTTGGGACGACGTCCCTTCCTGACCGGTGGCGGGTGGGCGGCGATCCACTGACGGACCACCCGATTCAGGTGACCGGTGGGGATCCGGGTGGAGCGTGCTTCGAGCACAGCTTCGACGGCGCCGGGTAGTCGTTGCACCCGGGCACCGGTCTTGGCCGCCATCCTGATCACCGGCGCCCATCCTACGAAGCCAAAACGGTCGGGCAATGAACGCTCTGTGATCTCCCGTTGCTCCTCATCGAGGGCGTCCCACTTGTTGAGCACGATCACCAGCCCTACTCCCGCGTCGACGACTTCCCGTGCGATGCGTTGATCCTGGTGGGTGACACCATCCGTCGCATCGACCATCAGCAGCGCCACGTCGGCTGTCTCCAGCGCCTCCCTGGCCCTGACCACGGCGTAGAAGTCGGCATCCTCGGTTATCTGCGGTTTGCGGCGGATTCCGGCAGTGTCAATCAGTCGATACCGTTCCCCGTTGAGCTCGACATCGACGTCGATCGGGTCGCGGGTGGTGCCCGGCATCTCCGAGACGATGACCCGTTGCTCGCCCACCAGCTTGTTGAGCAGGGTCGACTTGCCGACATTGGGTCGACCAACGATGGCGACTCTGGGGACACCGTCGTCCTGCATTTCTTCGACGCTCTCCGGCAGCCGGGAGATCAGCTCGTCGAGAAGCTCCCCCACTCCCCTGCCGTGATAGGCGCTGATCGGATGTGGTGCGCCCAGGCCGAGTCTCCAGAACCGGTCGATGGAGCCCTCGAGTTGGGTGTTATCGATCTTGTTTGCCGCCAGGATCACCGGGATATCGGCCGCCCGAAGCACCGAGATGACCCCGATGTCGTCGTCGGTGAGCTCGGTGGTCCCGTCGACCACGAATAGGACTGCGTCGGCGCCCGACACCGCGGCTTCGGCTTGCTCCTTGATCGAGATGTTGATGTCGCCGGAAGGCCTGAACTCCCATCCACCGGTGTCGACGAGTACGAAGTCCCGGCCTGCCCAGTCGACGTCGAATTCGCGTCGGTCCCGGGTGACTCCGGCCAGCTCTTCGACCACCGCCGACCTCGATCCGATCACGCGATTGACCAGGGTCGACTTGCCCACATTGGGACGACCGACGACAGCTACGACAGGAAGAGTGCTCATGAGGTGATGCTCGGAGACGACATTCTGCCCGGGTGGACGACGTCAGGCGTTGACGACGTCGAGGGCTTCGGTGGCTGTCCACTCCCGATCGCGTTGCAGCAAGCCGTCCTGACCGGGCCGGCGTGCGGTGACTCCGGCTTCGACGAGGGTTTGCAGTGTGGTCACAAACGCACGCAACTGTGGCGGGAGTGGAAAGTACTCCTGCTCTTCGATGGTCGACCAGAGCTCGAAGCCGGCAGTGGGTGCGAGACGATCGATGACCTCTTGGACCAGGACGTCGGGGGCGGATGCGCCCGCCGTGAGACCCACGGTGGTGACTCCCTCGAGCCAGGAGTCGTCGATGTCACCCGCGGAATCGATGCGATGTGCCTCCAAGCCACCTTCACGGGCCACCCTGACCAGGGCCTGGGTGTTCGAGGAGTTGTGTGATCCGACGACGAGCAGGAGATCGCACACCTCTGTCAGCTGTTTCACTGCGTCCTGCCGGTTGGTAGTGGCGTAACACAAGTCGGACTTCCGTGACATCTGGAGCTCGGGGAAACGCTCCTGGGCGTCGTCCATCACCGACATCCATTCGTGCACTCCCAGCGTCGTCTGAGCAAGCAGCGCGACTCTCCTCGGGTCAGCCGGCTGGAAGTCGCCAAGCCCCTGCTCGGGGTCCACCAGCCTGATCGACGCCGGCGCCTCGGCGACGGTCCCCACCGCCTCGTCATGGCCTTGGTGACCGACATAGATGATGTCGTAGCCATCGCGAGCCATCCGCTTCACCTCGTGGTGGACCTTGGTGACGAGGGGGCACACCGCGTCGATGACGACCGCAGCCCGGCCGGCGGCAGCGCTCACCACCTCCGGAGCCGAACCATGGGCAGACAGCATGACGGGCGCGCCCTCGGGGACTTCGGAGATGTCGTCGACGAATACAACGCCGACACCTTCGAAGGCTTTTACCACCCATTCGTTGTGAACGATCTCGTGATAGCAGTACACAGGCCCGTCGAAGATGCGGGTCATCCAGGTGAGAGCCTTGATCGCCATTTCCACCCCGGCACAAAAGCCGCGAGGCTCGGCGACGAGGACCCGCTCGACAGTCATTGCCGCAATGGTAGGGCGGGGGTGGAATTCAACCAGTTGGCCCGGTGGCCAGCTCGACCACTCGCTCGACCACCTGCTCGAAGGTCAGATCTGATGTGTCGATCACCACCGCCCGTTGAGGGATGGCCAGCGGAGAGGCCCGACGCGTCGTGTCCCTATGGTCGCGATCGGTGAGCTGGGCGAGGACCTCGTCGTAGTCCTCCCCGGTTTGATCGGCCCGTCGGCGGGCCCGGATCTCCGGTCGTGCATCGAGATAGATCTTGAGGGTCGCGTCGGGGAACACCACCGAGCCAATGTCGCGACCTTCGACCACGGCCCGGTTGCCGTGACGCTCGACCCATTGGCGCTGATGGGCGACCAACAGCCTCCTCACACCGGGATGAGTCGAGATCCGCGACGAGGCAGCGGTCGCGGTCGGAGTGCGGATCTCATCGGACATGTCGCTGCCGTCGACGTACATCCGACCGGCGATCTGGTCGAATGCGGTGTCCGCCAAAACCGCCGTCACCTGATCCGCATCGTCGAGGTCCACCCCGGCACGGACTGCCACCAGGCCCGCGGCGCGATAGAAGGCACCGGTATCGAGATGCGGGAGATCGAGTTGTTCCGCAGCCGCCTTGCTGACGGTGCTCTTCCCGGTTCCCCCCGGGCCGTCCATGGTCACGATGAGGTCGGTCACGGGGCGGCAGCCTATCGGGAGTCGCGGAGGGGGGCGCCCGATCCCTGAGGGTGTCCTATGGGGGTATTCGGACAATGGGGGCTGTGGGACCGGGGGCCCTCTCCGTTGGATGACAACCTAGCGCGTAAAACAGGGGCCGTGCGCAGATCCTCAGGGTTTTTCGCGATCTAGATTTTTCAGGAATTCCCAGTATTGGGGCCAGGTCTTGCCAACCACTCCGGGATCCGAGATCTCGATGCCCTCAACGACCAGGCCCACCAAGGCAAACGACATGGCCATCCGGTGATCCCCGTAGGTCTCGACGCGGGCAGCCCGGAGCGGTCGGGGCGTTATCGCCAAATGGTCTTCTCCCATCTCGACTTCGGCGCCGAGACGTTCCATTTCGGCGGTCAGGGCGGCGAGGCGATCGGACTCCTTGTGCCTAAGTGAGCCGAGACCCCGAAGCGTGCTGCGACCGCCGGCAAACAGGCAGGCCACCGCCACCGCCAGGGCGCCGTCCGGGCATCCTCGAAGGTCGATCTCTACCGGGCGCAAGGTGTCGTCAGATGCGGTGACCGTGGTGGTGTCCCCGGTTTGCGCCACGACACAGCCCATGTTCTCCAAGACCCGGGCAACGCTCAGGTCGGGCTGGAGCGAGCGCGAGCCGAGGCCTTCGATGGTGACGCTCCCCCCGGTGATGGCAGCGGCAACCATGGGGTAAACGGCGGCCGAAGCATCCGGTTCGATATCGATATCGGTTGCCACGTAACCCGAGGCTTCCACCCGGTGACCCTCCCCTGTCGTTTCCACTGTGGCCCCCAGATCCCTCATCATCTGGAGGGTCATCGCCACATATCCCTCGGAGCCCTGTAGCCCAACGGGTGTGATCGTCATAGGAGTCGAGGCGAGGGGCGAGGCCATGAGAAGTGCGGTGAGGAACTGCGTCGTCTCACTCGAGTCGACTACAACCCTTCCACCGGGCAGGCCGCCCTTGCCAAAGACAGTCACGGGAAGACGGCCGGCCGTGGCCGTCGCCTCGACGCCGATGGCATTGAGAGCATCGATCAACCCACCCATCGGGCGCTCGGGCAGCCGGCCGCGGCCGGTCACGACGGTCGGCCCATCGACGAGGGGGGCAACCGCGATGATGGATCGGGCGGTGAGACCTGATGCGCCAGCATCTACGGGCTGCCCGCTTGGGTTGAGCCGGCCTCGTGTCCCGACCACCACCCATGGGTCTGAGATGTCCTCGATCTCGACGCCGAGCTGTTGCAGTGCCTGGACTGCGACAGCGGTGTCGTCCGACCGCAGTGGATGGCTCAGTCGTGATGTGCCCTCTGCCAACGCCGCGCAGATCAGCGCTCGGATGGTCTGGGACTTCGAGCCCGGTGGCCTGAGCGATGCTCTCATCCGCGAGCCAAGGGGGGTGACAGCCAGGTAGTCCGTCATTGGCCCGAACTTCCCGAGGCGAGTAGCTCAGTGATCTCACCCGCAGAAAGCAGACGCGACTCGCCAGGCTTGAGAGCCCGATCGTTGATCGGCCCGATCGAGGTGCGGACCAGTTTGGTCACCTCCAAGCCGATTGCCTCCAACATCCGGCGCACTTCACGGTTGCGGCCCTCCCCCATCGTCATCTCAACCATTGTCGCGTCCCCTTTTCGATCTAGGATCCGGGCGCCGATGGCGCGAGCCGGGCCGTCATCGAGCTCGACCCCTTCTGTCAGCCGCCGGATGTCCGCTCCTCCCGGGCGTCCCTTCACCAACGCCAGGTACTTCTTCACGATCCCGTACCGGGGGTGGGTCACCCGGTTGGCCAGCTCGCCATCGTTGGTGAGAAGGATCAGCCCTTCGGAGTCGTAGTCGAGACGGCCCACCGGGTAGAGCCTGGCTTCGCTGGCGACCAGGTCGACCACCGTCCGCCGGCCCTGGGGATCGGAAGACGACGAGATGATCCCGGCCGGCTTGTAGAGAAGATGGGTCTCCAGCTCGGGGTTCACGGGTATCGGCGTCCCGTCCAACGTGACCTGTTGGGCCCGGACGTCGACTCGATCTCCCAGTCCCGATGTCTTCCCGTCCACGGCGACTCTCCCCTGGCGAATCGCATCCTCGGCGGCTCGACGCGACATGAGCCCTGCGTTGGCTATTGCCTTCTGGAGGCGGACCGGATCCGCCATCGGTCACACCGACCCGGGGCGGAGCGTCTCCTCGAGGGAATCGACGGTGTCGGCCGGTGGGATGTGATCGGCGAGAGGGGGAAGCCCATCGAGTGACTCCAGCCCCATCTTCTCCAGAAACAGCTCAGTGGTTACGTACACCGCTGGATTTCCCGGGATGTTGAGCCGCTCCTTCTCCTCGATCATCCCCAGCCGCTCCAGGGTTCTGACCGCTGAGTCGGAGTCGACGCCGCGGATCTCAGAGATCTGACTGCGGGCCACCGGCTGTCGGTAGGCCACGACAGAGAGTGTCTCCAGAGCCGCCGGTGACAACTTGCGGGCCGTGGCCGAGGTGGAGAATCGCTCCAGGAAGGGATAGGCATCGGGATGGGAGTAGAGACGCCATCCGCCTGCCACCGATCGCAGCACCAGACCCGCTCCCCGGTCCTCGAGGGTCTGTCTGAGCTCGTCGAGCAGTTCCTGAACTCGGCTCTTGGGCAGCTCGAGGACTTCGGCCAGTTCACCCAGCGGCACCGGCGACTCGGTCACGAACAGGACGGCCTCGAGGGCTGCCGACTCGTTCACGATGCCCACTCCGAGGTCAGATCGGTCGTGCCCAGTTCCCGGTGCTGCACCCGAATGTCCGCCAGCCAGTCGTCCTGGGAGACTTCGATGAGCCCCCACCTGGCCAATTCGAGCAGGGCCAGGAAGTAGGCGGCGACCTCGACCGGTGTGGAGCAGTGTTCGGTCAGGGCCTCGAAGCTGGTCATGGTGAGCTCGGTGACCCGGTCCCGGATTCGATCGATCGCCTCTTCGACCGAGGGAAGCTCGAGATCGAGATGGTCGAGATCGGGTTCGGCACCCTCCCGTGACAACACCTTGGCTGCCATCGAAGCGAGCCCGTGGGAGTCGACGGGAAGCGCCCACTCGGAAGGTGCGACTGCGATCGGCTGGTCGAGCCCGCTGACCCGGGGAACGTGACGGTTCGCCTCCTGCAGTCTCCGCTGAAGCACCGCGGCGACATCCTTGAAGGTGACGCACACCAGCAGCCGTGACAGCAGCCGATCGCGCTCTTCGATAAGTACCAGCTCATCGTCGAGGTCGAGCTCTCCTCGGGTGGGGAGCAAGGAGTTGGCCTTGAGCTGGATGAGGGTGGCGGCGATGAGGAGAAACTCTGAGGTCACTTCGAGGTCGAGGCCCTTCATCTCCTCGAGAAACGACACGTACTCCCCAACCACCTCGGTGAGACCCACCGCAGTCACCTCGACCTGGTGTTTGGTGATCAGTTGGAGCAAGAGATCGAGCGGCCCCTCGAAGACGTTGGTCTTGACATGGAAGGTCATCGGATGCTCAGGTTATTCGGGCTCTGGCTGAGGTTCTCGTCTTTGGTGGTTCGTCGGCGAGTTGGAGCAAGTCCCAGGTCGCGGGAGGAATGACATCGGGTCGTGCGCCGTGGTGGTGGCGGGCAAATTCGATCACCAGAGTTTCACAGCCCATTTTGTCGAGCTCGTCGGCTGCCAGCTCTCCGTGACCACGATAGAGACGTGCCTTGGCTGTGAGGGGTAAGCGAAACCTGATCAGAAGCGAGGTGAATGTACGCCCGATCACCCCGAGACGGGCGTGCCGTTTGCCGATGTCGTGGAGGAGGGCTGCTCGGAAAACCGCAACGTCGCTTGCTCCGGCCTCTTCCACGATCGTGGCCGCGTGAAAGCCGTGTCGTTGATCTGCGGTCGACTGGGAGAAGAAGACCCCGGCCTCGGGTGGGGCGAGCCATCCTCGCACAGTTGCCTTCTCCGCCGCAGTCAATGGCTTCGAAGAAAGGACGTCGAAGAATCTGCCGGCGAGATGCCTCAGTGAGCCTGGCACGCGATCACTAGTGGGCCACTAGCCCGCGGCTTTGGTCTTGCAATCGATGCAGAGCACAGAGGCCGGGCGTGCTTCGAGGCGTGCGGCGGCGATCCCGTTACCGCATGAGACGCAGGTCCCGTAGGTGCCGGCCGCGATGTGACCGAGGGCCAGGTCGACCCCATCGAGTTGGTTCTTCAGCGACTCGACCAATCCCAGAACTTCCGTGCGCTCGGCGGTGATGGCGGCGGCGTCGGCAAAGCTGCCACCGAAGTCGATATCGGAATTCAGCTCGCCGGTTTCAGCCGCGCCGAGCTCACCCAACTGATGTACGAGCTGGGCCCGCTCCTCACGGAGCGCCTTCTCTGCACTGGCGATGTCGAACGTCGTCATCTGCTCCTCGGGTGCGCCTGGACGTAGACCTCAACGAGATGGGCAGGACTGACCCTCGTGTAGATCTGTGTGGTCGAGATTGTAGCGTGCCCCAGGATCTCTTGTACCGTGCGAAGGTCGGCGCCGGCCTCCACCATGTGCGTTGCCGCCGAGTGCCGCAAGACGTGGGGGGAGACTTTTTCCGAGGAGATCCCTGCCTTTCCCGCGTTGTGTCGGACCACTTCGAACATGCCCTGGCGGCTCAATCGACGGCCCCGCAAATTCAAGAAGAGGGGGTCACCACGCTGGTTGCGATTGAAGAGCTCGATCCGGTCAGGAAGCCAGCGGGCAATCGCCGTGACCGCCTTGCCCCCGAGGGGGACCAGGCGCTGTTGGGATCCCTTGCCGGTGACGATGACCACGCGGTCTTCGAGATCGAGGAGACCCAGGTCGAGCCCAACGGCTTCGGAGACCCTGGCGCCGGTCCCATAGAGGAACTCCAGAAGAGCCGAGTCACGTCGTCCCTTGACTGTCGAGAGATCTGGCGTCTCCATCAAGCCGATGGCTTCGTCGACGGTCAATGCCTTGGGGAAGGGATCCGGCCTACGCGGCGATTCGAGGAGAAGGGTGGGATCTTCGGCCCGCAGGCCCTCGATGACCAGGAAACGGTGAAGACCTCGGATTGCCGCCAGTTTCCTCCCCACGGTGGCCGGAGCCAGCATTCGAGCCCTCAGGTGCCTTAGATACCCTTCCACGTCGCTCTGGCTCGGCTCATTGGCCCCCAGAAAGGCGAGGTACTGATCCAGGTCACGCCGGTATGCAGCGATGGTGTTCATTGACAACCCACGCTCGACATCCAGCGCAAGCAGGTATTCCTCGAGGCATTCGGGAAAAGAGAGATGACCGGTACTCAAACCGCGGCTAGTGCCTCGTGTGGCGGGACATGCTCTACGCCGAGACTCTCGGCGACGGCAGGGTGGCACACCGCGTTGCCCACGACGTTCAATCCGGACAACAATTCGGGATGAGCCGCGACGGCGCCGCTCACCCCGAGACTGGCCAGGCTGACTGCATACCGGAGAGTGGCGTTGGTGAGGGCATAAGTCGAAGTGTGAGGAACCGCACCCGGGATGTTGCCTACCGCGTAGTGGAGCACCTCGTGAACCTCGTACACCGGATCGGTGTGCGTGGTCTCGTGGGAGGTCTCGAAGCAGCCACCCTGGTCGATGGCCACATCGACGAGTACCGCACCTCGTCTCATGCCGCGGACCATGTCCTCGGTCACCAGTTTCGGCGCCGAGGCGCCCGGCACCAGTACGGTGCCGATCACCAGGTCGGCGCCGAGCACCTGTTCGTCGATGGTCAGCTTGTTGGAGTGAAGGGTCCTTATTCGACCGTGGTACAGCGAGTCGAGCCAGCGCAGCTTCTCGATGTCGGTGTCGAGGACCACCACGTCGGCCTGCATTCCCATCGCGATCACCGCAGCGTTGGCGCCGGCCATTCCCCCGCCGATGATGACGACCTTGCCGGCCTTCACCCCGGTTACCCCACCGAGCAGGATCCCTCGCCCGCCCTGGGCCTTCTCCAGGAAGTAGGCGCCCACCTGAGTGGCCATGCGACCGGCGATCTCCGACATCGGCGCGAGCAAGGGCAACGATCGATCGGGCAGCTGAACCGTCTCATAGGCCAGTGCCAGCACGTTCCTCTCGAGCAACGCAGCCGCCAGCGCGGGGTAGGCAGCCAGGTGGAGATAAGTGAACAGGATCTGCCCGGGGCGGAACATGTCCACCTCTGCGGACTGCGGCTCCTTCACCTTGAGGATCATCTCGGCGCCGGCATAGACGTCGGCAGCGGTCGGGACCAGGATCGCTCCTTGCGCCTCGTACTCCTCGTCGAGGATGGCCGAGCCCACACCGGCGCTTCGCTCGATGAGGACAGTGTGCCCGCGTTCGGTCAATTCACGAGCCCCGACCGGCGTGATCGCCACGCGGTGCTCTTCGGTCTTCACTTCCTTGGGTACACCGACGATCAAAGAGTCATCCTGTCGTATCCGAGCCTGCTGGCAGGCTATCGGCCGGCCTGCTGCTCTGCTTCACTCAATCGTCAGATCGACGGTCTCGGTCGCCTCGATGACCGGTTCGCCCTTCTCGATGATCGCCCGTATCAGCCCGGTGAAGAGGGGATGTGGCCGGTCGGGGCGTGAGCGGAACTCGGGATGAGCCTGGGTTGCGACGAAGAACGGGTGGTCGACGAGCTCGATGTACTCGACGAGACTGTCGTCCGGGGAGAGCCCGGAAAGCCTCATCCCGGCGTTCTCCAGGTCTTTGCGGTACTTGTTGTTGACCTCCCACCGATGACGGTGACGCTCATAGACCAGCTCCTGGCCATAGAGGTCTCTCGTCTTCGAGCCTTCGGCCAACTTGGCGGCGTACAGGCCGAGACGCATGGTGCCGCCCTTGTCCTCGACGTCCTCCTGGCTCTCCATCAGGTCTATGACCGGGTGTGGGGTCGATGGGTCGAACTCGGTGCTGTTGGCGTCTGTGAGCCCGAGCACGTTACGACCGAATTCGATCACCGCGCATTGCAGGCCGAGGCATAGCCCGAGCAAAGGGACACCGTTCTCCCTGGCGAAGCGGATCGCCTGGATCTTTCCTTCTACACCGCGATAGCCGAAACCGCCGGGGATCACGATGCCGTCCAGGTTCTCGAGATAGGAGTCGGCGAGCAGACCGGTCAGCTCGTCGCTGGGAACCCATGTCAGATCCAGCTTCAGTCCCTGACCGGCGGCCGCGTGGCGGAGCGCCTCGACGACCGAGAGGTAGGCGTCGGGCAGTCCCACGTACTTGCCGACGATGCCCACCTTCACGCTTTCGGTAGCCGAAGCGGCCCTGGCCACCATCGATCGCCAGGTCTCGAGATTCGGTGGCCCGGTCACCAACCCGAGACGGTCACAGATCACCGCGTCGAGCCCGCCGTCGTGGAGGATGAGCGGTATCTCGTAGATGTCCTGCACATCGGGTGCGGCGATCACCGCCCGAAACTCGACATCACAGAAGAGGCTGATCTTCCTCTGCACTGCCTCATCCACTTCGCGATCGCTGCGGACGATGATCACATCGGGATGGATGCCCTTGCTCCGGAGCTCGGCCACGGAGTGCTGGGTGGGCTTGGTCTTCAGCTCTTCGGAGGTTGCGATGTACGGGACCAGCGTGACGTGGACGAAAGCGACATTCTCACGCCCCACATCGTTTCCGAACTGGCGGATTGCCTCGAGGAAAGGAAGGCTCTCAATGTCGCCGACGGTCCCGCCCACCTCGGTGATGACGACGTCAACGTCCTGTTCCCCCACCCGGCGTATCCGGTCCTTGATCTCATTGGTGATGTGGGGGATCACCTGGACGGTGTCGCCGAGGTAGTCGCCGCGACGCTCCTTCTGGATCACCGACAAGTAAACCGATCCCGAGGTGACATTCGACGTCCTTCGCAGGTTCTCCCCGGTGAATCGCTCATAGTGCCCGAGGTCGAGATCGGTCTCGCCACCGTCATCGGTAACGAAAACCTCGCCATGCTGGAACGGGTTCATGGTCCCCGGGTCGACATTGATGTATGGGTCGAGTTTCTGGTTGACCACCCGCAAGCCGCGCGATTTGAGTAGACGGCCCAGCGAAGATGCTGCTATTCCCTTGCCCAGGCTGGAGACCACGCCACCGGTGACGAACACGTACTTCGTTGTGGTCGGTGCGGGAGCTTCGTCAGTGGGACCCGGAGGGGGTGTTTCCGGTGAGAAAAGAGGGCCGTCCATGACGGGATGCCAATGTAGCAGTGTTCTCGTCGAAGCTGAGCATCATCCGGATCGAGCTCCTTCCAGCAGCTCGGCGGCCGCCTCCCGACCTCGCTCGCTTTCGGGCAGACCGGCCAGCATCCGGGACAGTTCGGTCAGACGGTCTTCCCCCTCGGTCTTCCTCACCGAGGCGGTCGCTCCTGCCCGCTCGATCACATAGTGGGTATCGGCGTGAGCGGCCACCTGAGGCAGGTGGGTCACGCAGAGCACCTGACAGGTACGGGCCAGGTCGGCGAGCTTGCGCCCGACCTCCAGTGCGGTGACCCCGCCGACACCGGCATCGATCTCGTCGAACACCAAGGTGTCGACATCCTTGGAGCGGGTGGCCAGCCGCAGGGCCAGCACCAGCCGGGAAAGCTCACCACCCGACGCCACGTCGTGCACGGTCCCGGCGGCAAGACGGTCGTCGGAAGCAAACATGAGCTCCACCCGATCGGCCCCCGAAGGGCCTGGTTCGACCTCTTCGATAGAGAAACTGAGCGAGGCTGAGGGAAGACCGAGGGCAGCGAGATGGGCCCGTGCCTCGTTCTCGATGCCTTGTACCGCGGCCCGGCGGGCAGATCGCAACTGGGTCCCGGCCTCGGCGACTTCAGATTCGAGCTGGTTTACCAGGTCTTCGATCCCCGATGCCTTCTCCAGCAAAGTCTCCAACTCACCCGCCCGACGCCCGGCGTCGCTCCCGAACTCGAGTACTTCCTCGAGGGTCTTTCCGTACTTCCGCTTGAGCTCACCCAGCGACGTCAGTTGTTCCTCCAACTGCTCGAGCTGTCGGGGGTCGTCGTTCGCCGACTCGGCCAGGTCACGGACACCGCTCAGCAGGTCGTGGGTCAGGTCGCCGAGAGTCTCGGCTGCCGTCAACAACTCCTCCAGCCCGGAATCGACGGCCGCAAGCTTTCTCAGACGTGACACGACGCTGCCGGTGCTCTCAGCCGCCGAGTCGAGCTCATCGGTCGCGGCAGCCAGGTTGTCACGCATCAACTCGGTGTTCTTCAGACGCGCCACCATCGACTCGAGCCGTTGGTCGTCACCCGGCTCCAACCCCGCCGAATTGATCTCGTTGGCCTGGTACCGGACCAGGTCGAGCTCACGCTCGAGGGCCATCCGGTCGCCCCCGAGGCGGCGTTGGTCGTCGAGGGCCGAGCGGTAGAGAGACCACGTCGTCTCGTATCGGGCTCGGGCCTGTGCCCCCGGTTCGTCGAGAACACCGTCGACCAGACCCAGCACGGAGTGACTTCGTCTCAGGAGCATCTGATCGTGCTGGCCGACGATCTCGACTACCGACCCGAGTCTCTCCGCCAGGATGCCGGCGGCGACCAGATTCCCGTCGAGATAGGCGCGGCTCTTCCCGTCACGGGGAACGACACGGGTCACCCCGAACTCACCGCTGCCCTCTTCGAAGAGGCCTTCGGACAACGCCTCATCCGCAAAAGGGCCGACCGTGGTCTGCTTGGCCCTCTCGCCTACCAAGAGCCGGAGGGCGCCAAGCAGCAGCGTCTTGCCTGCCCCGGTCTCGCCGGTGATGACCGTGAACCCCGGTCCGGGGGCGATCGAGGCGTCTTCGAGGACCCCGAGGTTGCGTACCCGGAGATGAGAGAGCATCAGGCCAGCCCGAACTTTTCGGTGAGGAGGCCGGTGAAGGGTCGGCGTCGGAACTTCACAAACTGCACCGCCCGGTTCCCCCGCTCGATCTCGACGATCTCACCGGTGCCGAGATGACCCATGTCCGCCTTATCGACCGTCACCTTGACCGGTCGATCGCGCCCAACTCTGACTTGCAGTCTGGTCTCGGGTGGCAGCACCAGTGTCCGGTCGAACAGCGAGTGGGCCGCCACCGGGGTGAGGATCAGAGCGCTCAGGTCGGGGTCGACCAAAGGGCCGCCCGCGGAGAAGGAATACGCGGTCGACCCGGTAGGCGTGGCCACGATCAGCCCATCCGCCCGATAAGTGAGGAAATGTTGGCCATCCACCGACACGTCGAGGTGGATGAGCCGCTGGCTGTCGATCTTCTCGACGACCACGTCGTTGACCCCGGTGGCGGACTCGCCGTTGACGGTGGCCCTCACGGTCATTCGTTCGGCAGTCTCGTAGTCGGCGGCCATGAGCCGTTTCACGACCGCGTCCACGTCGTCGGTCTCCGCCTCGGCCAGGAATCCCATCGTCCCGAGATTGAACCCGAGAATCGGGACGTCGTGGATCAGTGCCTGTTGAGCGCCGGCCAGCATGGTCCCATCGCCGCCCACCGCCAGGACGAGATCGGGCACCGCTTCGGACGAATCGACCACCTCCCCTCCCAGGGAGGTTATGGACTGGCGCAGGGTCTCCGCGAAGATTCGTGCATTTTCGGGGCCATGACGGACCTCGAGCGAGAACTTCAAGCCGGTTCCTCCAGTGGCAGGCTTTCTACGTCTTTGCGGAGCCAGAGTAGGTACTCGACGTTGCCATCCCTGCCTTCTATTGGCGACCTGATCAGGCCTCTGGGGTCGAAGCCCGCCGTCTCCAGGCAGCCGATCACCTTGCCCACCGAACGCTCCCGGGTGGTTTGATCGCGTACTACCCCACCCCGGGGCACTTCCTTCCTTCCGGCTTCGAACTGTGGTTTGACCAGGACGATGAGATCAGCTTGGTCGGCGGCAGCCGCGTACAACTGCTGCGCTACCGCACAGAGCGAGATGAATGACAGGTCGGCGAGGACCACCGGGAACGGTCCTGCCAGGTCGGCCGTGTCGACCAATCGGAAGTTGGTCTTCTCGATCGAGATCACCCTCGGGTCGCTCCTGAGAGACTCGTGGAGCTGGGCTGTCCCCACATCGAGGGCAACCACGCTCTTGGCGCCGGCGGCAAGGGCCACTTCCGTGAAGCCACCCGTCGACGATCCGACATCGAGCACACCCTTGTCAACCAGGTCGACCGGGAATACCTCGAGAGCAGCGAGCAGCTTGATGGCCCCGCGCGAGACCCACCGCTCACCGTCACCAACCACCTGGATGTGGGTCTCGGCTGCGACCAACGACGCCGGTTTCGGCGTGGGCAGGCCTTTGATCTGGATCCTGCCCTTCGCAATCAGGTGCTGGGCCTCGCTGCGGCTCGAGGCCAGATCCCGTCTGACCAGCTCGGCATCGAGACGACGTCGGATCAGTTGGGCTCCGATTCCTCGAGGATCGAGCTGAGCAGATCGGCCAGCTCCGCGGCGGGCTCAGGCAGTTGGGAGGGGTCGAGCTCTTCGAGACGGGCCAGCGCCGCCTCCAGCTGCTCGATCTGTTCCGGGGTCAGGTCCATCTGTTGATTATCGCTGATCCACGGCCGGGATCAGCCGATCCGAGTGTCAGAGCTCGAGCGCTCCAGGGTCGGCCGGCACGTCGACGGCATGCTCATGGAGGGTGTCCAGAGGAACGATTTCCAGCGCCCGCTCGTGGGTGGAGGCAAGCACCACCGGCGCGGCAACTCCGGCATGATGAGCCCGCAACCAGTTGGCCGCGGTCACACACCATCGATCTCCCGGCATCAGCCCCGGGAACATGAACTGAGGCATGGCTGTGCTCAGGTCATTGCCGATGCTGCGCTGATGATCGAGGAACTCCGCCGTCATCACCGCACACACCGTGTGACTCCCCAGGTCTTCGATACCGGTGTTGCAGTCGCCGTCGCGGTAGAAGCCGGTCAGTGGGTCGACTCCGCACGGCTCGAGCTCACTACCCAACACGTTGCGCTCGCTCATGTTGACTGTCTCGACCTACCGGAGGGGGGAACGTCCGAGCGTAGCGGGGACGAAGCGAGCACCAGGTCGACGGCGGACGCCAGGTCGGGTACGACATGGTCGGCATCTTGGGAGTCGTCAGGGCTGGTGACTCCGGTCAGGACCAGGATCGACGTCCAGTCTGGTTCGGCCATTGCCAGGGCGATGTCGGTGTCCATCCGATCGCCGATCACCCAGGCCTCACCGATCCCTTTCGCCCGGAGCAGGGCTCGCATCGGTGGATGTGGCTTGCCGGCGATCTCGGGGGCGACGCCGGTCGCCACCTGCACCGCGGCCACCACTGCACCTCCTCCCGGTAGCAGTCCGTCCGCGACCGGATAGGTCGGGTCGGTGTTGGTGGCGATGAATCGTGCTCCGGCCCTTACCGCGTCCGCGGCACGGGTCAGCCGGTCGTAGTTGAGGTCCCAGTCGAGCCCAACCAGGAGGGCAGTGGCCTCACCGGGCTCGTCGGTTATCGAGATGCCGACCTCGGCCAACGCGGAATGGATGCCCTCCGAGCCGAGCACCATCACCGGGCCCCGATCCCCGTCCAGTAAGCGCACCGCCGCCTGTGATGAGGTGACGATTGAATCGGGGGGAATCTCGACCCCGGCTATCGATGAGATCTTCTTGCTGACGGCGCCCGGCGACTTGGTGCTGTTGTTGGTGGCGAAGTAGAGGCCGACGTTTGCTTCGCATAGCCGTCGCAGAGCCCGGTCCGATCCGGGAAGAAGTTGGTCCCCGCGGTAGACCACTCCATCGATGTCGCAGATAACGTTCATTCGACCGTGTTGAAACGCTCTAGGACCTTCTCGTAGAGCGCGGTCGTCCGCTCGACAGAGTCGATCGACACTCTCTCGTCATGCCCGTGGAACAGGGCCAGCATCTCTGAGAAGGTCATCCTGTTGTCGAACAACCCAACTCCGTAACAAACCGTCCCTTTGGCTCGCCAGAACCGGGCGTCGGTGGCCACTGTGGTCAAGGTCGGGGCCAAATTGCGATGACCGTCCAACACCTCGATCGCATCGCCGATTGCTTGCCAGAGAGGGTTCCCGGTGGTCGAGATGGTGGCGTCTCCGTCCATGATCGGGAGGATGTCGACATGGTCGGCAGCTCCACCCATTGCCTTGCGCAGGTGTGAGTCGACGAACTCCCGGTCCATTCCGGGCAATCCCCTGATATCGACCCCGGCACGAGCCTTGTCAGCCACGACATTGGTCTTGGAGCCGGCGTCGAGCAGGTTGGCCGAGATGGTGAGATGGGTGGCGGCGTGGATGTATCGGGCCATCGCCGGGTCGTCGGTTGCGATCCGGTCGATCTCGTCGTCGAGCTGGTCGACGTCGGTGAGGCGGCTCGCCGAGTCTTGGTCGAGGCCGAGGTTCTCCACGAAGCTCAACCACTCCGACGTCACCGCCGCCGGCGATGCCGTCTCGATCACGCCTGCCAGCGCCACGATCATCTTGTGCAGCGCATTGTCCGCCCCGTAGGGCGCCGAACCGTGCCCAGGGGTTCCCTGAGTCTCCAGGATCGACCAGTAGGCGCCTTTCTCCCCGATCGTCACCGGGACCGATCGGCGCCCACCCATCTCGATGCCCGGGTAGGCGACTTCGGTCAGCAGGAAGTCTGCGCCAACCAGATCCCAGCGTTGGTCCACCAGCTGCATTGCCCCCAGGCTCCCACCGGCTTCCTCGTCGGCGAGTGCGGCGAACACGAGATCACCACGAGGGGTCTTCTCACCTGTGAGGTAAGGACGGACGGCCGAGGCCATCGCGGCAGTCACATTCAGCATGTCCACCGCCCCCCGCCCGTAGACGAAGCCGTCCACGATCTCAGCGGTGAAGGGGTCGACCGTCCAACCCGACATCTCGACCGGGACCACGTCGAGATGAGGCGCCAACGCCAACGACGGGGCGGTGGGGTCGGCGCCCTCGACCCGGTAGATCAAGGATTGGCGTCCGGGAGCTGGTTCGAAGATCTCGCCAGGGGGGCCGAGGTATTCGCGCAAAGTGGCCACCGAACGGGCCTCATGACCGCTACCAGCCGTCCCGTCGTTGACACAATGGTTTCTGATCAACTCTCGAAGGAGCTCAACAACCGTGCTCACCCGGTCACATTAAGACCCGTTGTCATCCCGGAGGAGATCCACCAACTGGTACATGGTTGCGGTGAGTGGGTAGCCGGCCACGTCCGCGAGCGGAACCCATTCCGCTCGGTCGGCGTCGTCTGCCGCCACGAGGTCGCCGCCGGTAACCGACCCGAGGAAGTCGATGAGCACGATATGGCCGTGAGGTGACATGTGCTCACCGGCCCAGATGACCTGGCCGACATCGACAATCAGACCGGTCTCCTCGAAGACTTCCCTGGCGGCTGCGGCACGGAGGGTCTCTCCGAAGTCGACTTTTCCACCCGGGACGGCCCATAGACCCTTGCCGGGTTCGTTCCCCCGCTGTACCAGCAGGATCCTGCCCGCCTCGACGATGGCGACCCCCACTCCGACGATCGGGCGATCATTTCCTGTCGTCGTCATGATGCATCACGATGGACCGCGCCGAAAAGCCTCCGGCCTCGAAGAAGTTCTTGGCCAGTCGATGGCCGGGAAGAACGTGTGCGTCGAACTTTGTGATCCCCCGTTTTCTGAGCAGGCCCATCACGTAGTCACGCATCGTCTCTCCGAGGGCGATCTCCCTCGCGTCCTGCTCCACGAATACGATTCGAATCGAGCCGACCTTCTCCGAGCCCGCCTGGGGCAGGATCTCCTCCACCCTGGCGACCACGAACCCGAACGGGTAATCGTCGACTTCGCCGATGACGACCAGTGCCTGGGGATCCTCCAACAGCCGCTGAAACGCCGACTCGACAGGTTCTTCCAGCCCGTCGGCCAGGGGCCACATCGAATGGAGGGCTGTCATCTCGGTCTCCAACACCCGGTACAGGGCCACCAGCCAGGGAACATCGTCCGGTCCCGCCAGCCGCGCCCGGACCCTCAGCCCTTCCAAAACCGGGCACCCTGTCTCATCCTCGCCAGTCCCCAGATGGTCACCAGCCTCATCGCTTCGATGACGATCCCCGTGCCCATCTTGGATGTTCCTCGGGTCCGATCCCTGAAACTGATCGGCACTTCCACAACTTTCAGCCCGGCCAGCGAGGCGCGGTACGCCATCTCCACCTGAAAGGCATACCCCGACGCTCTTGCGGTCTGATAAGGAAGTCTTCTCAAGGCGTCGGCGCGAAATGCCCTGAAGCCCGCGGTTGCGTCGCGGACCTTCAGGCCGAGCATGAGCCGGGCGTAGATATTGCCGCCTCTCGAGATGAGCCGCCTCACCAGGGGCCAATCCGGGGTAGAGCCTCCAGGCACATAGCGCGAGCCGATGGCCAGGTCTGCCCCCTCATCGATTGCCCTGACCAAACGCGGGAGATCGGTTGGGTCGTGGGAGAAGTCAGCATCCATCTCGACGACGATTTCCGCACCTTCACCCAGGGCGCGGTCAAACCCTGCGGCATAAGCCGGCCCGAGACCCTCCTTGTGGGGCCGATGCAACACGGACATCCTCGGTTCCGAGACGGCGAGACGATCGGCCACTTCGCCGGTGCCATCGGGGGAAGAGTCATCGACGACGAGCAAGCGATAACCCTGGTGGGTCACCGCGGAGGCGATGTGTGAGAGATTGTCCCTCTCGTTGTAGGTCGGGATTACAACCGTTACCCGGTCAGTAGGCACAGTCTGCGCACAGCATCTTCTTGCGGTTCGCGAGCTGGCTCGTCCTCTTCACCATGAAGCAGGACTGACACACGAATTCGTCGGACCGCTTGAGTTGTGCGTCGACATTCATGGTCAGCTCCTCGCGCCGGATGGCGCGTAGCTCCTCCACCTCGTCGACCAAGAGCGCATCACCGGCCTCCTCGTCGAGTAGCTCGAGCTCCTCGCTCTCCAACTCTTCGAGGGCCTCGGTGGTCTCGTCATCGTCGTCGTCGTCATCATCGACGTCCGCTACGACCGGCTCGGCCTCGTCGTCGTCGTCGTCATCGTCATCGTCGAACTCAGGATCGATGTCGCCGTCTTCGATGACGTCCAACTCCGGAATCTCGTCGTCGTCGAGGTCCGGGATGACCTCATCGTCGTCCGGGTCCTCTTCGACATCCTCTTCGACCTCGTCGTCGAGTTCTTCTACAAGCTCTTCTGTCTTTTCCTTGGCCATCTATTCACTCAGTTCTGACCCATGGGGGCGCGGGAGTATAAGTCGGACTCGGTCTCAGATCTTGAGACTGATCGCGGCCGGCACAACCCGACCATTCACCGTCGTATTCCCGACCAGGTCTCCATCGCCTTCGACCGGCCATGTCGGCTCCGTTTCGATGGTGAACTCCGAGGCCGTGAACCGCCGAACGGAACGATCTTTCAGGTGGGTCCCTTTGACCACCTTGGGGACGAGGGCAGGAGCCTGCCTCTTCCTGGCGTTGATCACCTGGACGTCGAGCACCCCATCCACCAATGTGGCCCTTGGCGCCACATTCCAGCCTCCGGCGAAGAATTGGCCGTTGGCCAGGATGACCGCCAGAGCCTCCGACTCGATGGTGCGTCGCTCCGTGGTCACGGTGACGTTCGCCCGCGGGAAACGGGGCAGCCGGGCAGCGAACGCCAGCGGGTAACAGGCGGCTCCCAGTCTGCGGCCGAAGCGCACCGCGGTTTGCACCGCAGCAGCTCCGACGCCGGCTTGGGCGACATTGACGAAGTAGCGCAAGCCCCACTCCCCTTCGAGTGTTGCCACGTCGATGTCATAGGTGTCGTCAGTCGTCAGATGATGAGCGGCGCCGGCCAGGTCCTGGGGCATGCCAAAGGTCCGCAGCAGGTCGCAGGCGGTGCCCACCGGGAGAACGCCGAGGACCGGGCGAAACCCGAGGTCGAGCTCGAGCAGTGCGTTCACCGCCAGATTCACCGTGCCGTCGCCACCAGCCACTGCGAACTGTTGTGCTCCTCCCCTGGCCGCATCCTGTATCAACTTGTATGCCTCCGACGGGGACGCGGGCGCATTCACCACCGCGTCCACGTTCAACTCTTGGAGAAGGTCCCTGACCTCTGCCGGGTCCATGGCCCGCTTGCCGGCCGCCCCGTTGACAAAGACCTGCCAGCGTGCCATCAGCCGACTCCCTGAGCCGCAACCACCCCGCGATCAATGGCCTTGAGAGCCGCCACCGCCTCTTCTCTCGATCCCGGAGCGGCGTCTCGAAGCTGACGAATGAGGTCGACGAGCTGTCGCGAGACCCTGACGAAGTCACCTGGGGCCATTCCCTTCGCGGGGAGATCGTCGAAGGCGACGCCCGAGGCCCACTCAAAGGCGAGTTGGCCAAACCCTGGATCGGGCCGGCGTGTCTGTGTCAGGCGGAGGTTTCTCTCCCGTTCGCCAAGGTCCTTCCAGATTCGCTCCAGGTCATCCCATCGCTCCGCGAGCACTGCCGTGGGCCACTCGGCCACCGAAGGGGTGTCGCTGCGTGGCTCGTAGACGAAGACCGAGGTGAGCGCGGCAAGCTCAGTCGGCTCCAGCCCCTGGAAGACTCCCCTCTCGATGGCCTCGGCCAGCAACAGGTCCGACTCGTTGTAGATTCCACGCAGACGCTCGCCGCGCGGTGTGAGACCCCAGCCGTCCATGTAGTCGAGGTCGTCGAGCAAGGTCCGGATCGCTCCGAATTCCTCGACCAACCCATGACCCGAGTTTCGTCGAGCGGTGCGGTACTGCTCCACTTTGCGACGTGTTCTCGCCGCCCGGCGCGCCGCGGCCACGTGACGTGCCGCGTCGGGACAACTTGCGACCGGGTGGTCGATCACGGGATGTTTCCTGATCTCCTTCGTCGATTGTCGTGGCGGGACTTTGCGCAAGAGACGGAGCATGTCCTGGACGTAGCGGCGGTCCTTTGGGCGTACTGGGAGTAAGACGTCGAGTTCTCCGGCAATGGTCGACCCGTCGACAATGTCCTTGAATCCGATTGTCGATACCCGCCCGGTTGTCGACAACACCAGGTAGCGGGCGCCTCCGTCCTTTCGTGCCAACCGCTTGAGGATTGCGTACCTGCCGTCCCGGGCTCCCCCTTTTATGTCTACGACCTGGCCCGGGCCCAGTGACGACGCGATGCGGTCGTCGTACCGACTGGGAGTGGCCGATTCGACCAGGGCCACGTACTCCTCGACGCTGCCCCTCTCGCACCGGGCTTGCGCCTCTTCCTTCTCCAAGGCGTGCTCCAGCGCTTCGATCGTGGTCTCGGCGGCGTGCCGGTCACCTTCCCGTTGGAAGGCGGCGAACGATGCCTCCAACAGCTCTACGGCCTGCTCCTGGTGGTAGTTGGCAACCAGGTTGGCCGTCATGTTGTACGTGGGACGGAAACTCGAGCGAAGTGGGTGGGAGCCGATCGAGGCGATCTCGGTCACACTGTCGAAGCGGACAAATGGCGAGTGGAGCACCACGCCGAAACCCTCGACGTCGATTCCCCTCCTCCCGGCGCGCCCGGTCAACTGGGTGTAGTCCCCGGGCTTCATCAACTCATGGGTCTCGCCGTTGAACTTGGAGAGGGTCTCCAGCACCACCGTCCGAGCCGGCATGTTGATCCCGAGAGCCAGGGTCTCGGTGGCAAAAACCACCTTGAGCAAGCCGGCTTCGAACAGAGCCTCAACCGTCTCCTTGAATGCTGGAACCAGTCCGGCGTGATGTGAGGCGACCCCGGCTTCGAGGTCGGTGATCCAGCGCCCGTATCCCAGGGTGTCGAGATCCTGATCTCCGAGATGGGCGGTTCGGGCTTCGGCGAACTCCCGTATCGTCGCCCGCTGCTGCGAGTCGGTCAGGCGGACCCGGGCATCGACGAGACGATGGGCGGCGGCGTCGCATCCCGCTCTGCTGAAGATGAAGAAGATCGCCGGCAGCATCCCTTCTTCTGCCAGCCGTTCCACCGTTTCAATGCGGTTCGGGCTCTTGAATCGTCTTTTGCGGCCACGCTCCAACCCGAGCATGTGCTCGATTCGCGGATTCGGTCTCCTCCGCCCCTCGCGGGTCACGAAGGTAGGGAGAAGGTGCAGGGTCTGGGTGCCCATTCGATCGCGGATCATGTACATCGACTCGAGAGGCACGGGGCGGTGGTCGGTCGCTATGAGGCGGGTGGCTCCTCTCCTCTCCCCGACCCAGGATGCGAACTCCTGATTGTTCGACACGGTGGCAGACAGGCAGACAAGCTGTACATGCCGGGGACAGTGGATGATGACCTCTTCCCAGACCGCGCCCCGGGTTCGATCCTGGAGGTAATGCACCTCGTCGAGGATCACCAGACCCACGTTGTGCAATCGGCGGCTTTCGGCGTAGATCATGTTGCGGAGGACCTCGGTGGTCATCACCACGATCTCGGCATCGCCATTGATCACGTTGTCGCCGGTGAGCAATCCGACCCGCACCGGGCCGTACGCCTCGACTAGGTCGGAGAACTTCTGGTTGGAGAGGGCCTTTATCGGGGTGGTGTAGAAGGCCCGCTCCCCTTTGGCCAGCGCCAAATGGATGGCGGCTTCGGCCACCAGGGTCTTGCCGGCCCCGGTCGGCGCGGTCACCACCACCGTTTGACCTTCGTCGATGGCCTGCGCCGCTTCCAGCTGGAACTTGTCGGGCTCGAATGGGAGTCGCTGCCAAAAGGTTTCGAGCTGAGTGCTCATTTCTTCAGCACGAGCCGGACCAGCCAGTAGGTGATCTCATACATCAAGTAGAGCGGTCCTGAGAGCAGGAGGAGGGTGAATGCGTCTCCGGTCGGGGTGATGATGGCCGCGACGATGACGATGATGACAATCGCCCATCTCCGACCGCTGGCCAATTGCCTGGAGCCAATGACCCCGACCGCGGCCGCGGCAAACAGAAACACCGGGAAGAGAAAGGCGACGCCGAAAGCGAGCAGGAATCGGAGCGTGAACGAGTAGTAGTCGCCGAGCCGGAGATTGGTGTCGACGTCGGGGAAGATGTGGAGGAGGAAATCCAGCCCTCGGGGAAGGGTCCAATAGCCGAAGGCCACTCCGCCCACGAAGAGCATAACGAGTGCCGCGACTATGGGGACGGCCCAATTTCGCTCCCGAGATGTCAGGGCGGGCTGGATGAACGCCCAGATCTGATAGAGAATTGCCGGGCTGGCCAGGATCACCCCTCCGAAGAGCCCGATTCGCATCAGCACTCCCCACTGCTCGGTAGCGGCAAGTGTCTGGAGCTCGTTGTCGGGGGCCGCGGCGTAAAACGGGGCCTCGAGGATCTCGCGCAGCTGGTCGGCGAACACAAACGCGATCACGCCTCCGACCAGGATCGCGATGAATACCTTCAGGACCCTCCAGCGCAGCTCCTCGAGGTGGGAGAGGATGGATTGCGGCCGGTCGTCGGTCACCTTTCGGGGTCCTCTTCGGCTGCCTTCCTCTCGATCTCGTCGAGGTCGGCCATGGCGTCGGCCGGGGTTGGCCCGGACACCGGTTTCGGGCCGTTCCACTCCAGTCGACTGACGCCAGACTCGTCGATGTCCTTCCGGATCTCGTCGGATGTCTTCTTCAGGTCATCGATCGGCGCCTTGAGGTCATCGGCGACCTTTTTGATGTCGGCAACCTCATCCTCCAGGCCACGTCTTATGTCACGGGCTGCGGCCCGCAGCTCCGAAGACCAATGACCCAGTTTGCGCGCCAACTCAGGCAGCCTCGTCGGGCCCAGCACCACCAGTGCCACCAGGAGAATGATGATGATCTCGCTACCTTGGACCATGAAGACCGAGGGTAGTGGCGCCGACCTGGTTGTCCCCTCGTGCGCTATGCCGATCCAACACAGAGAAGGGTGACGATCCCTGGCGGATCGTCACCCTTGGTTGTCGAGGAGCACCCTGCCCTTGGTGCCCGTCGAAGAGAAGATCTGAACTGTCAGCCGGCCAGCAGCCGGAATGGATCCGATTCAGCCTCGAGGGCGGCCACAAATGCTGTGATCTCTCGCTCAGTGATGGGATCGGGGTTGATTACCTCGAAGGTCACTCCCGTTGCCAGTAGGACGCTGACCACCCTTGAGTTTGCCGGCCGACGCTGCGGCTCGGTGCAGGTTGGGCACTTGAAGCGGTAATCGCCTTCCCGACCGCCGGGACGAAGCTCGAGCGCAACGTCGTCGGGTGTCAGGTGGATGTCGCCGCACCGAGTGCAAGTTGTTTTGATGGTTGTCATCCCTGTTCTCCGGTCTCCCATAACAAGAGAAGGATCGGCAGAAGCGCTTGGAACCTGAAGCGCGGAGGACTAGGTCGGAGGTCCTATTGGTAGTTCACCATGAGCTGGCTTGCCATCGATCTCACCCGGGCACGAACCTCTTCCCCGGCGAGCAATCGGGCATCTGCCCCCAGTCGTAGCAATAGACGAGCCGGTATCTCCGCGTCGGGTGAGGAGAAACGGATTTCGATGCCCTTCTTGGTCTCCTTGAGAACGTCGACCGGGTAGTAATCGAGGACCCAGGTGGCCCGGGGCGACAGGAGGATCCTGGCCACCACGTCGTCGTCTGATGGCGAATAGCCCACACCGGGGGCGGGAATCTCCGCGGGGCGCTCGAAGTGCTCATCGAGGACCTCCAACTCCCGTATGCGGTCGACCCGGAACACCCGTTCTCCGCCGACCATCCGACAGAACGCCTGGACGTACCAGTTGCCCAGTGTCGTGAACACAGCCCACGGCTCGATATCACGCACGGTCTCTGTCTCCCGGCTCAAGGATCGATAGGTGATGTGAAGAAGCGATTGGTCGGCGGCCGCGGATTTCAGCTGTGCCAGGGTCGCGGACTCACCAGACACATCGACCGAGATGGCCGTGGCAGCGTCGGGCAGAACCGCTTTGGTCAGCTTTGCCACTGCACTCTCCAGCTCTGGCGAGCCTTGGCCGGAGCCGACGATCGCCATTCCCGCTGCCATCAGTCCCAGTGCCTCAGTGGAAGTGAGCCGGGGCGCTCGAGCGAAGTAATCGGCGGCGTCGATGATCACCTCGTCGCCGTCGATGTAGGCCTCCATGAGGTCTCCGGGGCCGTACCCGGGCAGCCCGCAGACGAACACCGTGTTGAGGTCTTTGGTCAATTGTGCCTCGTCGTACCCGAAACGCTCGAGAATCTCGCTCACTTCGACCCCATCCTTCGACAACACGTAGGGGATCAGGGCGAGGATCCGGGAGAGACGGGAGATGGTGCGTCGGCTGGTCATCCCGAGCTCTCCAGCGCAGCTTCCACCCGCTGACGGATCTCGGCTCGCAGATCATCGGGACCCAGCACCTCGGCGGAGGCACCGAAGCTGAGGATCCAGCCGATGAAAGCGTCACGGTTGGTCACCGGTAGCTCTAGCTCCAGTGGCTCGCCGCCGGCAACCGGGACTCCGAGGGTGCGAGCGGCCCACCAAGACACGTCTGCATCGAATCTCACCATCGCCGGGACGGTTGCGTCGGTTCCTGCCTCCCAGGGATGGCCGGCCATGGCGCTCTTGACGTCGAAGTTCCTGGGTCGCTTGAAGGCCGCCGGCCGGTCGCCCACCTCCAATTCCGAGATTCGGTCGACCCGGTAGAGCCGCTCCCCCTGGTCGGTTGCTCCGACCAGGTACCAGTGACCACGTCTGTGGGCTATCCCGTATGGTTCGAGACGTCGCCGTTGGTCTCGATAGTTGAAGTGGAGGCGGCGGCGCTCGGTGACTGCGAGGAACAGATCGCCGAGAACCGACGCCTCGGCCCCAAGATCTGCCCCCAGAGGCTCGATTCCCCCTCCGTGGCCTACGCCCCCCAGCTTGAGCAGCCCGTCGAGACCTGCATTGGCGCCGCCGAGACGGACCATTCGGGCTGCCACCGAGAGCGCCACCCGTTCTCCTTCGGTGAGACCCGGATCGGGTATGGCGTACTTCTCCGGATCGACGATGTAGCCGAAGTCCACCTCCCATGCATCCAGCGCCTTCAGGTCGAGGGGAACACCGAGCGTGCGGAGGAGATCCTTGTCCCGCTCGAACATGCGGTGGAAGGCGTCGTCGCTCTGGTCGCCGTATCCGAGCACGGTGCGACGGACCTCCTCCGCCGTGACCGGAACCGGCGACTCGAGGAGATAGATCAGAAGGTTGATCACCCGTTCGACGACGTTTTGCATCTCCGGTGAGTTTCGCACGGCGGACCCCCGAGGAGGGCGGTTCGTTTCTCCCCCCAGCGAACAAAGTGAGCGTTGGCGGACCCCCGAGGAGGGCGGTTCTGATGTTCGCCGCGCCCAAGAACCCCTCCGGCCCTCCGGGCCGCCTCCCCCAACGTCGCTCCGCTCCTGGGGTAGGAAACATGACGTTCGTTTCTCCCCCCAGCGAACGAAGTGAGCGTTGGGGGGAGAACCGGCGGAGCCGGGAGGGGGGTTCCTACTCCGGCGCGACTCCGTGACAACGGATGTGCTCGACCCAGACCTCAATGGTGCCTACGGCTTCGGGTAGTTTCTGCGCGATCTGCCTATTGGTGAACCGAAGCATGGCGAAGCCCTTCGATTCGAAGTAGCGGGTGCGTATGGATTCGTCTCGGAACTCATGAGACGGATCATCAACCTCGACAACGAGTCTCGGGTCGAACGACGCGAAGTCTGCGATCCAGTGCCCGATCGGAACCTGTCGCCGGAATCGCGCACCGGTCGATTGCTTGCGAATCGCTCGCCACAGACGCGCCTCGCTGACCGTCATCGTCGTGCGCAGTTCACGTGCCCGACCCGCGGCGGGGGCGGTGTGTCCGGGGCGTGCCATATCAACGTCTTAGCCACCGGCAAGGACAGAAATTCCTCACGTTTCTCCCCCCAGCGAACGAAGTGAGCGTTGGGGGGAGACCCGGCGGAGCCGGGAAGGGGGTTCCTATTTCTCCCCCCAGCGAACGAAGTGAGCGTTGGGGGGAGAACCGGCGGAGCCGGGAAGGGGGTTTGCTCTCGCCCGATGCCTACAGGCTTTCGATGAGCTTTTCCACCCGTTCGTCGTGGGCCTTGAACGGGTCTTTGCACATCACGGTTCGTTGAGCCTGATCGTTGAGCTTGAGGTGAACCCAGTCAACGGTGAAGTCACGCTTCTTGGCCTTCGCCGCCTTGATGAAGGCGCCGCGGAGACGGGCCCGGGTCGTCTGTGGTGGTTGGCGCACCGCCAGCGCCACCTTCTCGTCGGTGACCACCCGGTCGACCATTCCCTTACCCTCGAGCAGGTAGTAGAGGCCACGCTCCCGGTTGACGTCGTGGTAGCTGAGATCCATCATCGACATTCGCGGGTCGGACATGGGAAGGCCGCGTCGGTCGGAGTAGCGCTCCAGCAGACGGTGCTTGATCACCCAGTCGACTTCTCGGTCGAGAGTCATCGGGTCCTTCTCGAGACCGGTGAGCAGATGCTCCCAACGATCGATGGCTGCCTGCACCTCTGGGGGGAACCCGGGGCTGCGGGAGAATCTCATCGCACGGTCCAGATACTCCCACTGGATGTCGAGAGCCGAGAGCTCGCGGCCATTTGCCAGCTTTACCTTCCGCCGACAGGTCACGTCGTGGGACACCTCCCGGATGGCGCGGATCGGGTTCTCCAGGGAGAGATCACGAAACACCACGTCTCTCTC
Organism: Acidimicrobiia bacterium; assembly: GCA_035544615.1. Lineage (GTDB taxonomy): Bacteria > Actinomycetota > Acidimicrobiia > Spongiisociales > ZC4RG35 > JARDZU01. The sequence goes on along the minus strand of DATKEA010000087.1, from coordinate 14,279 downwards.
GATCATCTGCAAGAGAGCAACCATCGTGCCCACCTTGACGAAGGTGGCGTACTCGGACATGTTCGAGTCGCCGGCGATGACGTGGAGACGCCGGTAGCGCTCGGCGTCGGCATGTGGCTCGTCACGGGTGTTGATGATGGGTCTCGACCGCGTCGTGGCCGAGGACACCCCCTCCCAGATGTGGTCGGCTCGCTGTGCGATCGAGAAGGCGGTCCCTCTGGGGGTCTGGGTGAGCTTGCCTGCTCCCAGGAAGATCTGTCTTGTCACCAGGAATGGGATCAGGACGTCCACAGTCCGGTGAAAGTCCTTGTGTCTGCTCACCAGATAGTTCTCGTGGCATCCATATGAGTTGCCGGCGCTGTCGGTGTTGTTCTTGAACACGTAGATCTCACCCCGGATCCCCTCCTCTTCCAGTCTCTCCTCGGCGCCTCGCACCAAGCCTTCGAGGATCCTCTCCCCCGCCTTGTCGTGTGCTACCACGTCCTCGAGGTTGTCACATTCGGGAGTGGCGAACTCAGGGTGCGAGCCAACATCTAGGTAGAGACGCGCTCCGTTCTCCAAGAAGACATTGGAGGATCGACCCCAGGAGACGACGCGGCGGAACAGATACCGGGCTACTTCGTCAGGGCTGAGCCGTCGCTGCCCGCGCAGAGTGCAGGTGACCCCGTACTCGTTCTCTAATCCGAATATCCGTCGCTCCACTTGGTCAGGCTAAACCGGCGACAGGGTTGCCGTGACAAGTATGTTGCTCGAGGGGTCGGGGGGTACCTCAGCGGGAAGGAAGCTCTTCGGCACCGAGTCGTCGGAATGCCCTGCGCCCATTGGTCGAGTCGAGCACACCGGCCTCCCAGCCTTCGATCTCACGACCCTCTGCCTGGCGGAACACCTCGCTGGCCACCTCCAGGGCCTTGGCGAGAGTCATCCCGGGCTCCCATTTCTCCTCGAGGGCCTCGGTGAGCTGCTCGGCCTTGCCGCCAATCGCGACGAACCGGCGCTCGTCGTAGAGAGTCCCGTCATAGGTGACCCGGAAGAGCCGGTGCTCGTCGCCGTCTTCACTGATCTCGGCGATCAGGACCTCCACCTCGAACGGCTTTGGCTCCCTGGTGAAGATGGCCCCTAATGTCTGAGCAAAGGCCGTGGCGAGCCCCATCGCGGTGACGTCCTCCCGCGAGTAGAGATAGCCCATCAGGTCGGCTTGGCGGATACCGGCCTTTCGCAGTGTCTCGAACTCGTTGTATTTGCCGACACCGGCAAATGCGATGCGGTCATAGACCTCGCTGATCTTGTGCAGGGCTTTGGACGGGTTCTCAGCTAGAAGCAGGACACCGTCGGAGTAGTCGACAGCAATGATCGAACGGCCCCGGGCGATCCCCTTCCGGGCGAACTCCGCCTTGTCCCTGACCAGCTGCTCTGGTGCGACGTAGAACGGGATGGTCACCGTATCGACTCCACGGCTTGCTCGGCTACCGGCCCGATGACGGAGTCATCGAGTTCCTCGAGACCGTCGGCGCTGATCCGGATCACGGTCGGGTAGATCCCGCGCTTCAGGTCAGGGCCGCCGGTTGCGGTGTCCTCCTGGGAGGCGGCGACCAGGGCGCTCACCGCGATACCGGTCGCATCCTCTGCTCCAAGGTCTTCGCGGTACACGGTTCGCATGTACGACTTGGCCAGTCGGGCGCCCGAGCCGGTGCTGCCGAAGTCGATCTCCTCGTAGCGGCCACCGACGGCGTCGTAGCTGTATAGCCGGCCCCGCCCCTCGCGTTCGTCGTAGCCGGCGAACAAGGGCACTACCACCAGCCCCTGGAATGCCATCGGAAGCTGGCCTCTCACCAGACGAGCGAGAAAGGTCGCCTGACCTTCCAAGGAGAGCCGAACGCCTTCGATCTTCTCGTAGTGCTCGAGCTCGACCTGAAAGAGCCGAACCATCTCGATGGCGAGACCGGCTGTGCCCGCGATCGAGACCGCCGAGTACCTGTCAGCAGGAAACACCTTGCGGATACGCCGGTGGGCCACCAGGTTTCCCTCGGTTGCCCTCCTGTCGCCGGCCATGACCACTCCGCCTTCGTAGCGAAGGGCGAGAACGGTCGTGCCTTCGGGTGAGAGCGGAGCCTTTTCCCCGGGGGGCAGGGTCAAGGCGGGTTTGGCACCCAGCGAGTCGAGCAGATCCGAGAAACTCGATCCTGGGCTTGGCGCCTGCATCGGCAACGGGCCCATGGATCCGATCACTCGCCGCCCTTCTGGACATAGTTCTTGACGAACTCTTCTGCATTCTCTTCGAGAACCTCATCGATTTCGTCGAGAAGGTCGTCCAGCGCTTCGAGGTCAGCTTCGGATTCGACCCTTGCCGCGGCTTCTTCCTCGCCCTTTTCCTTGTCGCTTCCCTTGCCTTGTGATCGTTCTCTGTCAGACATCCAAGTCATCCTCCTAGACGACGCAGAAGGTCGGCTGCGTCTTCGGCTTCATCGATCATGGAACCGACCAAATCGGCCCCACCTCGAAGTGGTTCCATCATAGGAACCCGTTTGAGATGCGATTCACCGATGTCGAATACCAGCGAATCCCAGTTGGCAGCCACCAGAGAGTCGGAGAACTCGGACACGCACCGGCCCCGAAAGTACGCCCTGGTGCGGTCCGGAGGGTTGACCGCGGCCGCCTCGATGTCGCTGTCGTCGAACAGACGTCGCATCGAGCCCCGGTCGACCAAGCGGTAGTAGAGACCCCGGCCCGGGTCGACGTCGTGATACTGGACGTCGAGAGCGCGCAGCTTGGAGTCGGTCCAGTTGACGCCGTCACGTTCGATGTAGCCTTCGAAGAGACGCTTCTTCGCGACCCAGTCCAGGGTGTCGGCGAGCTTGCCCGGGTCGGTGGCGAGGAGGTCGAGGGTTCGTTCCCACTCTTCGATCACCTGATTCCACACTGGCTCGTCCAGTTCCTTCTCGACATACTTGGCCAGCCATTCGAGATAGCGGGCCTGCAGGTCGAGGGCGGTGGCGGTGCTGCCGCCATCCAATTCCAGGGGTCGGCTCAGGCCGATGTCGTGGCTGACCCGCCAGCATGACTCGACCGGGTCGAGCAGATCGAGGGGGTCGGGAAGGGCGCCGTCCTCGAGCGCGGCCAGCATCAAGGCCGTGGTCCCGAGTTTGAGGAAGTTCTGGTATTCGGAGAGGTTGGCGTCGCCGATGATTACGTGCAGCCTGCGGTACTTGGATGGGTCACCGTGCGGTTCGTCACGGGTGTTGATGATCGGGCGCTTCAGGGTCGTCTCCAACCCCACCTCTTCCTCGAAGAAGTCGGCCCGCTGGGTCACCTGGAAGCCGACCTCGGGACGATCGTTCTCCGAACCGACCTTGCCCGCCCCGGTGAAGATCTGCCTGGTGACCAGGAAGGTGGTGGCAAATCGGATCACGTCTCCGAACGGTGTCTCCCGGGAGAGCAGGTAGTTCTCATGGGCGCCATAGGAGTTGCCCTTGGCGTCGGAGTTGTTCTTGTACAAGGAGACCGTCTTGCCCGAGACCTCGGTTGCCACCCGGGCAGCCGAGCGCATTACCAGCTCGCCGACCTTGTCGTAGAGAGCGGCTTCCAGCGGGTCGTAGCACTCGGGCCCCGAGTACTCGGGGTGGGCATGGTCGACGTAGAGCCGAGCCCCGTTGGCCAGGACCGAATTGACCACCGCTCCCTCCGGGTCGACCACACCGAAGGTGTCGTGACCAAAACCGCGGGCGTCGCGACCGGGCGACTCCTCCTCATAGGACCATTGGACCTTGACTCGGGCACCCGGATAGCTGTTGACGACCAGCGAGGAAGCGACAGCAGGATTGAATCCGAGATCGTCTCTCACCACGATGCCGTACTCGGTCTCGGTGCCGAGCACCTTGTGCATCGCCATCAGAGGTATTGACCCGCAGAGACCTTTTCGATCAAGCGACTCTCGTCATCCCCGTCCACCAGGGTGCGTACGTAGATGATCCGCTCGCCCTTCTTGCCTGACACCCGGGCCCAGTCGTCGGGATTGGTGGTGTTGGGCAGGTCTTCCTGCTCACGGAACTCCTGCTTGATGGCCTCGGTCAGATCAGACAGGCGTACTCCTATCTCACCTCCGGCGATCTGACGCTTGATCGCGTCCTTCTTGGCTCGCCTGACGATGTTCTCGATCATCGCCCCCGAAGCGAAGTCCTTGAAGTAGAGCACCTCGCGGTCACCGGAGGCATAGGTCACTTCGAGGAAGCGGTTCTCGTCGGACTCGGAGTACATCGCATCGACCGTTGCTTCGATGTAGTCCCCGATCACCTTCGATTTGTCGCCACCGGCTTTCTCGATCGCGCTGGGGTCTATCGGAGTCTCGTCACTGATGTAGATGCGGAAGATCTCCCTGGCTGCGATCGGATCGGGACGGTTGATCTTGATCTTCACGTCGAGCCGCCCGGGTCGGAGGATGGCCGGATCGATCAAGTCCTCCCGGTTAGAAGCACCGATCACCACCACGTTCTTCAGCGACTCGACACCGTCGAGCTCGGACAGAAGCTGGGGCACGATGGTGGATTCGACATCTGAGCTGATCCCCGTTCCCCTGGTCCGGAACAGTGAGTCCATCTCGTCGAAGAAGACGATGACGGGCACGCCCTCATCCGACTTCTCCTTGGCCCGTTGAAAGATGAGCCGGATCTGGCGCTCGGTCTCGCCGACCCACTTGTTGAGCAGTTCGGGGCCCTTGATATTCAGGAAGTAGGAACGTACGTCAGGGCTCCCGGTCCGCTCCGAGACCTTCTTGGCCAGACTGTTGGCAACCGCTTTGGCGATGAGGGTCTTGCCACAGCCAGGAGGCCCATAGAGCAGGATTCCCTTGGGCGGCTCGAGCTCGTACTCCCGGAACAAGTCCTTGTGGAGATAGGGCAACTCGACCGTGTCGCGTATCTGCTCGATCTGCTCGGCCAGACCGCCGACGTCGGAGTAGGTGATGTCGGGCACTTCCTCGAGCACCAGCTCCTCGACTTCGGGCCGCTCCATCTTCTCCAGGACCAGACCCGTTTTGCTGTCGACGCGCACGTAGTCGCCGGGGCGGAGCTTGACGTCGGCCATCGCCTCCGAGCGTTGCAGGACTCGTTCCTCGTCGGCATGGGCGAATACCACCACCCGGCCGTCGGGCAGCGCCTCTCGAACTCGCATGACTTCGCCGGCGGGCTCGAAGTGGCGAACGTCGATGACGTTGAATGCCTCGTTGAGCAGGACTTCCTGACCTACCTGCAGCTTCTTGACCTCGACGTTGGGCTGGGCGGCGACGCGCAGCTTGCGACTCCCGGTCATGATGTCGACGGTGCCGTCATCGTTGAGCTGGAGCACGGTCCCGAAGTTGTTGGGAGGTGCGGTTAGTTTCTCCACCTCTTCCCGCAGGACTCCGAGCTGCTCACGGGCCTCTTCCAGGACGGCCGACAGCTTGTCGTTTTGAGACATCGCCCGATCGAGGCGCTCCCGGAGCCTCGACAGCTCGGACTCGAGTTCCTCGACTCGGGCCGGCGCCTCACGCAGACGACGGCGCAGGACGGCGATTTCCTCCTCGAGCGCGGTGATCACTCCACGCAGCTGAGTGGCGTCGTCCGGTCTCCGACCTTCGTCCACGGGCATTCTCCTGACCTTGTTAGCAGTATACGAATGGGGTTCTTTAGTTCTCTGGGTTGTCCAGCCCAACGGCCTCCACCGATATTGGCACCTCTGCCAGCCAAACAAGAAGGGTCGGCGAACCGACCCCGATACTTGAGCGGCCGATCGGTCTCATCAGGCTTCGATGAAGATGCACTCTCCGGGACACTCCTCGGCTGCTTCGATGGTCAGGTCCTCCTGACCGGTAGCCACCACCGCCAACCCCACCGCTCCCTGGGCGTTTCCTTCGCTTTCCGCATAGATCTTCGGGCCTTCCCGCACATAGGCGAGACCGTCGTCGAGGAGCACGAACACGTCTGGGGCTATCTCCTCACAGAGACCGTCGCCGGTGCAGAGGTCCTGGTCGATCCATACTTTCATCGTGAGAAACGGAGGGTGGGCATCCGGATTTCGATGGTAGCGACCGGTCAACATTGACCCGCCCGGGGCTCACTAGGGACGCGGTGCCGTCTTCCGCATGAAGACCAGAAACCCGGTGTGCCCGATCATGTTGTGCTCGGGTCGAACCGACCTACCTGACACATTCCAATCGCGGAACAGGAATTCCTTCACCTCGATCTCGGCAAACGCACCTGACTGCCGTGCCCGCTCGACCAGGGTCTGGACTTGGGGCACCGTCGGAAGATAGGAGCAGAACACGCCTCCGCCGGGTTGATGTTCGGCCGCCACCTCGAGCACCTGCCATGGCTCGGGCAGATCGAGCACGATCCGGTCGGGGGCCGACCCGGCGACCTCGTCGGCCACGTCGCCCACCCGCATCTCGACATTGCCCGGGATCTCCCCGTACCACCGCTCAACCGCTTTTCGGGCGTGAGCGGCGTGGTCTTCACGTACCTCGACGCTGATCAGCTTGCCGGTCGGCCCCACCGCCCGACTGAGACCCAGAGTCAACGCGCCCGACCCCGTGCCGGCTTCGAGCACCGTCATCCCGGGGCCGATGTCGGCGTAGACAAGGATCGGGCCCAGGTCCTTGGGATAGACAACCTGGGCGCTCCGCTTCATCTTGAGGACGAAGTCGGCCAGTCGAGGCCGGAGCAGCAGCAGATGGGCGCCGGTAGAGGATTCGATCCAGGTCCCATCTTCACTTCCGATCAGATCCGAGTGTGGGACCATGCCTTCGTGATATTGGAACACCCGGCCCGGCTCCAGGTTGAGAAGGAAGTGACGCCCCTTCGAATCGATGAGGAGCGCCGGATCACCGGCCTCGAGGATCATGCCCCCAAGATGGCTATCGCCCCGACCAGGAGGCCGAGCACCATCGATATCACTACGAACCAGATGAGGATTTGAACGAGTTTGCGGTTTTGCATGCTGTGTGAATGTGCTGGACTGGATGACACGGTAGACAAATGAGAAGCCTGCTACGCCTTTTCGGGATCCGGGATCTGCGCGCTCAGAGCGTCGGTCGGACGTTGCGCGGCCTGAGAACCGGTGACCAGACCGAGCTGTATATCGGGCTCGGGTTGGCCGCTCTCTCCTATCTGGGCAAGACAGGACCGCGGAAAAGGTTGCTCTATCGCAAGATGTTGCCCGAGGGTTCCGCCCTCGTCATCCATCACAAACGTATTGGCGACCCCAAGATCGAGGTGATCAAGTCCCGCTGAGGCCGTTTCTCACCCAGGAGCGAAGCGATGCCCTCAGACCCGGTAGACCTCGACCATGGTCTTGTTCCGCCCGCCCCGGCGACGGCCCAGGATGAAGGCGATGGCGATCAGGACCGCCACGACCACGCCCGCGGCGACTGCAGTGCTCTTGGCCGACTCTTTGGTCTCATCGATGGCGGCGACGATCTCATTCGCCTTCGCTTCGATGTCTTCCCTACTTATCGCCACTCTGCATCCTCCACACCACGAGCCCCGCGGCTCCACCGGCGCCCAGCGCGCTCAGAAACCGCGCCAGCACCACGTACCACTCGCCTTTCGGCAACCAAGTCTTCAAACCGCTGTATAGGGCGAGCACCAGAAAGAAGGCCCCCAGCGAGATCGCGATCGCACCGCCGATCCCCATCCCGGCTGTCTTGCCGAGGCGTTTCACCGGTTCGATGGTCTCCTGTCGCAGATACTCCCGCGACATGTCGATCAGCTCGGTCGTCAGTTGTGGGATCTCGTGTGGTTCAGGCATCCGTGGCAAGGCTAACAACGCGTAGACACACCGCCAGTGGCCGGTAGGGTGCAAGCCCGTGAACTTCGTCAAATCGCTGACGAGCCTGGGACCGAGATACGTGGCCCTGTTCTTCGGTCAAGCCATCAGTCACTTCGGCACCTACGTCGCATTCATCACCTTGCCTCTCCTGGTGCTGGACATCCAGAGATCCACCGACTCGGAGTCGACGCTGGATTTCGCCATCACCTACGCGTTGGAGACAGCACCGGCCCTGCTACTCGGGCTCTTCGCCGGAGTCGTCATCGACCGCATCCATCTGCGACCGATAATGATCGCCACCGATCTGCTTCGAGCATCGGCCTTCTTCTATCTCGCCGCCTCTTACGGCACCTATGGGATCGAGACGGTGTTCCTCATGGCATTCATCGTCGGATCGATGACCACATTCTTCGACGGCGCTCTCTACGCCTTGATCCCCTCGATCGTTCCCCGCCGAAGACTTGCCGACGCCAACGGCTTCGTCGCGGCGAGCCAACAGGCAAACTTCGCTCTGGGCACGCTGGCTGCGGGGATCATCGCCTGGGCCACCGGCGGCCCAGCTATGGGGCTGTTCATCAACGGGGCGAGTTTTGTGCTCTCAGCCATCTTCCTCAACGGGGTGGGCCGGGTCGTTCACCATCGCACTCCCGAGGACGAAAGGGCTCCCTTCTTCACCGAGGCCGCCAATGGGATTCGCTACATATGGCGAGAGCCGCGGCTCCGGATCACCACCATCGCGGCGGCAGTCCCCAACTTCGTGATGGGCTTCATCGAGGCAACTGTGGTGGTGCTGTTCTATGTGCTCCTGGGGGCCGCCAATGACTTCGAGATCGGAGTCCTGGTCAGCGCGATGGGTGTCGGTGGGATCATCGGAGCCCTCGTCGCCTCCCCGGTGATCCAGAAGGTCGGCCTGGGTCGAACCATGACCATCGGGATGACCATTGCCGGGCTTCTCCTCCTCGCGGTGATGTTCACCACCTACGGGCCAGTGGCACTGGTCCTGAATGCGGGTTGGATGGTCGGGGTCTCTCTGATCAACGTGCCCCTGGCCACCATCCGCCAGCACTACGCAAACGAAGCGATGCTGGGCAGGGTGATCTCGGCCAGCCGGGCAGTGGGATGGGCCACGCTACCCATAGGGGCGCTGGTGGGCGGATGGCTCGCCGACACCGAGGAGAGCCTGCCTCTGGTCGCCCGCACTTTCCCTGTCCTGCTCATTGCTACCGCGATCTGGCTCTTCACCACCGTGGTGTGGTCGGACTCCTTCGGTCCGCACTTCGAAGGAAGGCACTCCAGGGGTCACGAGGAAATCGCTGGGACCTGAGACTCGGCGGCGATACGATCTCACCCGTCATGGATGTCAAACATCTCCCTCTCGAAGAGTTGAACCTCGGTCTCGAGCAGATTCTCCAGTCACCACAGGACGGAGGCCGGGTGGAGATGCTCGTTGTGCGGCCCAAGAATGACGAGCGCCTCACACCTGAGTCAGTGGAGGTGAGTGCCGAACTCGGCCTCGACGGCGACCACTGGTCGACCGGTGAGTACCGCGACGAACCGGACATCCAGATCGCGATCATGAGCTCGCGGGTTCTCGACCTGGTGTCCGGTGGCAGGGAACGTTGGCCGCTCGCCGGTGACAACGTCATCGTGGATCTCGACCTGAGCAAGGAGAATCTGGTACCGGGTCAGAAGCTGGAGGCAGGCTCGGCAATCCTCGAGATCACTGAGATCCCTCACGCCGGTTGCAGCAAGTTCTCCCAACGGTTTGGTGCCGACGCCCTCAGATTCGTCAACCTGGGTCAGGGCAAGGAACTACGTCTCCGCGGGGTATACGCCAGGGTGGTCCAACCGGGCACGATCGCAGTCGGCGACCACCTCAACAAGCTCTGACTCAGGGAGTCTCGGGTGAACTGACCTCGCTCGAGGGCCCATCGGTGGTGTAAGACACCGGGTTCCAGCCATCGTCGCTGGTTTGGATCGCGACCACCCTGACATTCACCGACACGGTGCCGGTCGCGTTGCCCTTGTGGACTTTCAAAGAGTTGTCCCACAGCTCGTAGGTGGCGCTGCCGCCCGCCGGGACGTAGAAGCTATTGACCGTTGTCGTGGTCTCCGTGCCATCCTGATCGACCCGGGTCACCTCGAGGGTCAAATATTGATGACGGATCCAGTCGTTCTGGTAGCTGGCGGAGGCCTTCCATGCGCCCTCGCCGCCGTGCTTGGTCGAGTTCCACCAGTAGAAGTCAGAATCCGAGGAGGTGTTGGCCACCGTCGAGCCCGGGACTACCGGCTCTTCGACCGGCTCGGTGTCCTCGTCGGCGGGGCCGCCCGGATCGACGGGGTCACTTGGTTCGCCGGGATCGGCAGGATCGGCAGGATCGGCAGGATCGGCTGGGTCGCCTGGATCGCCGGGATCAGCAGGATCGGCAGGATCACCTGGGTCGTGAGGGTCGCCGGTCTCGCCCGGGTCGTGCGGATCGCCGGTTTCGCCAGGGTCGTGGGGGTCACCGGGCGGATTCGGATCGTGGGGGTCCTGGGGCGACCCGCTGTCGCCGGGGCTGTCGACATCGTCGGAAGAGCCGAGACTCACCGCAACCGTGTCGAATTTGTCGCTCGTCGCCGAGCCCATCGCGTTGACCGCGGTGATGCTCACGATCGCAATCAATGACACCAGGAGCGCATACTCGACCATCGATGCACCATCGTCGCGGTCCCGGGAAAAGCAGCGTGAGATTCTGTTGAGAAAGACTTTCATACCGCAAAGATCGGCATTGTCCGGGATTGCCGTATGGGCCATTTGGCCTTAACCGTTAGGTCTGGCGCCCTATGGCCCCGCCTGCGCCGTCTGCCGCGGACTGAGGACCCGCATCGTCTGAATGTTGTCGACGATTTCCAGTAGCCACTCGTTGCCATCGAACTGCCACGAGGAGAAGTGGTCGGAACCGATCAGATCGTCCCGGTCCTTGCCGAAGATCCCGCTCTCCTCGACGTATGAGTCGAAACACTCCTGTGTGCCCGGGTAGAGGAGATAGCAGAGATGGACGTACATCGTTTCGCTCGCCTCGTGTTGCACTCCCGCCCGCGCCATCAGTGCGTAGACGAAGTCGTCTGAAGGGTTGTAGGCACCGGCCAGCACCGATCCTCCGTCGAATCTGTAGGTGAAGGAATCGAATGGTCCCGGTTCGGGAGTTGTGCTTATCCCTTTGAGGAGATAGGGCGGTTTGTCCAGGGCGTTCCAACGGTCCGGCAGCTCGGCGAATCTCACGCCCAGGGATTCATCCGGAATTTCAGCCGACAATTCCGGAGTGGCCGCGGAGACAGCTATTGGGCTGGCTGTCCGACCCTCACCGGAGAAGTAGAGACCCACCATTGAGAAGACCACCCCCAGACCGATCGCGATCCAAGACATCCAACGCCCTTCTTGGGCCTTCTTGGTGACAATGCCTACGCCGCCCAGCACCACCGTCGCCCACGCCACGGGGGCGAAGCTTCCCCCGAAGAAGACGGTGATGACACATGCTCCCATCCCCGCCCAATAGATGGCCGGAATCCTCCTGACGAAGCGGATCCACTCGGGTTGGGTCGCCGGCGGGGCGTTGTCGGTCTCTTCAGCGACAGGCGCTTCGTCTATGGGTTTCTCATGGGCCCCGACCGAGTGAGATCCGTTGGACTCGGCTGTGGGAACCTCGCTCGTCGAGTCACCGCTCCACTCCTCGGGGGGAGCTTCGAGGATCTCCTTTTTGACGAGCTCGTACTCGCTTTGTGAGATCTTCCCGTCGTCCAGCAACTGGGCGAGATCCCGTAGATCCTCAAGTCGACTGCTCACAATGGCCACATTCCTCTGGAAGCAACAAGCCGTCCCCGCAGGGCACCCGTTCATCATCGGCACAGACCGGGCCGATCAAAAGCAGCTTGAGTCGATTCGGACTAGTTCATCGCGAGCAGCTGGCGATTGACGCGCATTCTCATGCCCACCCTGTGTTGGGGGTTGCTAAACCCAGACCCCAATCGTGACTAGAACGACGCTCCTCGGGTTGGCAATCTGGTTCGTCCTGATTCTCTACCTGTCGATGCTGGGTGCCAGCACGCTGGAGGGGTGCAACGCCGTAGGCAATCAAATCGTGTGCGCCCCCGGCACGTTCATCGTCGTCTTTCCGGTCTGAGCGCCAGCGACGTCTCCTGAACCCAATCTGCTCCCGGTTGCGAAGTCCCGCTGAGTGAGCCCGGAGGGCGTTCCGCATTCGGTCAGGGTGGGTCTCATCCAACAGACGTCCGCGCAAGCCGCACCACAGCGGAACGGCGTCGTCGTCGAACCAGCCCGACGTCCGAAATTGGCAACCCGGAACCGCACGCCGAGGTGCTCTTATGCGCGTACTCCGGCATGACTTCTGGAGGTCACGATCCTGCCGATTGACCCTGAGATGGTCAACACCATCGATACCGGAACGAACACCATCCACGAAGCCCTCGCCAGCATGATTAGTGAGGCCAGGCTCGTCAGCGTCAACCCAAGCCACGGAGTATCGGAACCCCTGCGATAACCAGTCCAGAGCAGAAACGCTGCCAGAGCATCGATGATGGTTATCAGCCAGCCTGGCCACTCGTAGTCGAAGACATATCCCACCCCTTGCTCCCAGACCCCGAGGTAGAACAGCACCGTGAGGACCAAGTGAGCGCCCGCAAGGATGACAAAGAGGACAATCAGGGTCCAAGTGGCGGTTGCGTAAACCCTTGACCAGACCGAACGCCGTAAAGTGGTAACCACCCTCGAAACCTACAAGCAGGCAGCCGCACACAACCGGCAGTCGGCGTGCTACCGAGACAGGGATGCCGTTGTCGAGCGGGTGGTGAGGGGTAGGTTTGGAATATGGGTTGGGCCGTAGGCCGATTAGCTGGACTAGGTGTGGCCGATGGTGAATCGCCTTCTGAACAGCGTCGTATCAGGACCATCAATGTCGTCGGCATGGTCGCATTTGCCCTCACGGCGTTCTTCGCTGTTGTGTTTCTACCGGCCCGACCCGAACAGAGAGTTCCCTTGTGGGCATACCTGGGACTCTTGGTGGCCTATCTCTCCGGTTACGCGTTGACCCTTGCTCTGAATTGGCGCGGACATCATGAGACTGCGGCGGCTCTGCTGCTCTTTACAGGTCTATTCAACATCGCAGCAGTCAGTTTCACCGTTGGGTTCCGCACCGGACCAGCCGTCTTCGTGGTGGCCGTGGCGATAGGAGCGGTCTTCGTAACCGACGCAAAGAGCCGTGCGTTGCGCTGGATCGTCGTGGCTCTGGCGATTCTCGTCTATGTGTTGCTGGTGGTGCTGAACCCACCGGTGGCTCCAGGCATAGCGGGAACCTGGATCGAAAACTCGCTAATTGCGGCGTCGTTCGCAGGGATGGTCGGCTTCGTCGTAGCGGTCGTATGGTATCAACGACGCCTCGCTGACAGAGCAGAAGCTGAGTTGACCGAAGCCAACAAACGGTCGGAACAGCTTCTGCTCAACATCCTTCCGGCTGACATCGCAAAGCGACTACAAGCCGGGGAATACCCAATAGCCGACCAGAAGCCCGAGGTCACCGTGCTGTTTGCCGACATCGTCGGATCGACAGCGATAGCCGAAAGACTGACTGCCCCGGATTTGGTCACGACGCTGGACGGCCTCTTTTCAGCTTTCGATGACATTGTCGACGAGCATGGTCTCGAGAAGATCAAGACCGTTGGTGATAACTACTTCGCCGTAGCCGGTTTGGCGAGAGACGGCCAGCACCACGCTCGATCAGCCGCCGATGCCGTCCTGAGCATGCGAGAGGAGCTAAAGAATCACAGCTTTCCCGGCTTGGGGGAGGTACATATGAGGTTTGGACTGCACACGGGTCCCGTCATGGCTGGCGTGCTCGGGAAGCGGAAATTCAGCTACGACCTCTGGGGAGACACAGTCAATACGGCGAGCCGCATGGAATCGACAAGCGAACCAGGAATGATTCAGGTCAGTCAGCAAGTCTACGACCGTCTCAAGGACCGGTACGAACTCGAAGCTAGAGGCACCATCCCCGTCAAGGGAAAGAGCGAGCTGGCGATCTACGAGCTGATTGGCAGCCCAAAGCTGACTGGCAGCCCACCTTCGCTATCCGCTCAATAGCCGACAGTATGCGCGACCGCCCTGGCCCGCCATCGAATTCGTGGCAATGCTTGTACTTGAGACCTGACCGCAGCGGGCTTCCTACTGGATGGGCCAAACCACCCGCGGCTATCCGCAATCCAGAGCGCCTGACACCGCTCAACATGTGCCGATAGCGCGCATCTCTTGAAGGGCTCTAAACCCGCCCAGAATCGTTGTTATGTGTTGGTCGCGGTGTGCCTTTGGGAACCACTGCGTGCGTGGTGGACGGCTTGGGCGATGGTCTCAACGGTGCGCTCAATGTCGTGGTCGCTGGTCGACCAGTTGGACACGGCGACTCTCAGGAGCCTGTCTCCTCTCCAGGTTG
>DATKEA010000086.1:0-8746 GCA_035544615.1 Acidimicrobiia bacterium | reverse complement strand
TGGTGGAGGCACTTCAACATGTCACCCGTCACCGCACCGTCATGATCATCACCCATCGCCCATCCACCATTGTCCATGCCGACCGGGTGGTACGTCTCGAAGACGGCCGCCTCATACAAGAAGCCCACCAATGAAATCGGTCCCGACACCGGGGCTGGGGAGCCCACCTCCCGCGGTGGTGACCGGAATGATGTTCTTCCGCCCCATCGCCGGTGTGATATACCAGGTACTCCATTACATGCTCGCCCTCCGCCGCCTGGGTTTCGCTCCGGTCTACGTCGAGCGGACCGGCTGGTGGCTACTGGACCCCGACACCGGTGACGTCAGCCCGGACCCGGCGGGGTCGATCCGGGCAGTAACGCGAGCCCTGGCACCATTCGGCCTGGAGGATGCGTGGTCGCTGCGATTCCTGGATGGGTCAGCTGTGTCCGTATACGGCATTGGTGACGCCGAGCTGGCCGAGGTGTGTGAAGCGGCACCGGTGCTCTTGAACGTCACCGGCACCCAACGGCTGAGCGACGAACTGTTGCGCTGTGGCAAGAAGCTGTACATCGAGACTGATCCGTTCACGGCTCAGTTCGACGTGGCGATGGGCGACAAGGTCATCCGCGCCCATCTCGATGCCCACGACATGCTCTTCTCCTTCGGCGAGACCCTGTCGTCGCCGGGCTTTCCATTGCCGTTGGCGCCTTACGAGTGGCATCCAACCCGTCAGCCAGTCGACCTGTCCCTATGGGGAACCAGCGAGGCGCCGACGTCGACCCGTTTCACGACGGTGACGAGCTGGCACAACGACGACAAGGACCGGGTGTGGGACGGTGTGGTCTATTTCTGGACCAAGGGACGCGAGTTTCGAAAGTTCCTCGATGTGGCCCAACGGTGGTCCGGCCGGTTCGAGATGGCGGTCACATCATCGCCCGAGGCGCAGGAGGATCTGCTGAGCCACGGCTGGATGACCGTTGACGCCCATGCCATCTCCTGCGACGTGGGGAGGTATCGCCGATACATCCAGCAGTCCTTTGGAGAGTTCACCGTGGCGCGTGACCAATACGTTCGGCCCCGCACGGGGTGGTTCAGCGATCGCAGCGCCTGCTATCTGGCGGCGGGACGTCCGGTCATCACCCAGGAGACCGGCTTCTCCTCCGTCCTCCCCACCGGAAAGGGTCTCTTCTCGTTCTCCACCGCCGAGGACATCGACGCCGCAGTTGAGGAGATCATGCGAGATCCAGTCGGGAACCAGAACGCGGCGCGCGAGCTGGCCGCCGAGTACTTCGATGCCGACCGACTGGTACGCACCATGCTCGAACAGGCCGGTGTGCTGTGACCCTCGATCTGGCGTGCGCCACCGATGCGGCGTTCGTGACGCCGACGATCGTCGCCATACGTTCCGTACTACGCCACGTCACCGATCCTTCCGATGTTCGGGTGTTCGTGGTCGACGGCGGTATCGACCCGGAAGGCAGGTCAGCTCTTGAGGACCAGGTCCCCTGCGTCGGAGCCGACCTCCAGATCCTGGCCGTCCCCCCCGACATATTGGTACCGGACTCGGCCCCCGCTCACCTCACCACGGCCACCTACCTCCGTCTCCTCGCCCCTCTGCTCGTTCCCGACGATGTGACACGTCTCCTCTACCTCGACGGCGACATCCTGGCCGTGGACACGCTGGAGCCTCTCTTGTCGATCGATCTCGCCGGACACGCCATCGGAGCGGTGCGAGACTTCGAGGTTCCCACGGTGTCGTCTCCCGGCGGCATCGGCGGTTGGCGGCGTATGGGTCTCGATGCGGGAGACCCCTATGTGAATGCCGGTGTCCTCGTCATCGACGTGGCGCGCTGGCGCAAGCTGGCACTTGGCGAACGGGCCCTCGAAGACCAGTGCCGCTACCACACCGTCACCGGAGATCAAGGGTCGCTCAACGTGGTTGCTCAGGGGGAGTTTGCCCTGCTCGACCCGCGATGGAATGCCCAGGGGTCGCTTCTTCACCTCGATCTGTTCGCCGCGTCTCCGCACAAAGCAGCGCTGTTGAGGCGTCGTGACGAGTTGCTCCACCGGCCGGCGCTCGTCCATTTCGTGGGGCCACACAAGCCGTGGCATGCAACCTGTCGCCACCCGGGTGCGGTCGAGTGGCGCCGACAGGCCGCCGCCTTAGGGGAAAACTCGACTATCCGACCAATCACCACGATCATCTCGGGCCCGTCACCGGCTCCCCAGCCCATGGTCCTCTCGGTGGTGCTGCCGTGGGAGCGGGGAGCCACCCCTACCGACGGCGATGTTACGGTCACGGTGACCGACTCATCCCTTGACGTGGAGGTGGTGGTCTCGGCAGTGGTCGGCGAGGAACCACCCAGATGCGATGCTTCGCGGGTCCGCTCGGTCGACGCCGGCCAGGACACCGGCGTCGGAGAGGTGTGGCGTTCTGGTTACGCGGCATCGATGGGGGGTGCCGTGCTTTTCGCACCGGCTGGTGTAGTCCTGGACGCCGAGAAGGTGGAGGCCATCCGTGAGGCGTTCGACCGTCATCCAGAAGCAGCAACCTTGCTGCTGGGAGCTGACGCTCCGGTTGAGCGTCCCTTGGGACTGCTCGAACTGCTTGGTCTACTGCGGGACGCCGACCGCTCATGGCCGGCGCCCGAGCAAATGGTGTTTCGGCGCAAGGCACTGAGGTCGATCGACTTCTCCGGGGACCTCTTCGACGGTTTCGTCGACATCCACTTGTTGCTTGCCGGGGCCCGGCGCGCCCCCGTCATCAACGTTCCCGTCTCGCCACCGCGTCGGACTTCGGCGCGACCCTGGCCCGATCGGCGTTACGCCGCGCTCGCCGGCAGCCAGGCCCTCGCCACCCATCAAGTGCGGCTCCGCCTCGGGCTCGAGCAGCTCAGATCGATGCTTTCGGTACCCCCCGATGTCGCATTGGTCGATGAGTTGACGGCCAGCGCCCGTGCCGTGGCGGAGGCGACTGCAGAACTGGTCCCTCTGCTCAGCACCACACCACAGCAGCGACGGGCACGCCTGGGGAGGTTGCTTGCCGCCCTCGATGATCGTGCCTTGGTGGCCTTTGCGGACGATGACATGTGGTGTCCGGAGACGATCGGCCCATTCCAGGTCGTCCCTTTCCCATGGGTGAATGGCGTGTTTGCCGGCCTTCCCGCCGACGACCAACAGGCATTGGCCCAACTCGAAGCGGCCCGCGCCGCCGGCCTCGACCATCTCGGCTTTCCTTCATCGAGCCGTTGGTGGTTGAGCCACTACCCGGCGCTGGCTGCCGAGCTTCACCGTAACTGGGAGCCGGTGGTGGATGAACCCGAACTCCTGGTCTTCGCATGGCAGGCGAGAACACGTCGGGCAGAGAGGTCGTCGTGACCGCGCCACCGTTGGCCATCGGGCTGCCCGTGTACAACGGAGAGAACTTCCTGGCCGGGACCCTGGACTCGATCCTCACCCAGACCTACGGGGACTTCGAGTTGATCATCACCGACAATGCATCGAGCGACTCGACCCCTGACATCTGCCGCGACTACGCCGACGATCCGCGTATCCGGTACCATCGTCATCCCACGAACCTCGGGGCGGCGGCAAACTACACGAGCTGTTTCGAGCGGTCGAGCTCCCCGTTCTTCAAGTGGGCGGCACACGACGACCCCTGTGCTCCCAACCTGCTTGAGAGATGCATGTCGGCCCTGGCCGACCAGCCCGATGCGGTCCTGGCGTTCGCCCGCACATTGTCGATTGACGCTGAAGGTCGTCAGCTCAAGCTGTGGCGTCTTCGCCCGGCGCTCGGGTCCCCAGACGTTCGCATCCGCACCCACGATGTCCTCACCAAGCAGGAGACCTTTCCAATCTGGGGTGTGACCCGTCGTGATGTGCTCGCGCGGACGGGACTGTTGGGTGGCTTCACCGAGCACGACCGGCCTCTGCTCTACCAACTGGTCCTCCACGGTCCGTTCGCGGAGATCGAGGAACCACTCTTCTTCGATAGGGAACACAGCGAACGCTCGGTGAGGGCGTACGACCACACCGATCCTTACACCGCCGCCGTCTGGTATGACACGCAATTGGAGGGGCGGCTCATCTTCCCGAAGTGGCGCCTGCTGGGTGAGTACCTCCGCGCCCTACACCGATCCCCAATTCCCGTCCGGCACTACGGAGCCCATCTGGCCGATCTGACGCGCTGGGCATCGCACCATCGCACCGAGCTCACACGCGATCTGTCGGTTGCGATGGCGCATACGCCGCTCATCGGAGGCGGGTATCAGAAGGTTGCGGGATCTTGGGCGGCCCGGCGTTGGCGTCGGCACATCGAGCGCACCATCCGGGCTTTCGACGTCATCCCGGGCGGCGAAAGACTTGTGCTCATCGACGAGGGCGTGCTGGACCGAAGCCGCCTCAAACGACTGGACATTCGCGAGTTTCCCGAGGAGGCCGGATACTGGGCGGGGCTGCCGGAGTCGAGCGAGCATGCTATCCGCCAGCTCGACGCCGAGATCGCCGCGGGCGCGAGCCACCTGGCTGTGGTGAGCACCTCCCGTTG
This sequence comes from Acidimicrobiia bacterium, assembly GCA_035544615.1. Lineage (GTDB taxonomy): Bacteria > Actinomycetota > Acidimicrobiia > Spongiisociales > ZC4RG35 > JARDZU01. Next base: position 4,218 of record DATKEA010000086.1, on the reverse strand, counting down.
GTGGCTCGACCACTACGACGCGTTCGCGCGCTATCTAACGACCGTCGCCAGCCTCGTGGTCGAGACCAACGACACCGAGGTCTATCGGCTTAGCCGGGGCGGGCCCTCCGGGGAAAGCTCGTGACGTCGGTACCGAAATTCGTGATCGTGAATGCCGATGACCTGGGAGCGAGCCGGGGTATCAACGAGGGAATCGTTGAGGCGGTCGACGCCGGGATCGTGACCAGCGCCTCGTTGATGGTCAACATGCCGGCTGCCCGGCACGCGGTGGAGAAGATGGCGCCCCACCCGGAGATCAGCATCGGTATCCATGTGAACTTCACCAACGAATCGCCCCCCACGATTGTCGACTTCGACGACCCCGGCGCATGCGGGCGCGAAGTAGTACGCCAGTTGGAAGAGTTCGTGTCGCTGGTAGGCGACACGCCCACCCACATCGATACCCATCACAACATCCACCGCGACGGCCGGTTGAAACCGATGTTCGTCGACGCAGCTCGCCATCTCGGTATTCCACTGCGGGAGAACGGCCCCGTGGAGTATTTCTCGAGCTTCTACGGCCGCTGGGATGAGGAAACGCATCCCGAGCACATCTCAGTCGACAACCTCCTGACCATGATCGATGGTTTCGGCCCCGGCCCGACCGAGCTCTCCTGTCACCCGGGGCGGCCTGAGCTCGAGTTCGAGAGCTCCTACCACATCGAACGCTTCCTCGAGCTCGAAACCCTGCTCTCACCCGGCCTGGGAGAGGCACTGACAAGGATGGGCGTCGTCCTTACCTCCTATCACCAAGCGGCGGCGTGGCGGTGAGAACCACCGTCGTCGTCTCACCGTGGAACCTGGTCACCTATCCGCAGGGTGGCGGTCACTGGTGGGTGCCGCTTCAGTACGTCCTCGGTCTTCGGGAGCTCGGCGTCGACGTGTGGTGGATGGAGCAGTACTCGAAAGCACCGGGCGACGACGCGTTCGATCGGTACGCCATCGACACCTTTCGACATCGGATGGACCTATTCGGGCTCGGCGACCGTTGCATCGTATGGCGGGGGGATCTCCGACAAACCATGGTTGGAGGATCAGACATGGCCGAGGAGTTGGCTGGCTGCGCCGACTTGCTCCTGAACTTCAACTACGAACTGCCGAGCGATGTGGTCGACCGTTTCGCGAAGTCGGCGTTGGTCGACATCGATCCGGGGTTGTTCCAATTCTGGGTGTCGGAGGGCCAGGTGGCGCCCACGCCTCATGACTACTACGTGACCGTTGGCGAGACGGTCGGAACGGAACGGGCGCGATTTCCGGACTTGGGTGTGGATTGGGTGCATATCAGGCCCCCCGTGTGCCTTTCGTGGTGGCCGGTCGTCGACGCACCTCCGGGTGCCGCGTTCACCACGGTGTCGGGATGGTGGAGCGGCGAGTGGATCAGCTCCGCCGACGGCACTCTGTACGACAACAACAAGCGGGCGGCTTTCCTGAGATACCTGGACCTCCCCTCGCGTGTCTCGGTCCCGCTGGAACTGGCCCTCAATCTCGGTGTTGCGCCGCGACCGGGTGCGGTGGGGCCCGACGACGGTGAGCGGAACCGGCTGCTCGCCCACGGATGGCAGGTGCGGCACAGCTACGAAGTCGCAGGCGACCCGACCGCTTATGGCAACTACATACGTGCGTCCCGCGGCGAATTCAGTGCGGTCAAGCCCTCGTGTCGCCATTTCCAGAACGCGTGGATCAGTGATCGGACGGTCTGCTACCTGGCATCAGGGCGCCCTGCCATCGTGGAGGACACCGGTGCCAGCGAGATTCTGCCCGACGATGAGGGCCTGTTCCGTTTTCGAAGCCTCGACGAGGCGGTCCGTGCATTCGAACTGCTCGAACGCGAACCGGACCGGCATGCCAAGGCTGCGCGCGCCCTGGCCGAGCGACACTTCGACGCGACCAAGGTGCTGACCGGTCTGTTGGAGGCGATCCTCGGTTAATGGTGTCGCCCAAGCGCTGATGGTCCTAATGGGGTCGGATCGGACTTCAGCTGGGAGTCTGGTCTGTGAGCCTGCTGGCCGGTGAGCACTTCCACGTCCTGGAGTGTTGACTCCTGGAGCTTGATCGTGCCCCGGTCAGCTGGTGAGGGCTGCCTGTAGCGCTCATGGGGTGTCGTGCCGTCCGAGCACTGATCCATTAGGTCGCCCGCCGGGTTTGCCTTCGAGGTTCGGGGAGACAACGCTACAGAACGATCTGGTGATGGGCTTGGTGGCTCGGGGGATGACTACTCGGGATGTCCAGGCGCATATCGCCGAGGTGTACCAGGTGTTCATCTCAGCCGAGGTGGTGTCCAAGGTCACCGACGCCGTGATTCCCGAGCTGCGGGAATGGCAGCAGCGTCCTTTGGATGCGATCTATCCGATCCTGTATCTCGACACCATCGTGGTCAAGGTCCGCACCGACGGTCAGGTGAGGAACCGGCCTGTGTATATCACTCTGGGCGTCGACCTCGAGGGCCGCAAACACGTCCTGGGCATTGCTGGGCACCGGCAACAGGGCGCCAAATACTGGCTGGGGGTCTTGACCGAGCTCAAGAACCGAGGCGTTTCCGACGTGCTGATCGTGTGCTGCGACGGCCTGACCGGGTTCTGGACGCCATCGAGGCGGTGTGGCCACAGGTGAAGATCTGTTTGGTGCGTCTGATCAGAAACACCATCCGTTTCATCTCCTGGAAGACCGCACAGCGGTCACCACCGCCCTCAAACCATGTATCAGGCACCCACCGCTCAGGCGGCGGTCTTGGCCTCAACGACTTCGAAGCCGAGTGGGGCGACCAACATCCGGCGGTAGTGGAGCTGTGGCGGCGGAACTGGGAACGGTTCACCCCCTTCTTGGAGTTCGACCCTGCCATCAGGAAGATCATCTACACCACCAACGCGGTCGAGTCACTCAACTACCAGCTCCGCAAGGTCACCAAAACCCGTGGGCACTTCCCCACCGACGACGCCGTCCTCAAGATCCTCTACCTCGCCAGCCCAACATCGGCCACCACAGAGGAGGTGAACTCGGTACCGGAACCCAAGGGTGGCAACGAGCACTCAACGCGTTCGCCGCCTTCCCCGGACGCATCCCAACCACCCATGAAACATCACTTCACCCAAAGGACTTGACAGGCTCTGCCCGTCACCTCTTCAGCGTGGCGAATAACCGCCAAACGGTGGCTCACCAACCGTTGCTGGTCTCGTACCGTCATAGGTTCTCCTATTCGATCCGGAGAACCCGAGATGTAACCAAGGTCCGTCAGTTCTAGAGGTTTTGTCATCAGCTCGTCATCAGAGATCTGAAATCCAGCTCGGCGTGACAGCTCCCAAAATGCAGAAAACCCAGGCATTGCCTGGGTTTTCTGGTGGTAGCGGGGGCGCGATTTGAACCCGCGACCTTCGGGTTATGAGCCCTACGAGTAGGTTCGGGACAGCGATATTCACGGGCGATTAGCGATGGTCAACGGCGTGACACACCAATACGCCTGCCAACGAGTGGTGGCCGATGTCGCCCAGTGTCAGGTCGTTTGGCTTCAGTCTGGCTTCAGGCACCTGCATTCAGGGCCGGGTTTTAGGACAGAGGACGGCCACGCAGCGTGATAGTTCCTAGCCCAAGCTCCGCGATGATCTTCTCCTCCCACGACGGACTAACTGTGGGTGACATCCGCCGATAGGAAGGAGCCTCGTGAAATTCATACCGGGTTGACTACCGGAGGGCTTTCTGATTGGGGTGCCTGGCCGGGTGGTCGCCGCATTCGGACTCGAGCTACGGCGTTTGGCTGAACAGCACCCACACGGTGGGCAAGGTGATCACGTAGTAAACGAATGGAGGCATGTCGCGGAGGAAAATAAGCACCAGGAACAGGGTCACGATGGGCACGAGGGTCGCCCATCCCAACCATGTCGGGAAGTCGCCTTGGAGGTAGAGCCAGCCCCACACGGCTAATCCCAGCATGGTCAGCAGGGTGTAGACCAGGAAAGGCCAACGAGGGTGGGTCCCGGCGGCAAATCCCTCGGCGTCGGTGGCCCGCAGGACGAGGTTGATGCCCCATAGCAGGGCGCCGATCAGCATTCCGTAGGAGGCCAACCCAGCCAGAGGGTTAGAACCGGCGGATTTGGCAGAGGCGAGCAGGACGAAGCCGGACGCGGTGACTACCGCTCCTAGACCGAACCCGTATTGAGAGAACAGCCAAAGGGTGCGGTGCTCTTG
>DATKEA010000085.1:0-4222 GCA_035544615.1 Acidimicrobiia bacterium | reverse complement strand
CACGGTCACCGTCGAGTTCAACGACGAGAACGACGAGTTCTACGTCGGCACTACCGTGATCGCCGAGATCCTCACCGAGGAGCGAACCGACGTGGTCCAGGTGCCCAGCCAGGCCGTCACATCGGGCGCCGACGGTTCGACTGTGACTGTCGCAGTGGATGGAACACTCGAGGGGACCCTGGAAACCCGCACTGTCACCACCGGAGAGATGTCGGGGAACATGACCGAAATCACGTCGGGTGTCGAACCAGGGGAGATCGTGGTCATCGAGATCGAAGTCCCCGCCGGATTCCAAGACCGCTTCTCCGAGGGCGGCTTCCCTGGAGACGGCGAAGGCTTCTCCGGTGGCGGTGAAGGCTTCCCCGGTGGCGGTCCGGGAGGCGGCCCGGGAGGCGGCGAAGACTTTCCCGGCGCTGGCCAGGGTCAACCATCGCAAGGAGGCGAAGGCTGATGAGCTCTCCAAGGCTGAGCACTCCGATTATCGAACTCTCTGGTGTGTCCAAGGTGTACAAGACAGGACCGATCGAAGTGAGGGCGCTCTTTGATGTTGACCTGAGGATCGACGTCAACGAGTTCGTCGCCATCATCGGCCCGTCCGGATCCGGCAAGTCCACCCTCATGCACATCCTGGGCTGCCTCGACGTACCCACCTCCGGCGAGTTCCGCCTCGCCGGACACAATGTGAGACAGCTCGACGAAGACCAGCTCTCCGACGTACGCAATGTGTTCATCGGGTTCGTCTTCCAGCAGTTCAACCTGCTGCCTTACCTGCCTGCCTGGCGCAACGTCGAGCTGCCACTGCTGTACTCCAAGGTGAAACCGACAGAACGCCGCGAGCGGGCGATGCGAGCGCTTGACACCGTCGGGTTGGTCGACCGGGCCGACCATCGTCCCGGTGAGTTGTCCGGAGGCCAGCAGCAACGGGTCGCGGTCGCACGGGCTCTCGTCACTGAACCGGCCATGATCCTGGCCGACGAGCCGACCGGGAACCTCGACTCCACATCCAGCGCCGACATCCTCGGACTCTTCGACGAGCTCCACCGTTCGGGGCGAACCATCGTCCTGATCACCCACGAGTCAGACGTGGCCGCCCATGCAGAGCGAATCGTCACCATCCACGACGGCCAGGTCTCGACGACTGTCGTCCCCCTGAGCAGTGGTGCCATCCGATGAGCTGGATCGACACGTTGCGATCGGCGTGGGACGTGGTCCGCACCCACCGCCTGCGATCGGCGCTCACCATGCTCGGGATTCTCATCGGAATCACATCGGTCGTCCTCACCGTGGGGATCGGTGCCGGCGCCCAAGCCGAGGTACGCGACAGCATCAACGCTTTGGGAACCAACCTTCTTGTCGTGACGCCCGGCAGCTCGACCGACAGCAGTGGCATCAGAGGCGGGTTCGGCACCGCGTCGACACTTACGATCCAGGACGCGGAAGCACTCGACTCAGAAGAGGTTGCTCCAGATGTCCAGACCGTGGCTGCAGTGTCCACGACTCAGGGCTCCTTTGTCGCCGGCGACACCAACTGGACCAGCACCCTCACCGGCACCACACCCAGCTGGCAGGAGGTCCGGTCGAGAGGGCTGGAGTCGGGACGTTTCATCACCGGGGACGACACCACCGTCTCGGCCGCAGTGGCCGTGGTCGGCTCCGAGACAGCCGAGGAGCTGTTCGGCACCACAGACGTTGTCGGGGAGACTCTCTTCTACGACAGCACACAGTTGGAGATCATCGGGGTCCTGGAGACGGTCGATTCCTCGGCCGAAGCCACCAGCAACGATCTGGTCATCGTGCCGTTATCCACCTACAACCAACGTCTCATCGGCGGCTCCGACCGCAACTCGGTCGACTCGATCTACGTCAAGGCAACGTCCTCAGAGACATTGGCGGCGGCCTACCAGCAGGCCTACAACCTCTTTGTCAACCTCCATGGCACAGACGACGCAGAGGACGTCGACTTCTCCATCGCTACGGAGGAGTCGATCCTCCAAGCCGCCACCAGCATCGACGACACCTTGACTGTGATGCTCTCGGGAATCTCGGTCATCTCACTCCTCGTGGGCGGCATCGGAGTTATGAACATCATGCTGGTCTCAGTCACCGAACGCATCCGCGAGATCGGGCTACGCAAAGCGGTTGGGGGTCGACCTGCCCTGATCCGACGCCAGTTCCTGGTCGAGGCATCGATGCTGGGACTCTTCGGTGGTGTTCTCGGCGTGGCCGTAGGTCTCGCCGGGGCGGTGGCCATCCCCGCCATCACTGACACCCGAATTGTCGTCCCGGTCACGGCGGCTGCCATTGCCATCGCCACGGCTGTGCTCGTCGGAGTGATATTCGGGGTCTATCCGGCCTCACGGGCCGCCCGTCTCACCCCCATCGACGCCCTCAGGAGCGAATGAACAATGACTGTAAATCGACCGCCATCACAACTGCCGACCTTCCCCGAATCCGTGCTCAACCCGATCAAGAGGGGACGGGCCGGAAGTCGTCTGCTGGCCATCCTGATAGTGATCGCCCTGATTGCTGGAGGGGCCGTCCTCTTCTCCCCCGACTTCAGTGATGCGGAAGGCAACTACCGCACGTCAGCGGTGACCACCCAAGAAACGGACCGGACCTACACGGGAGTCGCCACGATCGAACCAGTGGCACAGGCAGCGGTGACCTTTCCCACTAGCGGTACTGTCGAGACGGTCTATGTGGCGATTGGCGAAATCGTGAGCATCGGCGACACATTGGCACAGCTCGACACCGAGCAGCTGGAGGAGACCCTTCACAGGCGGCAAGCCGAACTAGCCCAGGCGGAGCTGGTGTTGGCGGTCGCCCTCGACGGTGACGACCCGTCGTCGGTCATCGGAGGAGGGCTCGGCGTGTCCGCAGAAGAGACCGCCACCGTTCTCCTCGCCGTGTATAGCCCCGAAGAGACCGCGACGATCATGCTCGCTTCCCACCTCGACGACGACATCGCCGCCGCTCAGCAAGACGTGCTCGAAGCCCAACAGCAGGTCTCCGCAGCGATGATTGACGCCGCAGCGGCTCTCGACTCAGCCACGCTGGTGTGTGAGGCGGTCGACGTCGACACCCTGGACGCGTGCCGGATGGCACTGGACGAAGTGGCAGCAGCACAGCAGGCAGTCAGCGACGCCCAGGCAGAGTTGGCCGCTGCCGCCGATGCGTTGGACTCACTGCTCGGCCAGTGGGCCGAAGAGCTCGAAGGCGAGTCATCGACCACCACCACCACCACCCCTGACTCCACGACTACCACCACACCAGACGATTCGACCACGACAATCCCTGACACGACCACCACCACACCGGGAACGCCGCCTGACATAGGAACTCCTCCAGGCCAACCTTCGGCGGCAGGAGGCAACTTCAACCCCGGCGGCGCGACCGTCGAGGCAGAGAGCCCTTCTTCCGAGGACCTGATTGCCTATCAGTCCGGAGTCGATGCCGCAGCCCTCCAAGTCGAAGTAGCAGAGCAAGCCCTGGCTCAGGCCACCATCGTCAGCCCCATCGCCGGGAAGGTGACCGCGGTCAACATCGCAGCGGGAGCCGACGTGACCGGTGATTCCGACACCGAGACCATAATCATCGAAGGCTCAGGCGGTTACGAGGCGACACTCATGGTCAGCATCAACGACATCGATGAGATCGAGCTGGGCCAGTCGGCGACACTCATCCTCGACGGGAGCACCGAACCCGTCTCCGGGGAGGTGGTACAAATCTCAGCAGTGCCAGCCGAGAGCAGCACCACCACCTATCAGGTGACGGTCGGGCTCGATGATCAGTCGTCCGCGCTACGCAACGGAAACATCGGCGATGTTGGAATCGTGACTGGCACCGCCCAATCGGTGATGGCCGTTCTTACGTCAGCGGTCTCCCTCGAAGGAACCAACCACACCGTCGCCGTCGTCAACGACGACGGCACAGTGACCACGGTTAATGTCGGTATCGGAGTGGTCGGCGAGACATGGACCGAGATCGTCAGCGGCGATCTCACTGTCGGCCAGGAAGTGTTGCTCGCGGATTTGGATGAGCCACTCCCCGGCTCGGCCACCGAAGTAACCCAAACACAGGAGTTCCAGTTTCCGGGTGGCGGCCAAGGGGCAGGCTTCCCACCGTTCGACTGACGGCCCTCGATCGCGATCAGCCGTGCGACACGGTACATGGAGCGTCGTAAGGGATGACTCCTTCTCGTCGGGTTGTCTGAGGCCATCGC
>DATKEA010000084.1:0-38827 GCA_035544615.1 Acidimicrobiia bacterium | reverse complement strand
CGAGGCTTCGTCAAGGTCACATCCGACCCCGCCACCGGTGTCGTCCTCGGTGGGACCATCGTCGGTCACCGGGCCTCGGAGCTGATCGGCGTCCTCACTCTCGCCGTCCAGGCCGAGGTGACGGTGAAGACTCTGGTCGAGGCTCTAATGGTGCACCCTTCGATGACCGAGGCGCTCTCCGACGCCGCAGACTGAGACGCTGTCCCCCTCTTCTAAAAGGGTGCCGTCTGAGCGCAGCGAAGTCGAGGGGGGTTTGCCTCTAACCCCCCTCGACGCGCTCGCTGTGCTCGCTGGCGTCGGTCCCCCCGCTGCGCAGGGTGTTGTCCCCCCTGAAGGGGGAAACGTCTGAGCGCAGCGAAGACGAGGGGGGTTCGCCCACTCCAACCCCTTGCAGGGGGACAACCCCTTGCGGGAGGTGTTGTCCCCCCTTTCTGAAGGGGGGACCGTATGAGCGCAGCGAAGACGAGGGGGGTTCGCCCACTCCAACCCCTTGCAGGGGGACAAACCCTTGCGGGGGGTAGGACCGGGGCCTTATTTGACGATGGCGATCACCTGGCCAGGGGTCACGGTGTCACCGGTTTGGACACGCAGGTCCACGACCTCACCGCTGTTTGGCGACCTGACCTCGTTCTCCATCTTCATCGCTTCGAGAACACAAATCGGGTCTCCTTCCTTCACCGCGGTCCCGGCGGTCACGTGAATCTTGACGATGGTTCCTTGCATTGGGGCGGTCACCATCCCGTCGGAGGCGCCGGCCGCTCCCGAAGTCGCCAGCCGCGGTGGGCGTCTCCTGACTACTGCTCCGGGCCCGGTTCCCGGGTCCGGAGCCCAGTAGCTGACCGTGAACCTCCGGCCGCCGACTTCGACGGTGATGTCACGACGCGTGAGGTCCTCGTCCTGGGGGAGGGAAGGGTTCACCTCGGGCTCGGTCAATCCCAAGACCACGGTCTCCTCCATCCACCGGGTGTGATGTGACCCCTTGATGAAGTCGGGGTGAGCCAGAACCGCGAGATGGGCCGGAATGGTCGACGCGACTCCCTGCACCCGGAACTCCTCGAGCGCCCTCCTACCCCGGTTGATGGCGCTGGCCCGGTCCGGTCCCCAGACGACGAGCTTGGCCAACAGATTGTCGTAGTACTGGGAGAGATTGGTACCGGATCGAATCCAGGAGTCGACCCGCACTCCCGGCCCGGCCGGCTCCTGCCATTCCACGATCCGGCCGGGAGTTGGAAGGAAGTTCTGATAGGGGTCCTCGGCGTTGATCCTGAACTCGATGGCATGCCCTCTCGGCTCGACGGCATCGAAGGTCAGTGCCTGGCCGCTGGCGATACGCAACTGCCATTCGACCAGGTCGATCCCGGTGACCATCTCGGTGACCGTGTGCTCGACCTGAAGCCGTGTGTTCATCTCCAGGAAGTAGAAGTCACCCTGGCGGTCGACTAGGAATTCGACCGTCCCGGCGTTGACGTAGCCGCATGAGCTGGCGGCGGCGAGAGCGGCTTTGCTCAGAGCGCGTCGCTGCTTCACGGTCAGGCCCGGGGACGGAGTCTCCTCGATCAGTTTCTGGTGGCGACGTTGCACCGAGCAATCCCGCTCGCCGAGGAATACCCCCTTCCCGTGACTGTCGAAGAGAACTTGAGCCTCGACATGTCGAGGTCGCTCCAGATACTTCTCGACGTAGACCTCGGGGTTGCCGAAGTAGGCGTCGGCCTCTCGCCGCGCCCCATCGAACGAATCCACCAGCTCCTCCGGCCCATAGACCACACGAAGACCTTTGCCACCACCGCCATGAGCCGCCTTGATCGCTACCGGGTAGCCAAACTGCTCGGCCACGGCCGCCACCTCATCGACGGTCGTGATCGGCTCGGTGACCCCGGGAACAGTGGGGACGCCGGATTGCTCGGCATTCCGGCGTGAAGTGATCTTGTCCCCCATGGCCGCGATGGCACTCGCCGGCGGGCCGACCCAGATGATGCCCTCGTTGCTGACGGCACGGGCAAAGTCGGGGTTCTCGGAGAGGAATCCGTACCCGGGGTGGATTGCCTCGGCTCCGGCTTCATGAGCGATCTGAAGGATCCGCTGCTGGTTGAGGTAGCTCCCGGCGGCGGGTGCTGGGCCTGCATTCCAAGCCTCATCGGCCAGGTCCACATGGGCGGCGTCCCGGTCGAGCTCCGAGTAGATCGCGATGGTCCGGATGCCCATCTCCCGAGCGGTGCGTATCACCCGAACCGCGATCTCGCCGCGGTTGGCGACGAGAAGGCTCTTCATCACTGGGGACCGTTTCCGTGCTTCTTGGGCGGGAGCGTCTCCCTCTTGGTCCGCAGGACCTCGAGGGCGCGTATCAGCTTGTAGCGGGTCTCCCTCGGCTCGATGACCTCATCGACCAGACCGAGCTCGGCGGCGACATAGGGGTTGTTGAACTTCTCTTCGTAGTCGGTGATCAACTCGGAGCGCACCTTCTCCGGGTCGTCGGTGGTGGTGATCTCACGCCGATGGATCACATTGACCGCGCCCTGGGCGCCCATCACGGCGATCTCTGCGGAGGGCCAGGCAAAGACGAGGTCGGCGCGCACGCCGCGGGCGTTCATGACCAAATAGGCGCCGCCGTAGGCCTTTCGGGTGATGACAGTGATCCTCGGCACCGTGGCTTCGCAGTAGGCGTAGAGCAGCTTCGCCCCATGGCGGATGATCCCGTTGTGCTCCTGTTCGACCCCGGGAAGGAATCCGGGCACGTCGACAAAGGTGACGAGAGGGATGTTGAAGGCATCACAGAAACGCACGAAACGTGCTGCCTTCTCCGAGGCGGTGATGTCGAGTGTGCCGGCGAGCACCGCAGGCTGGTTGGCCACAACCGCAATGGTGTGCCCGTCGAGACGCCCAAAACCGATCACGATGTTCTTGGCCCAGTTCTCGTGGACCTCGAAGAAGTCACCGCCGTCGAGCACGGTCTGAATGATCTCCACCATGTCATAAGGCTGGTTGGAGGAGTCCGGGATGATCGAGTCGAGTGAATCGTCGACGCGGTCGGCCCCGTCGGCCGGGGCGAAGTACGGAGCGAGCTCCATGTTGTTCTTGGGAAGGAACGACATCAGATACCTGACCGCCTCGAGGGCTTCGACCCCGGTCGGGTAGACGAAGTGGGTGACCCCTGACTTGGTGGCGTGGGTGGAGGCGCCGCCCAACTCTTCCATCGTGACCTCCTCACCGGTCACGGCTTTGATCACGTCTGGGCCGGTGATGAACATGTGGCTCGTCTGGTCGACCTGAAATACGAAGTCGGTCAAGGCAGGGGAGTAGACGGCTCCTCCCGCGCAAGGGCCCATGATCACCGAGATCTGGGGGATCACCCCCGAAGCCCGGACGTTGCGCTCGAATATCCGACCGTAACCGTCCAACGAGGCGATTCCCTCCTGGATCCGGGCACCGCCTGAGTCTTTGAGGCCGATCACCGGGGTCCCGGTGTCGAGCGCCATATCGAGAACCTTGCAGATCTTGTCGGCGACGACCTTGCTCAGACTCCCGCCAAAGACGGTGAAGTCCTCGGCGAACACAAACACCGGTCGCCCTTCGATGGTCCCGTGCCCGGTGACCACGGCATCCCCCAGAGGTCGTTTGTCCTCGATGCCGAACCCCGAAGACTGGTGCTTGACGAACTGGTCCATCTCCTGAAACGATCCCTTGTCCAGGAGAACCTCGAGACGTTCCCGGGCGGTGAGCTTGCCCTGCTCGTGCTGGCGCGCTATCGCACGCTGGCTTCCCGCGTGCAGCGCTTCCTCGCGTAGCTCTCTGAGTCGCTCGATTCGCGCCTCGGTCCCCAAGACTCCTCCGTAACCTCAAAGTTTCGACTCGTCAGGAGACGAGATGGCTACACCCTATTTGCAAATCAGGCGATACGAGGTTCCATCGACTCAGGACCTGGCCCGGGCAGAGCTGGAGCGCTTGCCGGTGGTGGTTGTCTGCCAGCGCCAGAGCGCGGGACGAGGCCGGGGTGGCGCAGCATGGGTCACCGCGCCGCGAGCCCTGGCCGCCTCGGTCGCTTTCAGGGTGGGCGAAGCCGATCATCGGCCACTCTCGCTGATGGCTGGAGTTGCGGCGTCTCGGGCAATCGACGGGATATCGCTCAAATGGCCCAATGACCTACTGGTCGATCATCTGAAGGTGGGGGGGATCCTGGTCGAACGATCGGGCCGACTGGTCGTGGCGGGCATCGGGGTCAACCTGTTGTGGCCGGAGGCTCCAGAGGGGATGGGCGCTCTCTTTGAGGACGACCCGGGCCCGGATTGGCATGCTCGAATCGGCGGTCTCTGGGCGGCCGAGTTTCTTCACCTGGTCACCGTCGAGGGCTGGCCGGTGGAGGAGTATCGGGCGGCGTGCGAGACGCTCGGCAGCCCGATCACGTGGGAGCCGGACGGCTCGGGTGATGCGATCGACGTCAACGAAAACGGCGAGTTGCTCGTGGAGCGAGGAGGTGAGCGTCATGTCATCAACTCGGGGGTGATCCGCCACGTCCGTCATCGCGGGGGGAGTTATTGACCGTCCGGTCCCTCAGCCCAGGTCCAGCTCCTCAGGCTGGGGAAGGTTGGCTTTGAAGAATTCGATCAGCCGTTGAACAGCCTCCTCAGCCGAGTCGGCGTCATACAGATCGGCGTCGACGTCGAGGAAACCGTGGCCGGCGCCCTCGTAGAGAAGCCACAGCCCGTGCTCGTTCCGTCGTTGAGCCTCATCGATGGTGCCCGCGTCGATCAACGCGTCTTCGGCGCCGTATAGGCCGAGCACCGGCACGGGAAGGTTGTCCAGATAGCTGGCGACCTGAAAACCGCGGTCTTCGTCACCGGTCAGCGGGGTGTAGGCGACAGCGAGCGACTTGACCCAGGGCCTGGTGGCGGCTGCCGCGATGGCGAAGCGCCCTCCGACATCCAATCCGAGGATCCCGACATCGCCGCTGACCGCCCAGTCGACATCATTGGAGGCAACAAACTCATGGACCTCGTCGAGGTCGGTCATGGCGCGGGTGTCGGAGAGCTCGTGATAGGCCTCCAGATGGTTCCCGGGGTGGCGATAGAAGTCGATGCCGATCGCCGCCACGCCCCATCTGGCGAACATCCGGCACAGATCCTTCTCGAAGCCGGTGAGACCGTCGAGCGTCGGTAGCACCAAGACAACAGGGAATTTGCCCGCAGCATCGGGACGGGCGAGATACCCGGTGCGGAGCCCGGCACCAATGGGAAGGGGCGCCGCGCCATACATGATCGGATGTGTTCCCTCGTGGGCTAGGACGGCCATATCGCCACGATAGACAGGTCGGGTTCGGGCGAACTGCCACCGTCCCCGGACAAGAACTGCCACCGTCCCCGGACAAGACGTCCCTAATCGTGAAACCAGGTTTAGCCTGACCGACGTCTTACCGACGATGGTTTCACCCTCCCCTGCCAATGTGCCCCGTCGCGGGCTGCCCAAGTGGCTCAAGATCGCAATCATCGTGGTGCTGGTCTTGGCCAACCTCGGCGCTCTAGGCATCTTCTGGGCCCTCAACACCGGTCAGGACATCCTGGCTCTGGCCACAACCGACCAGGAGGTGGTCAGCGAGCTGACCGAGGCAACCGGCGACTCCCTGGTGTTCCTTGTTGTCGGGAGTGACTCCCGGGAAGGTCTCGACAGTCTGAAGAACTTCGGGAGTGCCGGAGGCCGGCGTGGCGATGTCATCATGCTGATCCGCCTCGATCAGACCACCAGCCGTGCCCAGATGCTGAGCATCCCTCGCGACCTCTGGGTGGACATCCCGGGCCAGGGCAAGGGCAAGATCAACGCCGCCTACGCCTACGGCGGCCCCGCCCTGATGGTCCAGACCATTCGTGAGAATCTCGGGATCGAGGTGAACCACTATGTGGAGGTGGGATTCGTCGGGTTCATTGCCATGGTCGACGAATTGGGGGGGATCGAGATGTCGTTCCCGTACTCGGCCCGTGACGTGTCCTCGGGGTTGCGGGTCGAGGGCGGCACCCAGGTCGTCGACGGCTACACCGCTCTCGCTTACGCGCGATCGAGGAAGTACCAGGAGCATCAGAACGGAAACTGGGTAAGCGTCGACGCCAGTGACATCGGGCGCACTCAACGCCAACAGCAGGTGGTTAGGGCCATCCTCATCGAGCTGAAGACGCCGAGCTCGATCACCGAGGCGGGTCAGATCGCCGGCTCGCTGGCTCAGCACATGACCATCGACGCCACACTGGCGGAGTCCTCGGTGGCCGGCATGGCGTGGGATTTTCGCGGGCTCTTGACCGGGAGCATCGACGGACAGACGTTGCCCGTGTATGGCGACACCATCGATGGGGCCTCGGTGGTGATCGCCGAAGAGCCGGCCGCGTCGGCGATGATCGCGGACTTCCTCGGGGGATCCCCGACGGTGAGCAGCGCACCGATCCGGATTCAAGTGTTGAACGGCAACGGGATCACTGGTGCCGCCGGGCGGATGTCGGCGACCCTCGAAGAGGCCGGGTTCGAGGTGGCGAGTCTCGGGAACGCCGACTCCCGGGACTACACCACCACCGCCGTCCTGGTCCCGGCCGGGAGCGACGCCGGGGAACGGATCGTGACTGAGCTCGGTTTTGGTGTAGTTGAGGTCGTATCGGTCGATAACGGCTACGACGCCGTTGTGATCGTGGGTGCCGACGCATCCTGATCACCCACTGACACCTACGATGAGGGCCCAATGGACATAGCAATTATCGGAGCCGGCTATGTCGGTCTCGTGACCGGAGGCGGTCTGGCCAGCCTCGGCCACCGGGTCCGACTCGGTGAGGCCAATCCCGAGCGCGTGGAACAACTGCGCAACGGTGGGGTGCCAATCTTCGAGAAGGACCTGCCCGAGCTTCTCGCCGAAGTCACCAAGAACGGTCATCTCACCTTTCACCACTCGAACCTCGAGGCGGTGGAGGGTGCCGCACTGGTTTTCCTGGCACTCCCGACTCCAGAAGGAGACGACGGTCGAGCCGACCTTCGATTCATCCACGGCGTCATCGACGAATTGGCTACCGAGGTCGAGGAGGGCACGATCTTCGTGGTCAAGTCGACCGTTCCCCCCGGGACGGTGGCGGCTCTGCGGAAGCGTCTTGCCGATCTGGGGAGCCCGGCTCGGGTCGTGGCTCACCCCGAGTTCTTGCGCGAGGGCAGGGCCGTAGCGGACTTTCTCAAACCTGACCGCATCGTCGTGGGATCCTGGGATGACGCTGATGCCAAAGTGGTGGCGGGCCTCTACGAGAGTCTCGAGACGGAGATCGTGATCACCGACCCGACCTCGGCCGAGATGATCAAGTACGCGTCCAATGCCTATCTGGCTGCCCGTCTCACCTTTGTCAACACGCTGGCCAATGTCTGCGAGGCGGTAGGCGCCGACATTCTCGATGTTGTCCAGGGTCTCGGCCTCGACCATCGCATCGGCCCCCACTTCCTTCAGCCGGGGCCAGGGTATGGCGGCTCTTGCTTCCCCAAGGACACGTCGGCTCTGATCGCCGTGGCGGAGGACGCCGGATACGACTTCGAGCTGCTTCGGGCTGTGATCGTCGCCGACGAGGAGCAGCGGAGAAGAATTGCGGACAAAGTGCGTCAGGCCGCCGGCGGTGGGCTGCGTGGGCGAAGAGTCGGCATGTGGGGAGTCTCATTCAAGGCGGGCACCGATGACGTCCGGGAGTCGCCGGCGGTGCGAATCGCGGCCCTCCTCCTCGCCGACGGCGCCGAGGTCGTCGCCTACGACCCGGAGGCTTCCTGCGATTTGTTCAC
Organism: Acidimicrobiia bacterium; assembly: GCA_035544615.1. Classification (GTDB taxonomy): domain Bacteria; phylum Actinomycetota; class Acidimicrobiia; order Spongiisociales; family ZC4RG35; genus JARDZU01. Next base: position 31,051 of record DATKEA010000084.1, on the reverse strand, counting down.
GATGGCGGATGACCCGATCGCGGCAGCTACCGACGCCGATGTGTTGCTTGTTGCCACCGAGTGGCCGATGTTCGCCGACATCGATATGACGGCGGTCAGCAAGGTGATGCGAGGGCACCGTGTAGTCGACGCGCGAAACCTGCTCGACCCAAAGGATGTCCGCGGCGCCGGTTTGGACTACTGGGGTTTGGGCCGGCCCGGAGCTTGACCACTCCCCGAAATGGGAGCGCCGAGGGTCCAAATGCGAACCCGTGGATCCCGGCTACGAAATGAGAGGGGTCACCGGAACAGGTCCTCGTTTGCTGGTCTGACCAGATCCGTGCCCTTGCCGTCGCCGCGGGGGCCGTCATAGCCGCGCACGAGAGCCGCCGGGATCCCGCTTGCCTTTCCCATGACCAGGTCGGCGGCGGATGCCAGCTCGTCGGCGACCGCGATCTCGGTCACCTGCAACTCCCGGCCAGTCCAGTCGAGTGACCCCCTCAGGTCCACGACTGCCTCCAGCCCCGAGACCCCAATGGCGATGTCGGTAAGGCCTTTTCGCCAGGGACGGCCGAACGTGTCGCTGATGATGACCGGTATGTCGATCCCGAACCGACGCTCGACACGGACCCGGATCCGGTGAGCGGAGCGATCGGGATCGTCGGGCAAGAGGATGAATGTCCCCGGTTCGGCGTTTGATCGGTCGATGCCGGCGTTGGCGCATATGAACCCGTGCTTGGTTTCGGCGATGATCAAGTCTCCCCGCCGCCTGACGATGGAGACTGCCTCACTCTCGACCAGCAGTCGTTTGCCGGAGTCTTCGTCGCCGTTCACGGCGACGACCTTGCCTTCGGCCTTGGAGACGATCTTGTGTGTCACCACCAAAACGTCGCCCGCGGAGGGACGAAGCGGATCCAGAGCGTCGACGAGGAGGGCAGCCACGTCGTCACCCGGGCGCACCGTGCCGATGCCGACCAGTGGGTGTACCTCGAGAGTCACAGGCTCAGTATCGCTCGCGCCAAGCGCTCGGCCTGCGGGGGCTGGGCGATGTGGGTGTCGAGTGCGACGATGGTGACACCGTCCATCTCCCCGGCATCGGTCTGATCGCTGGTGTCGACGACGAGGACGTCGATGAGTTCGCGGTAGGCGGTGACGACACCAGAAGTCCCGGCTCCCAATCCGAGGTCGGCCAACACGAGGTCGGCCGGGCCACGCAAGGCCTTGCCGCCGATGAGCGGACTGACCGCGATCACCCGGGGGTGCCCGCGCACGGCTTGTTCCACGCCCCCGACCGCGATGATCGGCCATATCGAGAGTGGGGGGTTGGATGGGCCGATGATCACAGCATCGGCCGATTCGATGGCCTCGAGCACACCGGGGGCGGGATGGGCCACGTCGGCTCCGTCGAACTCGAGATGCCTAACCCGGTCGCGATGGCGACGGTCGACGAAGTACTCCTGGAAAGTGAGTGTCAGGTCTTCGGTCGTGGTCACCCGAGTGCGCACGGGGTCGTCGGTGACGGGAAGGATGGTGGTAGCGATGCCGAGACTCGAACGGATCGAGTCGGTGACTTCGCTCAACGGGCTTCCACCGTTGAGTCGATGGGTTCGAAAGATCTTCAAGGCGAGGTCGAGGTCGCCCAACTGGAAGCGATTGTCCAACCCGAATCGAGCCAACTCGTTGTTCGTCACGAAGGTGTCGCCATCCCGGCCCCACCCGTGGGGGCCCTCTATCCCGGCGAGGGTGTAGGCGACCGTGTCCAGGTCAGGAGCCACATAGAGACCGTGTGTCGGTAGGTCGTCTCCCACGTTGACCACCACGGTCAGATCGACATGTTCGAGGGCGGCCAGGCCCCGAGCCATGCGAGCTCCGCCCACTCCTCCCGACAACTCAACGACCTTCATTCACGTCCTCGATATTGCTCAGCGACCGTGACCGGTTCACAATGTCCTACCGCATGACCAATGCCCCAGCTCCGCAGATCGCGGAAGCACCGACTCCTGGAGTACCGCCTGACGCGCCCCGCATCAAGGTGATCGTCACCCTGGTCGAAGGCGCCGATCACCAGGCGGCGCTGGCCACGGTCGAGCGACAAGTCTATGGGGCCATCAGTGAGGTGGTGGTCATCGGCGAGCCCAGGGGCGATCTCCCCGTCGATGTCTCGCGAACTGCGACGCTGGAGAAGGCCATTGCCGGCACCGGCCCTGAGATCGACTACCTCTGGATCCTCCATTCTGACGCCCGCCCCCGGCCGGACGCTCTTGCGGCCCTGGTTTCCGAGGTCGATCGCAACGACGCCTCACTGGGAGGGTCCAAGCTGCTGTTGGCCGGCAGCCGTGACGAGTTGGAGTCCATCGGCAGCGCGACCGACGTGTTTGGCGATCCGTACTCCGGTCTAGACGAGGGCGAGATAGACCTTCAGCAATACGACGTGGTACGCGAGGTGGCGTTCGTGTCGTCGGTGTCGATGCTGGTGCGTCGTGATCTGGCGCAGGGTTTGCATGGCCTCGATGACAAGCTGGAGCCGGTGGCGGCCGGTCTCGACTTCTCGCAGCGGGTCAGACTGGCTGGGGGAAGGGTGATTTCTGTCCCTTCCTCAGAGGTGTATCACCAGGCCCGATGCGGGGAGAGGGGTCGCGGTTGGAGAGAGCAAGCGGGAAGGCTGCGAGCCATGCTCAAGGCGTACCGGCCGATAACCCTGGTGTGGGTGGTCCCGTTCCTCGTCGTTGTCTCGTTGCTCGATTCGCTGGCCAACCTGCTCGTCTTGCGATGGCGGCCCGCCGCCAGATACGCCGCCTCTTGGCTGTGGAACCTCTTCCACCTGCCGTCGACGATTGGGGCTCGGCGTCGCTTTCGTCCGGTCCGTGCTTACGGCGATGAGGAGTTGTTCCGGTTCCAGGCACGGGGCTCGATCCGGTTGCGGGAGATCGGATCGGAGCTGACCGATCGCATCCTGTCGGTATTCGACGATGACCAAGCTCTCGCTCGAGGATCCAAACGGGTTTGGTCGAGCCCGGGCATCTGGGGCGGCGCCTTGGCGGTGTTGGTGGTAATCGCCGCCTCATGGTCGATCTTCTTCTCCGGTGTCCCCAACGTCGGCTTCAGCTTTCCCTTCGAGGCCCCTTCGGTGGCGGCTGACCGATTCTTCGCCGGCTGGAACGATTCGGGCCTCGGATCTCCCGATGCCGTTCATCCGGTAGTGGGAATCAGCGGTCTCGTGTCGATTCTCTGGTTTGGCGCCGAGGGAGCGGCGAGGACCGTGCTCACGATCCTGGCCCCGGTGCTAGCCGTGCTGGGGATGGGAAGGCTCGCCGGCAGGCTCGGATTCCGCGGCCCTGGCCGGTATCTGTCGGGGCTCGTCCTTCTCTCCGGCCCGGGCACGGCACTCATCGTCGGGGCCGGCTCTTGGCCGGCCCTCGCCGGGGCTGCCCTCTTGCCCTGGGCGGTCCGCTCGGTCTTCCTCCATCCCACCGACCGTGCGAAGAGCTGGCTGAGCCACGTTGGATGGGTGTTGCTGTGGACTCTGCTTCTGACCGCTGTCTCGCCAGTGCTCGGTGTCGTCCCGGCAGGAGTCGCCCTCCTATGGCGGCTGGTCGGAGGCAGTCGATCCTCGCTCACGCTCGGATTGGCCAGTCTCCTCGCCGGGGTGGTCGCGGTGGGGTTCGTCTACGACGACCGAGGTTGGCTCCTCGACTTCGATCGCCGTCTCGGCCTGGCGGTTTCGGAATGGTGGCCGATCATGATCGCGGCTGCAGCTCTCCCGATCGCTCTGACTGAAGGGAGAGCCCGTCGTCTCGGTTTCTTCGGAGCTGTGATCGCCCTGACCGGAATGCTCCTGGTGCGCCTTCCCTATGGCGGCCCGGGCGTCGAAGAGGCAGCACTGGTGCTCGCATCATTTGGCACAGCGATAGTCGTGGCATCCGCTTTGGACAGTCTGGTTGCGGAGTCTCGTCGGCTGCTGGCGGCGGTGAGCGCGGTGACGATCGTTGTCTTGTCGGTGGGAGGTTTGCTCGATGGCAGGATCGGGTTGCCCCCGGGCGACGAGAACGACCGGCTGGCCTTTGCCTCGACGCTGGCGGACGAAGGAGGGCCGGGCCGGATCCTGATCGTGTCTCTCGATCCCAACCTGATACCAGGTGAAGCGCTCCCCGGGCCAGGCTTCTGGTATCGGACTCTCGATGGCCAGGGCACGACGATCGACGAGGTATGGCTTCCAAACGCGCGAGCGGGAGATTTGCTGCTCGAAGCTTCGGTCGACCGAATCGCGTCCGGGGTGGAGTTGCGACCGGGCAGGCTCCTCGCCCAGTTCTCCATCGAGTGGGTGGTGATCGCAGGGCCGGAGTCACCGCTCGATCAGATCCTCGAATCGCAGCTCGATCTGATCCCGACCCCGTTGGCGGATGATTGGAAGGTCTACGAGAACCCGGAGTCGGAGCCTCTCGCCGCAGGGGAGGAGGGTCTTGTTTGGGACCGCCAGGGCGCAGGATTCGGAGGTCAGTCGGGGAGCGGGCAGGTGCGTATCTCAGTCAATCAATCGAGCGGATGGCAGCCCGAGGGGGGCAGCGACGGTTGGCGGGTAACGGTTGCCGACACCGACGGTGAGGCCACGTTCTCTGGTGGTGGCTACCTGGCATATGCACCCTATGCGGCGGCCGGCCTGCTCTTCATGGCTCTGGTTCTCCTCATCTGGGGGAAGGCGAGACGATGACGAAGGCAGTCTTCGCAACAGTCATCGCCGTCCTTGCCGCGGCAGTAGTCATCATTCCGGCGCCAAGCGCGCCACAGTTTCGCCAGGCCGCAGGCGTCAACCCGCCGTCCGTGTCGGTTTGCCCGGTCGAAGAGGGCAGTGGCCGCAGCACCACGATCGGTGTTGTGGCCACGGTGAACGGCAGTGGCCAGTTCACCGCGTTCGCTGGCGGAGCGTCGGCCGGGGTGGCGCAATTCGAGACCGGCGCTTCAGGATCGGTTGCTATCCCGGTGGTCGAGGTGGCTGCGATTGGAGCCGCCGCGGGCCTCGTCGAGCTGCCAAATCGGGAGGCTGCCAGTGCCTCGATGTTCCTGGGGACCGAGTCGGTGGCACACGAGTCGTGTCTTGCCGTGCCGGCATCGCAAACCCTCCTGGCGGGTGGCTCGACCATGAGCGGGCAGGACTTCGACATTCAGCTGATGAACCCCTATTCCGGCGAGGCGGTGGTTGATCTGGTGGTCCGGTCCGAGTCCGGCATCGAGACCGCCTCTCAGCTCAGAGCCATCTCGGTTCCGGCGCGTTCATCGTTCGTGATCGACATGGACGAGTTGCTGCCCGGTCGAGAGTCGCTGGCTGTCGTGGTCGAGACCACCCGGGGCAGTGTGATGGCCGTTGGGCGTCTCGCCGTCGGGTCCGATGGGGCATTGTGGAACGCGGTCGCACCCGCACCCTTCTGGTTCATGCCGATTCCGTCCGGGGGGGTGGGGGAGGTTGTGATCTCCACCGGGGTGTCAGCCGACGTCGAGTATCGGGTCGACCTGTACGGGAGCGACGGACTGGTCGAAGCCTTTGAGGCCGGCGTCATTCCCGGTCGGGGAGCGGTGGTGATCGATGCGGGCGCGGCGGGCGTGGGCGCTTCCGCGATCAGAGTCGAGTCGGCACAACCGGTGGCCGCGTTCCTGCGCAACATCGACGGTGAGGGTGTGGCGCTCACCGCCGGCTCCACCGACCCGGCCTCCCGATGGCTCCTGCCTGGCGCGGGTCTCGGGCCTGGGGGGACCGGACGCATGGTGATCCTCAACACGGGGCTCGACGAGGCGACCGTCATTGTGACCGCACTGCGGGACGCCTCTGTGGCCAAGCAGTTCGTGGTGCCGGCCGGTTCCGTGATGGAGTTCTCTTCAGTCGAAGGCAATGCCGACGGGTACTCCCTCAAGGGCGAAGGTCTCCTGGTCCCGATGTGGGTGACCAACACCGGGACGGCGCGAGCATACAGCGCCGGCGTGCCGCTCATCGATGAGTGAGATCTGGCTTCGGCTTGCGCTGGTCGCCGGCGCCGTGCTGGTAGCGGTCGCCCTAGGTTCGGTGCTCCGAGCGATGCGACGGGCCCGTCCGATGGTCATCGATCCCGGTGATCTCCGTCCCGGGGTATACCTCTTCTCATCGAGGGAATGTCTCGACTGTGAGCCATCCCGCGACCAATTGGTGGACGCGCTGGGTGCAGATGGTTTCGTCGAGGTGAAGTGGGAGGAGGAACCGGAGAGGTTCCGCGAGCATGGCATCAACAGCGTTCCGGCAACGATCGTGGTTGGGGACGACGGGTCGGGGAAGTTGATCTCGGGCGCCCCCGGCGCGGCCGTCAGGAGGTTCAATCCTTGAATGAGCAGGGCGCGACTCCTAGCGTGGCTGCCATGGTTCTCAGTTGTGCCCGATGTGGGTCGCCGGCGGCGGCCGCTATGACCTTCTCTTACCGTGATAGTGCCGTGTGGATGGACGACCTGGCCAACGGTTTGGAGCCACATGGTTATCCGATGTGTGCCGATCACGCCGATCGGATGACCCCCCCACAGGGCTGGACCTTGACCGACCGTCGCACCGTCACCCGGTTGTTCGCCCCGCTCTCCGTGGCCTGATGGCTCTCGACCGCGATCTGTTGGACGCGGTCAGGGATCTGGACGAGCACGACCTTCGCCGACTTCTCATCCTGACCAGGGCGCAGCTGCAACGATCCGGTGCGCTGGCAACGGACGATCACCCCGAGGTGAAGCTCCGCCAGCAAAGTGTGCGATGTGGCAAGAATGGGTGCACCCGATGCCCGCACGGCCCATACTGGTACGCCTATTGGACCGAGGACGGCACCAGACGAAGCAGATACGTCGGACGTCTCCTGGAAGAGGAAGCATTGTTGTAGCGACGGGCGCGTTTTACGATATGCCACCCATACGCAGATCTCGAGACAACATGATATGCCCCCAGTGCTCAAAACCTGATGTGATCGAGATCGAACACGTCCTTCCGGACGGAACCGAGGTTCTCTTCTTTGCCTGCCACCACTGTGAGGAGAAGTGGTGGAACCGGGATGGTGAGGAGATCGACATTTCCCAGGTTCTAGAGATCGTCCGACAACACCGGACGTGACTTCACTCCGCGGGGCGACTCGAGACAGCCTTTGGCCGGTCGCTCTCACTTTGGCCGGGATCTCGCTGGTCATCTTGATCGTCATGAATCCGAGGTGGATCGTCTCCGCCACGACCCCCACCGGCGGCGACATGGGAGCCCACGTCCTCGGGCCGGCATTGCTGAGGGACTCCCTGCTCCCAGAGGGGAGGATCCTCGGTTGGTCCAATGACTGGTTCGCCGGATTCCCGGCCTTCTACTTCTACTTCCCGCTCCCCTCGCTGACCATCGTGTTCCTCGACCTTTTTCTTCCCTACGGCGTGGCTTTCAAGGTGGTCACGGTGCTCGGGCTGCTGGCCACCCCTCCGGCCGCGTACTACCTGGCCCGATCGATGCGTCTCGGCAAGCACATCTCGTTGGTGGCTGCCGGCTCGGGCGTGGTGTTCGCCTTCTTCGAGAGCTACTCGATCTATGGGGGAAACGTTGCCTCGAGCCTGGCCGGCGAGTTCGCCTACTCGTGGTCGTTTGCCCTCTCGTTCGTGTACCTGGCTCTGCTCATCAAGGCCGTTCGAGAGGACCGCAAGTACATCAAGTGGGCCGCACTTGCTCTCGCCGCCACCGCCCTCTCTCACATTCTGACCACTCTCGTCGTCGTCATCGCCTCAGTGTTCGTCCTGCCTTGGCGAAAGGGCTTTTGGCGGACGCTGGCGATATCGGGCTGGGGATTCACTATCGCCGCCTTCTGGGCGCTGCCCCTCGTCGCCAGGATCGGGCTGACGTCGGACATGTCCTGGACCCCACTCTCGCGTTGGGAGGAGATCTTCCCCGTCGAGCTATGGCTGCTCCTTCCCCTCGGCATCCCTGGTGCGATTTGGCTCAGCCGGCGCACTTCTCGCACCGCGCCCCTCCTGATAGCGACGCTGCTGCCGGTGATCTACTTCCCGCTCCCTCACATCATGCCCGAGCTCTTCCCGGGGTTGTTCGGCGGTGAGCGATGGAAGCTGTGGAATGGCCGACTCTTGCCGTACTGGTACTTCGGAGTTGCCTTCTTCGCCGCGGTAGGGGCGGGCGCCGCGGTCATCTGGCTGTCGCGACGGCTGCCTTCACGACTCTCGACCCATTGGCCTCGAGCCTTGATCGCCCTGATCACGATCGTTGCCTCTGCCCTGATAGCCGACTCGGCCGACTTCCCGGCGTGGGCATGGATTCCTGCCGCGATCGCCGGGGCCCTGCTCCTTGGCATGTCCTTCATGTGGGACCCCTGGGTTTCCACGCGCAACTTCCTCACAGGCACCGCGATCTCGGTGGTCGTTCTCGGTTCTCTGTCTGGGGTCACATTCATCGACGGCTGGTCGAAGTGGAACTACGAGGGGTACGAGTCGAAGTCTCGCTGGTATGAGTACGAGGCCCTCATGACCCGAATCGACGCCTTGCCCGACGGGCGGGTGCACTGGGAGGCAAACAGCGAGTTGAACGAGTTCGGGACGCCGATGTCGCCGATGCTCATCCCGTATTGGACCGAAGGCTCGCATCCCTCCATGGAAGGGCTCTACTTCGAGTCTTCTCTCACCACACCATTCCATTTCATCAACTCCTCGGAGATGTCCGAGAAACCGTCCAACCCGATCCCGGGTCTCACCTACCACAACGGGGCCATGGATCGTGGGCTCAAGCACCTAGCGCACTTTGGTGTCACCTACTACGTGTCTTTCACCCCTGAAGCGACTGAACGTGCCGACGGCTTCCCGGAGATGACCAGGCTGACCTCGACCGGTCCGTTCACGATCTACCGCCTCCCCGAGACCCAACTCGTGGAGGCCGCCACGTTTCTGCCGGCCGTCTACGAGGTTCCCGATCGAGGAATGCTCGCCTCTCTCACCGGTGCCGCCACCGTGACAGGATCCGATGGGGAGGAGTTGCCGAGCTTCTTCGACATGGCCCTCGAATGGTACGAGGACGTCGACAGTCTCGACCGGTGGGTGGTTGCCGATGGCCCTGAGGAGTGGCCGCGCATCACCTCGGTCGACCAGCGGCCCGACGTGATGCTGGACACGCCGGAGTCTGCGGTGAGCGACATCGTCGTCGACAACCATCGGATCTCCTTCAACACCACCGCGATCGGGGTCCCGCATCTGGTCAAGGTGTCCTACTTTCCCAACTGGGCGGCGGTGGGCGCCGATGGGCCGTGGCGGGCGACCCCGTCTCTGATGGTCGTCGTCCCGACGGGCGAGTCCGTCGTGCTCGAATTCCGGGACACTTGGGCCGAGAGCGTGGGCAAGATCGCAACCCTCCTTGGGGTGATCGCCCTAATCGGAGTCACTGTCTGGGGTCGGCGTCGCCGACTTCGCATTGAGAGCTTCGTTTCTCAGAGTGCGTCGGATCCTCAGCAGGCCAATGATGGTTCGCGGCACCCGCTTGACGAGTGAGGACCTTGTCACCCGCATCTCCTCCACCACGACCGGCACCTCCTCGATGCGGTAGCCGGCGCGTTCAGCCCGCACCACCAGCTCGGTGTCGAAGAGGTCTTTGCGGCTGACCACCGAGGGCGCGACATCCGACACCAATTTGTTCCGGAATGCCTTCATCCCGTGGGTGTCTGACACTCGAGAGTCGAGGACGATGCTGAGGAGGAGATTGAACACCAAGGTGGCGATCCGGCGGATCGGGGGGCGCCGGTCCAGAGAGCTTGGATCCCGCTTCGAGGCTATGACCAGGTCGACTTCTTCCATCTGGAGCACCCGACCGAGGAACTCGGCCGAGAAGTAGTCGATGTCGAAGTTGACCACCCAGTCACCGTCCGCCTCGAGGAACCCGTGTCTCATCGCTGCTCCGTAGTCGGGTTCCTCCAGCGAGAGGACCGAGACCGGAAACCCGGCGCCGGCGTCGACCGCGGTCTGTGCGGTCCCGTCGGTCGAGCCGTTCTCGACGATCAAGATCCGGTACGGCCTTGCCAGGCCCTCCATCTGGTTGATGAGCGCCGGGAGCGCCGTGGGGATGAATGCGGCCTCGTTGTAGACGGGCACCACGATGGAGAAGGTGGGGGTCATCGGAGTGGGGGAGTGTAGGAATCAACAAGACATAGGCCCACCCCTAGACTCGGCCACCGATGAACCCCGATGCCGTCTTCAAGGCTTATGACATTCGAGGCCGCACCGACATCGGCGAGTTGGATCCCGAGTTGTTCCGCAAGACAGGACACGCATTCGTCACCCTGTTCCAGGCTGAAGAAGTGGCCGTAGGAAGAGACGTCAGGGAATCGTCACCTGGGCTGTTCGCCGGGTTGGCCGAGGGTATCAACCAGGCAGGATCGGATGTGATCGACCTTGGCGAGGTGCCTACCGACCTTGTCTACTTCTACACCGGGAAATACTCGGTTCCCGGAGCCATCATCACCGCCTCGCACAACCCGGCGGAGTACAACGGCCTGAAGCTGTGTCGGGCCGGGGCCGCCCCTGTCGGCGCCGACACCGGGCTGGCCGAGATCAAGGAGATAGTGCTTCGGGGTGAAATCGAGATCGCACCGAGGCGAGGAATCGTGCGTGAGGTGGACGCCGTTGACGACTATGTCGACCATCTCCTGTCGATTGTCGACTCCTCGTCGATCGGGCCACTTCGGGTGGCTGTCGACGGCGGGAACGGGATGGCCGGTGTCACCGTGACCAGGGTTTTCAAGCGTCTCGCCGCGACCCTGGACGGGCTCTATCTGGAGCCCGACGGCACCTTCCCCAATCACCCCGCCGACCCGATACAGCTGGAGAATCTCCAGGACCTGATCGAGAAGGTGTCCTCGGGCGGGCACGAGTTGGGTGTGGCGTTCGACGGCGACGCCGACCGGGCGTTCTTCATCGACGACCAGGCCTCCCCACTGAGCGGCAGCACGGTCACTGCCCTCATCGCCCGGTGGATGCTTCGGCGACACCCGGGAGCAACCATCATCCACAACTTGATCACGTCGCGCGCCGTTGCTGAAGTGGTGAGGGAGGCCGGTGGCGTTCCGGTGAGAACCAGGGTCGGTCACAGCTACATCAAGCAGGTCATGGCCGAATCTGGCGCGGTGTTCGGAGGCGAGCACAGCGGTCATTACTACTTCCTCGACAACTATCGGGCCGACTCGGGAATGCTGGCCATGCTGATCCTGATGAGGGTCATTTCCGAGGACGGCCGCCCTCTGTCCGCCCTGCGACGTGAGGTCGAGTTGTATGCCGCCTCCGGCGAGATCAATTACGAAGTTCGGGATCCTCAGGTATCGATCGACCAGATCGAAGCCGCCTTTCCCGATGCTGAGATCGACCGCCTCGACGGTCTCAGCATCGACCTCGGCGAATCGTGGTTCAATCTAAGAGCTTCCAACACCGAGCCTCTGCTCAGGCTCAATGTGGAAGCGCGCGATCCCGGAACGGTGGAGGACACCGTCCGCCGAATAGAGGAAATCATCGAGGAGCAGGAATGAGTCTCATCGACCCCGATCTGGCCGCCGTCCTCGTCTGCCCGGCCGACAAAGGAGAGCTGACCGAAGACGTCGAGGGCTCGCGGTTGATCTGCAGCGTCTGCGATCGCCGGTACCCGGTCCGCGACGGCATACCGGTCATGTTGATCGAAGAGGCCGAAGGGGGCGAGGATGAGTGACATGTTGCAGATGATCCGCACCCTCGGCGACCAGCTTCGCTGGGCGAGGGACCTCGACGTGCCGGATGTGGAGCCATCCTCCGATCTCCTGATCGGTGGGATGGGAGGCTCAGGAATCGCCGGTGACTACGCAGCGGCGATCTCCCATGAGTCCCCCGGCCGCCTTGCGGTGCACAAGGGTTACGGCCCCCTCCCCGGTTGGGCTTCCCGAGTGAGACCGACCGTCGTCGCCATTTCGTATTCGGGCAACACCGAGGAGACGATCAGTCTGGTCAGCGCGGCCAGCGAGGCCGGATTGCCGATCGTCACCATCACCACGGGTGGCCGGCTCGCGGATATGTCAGCAGCGGCGGGGTGGGCATCGATCGAGGTGCCGGCCGGAATTCAACCACGTGCCGCCATTGGTTACCTGGTTGGCGCCATTTCGCGGCTTTTGGTCTCCTTGGGGGTGCTGCCGGACCAGACCCCGGCTCTGAACGAGGCAGCCGACATCGTCGATTCGACAACCACCGAAGGCTCCGAGCCCTGGGCGATGGCGTCAATGCTGGCGAAGTCGCTTGCCGGGCGCATCTCGATCATCTACGGAGGTGGTCCGATCAGTGGCACGGCAGCTCAGCGGTGGAAGACCCAGATCAATGAGAACGCCAAGATGCCGGCCTGGTGGTCGCTGCTGCCTGAGCTGGACCACAACGAGTTGGTCGGATGGGAGACATTGCCCGCCGTCACGAGCGACCTTCTTGGGGTGGTCGCCCTGACCGATAGTGCGGATCATCCGCGCATCAGGGCCCGTCTCGACCACTCCTCGGCCCTGACCGAGTATGCCGTGCCCTGGCTTGCCGAGGTGCCTGCGGCGGGTGACTCCGAGCTGGCGCGTCTGATGTCGCTCACTGCTGGTGGCGACCTCGTCTCGTGGATGCTGGCGGAGGAGGCGGGTGCCGACCCGGTGCCGGTGGAGACGATCGAGAAACTGAAGAAACTCCTAGTTGAGGAATGAGATGAACTACGACATTGCAAACCCTGGTCTCGCCGAGGAAGGCGCTCGGCGAGTCGAATGGGCGGGACGACGGATGCAGGTGCTGGCGACCGTGCGCGAGCGGTTCGCCAAGGAACGCCCGCTGGAGGGCCTCGTGGTTGCGGCATGTCTGCACGTGACCGCGGAGACCGCCAACCTGATGCTGGCGCTGCGTGACGGGGGCGCCGAGCCGATACTGTGCGCTTCCAATCCTCTTTCGACCCAGGACGATGTGGCGGCGGCGTTGACCGCCGAGGGCATACCGGTGTTTGCGATACGCGGCGAGGATGCCGACACCTATTACAAACACATCCACGCCGTTCTGGATCATGCCCCGGCAATCACGATGGACGATGGCGCCGACCTGGCAACGATCCTGCATACCGATCGGCGTGACATCGAGGTGATCGGTTCGACCGAGGAGACAACCACCGGTGTCATCCGTCTCAAGGCCATGGCCGCCGACGGCACTCTTCGGGTTCCGGTGGTGGCAGTCAACGACTCGGCGACCAAGCACCTCTTTGACAATCACTACGGCACCGGCCAATCGGCCATCGACGGCATCCTGCGGGCGACCAATATCCTCCTTGCCGGGCAGAACTTCGTGATCGTCGGCTACGGCGACTGCGGTCGTGGTGTGGCCAACCGAGCCGACGGGATGGGAGCGAAGGTCATCGTGGTCGAGGTCGACCCGGTGCGGGCTCTCGCCGCCGCGATGGATGGATATCGAGTCATGACCGCCTCCGAGGCGGCCCGGGTCGGCGATGTGTTCCTCACCGTCACCGGCAACAAGCACGTTCTGCGGATGGAGCACTTCGACGTGATGAAGGACGGCGCGATCCTCGCCAACGCCGGGCACTTCGACATCGAGCTCGATCTGGCGGCATTGAGGGCGGCTTCGGTGGCCCACCGTGGGATCCGGGAAAACCTCGACGAGTTCGAACTGCCCGACGGGCGCCGAATCCTGGTGGCCGCCGAAGGAAGGCTGGTCAACCTCGGGGCGGCCGAAGGCCATCCCGCCGACGTGATGGACATGTCCTTCTCCAATCAGGCCCTGGCCGCCGAATATCTCGCGGTGAACGCCGGCAAGCTCGAGCCACGCATCTACACCCTGCCCGACGAGATCGACACCGAAGTGGCCCGGATCAAACTGGAGCAAATGGGGGGTGGTCTGGAGTCTCTCACCAAGGACCAGAAGGCATATCTCTCCGGCTGGCAAGAGGGGACTTAGTGGTTCGCCGATAATCGGTCACAGCCGGCCCTTAGCGTCGGCAGGGATGCTCTGTCAGTCTTGTTTCTCGCCTTGCCCGGGTCACATCTGCCGTCGTTGTCGAGCCGACTTGAGACCCGCTCCGGAGCGGATCCTCGACGGTGGGATCCGACTGGTCGCTGCCTTCGAGCATGTAGGCGCGGCCCGTAACTTGATACACGGGTTCAAATACCGGGGTCTGACCGCATACGCCGATCTGGTGGTCGAGATCGTCGCTCCCCGGGTCCCGCCTCTGCCCATCGTGCCCGTGCCGAGGGCGTGGACCCGCCAGATTTCTTACGGGATCGACCCGGCCCGCGAGCTGGGGCGGCGACTGGCGCGTTACCTCGGTGTGCCGCTGGTCGATGCGCTGGCTCCCCCGATCCACAATCGACGCAGGGCCGGTGGCGACCATTCACTTCCCCCGTCCCCCTTCACCAACACTCGGTCGACCCCCGGCCGGTTTGTTCTGGTCGACGACGTGGTGACCACCGGTGCCACGGTTCGCTCGGCGGCAAATTCCTTGGGATTCGAGCAAATAGCACTTGTGATCGCGGCAAATGCGGCCGATATGGTGTCTAGTCCGCAAATTTGACCGGGAGAATATATGAAAAACCGGCGAGTCGTTGCAAGAGACCGGAGATACCGATGGCCTCTGTAGTGATCGTTGACGATGCCGAGCTCTTCCGCGAAGCCCTCCGTGCAGCTTTTGTCCAGGAGGGATTCGAGGTGAGCGCGGTGGCAGCCGACGCCATGAAAGGCATCGACATGACCCGCATTCATCAACCCGATCTGGTGATACTCGACTTGTTGATGCCCGGGATGTCGGGGCTCGAAGTGGTGGGCTCGATGGTCAAAGCGAGTCCCAAGTCCAAAGTGGTGCTCCTGACGTCGAGCGAATCGGCCAAGGATCTGCTTGCTGCGGTCAAAGCCGGCGCCTCGGGGTACCTGACCAAGGACACCCCATTGCCGAGGCTGGTCGCCGACATGCACGACGTGCTCAATGGCGGTGCTGCAGTCTCGCCCGCCATGGGGGGCAAGCTGTTCTCCGCTTTGCGCGACCTGCTCCGTCATCACGGCGACACCGTGGCACGGAGCCCCGAGCTCACCGGCCGCGAGCTGGAGATCCTGGGACATATTGGCGCGGGCAAGACCTCGAAGGAGATCGCCTCCGAGCTGTTCATCTCCGAGAACACCGTTCGCAACCACGTGCGCAATGTCCTGGACAAGTTGGGCCTCAAGTCGAGGTTCGAAGCGGTCACCTGGGCGCAGCGCGAGGGTCTGATCGACGTTCGTTGACTTGACGGTCTGAAGTCGGTCAAATTCGGGCCACCGGTAACATGGGGGCCAAATGCCAATTCTCTCCAAGGTTCTTCGTGTCGGAGAAGGCAGGACACTCAAACAGTTCCAAGGCATCGTCGCCGCGGTCAATGACGCAGAGCCGGCGTTTGAGGTTCTCACCGACGAGGAACTGCGAGCCAAAACATCCGAGTTCAAAGGCCGGGTCGAAGCCGGCGAGCCTCTCGACGATCTCCAGGTGGAGGCCTTCGCCGCGACTCGGGAGGCAGCGAAGCGATCCCTCGGTCAGCGCCACTTCGACGTCCAGGTGATCGGCGCCGCCGCCCTCCATCGGGGGATGGTCGCCGAGATGAGGACCGGTGAAGGCAAGACCCTGGTCTCGACAATGCCTGCCTATCTGAATGCACTCGCCGGCAAGGGCGTGCATCTGGTGACTGTGAATGACTACCTGGCCTCTCGCGACGCCGAGTGGATGGGCATCGTCCACCGTTTCCTCGGTTTGGAGGTTGGGCTGATCCAGAACGGGATGCCGCCGGCTGAGCGACACCCCGCCTACAACGCCGACATCACCTATGGGACCAACAACGAATTCGGCTTCGACTATTTGCGCGACAACATGGCGATGCGGGCCGAGGACCGGGTGCAGCGCGGCCATGCCTACGCCATCGTCGACGAAGTCGACTCCATCCTCATCGACGAGGCCCGCACCCCACTGATCATCTCCGGTCGGGTCTCGGACAGCGCCAAGTGGTACCGGGACTTCGCCAAGATCGTCAACCGGCTGCAAAGGGACGTTCACTATGAGGTGGACGAGCGAAAGCGACAGGTGCTCACCACCGAAGACGGTGTCGCCCGCGTTGAGCAGGTGCTCGGGGTGGAGAATCTCTTCGATCATGCCGCGGTCGATTTCGTCCACCATCTCGAGGCAGCACTCAAGGCCAAGGAGCTGTTTCTCCGTGATGTCGACTATCTCATCGATCACGGCGAAGTCAAGATCGTCGACGAGTTCACCGGGCGAGTTCTCGAGGGCCGTCGCTATTCCGAGGGACTTCATCAGGCAATCGAGGCCAAAGAAGGGGTGGCGATCAAGGAAGAGAACCAAACCCTGGCCACCATCACGCTGCAGAATTACTTCCGGCTCTACGACAAGCTGGCCGGTATGACCGGCACCGCCGAGACCGAGGCGGCCGAGCTGGCCCAGATCTATTCGCTCGAGGTGATCGCGGTGCCCACCAATCAGCCTGTGGCCCGGGCCGACGAAGGCGATCTGGTGTACAAGTCGGAAGACGGCAAGTTTGCGGCCGTAGTAGCCGATGTGACGGCCCGAACCGAGATCGGCCAGCCTGTTCTGCTGGGCACCGTCTCGATCGAGAAATCGGAGAGACTGGCGAAGGCTTTCGACAAGCACGGGATCAAGCATGAGGTCCTCAACGCCAAGCAACACTCGCGTGAGGCCGAGATCATTGCTCAGGCCGGGCGACCAGGAGCTGTCACTGTCGCCACCAACATGGCCGGTCGTGGCGTCGACATCATGCTCGGGGGCAATCCCGACGGCATGGCTCGAACCGAGTTGAAGCGCCGAGGGGTCACTCCCGACGATCCCTCCTACCCGGACCTGGAAGAGAAGCTGACCGAGGAGTTCGCCACCCAGATCGCAGCCGACAAGCAAAAGGTGATCGACGCCGGCGGGCTCTACGTGGTCGGGACCGAACGACACGACTCGAGGCGGATCGACAACCAGCTTCGTGGTCGCTCCGGCCGCCAGGGTGACCCGGGCGAGTCACGGTTCTACCTCTCGCTCGAAGACGACCTGATGCGCCGCTTCCAGGGTGAGTGGGTTACCTCGATCATGGACCGTTTGCGTCTTCCCGAGGATCAGCCAATCGAAGCCAACATGGTTTCCAAGGCGATCGAGCGGGCACAACGCCAGGTGGAGTCGCAAAACTTCGAAATACGCAAGAACGTCCTCAAGTACGACGAGGTGATGAACCGTCAGCGTGAGGTCATCTATGACTGGCGTCGCTCGATCCTGGAAGGGTCGGCCGGCGACGACCTGGTAGGCGATTGGATCGAGTCGGTGGTGGGTGATGTGGTCGAGACGGAATTCGTTCCAGGAATGCCCCGCTCGGACTGGGACTGGGAGACCCTGACCCGCGAGCTCACCCAGTATTACCCGACCGAGATCGAACCATCGAAGGCCGACGGCACGAACGTCGAGGGCGTGGTCGATTTGGTGGTCGAAGAGGCCCTGGATGCCTATGCCAGGCGAGAAGAAGAGCTCGGCTCGGAGGTGCTGCGCCAGGTCGAGCGGTCGGTGATGCTGTCGGTTATCGACAACAAGTGGCGTGAGCACCTGTCCGAGATGGACTATCTCCGCGCCGGGATCGGCCTTCGGGCGATGGGCCAGCGTGATCCGCTCTCGGAGTATCAGCGCGAGGCGTACGACATGTTCACCGAGCTGGTGGACAACGTGAAGCGAGATGCGGTTCGCTACCTGTTCCATGTCGAACTTGCCAAACCCAAGACCGAGCCACAGCGGGTGGCCGCCAACCCGACTGGCAACGGAGCAAAGAAACAGGCTGTATCCGACAAAGTCGGGCGCAACGATCCCTGCCCTTGTGGGTCGGGCAAAAAGTACAAGCGCTGCCACGGAGCGGCGTAGCCGCTCGTGAGCACTGAGATAGCCGATCCCAAGGCGATGCTCTCCGACCTGCGTCAGCGCTTGGTCGAAGCGCGAGGATTCCTCGATCTGGAGGCCAAGGAGAAAGAGCTGGCCGAATTGCGTGATAGGGCCTCTTCTCCCGACCTTTGGGACAACCCCGACGAGGCCAGAACCGTCAGTCAGCGACTTGCCCGCTACGAGGGTCTCTTCGACATGGTGACGGATCTCACATCCAAGATCGACGACGCCGAGGTGTTGCTGGAGCTGGCAGACGAAGCCGACGACCCTGCCTCCCGGAACGAGGCGCTGGCCGAGCTGTCCGGTGTGTCCAAGCAGCTCGACGCACTCGAGCTCGAGTCCCTGTTCTTCGACGAGTACGACGAAGCCGACGCCATCCTCAGTGTCCACGCCGGCGCCGGGGGAGTCGACGCCCAGGACTGGGCCGAGATGATGGCCAGGATGTACCAACGCTTCCTCACCGATGCCGGTTTCACCTACACGGTGGAGGAGGTGACCGAGGGGGAGGAGGCCGGGATCAAGTCCGCCACGTTCACCGTCAAGGGCGATCGGGCATACGGGACCCTCGAATCTGAGCGAGGGGTTCACCGGTTGGTCCGGATCAGCCCCTTCGACTCCAACGCCCGACGCCAGACTTCCTTTGCCGGAGTCGACGTCGTGCCTTTCCTTGGTGACCAGGCCAAGGTGGAGATCAACGAGGACGACCTCCGTATCGACACCTACCGTTCACAGGGTGCTGGTGGTCAGCATGTGAACACCACCGACTCGGCGGTGAGGATCACCCACCTCCCGACAGGTCTGGTCGTCCAGTGCCAGAACGAGCGTTCTCAGCTTCAGAACAAGGCGCGGGCGATGGAGATCCTCAAGGCGCGGCTGGCAGAGCGGGCACGGCAGGAGCGGCTTGCCCATCTCGACGAGATTCGGGGTGAACAAGGAGAGGCGGGATGGGGACGCCAGATCCGCTCGTACGTGATGCAGCCCTATCAGATGGTCAAGGACCTTCGCACCGACCACGAGGTGGGCAACATCCAGGGAGTGCTCGACGGCGACCTGATGGGCTTCATCGAGGCCTACCTCCGATTCAGAAGGGCCAGTCACGAGGCGGCGAACTGATTCCGCCTAACTGGGGCGGCGCCGTTACCGTCCCAAGGTCCGCGGTCAAAGCAATCAAGGCTGCGACACTTCCGCTGTCCCCATGATTCGCCTCGAACACGTAACCAAGGTCTACGAAGGCGGCACCGTTGCCGCCCATGACGTTTCGCTCGATATCCAGAAGGGCGAGTTCGTCTTCCTCGTCGGCGCTTCCGGGTCGGGCAAGTCGACACTCATCCGTTTGATGCTCCGAGACGAGCCGGTCACCCGGGGCAAGATCTGGGTGGCGGGCAAAGACGTGACCACTCTTCCCAAGTGGAAGATCCCCTACCTGCGACGTTCGGTGGGGACCGTGTTCCAGGACTACAAGCTCCTCCCGAACAAGACAGTCGGGGAGAACGTGGGGTTCGCTCTCGAGGTGATCGGCCGCCCCCGTTCGGTGATCGAGCCCCAGGTGGACCAGGTTCTCGATCTGGTCGGCTTGGCCGACAAGGGCCACCGATATCCCCGTCAGCTTTCCGGTGGTGAGCAGCAACGAGTTTCGGTGGCCCGGGCATTTGTGAATAGGCCACCCATCATGCTCTGTGACGAGCCGACCGGAAATCTCGACCCCAAGACGTCGGTCGGGATCATGAAACTCTTCGACCGGATCAACCGGACCGGAACCACGATCGTGATGGCAACCCACGACTTCGCCATCGTCGACGCCATGCAACGGCGTGTCGTCGCCCTGGAGACCGGTTCGGTGGTACGGGACGAAGCATCCGGGCGTTATGAGGAGCAGGAATGAGCCGGTTGGCGTTCCTGCTTCGTGAGGCGCTTGTCGGCCTGAAGAGGAACCTCCTGGTCGTCGCCGGTGCCATCCTCGCCGTATTCATCTCTCTGGCATTGGCGTTCGGGGCGATGGTCGTCAACGAGGTGCTTCGCATCAACACGCTCGCCTGGCAGGAAGGGGTCCATGTGATCGCCTTCCTCAAGGACGAGGGTGCGAATGGGGTCCCGGCCGGGGCACACCAGGCCCTTCTCGACGAGGTCTTGACTTGGGAAGAGGTGAAACAGCCCGAAGGAGCCTTCTACGTCGACAAGGCGCAGGCCTGGGTCGAGTTTCAGGAGATTTTCGCCGGCCAGGACGAGATGCTCGAGATCGATCCGACGATTCTTCCCGCTTCCATCCGGATCGAGCTCGAGACGATAGAGCTGCATCAGTCGGTGAAGTTCAAGCTGGAGCAACAGCAGCAGGTGGTGCGGAAAGTGAATACCGCCGCCGTGCAGATCGAGCAGCTGCAGAACCTCTCCGGTGTTCTCAACGTGTTGGGGATCGGCCTGGCCGTGGTGCTAGGGCTGTCCGCAGTGGTGCTGATTTCAAACACCATCCGTCTCGCCATCTACGCACGGCGTGACGAGGTCGAGATCATGAAGCTGGTCGGTGCTTCCAACTGGTACATCCGGATCCCGTTCCTCTTGGAGGGTCTGATCGAGGGGGTGGCGGGTGCCGCGCTAGGGGTGTTCACCGTTTGGCTGGCTGCCACCCGGTTGGCGCGTGCCGGTTCGGGATTCGCCCTGTTCCGCTTCGACGTGAGCAACGAGTTCTTCTTCCGCTGGGGTGTGCTGTTCCTCCTGTTCGGCGCGGCTGCCGGGGTGATCGGCTCGCTGCTCGGCCTGAGCCGGTACCTGCGGGAGGCTGACGGCACCGGGTCCGAAGTTCCCACCGGAGCGGTCTGAATGGCACGTTCGGGCGAGACCGAGCGGGTCAAGGTGGTCTCCAGCAACCGCCGCGCCCGTCGCAACTACACCGTCGTGGAGACCGTCGAGGCAGGTTTCGCCCTGCTCGGTTCGGAGGTCAAGGCGTTGCGCGAGGGTCGTCTCGATCTCAAGGATTCATTCGCCGCGGTCAGGAACGGTGAGATCTATCTGATCGGGGCCTATATCGGGCCCTACGAGTTCGCTCGGGACGGAGGGCATGAGCCGGAGCGAGAGCGCAAGCTATTGCTCCACCGCCGTGAGATCGACCGTCTGGCAGGCCAGATCGCCGAGAAGGGCTTGACTCTGATCCCGCTCCAGGTCTACTTCAAGGACGGCAAGGCCAAGGTGGAGCTGGGTCTGGCCAAAGGCAAGACCTCCTACGACAAGCGCGAAACCATCAAGGAACGCGACCACGAGCGGGAAATGGATCGGGCCGTCGCCCGTGCCCGAAGAACGCGTACCTGAGGTACGTAGCGCCAGATATGGCGCCAGACGAACAGAGAATCCGGATGAGAGAAGGTCCGGGGTGGGTTAACCTTGGTGGACAACCCAATCTTGGGGGTGAAACGGTTTCGACGTTGAGTGTTGATGCGTTGGAAGCGAGCCGGGGTCTCCGGGGCCTCGTCAACAAACCGGAAACACCAATAGGTGCCGAAGATAACTTCGCCCTGGCTGCCTAAATAAGCAGCCCGTCCGCCCGACCGAATCCCGCACGGTCGGAGTCGGGCGTCGCAAAGCGGGATGCTCCCCACGGGGTTTCGGGACCGTGGGGTCAAGCCAACCCCGGATAGGCGCAGGGAAACTCGTCGTCAGAGTTTCTGTTGCCGAAAACTCGCTGACGACTGCGCTCGGAGATGCCATCGCTGAGGGCTCAACGGACCGGGGTTCGACTCCCCGCACCTCCACCCTCACCTGCCGACGAAAATAGGCAGGTGGAGCAAACGAAGACCCGCCCCAGGAATCCCAAGGATCGAAAGGGCGGGTTTTCACATGTCGTCATTCGACGCTCGCGTCGATCCAATCGAGATAGGGTCGGCCGGTGTCATCGATGTCGATCATGAGCACCGGAGGCACTTCGTATGATTGCAACTCTTCCACGACGGCCCTGATCTGATCGAATCGATTCCGGCGGGTCTTGGCGATCAACAACCACTCTTGATCCTCGACCACCTCGCCCTCCCAGGTGTAAACACTGTCGATCAGGATTATTGAACGCCGGCAGCGAGTCGAGCCTCGACGAGATGCCATGCGATCGCGTGACCTTCCTCCCGGTCGCCACAGGTGACCAGAGTCAATGCGTGCTGGTGCGGGACATCCATTGCCTTAGGGCGCGATCGTAGGAAACATCGATGAGGGTCATCCCGCCGAACCCGACATTGTGGGCGAGTGTCTGTCAGACGGTCTTGTACGGTTGAATGATCTCGGTCCGCCAGGAATTGGGGTCAGGCTGCACGTTTGGATCGGTGTAATAGACCTCCCACGGCGGCCCGTCGATGACCCCGTTGTGCTCGGTGACCCAGGCTTCGATGGCCCGGTAGGCGGGCATCATCTGGTCGTATGGTCCGATGTGGGTCACGGCAGCTACCGGCCCCCCGGGCAGTGTTGAAGACTCGACAGTTCCGGAAGCCGCCGCGATGAGACGGTTGACCGGGAACCCGGCTTCGATTTCGAACTCCGAGAACTCATCATCCAGAGGGCGATAGCGGGCGAACGGTGGCCCGACGCAGATCAGCCCCAGTCGTGTCGTTTGCTCTTCGACCGCGGCGTATGCCTTCCCCAGAAAGTCCGAGATGTCCTTCGCCGCCACCTTTCCACACATCACGAGAGTGGGTTGCTCAGTGACGACGCGTGATGAAACCTGATACATGAGAACCTCCTTCGATTGCCTCGAATATGTCAGGCATGGCACTGGTTTCCCAGAGTCAAAAGTCACGATCTGTTCGTCCTGGCGACCGCCAACGAGTCCCTGCATCCAATGACGCTCGGGATTGCTTTCCGTTCCAACCGGGTAGGGTCATACTTGACGGCTGTTTCCCGAGACGAGGTGAATTGAAGTGGCCGAAAAGACCAAGCTCATGGTTTGGATCGATCAAGATTTGTGCACCGGTGACGGCATCTGCGAGGAGATCACTCCTGATGTCTTCGTCGGACGTGACGATGGCCTCTGGGTGGTGAAAGAAGAGTCGAAGTACTTCGGGCGGACTGTGGTCTTCGACGACGAGGAAGGTGAGGGTCACGGTCCCGAAGGTGCCAGGGGGGTGGCGCGCGTGCCCGACGCCCTGATCGAGGACACCATCGAATCAGCCGAGGAGTGCCCCGGCGAATGCATCATGATCGAGCCTTACAACGAGGATGCGGTCTATGCCTGACTTGCGCCCGATCGAGCGAGTGGTGATCCGAATGCAGGGTGAGGGTTTGTCCACGGTCGACATCGGCAAGAGGATCGGCAAGAAGCCCGGAACGGTTCATCGCATCATCCAGATGATCGATTTCAAGGATGGGGTGCCATCCGGGTCATCTTCGAACGACCACCCACTCCGGCCGATTGAGCGGGTTGTCGTCAAACTGAGAGCGAAGGGCGAGACCTACGGGACAATCGGCAACCGGGTGGGTCGCAGTGGCCGACAGGTACGGATGATCGAGGGTTACGCCGACATCAAGCTGGGTGGCTGAGCGGCGGCCGACAACCGGAACTCGGTTACCGTCAATGGGGTGAGCGATCTGCCCACACGGGTCACAATCACCGAGTCATCCTCGCGCGACGGACTGCAGTCCCTTGGGGCATTGGTCCCGACCCCGGCCAAGGCAGGGCTGATCAACGACCTGGCCCGCACCGGGATCCGGTCGTTTGATGCTGTCTCGTTCGTCAGCCCCAAGTCTGTCCCTCAAATGGCTGATGGTGCCGGCGTGATGGAGGCTGTCGAGCGACTCGAGGACATGACCCTTTTCGGGCTGGTGCCCAATCTCCGTGGCCTCGAGGCTGCTGTCGCAGCCGGCGTCGACGGAATCGGTGTCCTCACCGCGGCTTCGGACGCGTTCAACGAGAGGAATCTGAACGCAACCGTGGACGAGTCGATGCATCGCATCCGCAACATCCTGTCCGAAGTCCCCGAGCATCTGGTGGTCCGGGGATACGTGTCCACGGCGACTCATTGCCCATTCGAAGGCGAGCAGGATCCCGATTGGGTGGCGCATCTCGCCGAGACTTTGATGGAGTGGGGGGTTCAGGCTGTCTTTCTCGGAGAGACTCTCGGCAAGGCCACCCCGGTCGACATCGAACGTCTCCTCGACGATGTGCTCGACCGGGTCCCGGTGGAGTTGGTTGGCGTCCATTTCCACGACACCTACGGTCAAGCGATCGCCAATACGGTGTCCGCCCTCCGGCATGGTGTCACCATGATGGACGCCTCGGCCGGTGGGCTCGGCGGGTGCCCCTACGCTCCAGGCGCTTCGGGCAATGTGGCCACCGAAGACCTGACCTGGCTTTTGGACGGTCTTGGGATCGAGCATGGTGTCAATCCCGTGGCGGTGGCCGAGGTCGCCCACCAATTCTGCACGCGCCACAATCTGAGATACAACAGCGCCGCCGGAAGGGCGATGCTCGCGGCACGGGATTTGGCATGAAACCGTCGAAATCGATCTATATCACCGATGATCTGGAAGCGATCCGCGCTCAAACCAGGGAGTACGTGGAGCGCGAAATCGTGCCTCGGGCAGAAACATGGGAAGAGGGCGGAGTCCCTCGAGAGGTACTCGACGAAATGGGGAGGCTTGGCTTCTTTGGGCTCCGGGTGCCCGAGGAGTACGGCGGCATCGGATTGGGAACCATGGCCTCGGTCCTGTTCGCCGAGGAGTTGGGTCGGTCGACGTATGGCGGGTTCAGCATCACGGTCCTCGTCCACACCGATCTCGCCATGCCCTATGTCCTCGAATTCGGGAACGTGGACCAGAAGGCGCGCTGGCTTCCCGCCATGGCCAGTGGAGAAGTGATCACCGCCATCGGAGTCACCGAACCCGATGCCGGCTCGGATGTGGCCGCGATCAGGACCACGGCCCGAAGGGACGGGGACGGCTTCGTGCTCAACGGGACCAAGATGTTCATCACCAATGGTGGGATCGCCGACCTGGTGTTCATAGCGGCCCGGACCAGTTCCGATGTCAAAGGGTCTCGTGGCATCTCGATCTTTGCCGTGGAGAAGGACACGGCAGGGTTCAAGGCGAGCCGGGCGTTGGAGAAGATGGGCTGGCACTCGTCGAACACCGCCGAACTCATTCTCGAAGACGTCCGGGTGCCCCAGGAGAATCTGATCGGTGAGGAGAACCAGGGCTTCTATTACATCATGGCCAACTTTCAGAACGAGCGCCTTGCCATCATGGGCCAGGCGCTGGGTGAGGCCCAGCGGGCC
Organism: Acidimicrobiia bacterium; assembly: GCA_035544615.1. Classification (GTDB taxonomy): domain Bacteria; phylum Actinomycetota; class Acidimicrobiia; order Spongiisociales; family ZC4RG35; genus JARDZU01. The sequence goes on along the minus strand of DATKEA010000084.1, from coordinate 5,881 downwards.
CTGGAGCTGACCACCGACCACGTCAAGAGCCGGGCCGCTTTCGGTGAGCCGTTGTGGAACAAACAGGCGATCAGACAACGACTCGCCCAGCGGCAAGCCGAGATCGATGCGGGCCGGGAGTTGACCTATCACGCCGCCTGGCTCTCCGAACAGGGCGAAGACGCAGTGCGCGAGGTGTCAGAGGTGAAAGCCTATGTCGGGGAGATGGTCAACCGAGTGCTATACGACTGCGTCCAGTTCCACGGCGGCATGGGCTACATCGCCGAGACGGCGGTGGAACGGCTCTACAGGGACGTGAGGATCGCCTCGATCGGTGGAGGGGCCACCGAAGTCATGCTCGACGAGATCGCCAAGAGGCTGTAGCCACAGGCCCTAGCTGATCCTGCCGGCAGCGTCGGCGACCTCCTCCGCTTCGAGCGGGTGCCAGGACAGCTCTAACGCCAGCCAGATGGTCTTTGAGAAGGGATAGAAGATCACAGGCAAGACCGCGTTCACACCGATGGTGACCGCCATCAATGCACCCCAGGGGACGTCGGGCCAGAAGAGGATCATCCCGCCGGCGAAGAGCACGAGAAACGACCCGAAGGTCACGATTGTATTGATGATGAGGGCGCCGACCCAATAGCCCTCCTCCCGTTCGAAGCCAAGGCCACAGCGGTCACAGTGCTCGTCCAGATGAAAGAAGGAAGAAAACGCTTTGCCACCACAACGTGGACAACGTCTCCTCAACGCCCGGCCGAGCATGATCGGGGTCGATGGGCTCGGGTCGCGGCTCACGGGTGCCAGGCTATCGTCAGCGCCGTGACTGAGGATCAGATGGCCCAGCTCCGGCACGAGTACGAGGCGCTGGGGCTCATCGAACGAGACATGGCAGCCGACCCCGTCACTCAGTTCCGGGTGTGGTTCGACGGTGTGCTCGAGGCCGGTGTCGATGAGCCCAATGCATTCGTGCTCGCCACCGCTGACGTGGCCGGGCGACCGTCTGCCCGCGGGGTCCTGATGAAAGGCCTGGATCTGGACGGGTTGGTGTTCTACACCAACCTTGCCAGCCGCAAGAGCCAGGAGTTGAGGGCCAACCCTCACGCCGCCGCCACCTTTGTCTGGACGCCCCTGCATCGACAGGTCCGGTTCGAGGGCATGGTCTCGCTGGTCTTCGACGACGAGGCTGACCGCTACTTCGAGGCTCGACCCAGGGGAGCTCAGATCGCGGCTCACGCATCGAATCAGAGTGACGTTGTGGAGTCGCGGGAGGAGCTCGACGAGGCCTTCCGATCGACGGACAAGAAGTTCAAAGGTGTCAAGGTGCCCCGTCCCAGGGCATGGGGGGGGTGGCGGCTGACACCGACCATGGTCGAGTTCTGGCAGGGGCAGCCAAACCGCTTTCACGACCGGGTCCGGTACGTCAAACAAGGCGAAGACTGGAGCAAGGAGCGGCTGGCGCCGTGAAGCTCCACGTGATCGGATCGTCGGGGACGTTTCCGGTCCCGGGCCGCCCGGCATCCGGATACCTGATCGAACAGGCCGAAACCCGAGTCTGGTGTGACGCCGGGCCGGGCACCTTTGTCAACCTGCCCGTCGATTCGTACCTGATCGACGCGGTGGTCATCTCCCACCAGCATCCCGACCACTGCACCGATTTGTTCTCTGCCTTTCACGCCTGGACCTACTGTCCTGAGCCAAGAAAGGGCGTCCCCCTGTACGCGCCCCAGTCGGTGTGGGATCGGGTCTTGGGGTTCCTCGACGGTGGCCAGGGCTCCGTCCTGAAAGAGACCTTTGACTTCAGGTCGGTGTGGACCGGGGACGTGGTGGGGATCGGTGAGATCTCGGTCTCCTTCGTCGAGATGGACCACTCGGTGCCAACCGTGGGCTCGCGGTGGGAGGCGGCGGACCGCACCCTCTTCTTCACGGGGGACACCGGTCCTTCCGGCACCTGGAAGGAGACCGCAGTGGGGGTCGACCTGCTGCTGAGCGAGGCTGCGTATCAAGAGCGAGGCGACGACGATTATCCCCATCATCTGACTGCCCGCGAGGCTGGGCAGATCGCGCGCGAAGTCGGGGCGAAACGACTGGTTTTGACCCACATCCCGCCGTATCTCGATGCCAGCAGGTCGATTCACCACGCCGAGCTGGCGTTCGATCGACCGGTAGCGCTGGCGACGCCAGGAGTGAGCTTTGACGTCTGAGCGTGCCTTGGACCAGCTTCGGGACGTGAAGCTGGAGATTCCCTACACCAACTCGACACCGGGCTCGGTGATGATCTCGATGGGTCAGACCAAGGTGTTGTGCACCGCATCGGTGCTTGCTGAGGTGCCGAGGTGGTTGAGGGATTCGGGCAAGGGCTGGGTCACCGCTGAGTATGCGATGTTGCCCGGCTCGTCGAGCGAACGGGTCCGGAGGGACCACGTTTCGGGGGGCAGGGCCAAGGAGATCTCGCGTTTGATCGGGCGGTCGCTCCGCGCCGTGGTCGATCTCAAGGCGATGGGCGACGCGATGGCGATGGTCGACTGCGACGTGATCGAGGCCGATGGAGGCACCCGGACCGCGGCTATCACGGGGGCGTGGATCGCCCTCTGGTATGCCATGGAGGATGCGGTCAAAGAGGGGAGACTCGTCACGAATCCGATCATCGACGAAGTGGCGGCTGTCTCGGTGGGCATCATCGATGGCCAACCGACGCTCGACCTCGACTACCTGAAGGACGTCGACGCCGAGGTCGACATGAATGTGGTGATGAGCGGTCGCGGTTTGCTCGTCGAAGTCCAGGGGACTGCGGAGAGGGCGCCCTTCTCGCGGCTGGAGCTCGACCAACTTCTCGACCTCGCGGCCGGGGGCATCGCCGAGCTGCACGATCTCCAGCGTCGAGCGGTCGCCGAGTGATCCCCCGTCTGGTAGTCGCTTCCAAGAACCCGGACAAGGTATCGGAGATCGAGGAGGTGCTAACCGCGACAGGTCTTGTCGACGAGATAGTCGGCGGTCTTGAATGGCCCGACGTGGAGGAGACAGGTGAGTCCCTCGAGGCAAACGCGCTGCTCAAGGCCCGATTTGTCATGGAGACCGTCGGACTGCCGGCAGTGGCCGATGACACCGGGCTGGAGGTCAGAGCCTTGGGTGGGGCGCCGGGAGTCAATACGGCTAGGTACGCAGGGCCAGACGCCACCTACGCCGAGAACGTCGATCTTCTGCTGAGGGAGTTGACGGGAAAGGACGATCGCAGCGCCCGTTTTGTCACCGTGATCGCACTTGCCATGCCCGACGGGGTGGAGCTGGCCGTTGAGGGAGCGCTGGAAGGAGTCATCGCCCGCGAACCGCGGGGGAGGGGCGGTTTTGGCTACGACCCGGTGTTCGAAGTCGAGGGATTGACGCTTTCCGAGATGGGTGTAGGGATGAAGAACAAGTTGTCACATCGCGCTCGTGCGATCCGGTCGCTGGCGGCGGCTCTCGGCGCGGAGGTCTGATGCCCGGCGGAACCCGAGTGTTGATCATCGGAGCCGGGTTCGCCGGCCTCAACGCGGCCAAGCGACTGCGCAAGGCCCCGGTCGAGATCATCATCATCGACCGCCGCAACTTCCACTTGTTCCAGCCGCTGCTCTACCAGGTAGCCGCAGCCGCGCTGAACCCAAGCGACATTGCCTATCCGATCAGGTCGATCTTTCGGCGCCAGGCGAACGTGAAGGGGGTGCTGCTGGCGGAGGTCGTCGACGTCGACACCACGAGACGAGTGGTGACCCTGGATGATGACACAGCCCTGACCTACGACTATCTGATCGTGGCCACGGGGGCGACCCACTCCTACTTCGGTCGTGACGAGTGGGAAACCGCCGCGCCCGGCCTGAAAACCCTGGAGGACGCGGTGCGCATGAGGCAAAGGGTGCTTGCGGCCTTCGAAGAAGCCGAACGGCATCCTGAGAACGCCGAGCGACTGCTGACTTTCGTGGTCGTCGGGGGAGGCCCCACCGGCGTCGAATTGGCTGGTGCCCTGGTCGAGATCGCGGTTCATTCGCTTGGTGACGAGTTCGATGTCATCGATCCTTCCCAAGCCCGGGTCATCCTGGTGGAGGGCACTCCCCACGTCCTCCCGGTCTACCCCGAGACCCTGTCGGAGAGTGCCCGCCGACAACTCGAGGGCCTTGGGGTCGAGGTGGTCACCGGTGCCCTGGTGGACGAAATCGATGAGCACGGTGTCACCCTGAACAACGGCCGTCGCGTTGAGTCGGGGACCGTGCTCTGGGCCGCAGGAGTCCAGGCCTCGCCGTTGGGCAGAGCGCTGGGTGTGGAGACAGACCGGACCGGACGGGTGCCGGTCGACGAAGACCTGTCAATTCCGGGTCATCCCGAGGTGCTCGTTGCGGGAGATCTTGCTGCAAGGTCAGGGGTGCCTGGTGTGGCCCCGGCCGCGATGCAGATGGGCAGGCATGCGGGAGCGATGATCATGGCCGATCTCGACGGGAAGCCGAGGGCGCCGTTCGTATACAGGAACAAGGGCTCTCTGGCCACCATCGGTCGGGCCCGTGGCGTTGCCGACTTCGGCCGGGTGAGGTTTGGCGGGTTCTTCGCTTGGGTCGCTTGGCTGGCGATCCACATCTTCTATCTGATCGGGTTTCGCAACCGGTTGTTCGTTCTGGCGTCCTGGGCTTGGAGCTATGTGACCTTTAGGAGAGGCGCACGGATCATCACCGGTGTGCCCCCGATGCCGGGCGCCGATCGGTGATTGTGCGGGTGAGAGGATTTGAACCTCCACGGGCTTGCGCCCACAGGGACCTAAACCCACATAGACACGTACCAGCCTGTACCAGCGAGTATCGGAATATCAGCTATCACCGGGGGATTCTCCGGGGTCGGTCCCAGCCTGTACCAGCCCGTTTCGACTAGTTGGGTTGCAATCGGGTTGCAGACGCGCGGAAGCGCCCGACGCTGGGCCAGATAGGTGCAAGCCAACCTGGAGACCAGCGCCGGGCAAGGCGACAGGATAGAAACCCGTTGCGGCTTGCGCCCCTCTCAGGTAGGTTCGGTGATGCAAGCCAACCTAGAGGAGACCCTATGGGCCAACCGTCATCATTCCATCGAGGGGATTATCTGCGCTGTCGACGTGCCGTCGCTATCGCCATGATCGAATTGGAATCGCTCGAACCTCGAATGCAGATTGCGTACAAACACGGTGAAATTCCGGCGGCGTTGGTCGCGGACCTGTCCCTCGCCCGCCTCATGGTGACGGAGCTGGACTTGCTTCTACGTCACGGCCTGGACGCCTCGATCGGCGACACCGGCGAATACCACGCTGTTTACACGGACGCGACCTATGACCGACAACAACTAACACAGGCCAATACCACGCCAGCAGGAGATACAACATGATCGAGACCAAAACAAGGTTGAGGGAGGACCAGGAGCGGGTGTACACCAGGGTGGCCGACACTCTGGGAGCCCTCACCGACGAGGAGCTGAGGGAGGTGGAGCGGGTCCTCGTCGACATCGTTCTCGACCGTTCCAAGGACCAGTTGGATTCGCCGGTGGCCAGAGTGTGGCGGGCGTTGGCAGATCTCCGCGTCGAGGAGACCAACTATCGGCTCGATGTCGTGTGGGCAGCCGAGGCGGATCTCATGGGCGGACACCGCGTGGACGTCGACCAGGACGGCGTAACGATGGGCCTGTGGCGTGCGTTCTGTTGCCCGACCCTGCTTGGTGAGCTGTGTTGGGAAGGCCCCGAGCGGAAGCACCGGGAGGATGCGATCGAGGATGGCCGGCGGCACAATCCCGGCCACGAACCAGGGGTTTGAGAAAAGCCCTGGTGTCAGAGCCGGCCTGAGCCACGTTTCCGGCTCGGCCTTCACTCACCCCCTCGGCAATTCCGGAGGGTGAGCCTTTCAGCGGCTACTCCTCTTCG
>DATKEA010000083.1:0-9627 GCA_035544615.1 Acidimicrobiia bacterium | reverse complement strand
ACTTCTGCAGAAAGAGGAGCCCTTGTCCATTATTCAAGGTAGCCGCGGCGCCACCAGCCTGGTAGGCAACGCCCACCGTGAGGGATGGACCAGCCGGTGCCAGGGGTGGACAAGAACCCGACTGGTCCCAGGTGCTATCCGTTGACGATGATCGCTGTCGGTCCTCTGTCTCCGGCGATCCCAGGTCGACCCGTCCAGCTCTTGAGGATCTTTCGGACCACACCGAATCCCATCGTGCGGGTAGCAGCAACTTGGCCCCGTCCGAGGACTACTCAGCAACTTGGTTTGCAAAGGGTGCTGGCGAAAGTCAGCTACCGCCCGCTGGGGCTATGCGCAGCACCACTCCCTCGTTGCCGAAAGGAACCCCGGAGATATTCCCGAGGACGTACAGCTCTCCCGCGGCATCGCTCCCCATTCCGAGAACTGCAAGCGTTTGGGGGTAGGGGCCGGGCTCGCGGGCAGGATCGGACAATCCCAGCCGCTCGGCTGCTTCCTCGAACCCCTTGGCCTCGAAGATGCGGTGCAGGCCGTCGCCCAGGGGCTGGCGGCTCAGGTACAGGAGCCGACCGAAATTGTGCGGGCCCGATGGGAAGTTGAACAGCCGGGAGAACTCCCCGAAAACGTATCGGCCGGTGAGCTGGGGGATGGCTGCACCCCGATAGACGAACCCGCCGATCACCGAATGGCCCTCGAAGTGGAGATCGTATTGAGCAACAGGATCGATCAGTTCGGGCGGCGCATCCCCGGGGTCTTCGGTAGTGGCGAAGCCCTCCTCGTCACCGTTGTGGTCGAAAAAGAGGGTGCCCTCTTTGTGCCTCCACCCATAGTTGCCGCCGGCGGTAACCACATCGATCTCCTCGATGTCGTTCTGGCCGACGTCTCCCACGAACAGCTGGCCGGTCACCGGATCGAAGGAAAAGCGGTAGGGGTTGCGGAACCCGAAGGCGAAGATCTCCTCCACCACCGCGTTGCCTGCCCCGACGAAGGGGTTGTCTGCCGGAATGGCGTACTGACCGTTGGTCGAATTGGAGCCGTCCGGATCGATCCGGAGAATCTTGCCCAGCGAGTTGGAGAGATTCTGGGCATTCCCGTCGAGCCCATGCCCGACGATCGGCACCTGAACCTCGGGGAAGCTGCCCGTCGCTTTGGTGAAGAGCTGGCCGTCTCGATCATCGGCCCCTCCCCCATCACCCATGGAGATGTACAGCATCCCATCAGACCCGAATGCCAGGTCGCCGCCATTGTGGTTGAACTGAGGCCAATCCACCCGCAGCAACTCACGTCGGCTGGCGGGGTCGACCACCGCTTCGGGGGCTCCCGGAATAGGAACAGTCCATTCCGCTACCACGTTCTGATGGTCGGGTGCACTCCCGGCTGGCAGGGTGCTGGAGAAAGTCGGATCACCCTGCGTCGGCTCCGACGTATAGGAGTACAACCGCCCGTTACTGGCATAGTCGGGATGGAAGGCAACGCCCAAGAAGCCGCGCTCATCGAAGGTGCCGGGACCAAAAACGCCAAGCGGGATGAGGCGGTCGCTCACGTCGAGGAAGACCGACTTTGCCCCAGTCTCCACATGCACCATCCAGAGGATGCCGTCCTGGTCCACCACGAACAGCAGCTCGGGCTGGCCGGGAGCACTGATTGCCTTGAGGGGCGCCGTGAGGCCATCAGCAACCATCGCGAAGTCGAGTCTGAAACCTCCCGGTTTGATCGGAGCGAAAACCGTGTCGTCGAACGGGTCGTCGGGGGGATGGGCGAAAGCCGGTCCGGCCGCGAAGGCGGCAACTAGCCCCAACATCACAATGAGGATGACCCTTCTCATGATCCCTCCATCGTCAGATAGGTGTATCCCAGATCGTTTGCTACTCGTCAGGCCACACAGATCCTTCACGCCACCCAAGCGGTGCAGGAACCACCGAGCAGTTCCGTGCTCGCCCACGAGAACCCTTGGCCTGCCACTGCCTATACGAAGCAGCCGAGCATTCGGTTCGCAGGCTCCTCGATATCTGACCATCCTCCATCGCGCGTCCATCGCGCGAGAGGGTGCGATGTGACCGTCAAGAACGCGAAATGACGCGAACCAGAAATGGCCTTTGAGCAGGCGTTTCGCCCGTTTCCCCAGGTCACCGACATGGGTGCTCTCGGGCTCATAACCCGAGCGTCGTCGGCTCCGTGCTCCTCTGTGGGCCCCGGCCGACAGGGTTGTCGACACTTGGGCAACAGGGGTGCGAAAGGTCAAGGTGGCCCTGACGATGAGGGCTGACAACGCTTCGAGGAGTCCCGAGGCCGGTCAGTGTCCGATGGTGAATACAAGCTTGTCTGCAGACAGGATTCGCCACGAATGTTCACTCTGTGGCTGATATCTGTCGAGAAGAGTCAGAAGATCGGCCACCGCTGCCTCGATGTCGGCCTTGGCGTCTTCGTGTAGCGCTTCGACGGTAATCAGGGCATTGGTGGTGTGGGGGCTGGTCGCGCTCTGTGAGCTCTGCCGCCAACACCAGCGACGGGCGGTGACGATGTCGTCGTCGTCGACGAATATGACCTCGCCCGGTGCCGGATTCGTCGTCGCCGTGGCGCCGAGGTCGGTGAACTGCTCCTGGCCGGTGGCGAAACGGACCGTGGTGGAGCCGTTCACCGTGGCCTGGTCGAAGACGGCCACGGGGAGCGCATACCGTACCGAGACCAGGTTTGCCATATCGACGAGCGTGTTGATGCTGGGGACGTCGCCTGTCTTCTGCAGTCGGCGGAGGAGTGATTCGGCCGCTACCCGATGCTGTGTCGGCTTCACTCCGAAGGCTGTGAAGGCACGTCGCCACGCCTCGATCGAAGGGATCTCCGCGATTGGTGTCTCATCAAGTTTCCCCCGGGCCACCTGCTGTTCTGCCAGAAACGCCTCGAGGAGCTCGGTGGGGCTGGGGCCGTTGCCCAGACCTGTGGCATGGATCACGCCTCCGCGGATGGCGGGAAAACGCTGGGCGATAGCGGTGTCGTAGGCGAACAACGGACTCAGCGGTCGGCCACGGCCAGGCGAGCTGCGAAACCCAACAGGAGCGTACCCAACGCCCGCTGCAGCCAGGTCAGGACCCGTGGAACGGCGAGAACCCGATCCCGGACGACGGACCCCGCATGTGCGTAGCCGATGAACACGACCAACGTCATCATCATGAAGATGCCGCCAAGGCCCATCAGGCGAGGCTCGAAGCCTGCAGGTGCGGAGTCGAGGAACTGAGGAAGGAAGGCGAAGAAAAAGACGGTCAGTTTCGGATTGAGCAGATTCAACAGGATTCCACGACGCACGACTCGGCGCATGGATTCGTCGTCCGCACCCCGTTCCCGGCTCGGCTGGAGCGAGCCACCGCCGCGGATCATCGAGATACCAACCAGACCGAGATATCCCACGCCGATCCAGCGCAAAACCTCGAAAGTGGCCGCCCCGGCATTCATGAGCCCGGACACTCCGACCATCGCCGCCGCTAGGTGGGGCACGATCCCCAACGTGCAGCCGATTGCGGCGAAAACGCCCCTACGTCGCCCGCCGCCGATCCCGTGGGACAAGGTGTACACCACGCCCGTCCCTGGGATCAACACGACGATCAGCGAGGTCACCAAGAACTCGACCGATACCCCCCGCGGGGATCGCCCCGGCCCCAACGTGAGAACTGCCATAGCCGCCAGAGCGAGCAGCACCGCCGAAGCCACGACCAGCCCCGGACGAGCCGCCCGGAACCGCAAGACGATGGCGTTTCGCACCAGGTCAAACGCGTCGGCCGGTGCAATCGTGTCGCGATCGCTGCCGGCTGCATCGAGCAGCACCGCCACGATGTCGTCCTCGTGCTCGGCGCGCCAGGACTTCGGGTACAGCCGCAGGATGCGCCGGAATCTGTCCTCCAACGTCATGCCAGACCCGGATCGAGGATGCGAGCGAGCTGGCGTTTCGCGACCGAGGCATTGGCCTCGAGATGCTCCACTTCCCGGCCGAGGACCTCCTGACCAGCGAGGGTGATGCGATAGTTGCGTCGGAAACGCCCGTCGACAACCTGGTCACCGTCGCGCACTATCCATCCCTCGCTCACCATCCTGTCGAGTGCGGCATACAGCGTCCCCGGCCTGAGACGGACACGCCCGCCCGACAGATCTTCGACCGACCGAAGGATCCCGTAGCCATGCAGTGGCCTCGGAGTCACCGCGGCCAGGATGAGAAACGTCGGCTCTCGTAGCATTCGGGCACTATATACCGGGCATCGGTATATAGGGCCGCTCACCGACCGGGTCTGCCGTCTTCACCTATCGGTTCTGTCTTTCGAGTCTGTCAGGCGAGTAACGGGCGGTCCGTGAGGACCGCTCCGACGAGTCGGAGGATGGAGTTGTCGTCGTCTCAAGCTCGGCGTCGATCAACTCCTGCACCGCTTCTGGACCAGACCACCCGCCCTACTCACACCGCTCCACGGGACTCTCCCTCTCAGTCGACGAGGTGCGCGGAGACGTTTCGTTTCCTACTCAGAGGGTGCTCGGCGGGCAGGCGGTTCTGGCACCAGGTCGAACCGATCGACAACGGGCGGTCTCGGATGACGCTCGGCCATACCATCGGCGACCCCGACCTGTTGCTGCTCGATGAGCCGGCCAACGGTCTCGACCCGGCTGGGATCCGCTGGATGCGATCATTCCTCCGGTCCTATGCCGATTCCGGACGCACGGCATTCGTGTCGAGTCACGTACTGACCGAGATGGCCCATCTGGTCGACGAGGTCGTCGTCGTGCAGCGAGGAAAGCTCGTCACCCACACGACGATGACCGATCTGGTCGGAAGCGACCATGTGGTGGCCGCCTCATCGGACAACGCTCGGCTGACCCAGGCGCTGGAGCAGACGGGCGCAACCGTCGAACCCCTCACAGATGGCCGCCTCCGCGTCCAAGAGGTGACACCGGACCGTGTTGGCGAGGTGGCGAGATCCGAAGGCATCACGCTGCATGAGCTCGCACGCAGCGCCAACACCCTGGAGGACATATTCCTCCAACTCACAGAAGGAGATCAACAACATGTTTGACCTGATCCGCAGTGAGATCCGCAAGATCCGCACCACCCGGACCGGGCTCGGGATCGTGATCGGCGCAGCACTAGCAGTCGCTCTCGGCACCGTCTCAACGGTGATGAGCGTCGAGACCGGACAACTCACCGGCCCGATCCACGACCAGATGTTCTACTTCCTGGCGTCGATCAACCTCGGAGTCTTCGCGCTCATCCTCGGAGTTCGAGGCTTCACCGACGAATACCGGCACGGAACCATCGTGTCGACCTTCCTTTCCAGCACTGATCGGATCCGAGTACTCGGAACAAAGATCATCGTCTCAGCCCTCGCAGCCGTCGTCATGACACTCGGTGCGTTGGTGATCATGATCGCGCTGGCAATGGCGTTGGCCGGCATGAAGGACGGTTCAGTGTCGGTGACAGCCGACGACGTCCGGGCCTTTACCGGGCTGGCGGCAGGCATGGCGGGATGGGCGACGATCGGCACGACCGTTGGCGCCATCATCCGACATCAGGTCGCGGCCATCGTCGGAGGACTCGTATGGGTCCTCGTCGCAGAGAACATGGCCAGTGGGTTCGTTCCCGAGCTCTCCAGGTTCACACCCGGACAAGCCGTCACGCCCTCGCTGAAGCAACACGAGCATCGAACCTGGCTTCGATTCCGGTCGCAGCAGTCACCATCGAGGATACCTGCTCGTCGGAGCAGCCCTCGCCGCGTGGGCCCTGGAGCGCCGAGATCTCACTTGACCGTCCCATCGGTGACGGCGACATCTGAATCTGGAAAATCACCGGCACAGCACTCAGGGTTCGTCTCATACCGTGACTGAGGATCGATTCGCCTAGCGGTGCTGGTTGCGACTCCAGCGACTCACCGGACAGTCACGTGAAGGACAACACCTCAGAGCCCGGCAGCACCTGTCCGGAACCAGGCTACGAGGTCTGAACGGTGCCAACGGATCAGAGCGCCCCCTCATGTGTCCCACGCGAGGCAGAGCTGGAGCGGAGCCTGATTCTGGAAACCTTTAGAGGTGCCTTAGAAGGGCATGCCAACGCACAATCGACCCGAACACTTCCACGGAACCTTTCACGGAGGTCCCGCCCACGGCCCACGCCCACGCCCACGAGGACGGACGCCGTGGGTAAACCCACGGTCCAGCAGGGCACGACTAGGCGAGATCAGACCTGATGGCGCCCAACCTTTCAAAGGAGGCCAGCACCTGGTTCTCGGGGCCGCCGATATGGCGGATCAGCACTTCCGTGAACCCGGCTTCCTCGAAGCGAGCGAGACTTTCGGTTACCTCGGCTACGCCACCGTAAACCAGCACCGCCGGGTCAAAGCCCCGATAGCCCGAGGCGATGATGGGTCCCACTACCGCCTCGGCGTGCTGGAGGTCGGACCCGACGTGAACGTCCCGGCGGAGCACTACCGCTCCGACCTCTCTCCCCTGTGCAGCACAGCTCTCCCGGTAGTTGTCGAGCAAGCGACGAGCCTTCTCAAAGGGGAGGTCGGGTCCGACGATCCACCCGTCGCCCGACCGGGCTGCGCGCTCGACCGCTCGCCGGGCATGGCCCCCGATCCACACCTCGACCGGTTCGGCGGGAATCGGAGAGATGGTGGTCGGCCCCATGCGATAGGTTCCATCAGCTTCGACTGTTTCACCGCCCAGCAGACGGCGGACGATCTCTAGGCCAGCCTCGAAGCGGATGACACGTTCGTCCACCTCGACTCCCATGGCGGCGAACTGGTCCTCACCGGCGCCGAGGGCACACTGCAGAACAAACCTGTCCTGGGCGATAGCCGCCAGCGTCGCCACCTGCTCGGCCAATAGCACCGGGTGCCATAGAGGGAGGAGGAATAAGGCTCCGGCGGTCCGAGGCCATTCGGCCAGCAACCTGCCCAGCACCGGCACGTTCTGGTAGTAGCCATAAGCGACGTTGTGGTGGTCGCCCAGAAAGAGGGAATCAAGCCCTGCCTCGCGGGCGGCCACGGCCCGCTCCACCATCACTCGGGCGCCTTGCCGCGGGTCGGCGAAGCCATGGGCGCTCTTCATCGAGACTCCCAGCTTCATTCATCCACCATATCCGGCGGGAGTCGGAGCTTCAGTCTTGCCAGCTCATCAGCTTGGTGCCGTACATCTCCCCTAGCGGGTCGGCAATCAGTTCGATGCGCGCCCCATCGGGATCACGGAAGTACATCGATAGCTCGCTGTGGATGGCGTACTCAACTTCGGCGTCGTCGAGCTTGTTCCGCAGCCACTGCCACTTCTCTGGTTCTACCGAAATGGCAATGTGATGCAGCCCACCCAGTACCTCGGCGTAAGGCCCGAGATCCAACCCGGGGAAGTCGAAGAAGGCCAGCGTGTTGCCATGTCCCAGGTCGAAAAAGAAGTGGTTGGAGCCGCCGTAGTCGCGGTTCTCAAAGATCTCGATCAGGGGGAACTCGAGTAACCCCTGATAGAAAAGAATCGTCCGTTCCACGTCGGATGAGAGCAAGGCCACGTGGTGAATGCCGCGGGCCGAGGGTCGGGGCCGTTCGTTCGCGGGGGCGAGATAAGTCCCAGCAATGCGCTGGCGTTCCCTATTGATCCTTTCGAGGTCGATGGCCGTCATTAACTCTCCTCCTCTAGATGCGGAAGAACGAGTTGAGGTAGCGCTCGGCCAGCTGGCGATCACCCCGCACGGTTCCGGCATTCATGCGGCCGTAAGCGGTGAGGATCAGGCTGGCGGGATCGAACTCGATCACTGCCGGGAGATCATCGACGTCACCCTCCTCCACTTGCACCCCGGCCGGGCTCACCGAGACCCGCCATTTGCCGGCATTGCGACCGCTCACGGTGACACCGAGGGTGTAGGGCTCGGTGTCGGCCGGAACTTCGGGGGTGGACTGCCAGAGGATGAAGGCGAGGGGCACCAGGAGATCGGCCGTGTCGCCATCGAGGGCATGACCCTGCCCGGTGCCCTGGCGGATGTCCCAACTGTGAAGTCCATAGTCGACTAGCTGAAACAGCGGGTAGAAGGCAGCGGGAAGTGGCCCCATGAACTTGTGCGGCACCATCAGTCCCGCCCATTCGTCGTCAGTGAGCTCAGCCGCGATCCCCAGCATGCGTTGGAAATCCCCCCGGAGCCGTTCCACCAGTTGCTGATGGGCGACCGACCTCATGCTGCGGGCGCCCTCGTCGACGTGTCTGGCCATGTCCCGCACACCCAGAGCAGCTGGCGCCTCCGTCTTTCCCCTGGCGCCGTCGAAGGAGGCGAAGTATGCCTCGGTGGTGTCAGTGAGATGGCCAAGAACGTCTCTGACCTCCCAGTGACCGGCTCCGGTGGGCGCTTCCCAGGTGGTCGGGTCGGCCGCTAAAGAAAACATCCCCTCAGCTTCCCGCTGCCACGCCTCCACCAGGTTGGCCCGCGAACTCGGGTCCATGAAATGCCATTCGCTCACTCTGTGCCTCCTCCAGAGATCAAGGCAGCGTCTATTCGCTCTGGGCGCGAGCCTTGAGCACCCATAACCACCTTGTCGGGCCTTGACGACCTGGTCAATCCCCCAAGGCGGGCTTTCTCGTGGATCTACACCCCTCAAATGAGGGGGTGGCATGTCGACCTCGACCCGGCCATACTCCCCCCGTGGTTGCGGCGCCGTCACCAGCACCGGTGGCCGACCGGTGGCGAGAACATGTCCTGGAGTTGTGTCAGGAACGGTCGGCTGACGACGAGTTCCTGGGAGAGCTGGCTCGACGCCTGCGTCGTCTCGTGCCCTTTGATGCCTGGCTATTTGTGGCCACCGACCCGGCCACCACCCTTCCCACTCCTCCGGTGCGCCTCGACAATCTCGATGAGGACTGCCACAGCTTCTGGGAGCGGGAACTCTTGGTCGAAGACGTGCTCTTATACCGGGACCTGGCCCGGCGCCCGGTCCCGGCCGGGACTGTGCATAGTGCCACCGCCGGATACCCGGCCAGGAGTACACGCCACCGCGAGCTCAGCAGCCGCAACGGATTCGGCGATGAGCTGCGGGTTGCCTTCCGGAGCGGCGACCGGTGTTGGGGGGTAGGCAGTCTGTGGCGATCGCGGGGCAGCCCTCACTTTTCAGACGGAGAAGTGCAGCAAATGGCGCAGCTGTCAGATCCAATCGCGGGAGCCTTTCGCCGCGGTGTCTTGGCCGCCGAGCCCGCCCCCACCGGCGACCCTACCGGCCCCGGCTTGCTCGTTTTTGACAGGGCCGGCACCTTCAATCTGCTCAACGAAGATGCGGCTCCCTGGCTGAACGAGCTCCGGGGAGGCCCCGACCGCATCAACGAGCATGGGGTTCTTATTCCCACCGAGGTGTACTCGGTTGTCTCACAGGCGCGGGCGGTGGCAGCGGGTCTATCGGCTGCACCAGCGCGGACCCGGGTCCGCACCCGATCTGGTGGATGGCTGGCTTTGCATGCCTCATGCCTTCGCCACGCTGATGGCGCCTTGGGTGACACGGCAGTAGTAGTCGAACCTGCCTATGCCTCGGAAGTCGCCCACATCATTGCTCAGGCTTACGGGCTCACCCCCCGGGAGCACGACGTCACCCAAATGATCGCCCAAGGCCTCGACACCGCCGAGATAGCGGAGGC
>DATKEA010000082.1:0-15494 GCA_035544615.1 Acidimicrobiia bacterium | reverse complement strand
GGTGACCTCGACGCGGCGCCCATCTCGGATCTGGGCTCTGCCTTCGGACTCAACGGCACTCGACGGCATCAAGCACCACGTCGCCGGTTTCGATCGGGCTGAACGATTACGGAGCGATGGCGAACAGCCGCGCCTAGGGATTGACCGAATCGCTTCGATCGCCGATGAACTCTCCTGGTCTGAAGCGGATGAACGCTGAATCGCCGAGGTCAAACGACAATGCAAGTTGGTTCAGCTTGCGGGGATTGACGCTCGCCGCAGGCCAGCGACCCGTGTCAACTCTTTTCTCGAGCACTTTCACGCCCGCGACCAGTTCGGCCGATGTGAAACTGCAGTGGCCTGGACGGTCGACGAAGGCCTGACGGAAGAGAGGGCGATTGCCTTGGGAGTGCACGTCGTCGGCGTACTCCTCTTCGTGTTCGGCCGGGACGAGCGGGTCGTAGGTCGTGTGAATCGAGAGGACCGGCATCTGAAGGTCACCATTGGGCTGGGAATGACCCAGCATCGATTCCACAGCCGCTTCGTTGAAAAGGACGTCAGCAGTCTCGGTGAGGGTCTTCAGGTCCGCTCGAAGGCTGAGTCCTGCATCGCGGTACAGCGCTGCGACCATTCGACGGTAGGGAGACTTCGAGAAGAGACGCTGATAGTCGACACCCTCGTTCCAACCCGATTCGCCACCCGCGGCCGTGATCAGATCGAACCGAGCCGGGGTGACAAAGCCAATGATGCCTGCGAGGTCGGACGGATCCAACTGAAAGAACGCCGCTGCCAAAGCAACCCGGGCACGTGCCTCAGGTGTGTCCGCAGTCGTGGCCGCATTGACCGCAGCCTGCAAAGCTGCGCTAGCGGCGAAGGCATCGCCCTGCGTCGCATAGCCCGCGATCTGGATGCTCCCATCGGCGAGGAGCTCGTTGACGGCATGAGCCCCGTCGAGCTGGTAGTTGTTCAAGTCGGCTCCGCCGGCGACAATCCCGCAGGTGGGCATGGCACCGTCGATGACATTCCCGGCGGACTCTGCGAGTTGGGCAGTGACCAGCCCACCCATCGACGTCCCGTAAGCAAGAACCGTGTCCGGTTCGGCGCCAATTGCATCGATAGCCGCTTGCAGAGAATCCAGCTGGTCCTGCGGTGCCGTCGGCAAGGCCCACCCTTTGTCCGCGTAAGACGATGCAGCCACTGCGTATCCGAGATCCAAGAAGTCGGCAGCAGCAGGTATGGCATTGATCGTCGGAGCTGGATTGGGAAATGGGACAAAGGAAGGCAGATAGCCATGGCTATGAAGGAGCAGGGTTCCGTTCCAATCATCCGGCACCACCGCGATCCATTGCGTGCCGTTAGCGAGCGATCCGCTGAAATCCTCATCGGCGAGAGCTGGAGGCGCCGGTGAGAACAACGCGACAACCAAGGCCAGCACCAGAGCCAGGACTAGGGCCGAAGCCCGATGCCTCTCAGAGTGAGCGATGGACACCATTGGCGACACTCCTTTGCAAGCCAACGCATGGGCCTCGAAGCCGAACAGCCTCTGCAGAGGCCAATGCTCCTCGGGAATATATCAAGTAGCTTGATAAACTGTCAAGCTACTTGATAACCACTCAGGGCGCGCAAGCCGGCCATTTCTATCACGCCCTGACCTACGGATGGCTGGTAGACGAGCTGATCCGACGAATCACCGAGATGATGCCCGGGACGTTCTTCCGCTCAACCATCGGAAACGCGATGAGGCTGCGAACCTGGATCGGGCTGCCGGCAACCAAACGATCATCAGTGGCACTCCTCTACGCCGCGTGCGTCTCCCCATTGCAGGGTCCTCCCCTGCTCTCGCTCGACTCGATAGGTGACGCCCTCAGAGTCCAGTTGCATGGCGCCCAACCCAGCGGAGCACCTCCCGAGTACGGCACCTTCACGAAACCGGGTTGTCGAGGTAGCCGATTCGATCGATCTCTACCCGTACGTCATCGCCCCGGGAGAGGTATCGGGGTGGATGGCGCAAGAACCCCACTCCCCCCGGGGTTCCCGTGGCAATGAGATCACCCGGCTCCAGGGTGATCCCCTGGGACACGAAGCTGACCAGGTCATCCACCCCGAAGATCATCGAGGCGGTGGACGAATCCTGCATCACCTCCCCGTTGAGGAGACAGCGGATCCCCAACGCCTGCGGATCGGGGATCTCATCGACGGTGACGATCCAAGGCCCGACGGGGCAGAAGGTGTCGAGTGACTTTGCCCTGGTCCATTGCTGATCACGGACTTGCAGGTCGCGTGCGGATACGTCGTTGACACATGTGAAGCCGAAGACGTAGTCGCGTGCCTCGGCGACCGAGACCTGACGGGCCTGCCGACCTATCACCACCCCGAGCTCGGCTTCGAAGTCCACCTCGTCGCTGAGCATGGGCAGAACGACTGATCGTCCGTGCCCGATGAGGCTGCTGGAAAGCTTGGCGAAGATGAGCGGCTCGTCCGGGGGATCCACGCCGCCCTCGACGGCATGATCGGCGTAGTTGAGCCCGACGCAAATGATCTTTGCATCACGGCCAACCGGCGCCAGAAGCTCTACGGACGACAATGGGATCGAATCTCCGTCGGGCACGGGGGACAGGACGTCGGTTCCGGCGGGAACGATGGCGTTGCCAGACACGATCCCGACACCATCACGCCCATCGAGGGAGTATCGGGCGACCTTCAAACCCCCACCCCAACTCGACCTCGAACCAGTGACTGGCAGGCGTGCTCATCATGTTGCGGAGCTGTCGATCATGCGCCGCAGCGAAGCCTCGGTGGTGGCGACGTGGACCAGGGCAGCAGCCTCCCCGAGCGTCGGGTCATGATCTCGCAGAGCGCGGAGGATCTCGCCGTGTTGGGCGATGGTCTGTTCCTTGGCGTTCGCCTCGATGACCCCGCGCCAGATTCGCGAGCGCATCGTCCTCGTGGAAACTCCGCCCAACATCGAGGCCAGGGTGGAATTGCCCGAGGCCGCAGCCACCACCGCATGGAAGTCGCTGTCCGCTTGCACCAGGACTTCCTGGTTCTCGGCTGAGCGCATCCGGCTCAGGAGCCTGGCAAGCTCTGCCAGGGTCTCGTCGTCGATCCGTCGCGCGGCCAGAGCGGTCGCCGCCGGCTCGAGGATGCGACGGACCTGGATCAACTCCAACGAGAAGCCCTCGGCCATGAGCTCGGCGGCGGCACCGATCCCATCCAACAACTGCTCGGGGCGCAAACTGGTCACATAGGTCCCGTCACCACGACGCACGTCCAGGACGCCGGTGGTGACCAGGCCTCGCACTGCTTCGCGGACGGTGTTCCTCGAGGCTCCCAGCTCGCCGGCAAGCTCCGCTTCGGGGGAAAGCTTGTCGCCGGGTGCGAGCGTCCCGGTGGCGATCATCTCTCTGATCTGACGTATCGCGGCCTCGGTCAAGGGTGCTGACATGGAATCCCTCTAGTGGGAGTAGACATCGGATGTTTCAGCCCCTATCGTAGCGTCCGAGCCACGAAGCCGGGCAAATCAGGTGTGATACACCCAATCACTCGGGCCACGGGAGGAGATGACAGGTGAAGGAGCGGATTGGCCGCCCTGTGGAAGCCGGACAGTTCGAGCCCGATTCGACCACTCCATCTGCTCGCTCACGCGACAGGATGATGGTTGGCAAGGAGACGGCACCGATGCACCAGAGCACCGAACCTCCCGCCCGATCCGATGCAGCGCTGCGAATGGCGTTGTTCTTGCTTCGAGCAGGGCCGCTGCTGATCCTCGTCCTCCTGATCCTCGTCATCGCATCGGTGACACCCCTCTTCCTCACCACGCGCAATATCGGGAACGTGCTGGCCCAGACCGCGGTGATCGCCGTGTTGTCGCTCGGCCAGTTGCTGGTGATAGTCACGAGGGGGATCGACCTGTCTGTGGGCTCAACCCTTGCCCTCGCAACGGTTGCGGGCGCCCTGGTGTTTCACAGCGGAAACTCGAGCCTGTTGGTGATCCCTGTGATGCTCGGTGCCGGAGCGCTGGTCGGCGTCGTCAACGGCCTCCTCTTCGTCAAAGGGCGGATACCGCATCCGTTCATCGTCACCCTCGCCACCTTCACGTTGGTGCGCGGCGTGGCACTTTGGCTCTCAGATGGCCGTCCCATCCAGGAGATGCCGGAGGTGGTCCAGGTGATCGGAGGCGACTCGATCCTGGGATGGATCCCGGTGTCTACCTTTGTGGTCGCTGCTGTGGCCGTGGCCGTGTGGCTGCTCACCACTCGGGTCGTCTGGGGCCGCTGGATCTACGCGGTGGGCGGTAACCCGGAGGCAGCGCGACGAACCGCTATCCCAGTCTCGGCGACCCTGGTCTCGGTCTATCTCCTCAGTGGGTTGACCGCCGGCATCGCAGGCGTGCTCACCGCTGGTCGGACGAATGCCGGTGCCCCCACCTTTGGCGCATTGGCCGAGCTCGACGCCATTGCCGCCGTGATCATCGGCGGTGCCAGCTTCCTCGGTGGACGGGGGAAGGTAAGCCAAGCCCTGGTCGGAGCAATGATGATCGGCGTCATCAGGAACGCCATGAATCTGGCCAACCTGGACTCGTTCTTCCAACTGATCGTCCTAGGAATCGTGATCATCGTCGCCGTCGAATCCGACGTGCTGCGTGGCTACCTGGAAAACCGGCTCCGTCTCATACAGGCGACGCGAACGTGACGCAGGACGTCTCCTTCCCCATGCTGAGCGTGCGCAGTGGAACCAAACGCTTCGGCGGTGTGCTCGCCCTGGACGAGATGGACGTCGATGTGTTCGCCGGGGAGGTCCTGGCGATTCTCGGAGACAACGGAGCCGGCAAATCGACCCTGATCAAGTGCATGAGCGGAGTCCACCGACTCGATTCGGGAATGATCGTTGTCGACGGGGATCCGGTGCAAATGCACAGCCCTTCCGATGCCCGCGATCTCGGAATCGAGACCGTCTACCAGGACCTGGCTCTCTTCGACAATCTGAGCCCGTCTGCGAACTTCTACGCCGGTCGGGAGATGGCCTGGCCGCGCTGGCTGCCGACGGGGATGCGGTTGCTGCGAAGGCGGTCCATGTCGCAGGTGACGCAAGACGTCCTGGACCGCCTGCAGGTGGCACTCCCCGACTTCGAGGCTCCGGTTGGGCTCATGTCAGGAGGACAGCGTCAGGCGGTGGCGGTGGCCCGGGCGACCGCGTTCGCCTCTCGCCTGGTGATCCTGGATGAGCCGACAGCTGCTCTCGGGGTGCGCGAGGCGGCACGGGTGCTCGACCTGATCAGGCGGCTCCGTGGCGAAGGCAAAGCGGTGGTGGTCATTTCCCATGCCATGGACCACGTGATCGAGGTGGCCGATCGGGCGGTGGTGATGCGCCGGGGCCGAAAGGTGGGCGAATTGACCCCATCCGAGGACTCTCGAGAGCAAATCGTTTCTTTGATCGTTGGAGGTGAGGGTTGACGGATTGACCTTGCAGGAATTCGGCGCCGACCTGGGTGGCGGCGGCCGGGGCAGAGAAGAGATCCACCCAACAGATATGAGGAGGAACGGAATGCAAACCAAAACGGCCCGCCGATGGGCGGCCATGTTGGGGGTCCTGATGCTTGTAGCCGCCTGCGGCGGCGACAGCGAGGGCTCAACTACCACTGGACCTGCCAGCACTGAACCAACGACGACCGACGCGCCGGCTACCACCGCCGCGCCAGATACGACCACCGCAGGCGAGAGCTACAAGCTCGGGCTGATCACTAAGTTCCCCGTCGACTTTTTCTTCATCATCGAAGATGCAGCAAAAGCCTGGGCGGATGACCATCCCGATGTCGAGCTTATCACCGGTATGGGCGAGTCAGGCTCCGACGACGAGGGCGTGATAGCCCTCATCGAGTCGATGGTCGCCCAGGGGGTGGACGGGATCGCCATCACACCAACCGGGCCCGCGGTTACTCCCGCACTCGATGCGGCAGTTGCGGCCGGCGTCGACATAGTGCTCATCGACAACGACCTGCCTGATTGGGATGGCAAGTCAGCCGTCGTGGCGACCGACAACTTCGCCGGAGGAGTCCTCGCCGGCGAATGGCTCGCCGAGAACCTCGAACCTGGCTCGACTCTCGCCGTGCTCGAAGGGGTCGCCGGGGTGCCTGCTCTGGATGACCGGGTCCTGGGGATGATGGAGGGCCTCGGCGACGCCGATGTCACGATCGTCTCTCAAACCCCGACTGACTGCGATCAGGTCAAGGGTGTGGCGGCCGCAGAGGACCTGCTCACCGCCAACCCGGATGTGAGCGCCATCTACGGCGCATGCGGCCCACCGATCATCGGCGCCTTGGAGGCGATCGAGAACGCCGGCATAGCCCCGGAAGACATCGTGGTCGTCGGCTTCGACGCCTCGGGTGACGAAGTGGCCGCAATCGCGGCGGGGAACCAGGACGCCTCGGTCGCCCAGTTCCCGCCAAAGATGGGCGAGCTCGGGATGGAAACCCTGTACCAGGTGGTCACGGGTGGGACCGTCGAGCCCAATGTCGACACCGGCACGGCGATCGTCACAACCGACAACGTGGCGGACTTCCAGTAGAGCGCCGAGACAGTCGCTTTGGGGGCTCGACCAGGTCGGGCCCCCGGGCGGCGTTCTTCGGAATGCTCATCGCCCTATCAAAGGAACTCTGATGGTTACAACGATCGTCGATCTCACGACGATGGACATCCGATTCCCCACATCGCGCGCCCTGGACGGATCCGACGCCATGACCGAGGCCCCCGACTACTCCGCCGCCTATGTGATCCTGCGCACCGACAGCCCCGGTGGGCCCGAGGGTCATGGGATGACCTTCACCACCGGCCGCGGCAACGAGCTGTGCGTGGCCGGCATCGAGGCACTGCGCCCCCTGGTCGTCGGCAGGACACTGGAGTCGCTGACAGAAGACCTCGGAGCGTTCTGGTCGTCGCTCGTCGATGATGGGCAGCTGCGCTGGGTAGGCCCCGAAAAGGGCGTGATCCACATGGCGACGGCTGCGCTGGTGAATGCGGTGTGGGATCTATATGCCAAGACCGAGGCCAAACCGCTGTGGAGACTTCTCGCAGACATGACTCCGGAAGAGGTAGTCCGCTGCATCCCGTTCCGGTACATCACCGACGTGCTGTCGCCGCATGAGGCTCTCGAGATCCTGAGAAATGCCGCCCCGGGTCGGGCTGAGAGGGAGCAGCGGGTTCTTGACATCGGCATTCCGGCCTATACGACTTCGATCGGGTGGCTCGGTTACTCCGATGAGAAGGTCCGGCAGATGTGTCGGACTGCCGTGGCCGACGGCTGGCAGCACTTCAAGCTGAAGGTGGGTCGCAACCTCGATGAGGATGTACGTCGCGCCGGGATCGTGCGCGAGGAGATCGGGCCGGACCGTGCTCTCATGCTGGATGCCAACCAGGTGTGGGATGTCGACCAGGCCATTGCCTGGATGCAGCAGCTGGCACCATTCCGCCCCCTGTGGATCGAAGAGCCGACCAGCCCCGACGACATACTCGGACACGCTCGCATCGCCCGTGCAATGGACCCGCTCGGGATCGGGGTGGCAACCGGAGAGCACTGTCAGAACCGGGTCATGTTCAAGCAGCTCTTTCAAAGTGCCGCCATCGACTTCGCCCAGGTCGACCCATGCCGCCTGGGAGGCGTCAATGAGGTGCTGGCCGTGCTTCTGATGGCGGCCAAGTTCGGGGTAGCGGTGTGTCCTCATGCCGGGGGCGTTGGGCTCTGTGAGTACGTCCAACACCTGGCGATCTTCGACTACCTGGCGGTGAACGGCTCGTCAGAGAGCCGCGTCGTCGAGTACGTCGACCACCTCCACGAGCACTTCGTCGACCCCGCGGTGGTGAGAGCGGGCCACTACCAGGCACCGACCGCTCCAGGGACGAGCATCACCATGCACCCGTCCAGCATCACGGCCTACTCCTACCCCCTCGGGGCTGAGTGGTCGGAGGCCCTGGTTGGGGGCACCTGATGGGAGAAGGCGCGGTCCTGGTCACCGGCGCCTTGGGTTGTATCGGAGCGTGGACTGTTCGCGAGCTCGCCGTCAGCGACGTCCCTGTTGTGGCGTTCGATCGATCCACAGACCCGAGAAGGCTGCGTCAGATCACCACCCCGGAGCAGTTCGAGCGGGTTCGTCTGGTTCAGGGAGACATCACCAGCCTCGCCGATTTGGAAGAGACCATCAGTGCCAACGAGGTGGAGAAGATCATCCACCTGGGAGCGCTTCAGCTCCCCTCCTGCCGGGCCGACCCTGCGTTGGGTGCGTTGGTAAACGTCGTGGGAACCGTGAACGTCTTCCAAGCCGCCCGACGGGCCGGTGTACCAAACATCGTGTACACCAGCTCGATTGCGATCTTCGACTGGGGGCCCGAGAAGGGACGTCTCACGGCGGACGCTCCAGCGCGACCAGCCAGTCACTACGGGGCCTACAAGCTGGCCAACGAGGGAACCGCCCGTGCCTACTGGAACGACTTCGGAGTGTCCAGCATCGGTCTCAGGCCAATGACTGTGTTTGGGCCGGGGAGGGACCAGGGCCTCACCAGCTCGCCGACGAAGGCCGTTCTGGCCGCGGTGCTCGGATGCGCATATGAGATCGGCTTCGGGGGAGCAACCCTGTTCCACTATGCCGGTGACGTTGGCCGCGCCCTGGTCGCCGCCGCCCACTCATCGGTGGACGGTGCCCATGTGGCGAACCTGAACGGCGTGCGCGCCCCGGTCTCCGAAATCGTCGCCGGCCTCCACGATCTCGTGGGACCCTCCGCAGAGCGGATCACCGTCAGCTCGAATCCTCTTCCGTTCCCGGAAGACGTCGACACAACGGGGCTCGACACAATCGGCCCGCCAGCCGTGACACCGCTCTACGACGGCATCGCCGCCACCGTCGAGTTCTTCGGAGAGCTTCAGTCTCGCGGCGCCCTCGAGAGCGCGGAGCACGGCCTCGTCGTCGAAGACGGCATTGCCGTCGACCGTGAGCCTTCCTCGGTCACGCAATGAGCACCGTGGCCACGACCGTCATCGACGCACACCAACACTTCTGGGATCCGGAGGCTGCCGACTACCCCTGGATGAACGGCGCGTACCTGGCCCTGCGTAGGGCCTATGGACCATCCCACCTCGCACCGCTCCTCGAGAACAATGGGGTGACTGCCACGATTGTCGTGCAGGCGCGACAAGATCTCGACGAGACGAATTCCCTGCTCGACCTCGCCGGGACCACACCATGGGTGGCGGGGGTGGTGGGATGGGTGGATCTCACCAGCCCGGATGTGGCGGAGACCATCGCCCGGGTCCGTGATGGGGATAACGGAGACCGGCTGGTCGGGATCCGCCATCTGGTCCACGACGAGCCCGATCCCGAGTGGCTGCTTCGAGACGAGGTGTTGGGAGGGCTGGGCGTCGTGGCCGAGGCGGGATTGGTGTACGACCTTCTGGTGAGGGCCCGCGAGCTCCCTGCGGCCACCGAGGTCGCCCGGCGACTCCCCGGGCTCCGTCTCGTTCTCGACCACCTGGCCAAGCCGTCGATCTCGACACAGCAGATCGAGCCGTGGGCCTCCGCCATTGGCGAGATCGCCGGTCTCCCCAATGTCACATGCAAGGTGTCGGGCCTGGTTACTGAAGCGGAGTGGTCGGCATGGAGTCAGGCCGATCTGATGCCATACGTTGCAATGGCCGTGGAGTTGTTCGGCGCCGATCGGCTCATGTGGGGATCCGACTGGCCGGTCTGCACCCTGGCCGCCGGCTACTCCGAGGTGTACGACGTCACGACCGAGATCCTCTCCGACCTGGTAGGAGACGAGCTCGGGTGGATTCTCGGGGGATGCGCAGCCACAACCTACGGTCTCGAGCCTTGAAGCGTTCCGCCCGGCTTTCCCGCGAAGGACCGCCGCCGCGCTCGAATGGAGGTGGCCTCAACGCACCACACGGGCACCGCGAGCACTGACGGCTCTCATCACTTCCGAGCTCGTCACCATCGAAGTGTCCCCTGGTGTCGTCATGGTCAACGCACCATGGGCGGCACCGATCTCCACTGCCTCCGCAGGCGACCTGCCCTCGAAAAGGGCCCAGATCAAGCCGCTGGCGAAGCCATCGCCGCCTCCCACCCGGTCGAAGATCTCGAGGTCCGTGCGGAGCCGGGATTCGTGGAACACCCCCTCCGAATGGAGGATCGCGCCCCAATCGTTGAATCCGGCAGTCTTCGCATTCCGGAGGGTGGTGGCGACTACCTCGAGACCGGGGAAGGCATCGAGAACTGCTCCGATCATCGCCTTGAATGCGGACGGGTCGAGGTTCGTGATCTCGTGATCGAGGTCGGGGACCTCGAACCCCAGCGCCGCCGTGAAGTCCTCCTCGTTCCCGATCATCACATCGACGTATGGGGCTAGAGCCCGATTGACCTCGACGGCTCGCGTGTTCCCGCCGCGGGGCATCCACAGCGACGGTCGATAGTTGAGGTCATAGGAGACGATGGTGCCTGCATCCTGTGCAACTCGCATGGCCTCGAGAGCGACCTCGGCCGTCGTCTCGGACAAGGCGGCGAAGATGCCTCCGGTGTGGAGCCACCGCACCCCCTCTTCGCGGAAGATCCGGTCCCAGTCGATGTCACCTGGCCCGAGTTGGGAGACTGCGGTGTTGGCCCGGTCGGAGACGCCGAGGGCGGGCCGGATGCCGAATCCCTTCTCCGTGAAGTTGAGCCCCACCCGCGATTCGAGCCCGATTCCGTCGTGGGGCACCCACTTGACGTGACGGAGGTCGACACCGCCGGTCATCATGAGATCCTCGACGAGATGCCCGACCTCGTTGTCGACTAGCGCCGAGACGACGGCGGTCCTCAGCCCGAAGACCTTCCTGAGGGCACGGGCCACGTTGTACTCGCCGCCACCCTCACTGACCCTGAAGTGCCGGGTGGTCCTGATCCGGCCCCAATCAGGATCGAGGCGAAGCATGACCTCACCAATGGCGAGGCAATCCCAGCGACATGCTTCGGCGGGCTTGATTTCCATGGCCAAGACGTCAGCTCCTCGCCTCGGCCACGGCAGCCACGGTGGCATCGATCAGTTCGTGGAGGCCATCGAAGTCCTTAGCCTGAATGAGCGGCTTGGGGAGCAGCTTTGATCCAATGCCAACGGCGGGAGCACCTGCTCGATACCAGGGCCGCAGTGATTCCACAGTTCGATCGACGCCGCCGGTCGGTATCGCACGCACCCAGGGACAGGGAGCGCGCACCGCTTCGAGAAACGCAGGTCCCCCGATCGAGCCCGCCGGGAACAGCTTGACATAATCGCATCCGGCGCGATATGCGGCGAGGATCTCGGTCATCGTTGCGCAGCCGGGCACGTACGGGATGTTGCGAAGGTGGCAGGCGCCGGCAACTTCGGCAGAGAATCCCGGTGCAAACACGAAGTTCACGCCGAGATCGATCACCTGTGCGGCCGTTGCGCCGTCCACGATCGAGCCGGCGCCGACGATCAGCTCGGGAAGGTATCGCCGAGCGTGACCGAGCAGCTCGTCGAGGACTGCGATGGCCCCATCACCGCGGTTAGTGAACTCCAGGGTGCCGATCCCGCCCGCCACCAGTGTGCCTGCCACTTCTTTTGTGACATCCACGTCAGAGTCATAGAAGACCGGGACTACGCCATCGCGGTCGATGGCCTCCAGTACTTCGACTTTCGTGTGACTGGCCACCTAAGGATCCTCTCGTGGAGACACCGACAATCCTTATCGCAGTATACTGACGTTCTCACAGCATACTGTTGCCTCCCCCATGACACACCTCGCCCTCGACTACCACGGCGACCAGGTCTTCAGACCTCGGTTCTACGAGCCCGCCGAGCCCGGCCCGGGTCAGGTCAGCATCGCCGTCGCCTTCACAGGGATATGCGGGACGGACCTCAAGATCGCCCACGGGGACATGGACCACCGCGTCACCTCTCCGTGGCCCATCGGTCACGAGATGTCCGGCACCATCGATGCAATCGGCTCCGGTGTCACCGGTTGGCAGTCCGGCGACAAGGTAACCGTCATGCCTCTCGACTGGTGCGGCGACTGCCCGGCCTGCAGGGCCGGCCACAGTCATGTGTGCCAGAACCTCGTCTTTCTTGGAATCGACTCACCTGGCTCCCTGCAGCAGCGTTGGATCGTCCCGGTTGGCGTGCTCGTGCGGATTCCCGACCAGCTCTCACTCGAGCAAGCGGCCCTGGCCGAGCCCTCGGCCGTGGCGGTCCACGACATCCGGCGCGGCGGGGTGAGGGCCACGGACCAGGTGGTCGTCATCGGCGGCGGGCCAATCGGGATATTGATCGCGCTCGTGGCGAGCCACGCCGGCGCCGATGTGCTCGTGTCCGAGGTCTCACAGTTCCGACGTAAGCTCGCCAACGAATTGGGCCTGCGCAATATCGACCCCACCACCGAGGACCTGAACGCGACGGTGGCCGCGTGGTCGGAGGGAAAGGGTGCGGATGTCGCCTTCGAGGTCTCCGGGTCGGCGGCTGGGGTCCGGGCACTCACAGACGTGCTGGCAGTGCGTGGACACGGCGTCGTGGTCGCCATCCACACCGAGCCGACCCCGGTCGACCTGATGGCAGCCTTTTGGAAGGAGCTCGACATCAGTGGCGCCCGCGTCTATCAGCGGGAAGACTTCGAGGAGGCGGTTGCGCTCTTGGCCGACGGGGTCATTCCCGCACAGTCCCTGATCACCGACATCGTTCCCCTGTCGCAGGCCGATCGCGCCTTCGAAAGAATCGCGTCTGGTGGAGAGGTCGTGAAAGTCATGATCGATTCACGATGACGTCCCCAGGTCCCGGCACGCCTGCGCCCGCAGTTCTCCGCGCTGCCGCCATCCTCGATGTGATCTCGAAGCATACGGACACCTATCCGCGGGTGTCTGACATCGCACGGGCGACGGGGATACCCCACTCATCGGTGACCAACATCCTCGCCGCACTCGTAGAAGCCGGTCTCGTCCGACGAGCCGGCTCCGGATACTCGATCGGTCCGACCACGGTCGAGCTGGCCTCGGTGTTCCTGCGCAGCGACGACACGGTGCAACGATTCCGGGAGTTCGTCCCGGAGATGGAGACCCTCTCGGCCGAGACCGTCCAGCTGGGGACACTCGTCGAGGGTGATGTCCTGTTCCTCGCCCGTCACGACGGAGCCCAGCCGATCGCCCTCACTTCGGCCATCGGCAAGCGACTCCCTGCTTCGGCCACGGCTGTCGGGAAAGCCATGCTCGCCCGGCTCGAACCGCCCGAGCTCGCGGCGACGCTGAGCGAGCCCCTCCCCCAACTCACCGATCGCTCGCACCGCGAGCTTGCCGCCCTCTCCGATGACCTCGCCGAGATTCGGCGCCGCGGTCACGCCATCGACAACGAAGAGGCGGCACCCAACGTCGTATGTCTCGCGGTTCCCGTCGACACGCCGGAGGGCGATCCCAGATGCGCGGTCAGCACCACGTTGTTCAAGGATCGCCTGACGCCCGACCTTCGTGAGCGGCTGGTGGCCGACCTGACAGCCGTCGCCTCGTATCTGGCCAAGTAGCAAGACCCATGGCCCACATCATCGACCTGAGCGGCAGGTTGGCATTGGTGACGGGAGCGCGACGGGGGCTCGGCAAGGCGATCGCTGTGGGGCTCGCCGAAGCCGGCGCCGATGTGATCGGCGTCTCGGCCGCACAGGAGGAGGCAGGCTCCGAGATCGAACAGCTCGTGGAGAGTATGGGACGGGCCTTCATCGGAAGGAGGTGCGATCTCTCGGATCGTCGGGCGCTCTACGAGCTCCTGGCCTGGCTCGCAGATGAACGGCACCAAGTCGACATCCTGGTAAACAACGCGGGCGCTATCTTCCGACACCCTGCCGCTGAGCACAGCGACGAGCAATGGGACCGCGTACTCGAGGTCAACCTGAGCTCCCCTTTCATCCTGGCCCGCGAGCTCGGCAGACAGATGGTCGAGCGGCGGTCCGGGAAGATCATCTTCACCGCGTCCCTCCTCAGCTTCCAGGGAGGGGTCACGGTTCCGAGTTACACGGCGTCGAAGAGCGCTATCGCCGGGCTGACCCGGGCCCTGGCCAACGAATGGGCGAGTCACGGGGTGAACGTCAACGCCATCGCCCCCGGCTACATGGAGACCGACAACACCGAAGAGCTTCGTCACGACCCGGTCCGGTCTCGGGCGATCCTCGAGCGGATTCCGGCCGGTCGCTGGGGCAGGGCCGAAGACGTCGCCGGCGCCGCGGTCTTCTTGGCGTCTGCATCCGCCGACTACATCCACGGCACCGTGCTCACGGTCGACGGCGGGTGGATGGCTCGTTGATCCCCGTCGAAGGAAGACGGCTCCTGGAAGACTTCCGACCGACTACTTGCCATCGGGTAGAACCCAGCTCGTATCACAGACCAGCCCTCAGGTAAACAACTGATGGCCAGATTGAGGACCGAGGCCGAACGGAGATCGACTCGCTGGTGCGTGGTGTGGCGGCGGCCTTCTCACGAGATCGCGTATCTACTCGGAATCGTGCCGGGATCGTCGTATTCGGGTTGCCAAACCCAAGCAGATGGCTGCTTGACTTGGGAGTAGCGGCGAAGAGGTGAACTGATGGTGAATGACACTGGCTACGTTCCCCCGATTCATGACAAGGACCGACCTCGTCTGCCGTTCTCGTGGAAGGCCCTCGTCTTCACAATCCTTGCGTTGGCAATCCTGGCGAGCCCTCTTCTCATCATCTGGGCATCGAAGGGGTTCCAGTAGGCCACCCCCCAGCCGCAACCACTCTGACTACCACCTTCAGTTCGTTTAGCTCCGTTTCAGTCGGAATGCCTGAGCGACTATCACGCACCGGGCTGTGTCGAAGCTGGGAAACCATGTTCGAACTGCCTCAGAGTTCCTATCTCAGTCCCTCTCAGCATGGTCACCGACGCGTCTCAGACCAGCGTCCGATGCTCATCGGAGATGATCGGATTGAACCGAGTTTGTCAGCCAGATCGACGAAACCGTGCCGTTTATCCGTGGGAGTGGTTGATGGGAAGCGGGTATCTTCGTTCAGGATGCTTCGCCCATACCGAGACGACGACCTCGAAGGAGTGCTCGATGTCTGGTACCGGGCATCGCTGATCGCCCATTCGTTTCTCTCCGAGGAATTCCTCGAGGCTGAGCGGCGTCGGATCGCCGAGGAATGGCTCCCCGTATCTGAAACCACCGTGGCCGAGGCAGATGGGCGTGTCGTCGGCTCCCTGTCCCTCATCGGTACCGAGGTTGGTGGCATCTTCGTGGACCCGGAATATCAAGGACGGGGCATCGGACGTGCCCTGATGGACCACGCTCGCCGAGCTCGTCCCCACCTCGAGCTTGGCGTGTTCGAGGACAATCTCATAGGTCGCCGCTTCTACGACGCGTACGGATTCCTCCAGGTTGATCGACAGATTCATGCGGAATCCGGACGGTACGAACTCCGCTTACGCCTCGACTGACATTCCGAGTGCAGCGACTCGTGCCCCGTGACCAACCGAGTCACGGCGC
>DATKEA010000081.1:0-18348 GCA_035544615.1 Acidimicrobiia bacterium | reverse complement strand
CTGGTTGCTGATTCACGTGCCGGGAAACTCGATCCGGTCATCGGCCGCGACGCAGAGATACGCCGGGTGGTTCAAATCCTGTCTCGTAAAACCAAGAACAACCCCGTCCTCATTGGTGATCCCGGCGTCGGTAAGACCGCGATAGTCGAAGGTCTCGCCCAACGGATCATGCGGGGCGACGTCCCGGAGAGTCTGCGCGACCGGACCGTGTTCGCCCTCGACATGGGTGCCTTGATCGCCGGCGCCAAGTATCGCGGCGAGTTCGAGGAGAGGCTGAAGGCAGTGCTGGGCGAGGTGAAAGCTGCCGAGGGCGGGATAGTGCTGTTCATCGACGAGTTGCACACGGTGGTCGGGGCCGGGGCATCCGAAGGCGCCATGGACGCCGGCAACATGCTGAAGCCGATGCTGGCCCGTGGCGAGCTGCACATGATCGGTGCTAGCACTCTGGTCGAGTACCGGAAGCACATCGAGAAGGACGCCGCACTCGAAAGACGGTTTCAGACCGTGGTGGTGGACGAGCCGTCGGTGGAGGATGCCATCTCGATATTGCGCGGCCTCCGGGAGCGTTTCGAGGTTTTCCACGGAGTGAAGATCCAGGACTCGGCCCTGGTCGGCGCGGTGGTGCTCTCCCACCGATATATCACCGATCGATTCCTCCCCGACAAGGCAATCGACCTGGTCGACGAAGCCTGCGCCATGCTCCGCACCGAGATCGACTCGATGCCGGCCGAGCTCGACGAGTTGACCCGAAGGGTCACCAGACTCGAGATCGAAGAGGCCGCCCTCGCCAAGGAAAAGGATGCGGCGAGCGCGAAGCGCTTGGATGAGCTTCGTCGGGAGGTCGCCGACCTCAAGACCGAGGCGGGCGCAATGAGGGCCCAGTGGGAAGCCGAGCGTCAGACGCTGCGACGGGTCCAGGAGATCCGGGCCGAGATCGAGCGGGCACATCGCGAGGCGGAGGAAGCCGAGCGCTCCTACGACCTCGATCGAGCGGCTCAGCTTCGCCATGGTCAGCTTCCCGACCTGGAGCGCCAGCTCGCGGCCGAGGAGGAGAAGCTCTCCACCGAGCAGGGTGAGCATCGTCTGCTTCGCGAGGTGGTCACCGAGGATGAGATCGCCGACATCGTCTCTCGTTGGACCGGGATTCCCGTGACCCGACTCCAGGAAGGCGAACGCGACAAGCTGTTGCGTCTCGATGTGCTGCTTCATGAGCGGGTGGTGGGACAGGACGAGGCCGTCCAGCTGGTGGCGGACGCAATCATCCGCGCCCGTTCGGGCATCAAGGACCCGCGGCGTCCGATCGGCTCCTTTGTCTTTCTCGGCCCAACCGGGGTGGGGAAGACCGAGTTGGCCAAGGCTCTAGCTGAAGCCCTCTTCGACACCGAGGAGAACATGGTCCGAATCGACATGAGCGAATACCAGGAGCGTCATACCGTCAGCCGTCTGCTGGGAGCACCTCCCGGCTATGTGGGGTATGAGGAGGGCGGACAGCTCACCGAAGCAGTGCGCAGAAAGCCGTATTCGGTGGTTCTGTTCGATGAGATAGAGAAGGCCCACGCCGATGTCTTCAACACCTTGCTCCAGGTCCTCGACGACGGCCGGCTCACGGACGCCCAGGGCAGAACGGTCGACTTCCGTAACACGGTGATCATCATGACCTCGAACATCGGCTCCCAATACCTGCTCGAGGGGATCACCGGCTCGGGCGAGATCAAGCCCGAATCGAGGGAGATGGTGATGGGGGAGTTGCGCCGTCACTTCCGTCCCGAGTTTCTCAACCGGGTCGATGACATCGTGTTGTTCAAGCCGCTGACCCTCGATGAAATCCAGAGAGTGGTCGATCTCATGTTCAACGATGTGCGCCGGCGGCTCGCCGATCGGGATATGACGCTCGAGGTGAGCGAGGACACGCTGCGCTTCATAGCGGAGCAGGGTTTCGATCCCGTCTATGGGGCGAGACCGCTGCGTCGCTTCATCGCACATGAGTTGGAGACCAGGATCGGCCGGGCCCTGATCGGTGGCGAAGTGCTGGACGGAGCTGCCATCGAGGTCGAGATGGTCGACGGTGAGATCGTGGTCACGTACGAGAACCACGACTCCTCGGCTGGAGACGACTGAGGAAGTAGAGACCGGTTCGGAGCGACAAGGTCCCTCTCGGCCGGTACGGGCTGATCATTGGGGGAGTGTCGCTAACCGGTGACTGCCACCGCGGCCAGGGCACCGAGGTAGGCAATGAGGACCAGGATGGCGTCGGGCTCCAGACGTCGAATCCGGGTCTCGGTGCCACCCACTATCGCGGCTACGGCGAGCCCCATGAGCACGATCGCACCGAGAGCTGCCACAACCTGGGTCGACTTCACGGCGGCCAGGATCGAACCGTCGGTATATGCCAGGTCGGCGAACAGAAGCACGCTCATGTTGGTCGCATTGGAGCCGAACAGATTCCCCACAGCCAGGTCATAGGCACCGATCCGTACCGCGGCCAAGGACACGACGAGTTCGGGCAGGGAAGTGGTGATGGCGAGGAGGGTTGCTCCAAGGAAGGTCTGGTCGATGCCGGTCGCACTGGCCATGTCCCGGGTAGTGAGCGCAACCACCGGAGCGGATACGAAGATGATCCCGGCGGCCAGGCCGAACCTCGTCGCAATCGCTCTCATGGTCGGCACGTCCTTTCGATCGCTCTCGCCGCCCTGGGGCAGGTCCGGCACCACTTCGACGATGCCCACTCGCGGCAGGACAGGGCTGCGCCGGAGCCAGACCAGTGACGCCACGTATACGGCCATGATCATGATCGGGGTGATGCCGACCCAGCCGATTCGGGCCGCGGAAGGAGTATGCACACCCAACGCCGCCAGCGCCGTCAGTACGATGCCAACTGCCGCCACGCGGGCATGGCCGAGCTCGACCGAAGGCCAGACCCGCCCCCGATGACGCAGGTCGATGATGGCCAGGATGGCCATGTTGGCCATCGAGGAGCCGAACAAGTCACCAACCGCGAGGTCAGGGGCCCCCGCCGCCGCCGCGGTCATGTCGGTTACGACTTCGGGCAGCGAGGTGGCGAAAGCGAGGAAGAGAGTGCCTACGAACAGGCGGCCCCACCCTGTCCGCTCGGCGAGCTGGTCTCCGGCGGTGGCCAGAGCAACTCCACCGCGAACCAAGATCGCTGCCGCGATCACGAACCCGACAATGGCGACCGGTAGGGAGTCTACGGTCTGCTCCGGGATCGCCCGTCTGGCAGCCGAACCGGCGTCTCGAAACCGTCCGGCTTGATTGCCAACACCGAGCTGCTGACCGATCTCAGAATCGTCTCGGCGGTGTTGCCCATTATCAGCCCGGATAACCCGGTGCGGGCCACAGTTCCCAGCACAACCAGGTTGCAACGAGTCAGTTCGCACAGGGCGGGGAGGGCCTTGCTCGGGTCTCCATGCACCATATGGGTCCGCCCCCCCGCCGCTGCGACGCCGTGTCGAGCCACCAGCTCATCCAGCCGCTGCCGGTGCCCCTGCTCGGTCGCCCCAACCATGAGGTCGACCTCCTCGTCTGACAGCGAGACGAAGGCGCTGGCGCGCAGGAACGACTCCCCCGGCATCTCCCAGGCATGGCCGACATGTAGCTCGCCACTTCCGTCGGCCGCCAGCGACATGGCAAGCTCGAGGATCTTCTGATTGAGCTCGTCGCGGGTGCGGTCCGTAGGGTCAGGGTCGACGAGGGCGAGGACCCGGAGCTTTCGAGCCCGACTGGGGCGCATCACCCAGACCGGAGCCGGACAGGTCCTCAACAACTGCATGACGCCAGGGCTCAGACCCTGATCCCGGCCTTGCTCGGGAGCCGGCTCCCCAACAATCACCAGATCGATGTCTTTGGCCATCACGTATCGAGATACCTCCTGAAACGGCTTTCCGGTTTTGACCTCAACGGCCACGTCGGCGCCGCCTGCCCTCTTTGCCATACTGCTGAGGACCTCGGTGTGGCTTTCGGTCAGCAGTCTCTCGACGTCCACGATCGTGCCGGCCACGTTGATCTCCCGTTGCCACGGACGCAGCGGCTCTACGAACCCGAGGAGGGCGAGCCGAGCGTCGTGACGGTCGGCCAGGTCCACCGCCTGGTGCATGATGGACGCACTCAGTTGGCCGGGATTCGAAGCCACGAGGATGTTCTTGAACCCTGTCAACGCTGTCTCCTCCTTTGGCGCCCGCCGCCGTCTGGCTCGCCGGGACGGGTCAGCTCACCGAACATGCCCCGGTTGCAACCATAAGGGGCCGGGGAAGAATGTATAGGGCCGAAAGCCCAGACGGAAGCGGGGCATGCCGCCCCCTTCCACCGAGCGTCGTCAGGCCGCAACGGGTCTGTGATTTCGGCCCCGACAAGCCATGCGAGCATCGAACCAAGGCAAGGGATGGGCCGTCCGGCCGAGCGCGTCTTCGTGCCTCGCAGGACATGGACTAGGAGGTGAAAGCCGATGATGACTAGCCACGCCAGACTGGTAGCCTGACATAGCCGAAGCGGTCTCAGCACCAGCGTCGGTTTCCCCCGCAGAGTTAGTGGGTAAACAGCTCTCCGTTGCACGCGATGTCGACGGCTATTGGCAGCCGGAGCCATTCACCGGGCATTTACCGGATGGAGACCTGTATGAAACAAGACCAAGTAAGACTTCCCTCGATCGGATTCGTCAGCACATACCCCCCGACTTCGTGCGGGTTGGCCACTTTCACCGCCGCATTGCGCGGCGCCATGGCCCAGGGGCGAGGCTCGGATGCCGGATTGGATGTCGTGAGCTTGGTCGAGAGCCGCCTCGAAGAGCCGAGAGCCGAAGTCTCCTATCAGCATCTCAACGGGGACCGGTCGTCGCTCGGGGCAGCGGTCGATCTCCTCAACACTCACGATGTGGTCTTGATCCAGCACGAGTACGGGATCTTTGGCGGACCGGACGGGTCCGAGGTGCTCGATCTGGTATCCCAACTGAATGTGCCCACCGTGGTCACCCTCCACACCGTCCTGACCAACCCGACCCCGACTCAAAAGGACATCCTGGAGCGTTTGGTCGACATGACGAGTGAGACAGTCGTGATGAGTCAGACCGCCTTGCGACGACTCGAGCACAGATATCAACTCGATCCGATGAAGGTGCGGGTGATCCCCCATGGTGCCATGGCCGGGCTCGCCGGCCCCAGCCTGTCGGACGGGATACGGCCCGTGGTGTTGACGTGGGGTCTGATCGGACCCGGGAAAGGGCTCGAGTCGGCGATCGAGGCTGTGGCCGACCTGAAGGACATCAGGCCAACACCGCGCTACATCATCCTCGGCAAGACTCACCCCAAAGTGCAGGCGACACAGGGTGACTCCTATCTGGACGGCCTGAAGGCGCGAGTTCGCGCCCTTGGGTTGGACGATGTAGTCGAGTTCGACAGTCGTTATCTCGATCTCGAGTCTCTCGCCAAGGAAATCAGGCGGGCCGATATCGTCCTTCTCCCTTATGAATCTACGGAGCAGGTGACTTCCGGTGTGCTTGTAGAAGCCATCGCGGCCGGTAAGCCGGTTGTGGCGACGTCGTTCTCTCACGCCGTGGAGATGTTGAGCACCGGCGCCGGGATCATCGTGCCTCACTCCAATCCGGTAGCGATGGCGGGTGCCATCCGGACCCTGGTCACAGACCCCGAGCTGGCGAACAGGATGGCAGGGGTGGCCGCTTCGATTGGCTCCGCCCTGCACTGGCCGGCCGTCGCCGAGAAGTACGAGGCCATCGCAGCCCCACTCGTCCCGCGGTCACCGGTCATTGCATCCATTTCGGAGCGCGTTGTGTCGGCGGACCACCTGGCCAGAGTCGGTTGAACCTGGGCGTCCAGGGCCGACGGGGGTCGACGCCGGCATTCGAGTTGGGCATTCTGTCGACGATGGACCGATTGCCAGATCCATGCTTCGACCATTTGCGGCGTATGACCGGCCGGTTGGGGATATGGGAGCACGCCCGCTACTCGACGCCGCGTCCCGAGCACGGCTACTGCACCGATGACAACGCGCGGGCGTTGATGGTCATCAGCCGCCAATCGGATGTCTCCGACGACCTACTCGAGCTGGCGCGGATATACCTTGCCTTTCTCGAGGCTGCCGCCTTGTCGAATGGGGGGTTCCACAATCGGCGCAGTGCCGACGGAGTGTGGACCGACACGATCGGTTCCGACGACTCTCAGGGACGGGCCATCTGGGGTCTGGGGTCGGCTGCTCATCTCGGTCAGGAGCCATGGATCCGCCAACGCGCGCTCGACTTGTTCGAACGGCAAGAGGGCTTTGTCTCTGCGTCGCCCCGTGCCAACGCCTTTGCTGTCCTCGGTGCCAGCCAGATACTCAACAGGCATCCGGCACATAGTTGGGCGAAGCCGGCCCTGGCCCGCTGGGTCGGCCATCTTCGAGCATCCGGCGATCCCATCTGGCCCTGGCCAGAGCATCGGCTCGCGTATGACAACGCTCGAATCCCGGAAGCACTGATGGCCGCGGGCCAGGCGCTTGGCGACGGGCTGCTTGTCGACCAGGGGACCCGTCTCCTTGCCTGGCTTGTCGCCACCGAGACCCGAGATGGTCACTTCAGCTTCACACCGGCCGGTGGCTGGGCATCGGGCGAGCTCCGTCCCGGTTTCGACCAACAGCCGGTGGAAGCGGCGGCAATGGCCGACGCTTGCAGCCTGGCCTGGTCGATCACCGGCGATGATCGTTGGAAGGACCACCTGGAACGAGCGGGCCGATGGTTCCTGGGCAGCAATGATCGGAAGGTGACCCTCTACGACGTCGACACCGGTGGCTGTTACGACGGATTGACGCCATCGGGGGCGAACTTCAATCAGGGGGCGGAGTCGACCCTGGCCGCCTTGAGCACACTGCAGCAGGTGGGCAAGCTCGTCTGATCGGTCCCCGGAGCGGCTGAGATCCCCGGACAGGGGCCTTCGGCTGCATAGGCTTTGACCTTGCCTTCCCCCATCCCAGAAATGAGTCGCATCGTCGGCACACGGGCGAGTAACCGTCTCCTTCCAAATCCGCTACGGGTCATCACCAAGCCCTTCCACCCTGGAGAGCAGGTCTTTCCCGACGGCCAATCACGGGTGCAACTCATCGTCGGAAGGATCCTCGACCTGACCGAAGCCGAGGTGGGCTCTACTTTGGCTTCGACCGTGCACGCCTTCGAAGGCCGGCACCGGAATGTCAACGAGATCTTCAGCAGGAACTTCGATCTCGTGGTCGAGCACATCGAGCGCCCCGGTGATCTATCCCCGGAGAGAAAGCTCCTGATTGGTGCCTACTTCACCCACGAGTACTCGATCGAAGCAGCGGCGCTGAACAACCCGTCGATCGTCCCCGCACCCGATCAGACCGGTGTCGGTCCCGGTGAGCAGCGTTTCATCATGAGTCTTCGAGCCATCGGAGAGGGCCATCTGTCTTCTATCGGGTTCCGCTCCGGGGTCATTTCCCCGACTGGAGATCTCGCGTTCGACAAGACCGGTCCCTACCCGACCATCGGCGACCGTACCGCCGCCATCTATGACAAGGACTTCTTCACCAAGAGGTTGATGGAGTTGGGAGCGTGGAATGAGATTGCCCGCGTCATTCTCGACTCGCTCGCGGATCTGTTCACGATCGACGAGGTGGAGGCTGCCATCAACGACTTCGACCGAAGAGGCATCGAACGTTCCATAGCCTTCGAGACCACCCGGACCCTCCACTGGTTGGCATCCTCGAACTACACGATGGCGTTTGGGGACGATACCGATGTCTCAGAGCGCGTGATATTCCCGGCCGGGCCGACCGAGAGCCGGGGCATGGAAGACGCACGGTTCGTGAGGTTCACTCATGACGACGGGTCGGTTCGCTACTACGCCACATACACCGCATATGACGGCTTCCAGATTCTGCCCCAGCTGATTGAAACACCTGACTTCCTATCCTTTCGGATCGCCACCCTGGGTGGGATTCGGGCCACCAACAAGGGCATGGCCCTCTTTCCCCGCATGATCGACGGTCGCTATGCGGCCCTATCCCGCTACGACAATCAGAACAACTACGTGATGTTCTCGGACAGGGTGCGATTCTGGGATGTGGCGGCTCAACTCCAGGTTCCCAAGAGACCATGGGAGTTGGCCCAGGTGGGCAACTGCGGATCGCCGTTGGAAACGGAAGCCGGGTGGCTGGTGATCACACATGGGGTCGGCCCGATGCGCCAGTATTCACTAGGGGCGATCCTGCTCCAGATAGATGACCCACAACGGGTCATCGGCCATCTCACCGAACCGCTGCTGGTGCCATCCGAGGATGAACGCGACGGCTATGTCCCCAATGTGGTCTATTCCTGCGG
This sequence comes from Acidimicrobiia bacterium, assembly GCA_035544615.1. Taxonomy (GTDB): domain Bacteria; phylum Actinomycetota; class Acidimicrobiia; order Spongiisociales; family ZC4RG35; genus JARDZU01. Next base: position 10,010 of record DATKEA010000081.1, on the reverse strand, counting down.
GTCCATGGTCCACGGTGACCATCTGGTGCTGCCATACGGTTTCGCCGACGAGGCAACCGCCGTCGCCACCATCCCCCTCGACCTGCTCTTGAGTCGCCTCACTTGAGGTTGGATGTGGCGATCTGCCGGTAGACCGCAAGGTACTCGTCGACCATCCGTGACGCATCGAATCGTTTCACGACCGACTCGCGAACTCCCCGGCGATCGATGTCATTCGAGAGCGCGACCGATCCCACCGCCCCTTCGATCGAATCGACCAGGAATCCATTGCTTCCATGCTGAATGATCTCGGGCATCGACCCGCGCCGGTTGGCAATCACGGGAGTCCCGCACGCCATGGCTTCGACGACGCTGAACCCAAAGGGCTCCTCGAAGTCGATGAGGTGCAGCAGCGCACGAGCACCACCTAGCAACCCCAACCGGGTCTCGGGGCCAACGGCGCCGAGATATCTGACGGTCTCGCCGTCCACGTGTGGCTCCACCATCTGTTCGAAGTAGGCCTCGTCCTGGACGATCCCGGCGATGATGAGAGGCAACCCGGTGAGCCTGGCCACATCGATGGCTTCGGCCGCGCCCTTGTCGGGGTGGATCCTCCCGAAGAAGAGGAGATAGCTGCCGACCTCCGGCTGCAGGTCGAACCGAGCCATTTCGATCCCGTGATGGATGGTGGCCACGTAGTCGAGGCTCTCATGTCGGTCTGCGTCGCTGATGGCCACGTAATGGACCCGTTCGTTGTATTTCTGGTAGACGGGGAGGATCCGCTCCGATGAGAAACCGTGGATGGTGGTGACTATCGGGGTGTCGACGAGGCGGCTATAGGTGAGTGGTAGGAAATCGAAGCTGTTGTGGATCACGTCGAACTCTTCCGACCGCTCGAACACCTCGGAAATGTGCAGGCTCTCCCAGACCTTCGCATCGAGGGTGGGGTCTTCGGAGTACCCGGTTGGTGCGGTACCGACCAATCGGGCATCGGTTATCGAATCGGCGGTGGCAAAGAGTGTCGTGTCCACCCCACGCTCGACCAAGCCCTCGGTGACCAGCGATACGAACTGCTCCCAGGGGCCGTAGTGCCGGGGTGGGGTTCTCCATGAGATCGGCCCCAGCATCGCAACCCGCAGCTCCCTCGTCACCGCGACCTCCGGAACGAACTGAAGAAGACCCCTCGCTGAGCAAGGGGTCTTCCTCCTGGCACATCGAGGTGCCTACGCATCAGCGCAAATCGATCAGCGGGAACGCTCTTTGGCCAGGTTGACCGTGAGCTGACGCCCGTCGAGATCTTTGCCGTCGAGGGATGAGATCGCCTTCTGGGCGTCATCGGCGGATTCCATTTCAACGAAACCGAAGCCTCGTGAACGGCCGGTGTCCCTGTCGGTGACAACCTGCGCCTTGCTGACCGGACCGTGCTGGGCAAAGAGTGCCTCGAGCTCGGCCGAGCTGGTGTTGAACGTGAGGTTTCCCACGTAGAGGTTTGTGGACATTGCGTGCTCCTTTTGAGCTGAACCGTCGATGTACTTGACGCCCCGCAGGCCGAGCAATCGAGACCACTCCAGAATGAACCGGTGTGGATCTGGCTTGCCCTGCGGCGACTTCACCCGACGGAACTGAAGGAGCGAAGAATGGCGCAGCACGCATCAGGCGTGCGCTGTGAGAACCACTCTACCAGGGACGCACAGAAACCCCACTTCGGGTAGTGGGTCAGATTGAAGTGCTGACCCAATACCCGAGAACATTGGAACTCGGAGTCGAGTAGCTCAAGCGAAACCCCACCTATTCCGATAAGGAGGTGACTAGCAAAGGACCAAAATTCAGCCCCAACCCGCGGGATTGGCGGTTTCACCGACAGGCAACCAACCGGGGGTAAGCGCCGGTCCGCCGCCGTCCGAAACACAAGAACCACAGGAAAGCCGGCCAGGGGGCGCCCACACGGCAATATCGCAGGTAGCCCACGAGCTCCGGACTCCGCTAACCGCCATTCTTGGAATCTTGGAACTCCTCGAGGACGACACCGTGATCCTCGATCCCAAAGAGACTGCCGAATTGGTTCGTCTCGCCCGCGACGACGCCAAACGGATGACGTTCATGATCGACGACCTTCTGGTCTCATATCGTTTGGCCGAAGATCGACTTCATCCGCTGTCGCGACCAGTCGGACTGCAACAGGCGGTGGTTTCCGCCCTTGCCAATTTTCCGCATATCGGTCGTCGAACCTTTGTCTCTCCGGGGCTTCAACTAGTGGCCTCGGGCGACCCGAACTTGGTACAGCAAGTGATCACCAATCTCATCCAGAACGTCGACCGCTATGCCCCTCAGGGTGAGGTTGAAGTCACGTTCGGAGAGACGGGAAACGATGTCTGGCTCAAGGTGTCCGATGATGGGTCCGGAATCCCGCTCGGAGAACGAGCCGGGGTGTTTGGCGGAGGGAGGGCCGGCATTGGTCTCGGTTTGGGACTTGGGTTGAGCCGTGATCTGGCGCGGGCCATGGGTGGAGACTTGGAATGCACCGAGCCCCTCCGCTCGGGTGCCACCTTCCAGCTGACCCTCCCCGCGTCATCGGAGCCGGTCGAGAGTGTCACGACCCACGATGCTCCGGTCCTTCCTGACGAGGACCGCTTGCTGTCACCGCGGGCACGACTGCTCGTTGACATGACAGTGGCGTTGGCCGAACGATCACTTGATCGTGCGATTGCGGGGATGCAGACACTGTGTGCAGCACTACTGCGGGCGGAAACTGGAGTGGTTCTGGCCTTGCGCGAAGGATCATTCAAGAGGGCCGGAAGTTTCGGGTCGACTGGCGACGTCGTCCTTTCCGCCGAGGATCCTCATCTGAAGTGGGTCGTTGAGCATCGCCAGCCGCATTGGGTAGAGAGACTCGATGCGGGGTCGGAACTTACCAACCTCCTCGGTACCGGCTCCGCCCTGTTCTTGCCGGTTCTTGACGACCAGACCCTGACGGGAATCCTGGCCGTGGGCTGGACCCAGCCCGTCCGGCCCAGTGGCCCGGCAATGGAGGTCGCGTCCGCCCTGGCCCGACTGGCCGCTTTCGCCATCGAACGAGCGAGCTTGGCCGCCGACGTCATCTACGAGCGGCGCCTTCGGTCAAACGTGATGGAGTCTCTGCCCCTTGCGATCTCGGTCTATGCCGGCGACCCCCCTCGGGTAGTCGACTGGAACCAGCGAGAGAGGATCCTGCTTGGCATCGACAACGATGCCGCGCGTCCCTCCGACCTGGTTGCCAGCCAGCAGATGTTCGATGTCCGCTTCGCCGACGGCACCCCCCTTGATCTGGAAAACGCTCCGGTCACTCAGGCGATCCGGAGCGGTCGTTCCAGTGGCCCGGTCGTGCTGCGCGTGCGAAGGGCTGACAATTCCGAGGTCACCGTTCGAATGTATTGCGCCCCCTTCTTCAACGAACAGGGCCAGGTGGCAGGAGCGGTAGTCAGTTCGGAAGAGATCGACCCCGCCGGGTAGCCCATCTCAGGCCCCTTCCTAATTTGGCGGGTGGCTCCCGCTGAATGAGTAATTCGGCCTGGGAGTCCCGGAAACCGGGATCGTGGAGCCAGGTTTCGTCTGATCCGGGACTGGAGCGCCAAATTTGCGGAGGAGACGGGGTGACTCCGGTTCCTTCGCCGGGGGATACGCCAACCTCACGCCCTTGGTCAGTTCAAGGCCTGTCCTCGGGCCAAAGGGACGCACAGAAAACTCACTTCGCGCTCCTAGAATCGGCGGATGCAAAGGCTCCAGATCGGGAGGATGCAGAACCCGGTACGTGGTTTTCTCCACGGGACGGCCGCTCTGGTCTCCATCTTCGGCTTGGCGGCTTTGCTCAGCGTCGGCCCGAGCGGAAGCCTGTCGCTCGCAGTGGCGATCTACGGTCTGTCGCTCATCCTCCTCTACACCACCAGTTCTCTCTATCACTCGGTGCCCTGGCCGCAGGTGTGGAAAGGAAGGCTGCAACGCCTCGACCACACGATGATCTACGTCCTCGTGGCAGGCACATTCACTCCCTTCTTGGTGGCCGCGGTGGATGGGGGTTGGCGTGTCGTCGGTTTGGCCGGAATCTGGGGTTTGGCGGCGATAGGCCTGGCGCGCGAGATCTTTGTCAACCGGGGCGGTCGCCCGTTCCTCATCGCGCAATTAGTGGTCGGCTCGGCTTGTCTGGTCCCGCTGTTGCTGATTATCAGCTCACTCGATCCTGCAAGCTCGCTGCTGGTGGTGGTCGGCGGCGTGATCTACCTGGTCGGTGTCACCATGTTCGCCAACAATTGGCCACGTCTGGTGCCAGGCATCTTCTCTCACCACGAGATGTTCCACGTATTCGTAGTGGTGGCCAGCGTTGCCCACTTCATCGCGGTGTGGCGGGTGGTCTCGGGGGCATAACCCCTTCGTGCAAACCACTAGTGGCCCGATCGGGTTTAGGGTCAATGACGACAACGCTGGTGCAGCCTTCGTCGATTGCCTGCCAAAGGACCACAATGCCCTCACCAATACCAACACGCGTCGTAGCGTCGATCCCGGCCGACAAAGGGGCTTCCTGAAGTGGCCAGGCGAGGCCGGGAGGCGATGACCAAGCGGGCGAGGGAGCGCACCCGGCAGGAGAAGCAGGAGTCCAAGAAGGAGAAGCGCGAAGCGCGTGCCGAGGAGGAGACTTCGGTCCTGCCCGCGGCCGACGAGACCGCGCTGATGGAAGAGTTTGCCCGGTTGAGCGAGCGATACTCGTCGGATCAGATCAGCGAGGCGGACTACGCCAGTGAGCGTCACCGCATCTTCGTCGAGCTCGGTATCGAGAGCGACGACTGAGAGCCGATCGCGCTCAGTCTGGTAGCTGCCCTCCGGGGCAGTTGTCCTCCACGGTGATGCCGATGTCGACTCTCTCGTACAGATAGAAGCAATCGTCCGATCCGTGGCGAACGTCGAGGGTGAAGATGTCCTCTTCGTAGTCGTACGATCCCTCCCCGCTCAAGACGAGGCCTTCGATGAAGGCGCAATCGTCGAGCAGGAACCGGTCGCCGGCGTCGCCGGCGGTGAGGGTGATCGTGCCTCCCTCATGGCACCCGACAGCAGTGTCGGTGACGGCATCCCACCAGTAATACTCGGGTAGATACCCGATCTCGAACTCCACGGCGTCGAACAAGGACTCGAGGCTGTCGAATTGGTCGGGGCTCGTTGGCAGCAGTGGCATGTAGTAGCCGACCACCTCCCCGGAGCACAGTGGCACTACCGGAGGGGTTCCATCGAGTATGAAGGCATTCACCGCGTCATCCGGGCATGGGTTGCCTCGACCGAACAAGACGTGGGGGCCTCCTGGCTGGCTGATCAGGTAACCATCCTCGAGACGCTCCGATACCGCCACCCCCTGCTGATATGGGGTGGCCGGGTCGGCCTGCGATGAGAGGACAATGGTGGGAATGCCCGGTGCGGTCAATGGGCCGGGACGGGTGCTGTCCGTGCTGGCAACCGGCCAGAAGGCGCAGGGGAGGTCACCATAGAAGAGGGTGCCCAACCGGTTCACCTCCACCTCGGCACCCCTCTCCAGGAAAGCGGCAGACTTCTCCTCGGGAGTGGTGCCGGGATACCCGTAGTCGAGACACTCCACCGCGTAGTAGATGGCGTCGGAATAGGTCGGGTCTTCGAGGATCGTCTGGTCTCCAGGGTCGACCCCCAAGCTGAGGTAGAGGAGACGCAGCATCGGGACGATGTCCTGGCGTCCGTTGTAAGCGGCAAGTGCCCGCAGGAACATCATCCGGTCGTCTTCGGAGTACATCTGGGCACTGGCGACTACCTCTAGATCACCCAATCCGAAGCTTCTCTCTTCGAAGCCCCCATCCGGCAAAGGAAACTCTCCGACGACGGGTAACTCGACCAGCAGCGAAACCAGTCGATCGTAGGCGGCGTCGGCGTCGCCATTCAGGTCGTCGGCGCACCATGGGTCGTCGGCGCAGAAGTCGAGCGTGGCCTGCAGGGTCTCTCCGAAGGCGGCAGCCTGCTGCTCGAAGAAGGTGAACCCGTCAAGGGTGAGATCCACTGTCCCGTCGAGAACCATCCGTGACAGGTGGTCACCATGGGCCGCGGCGTAGGTCTGGGCCAATTGAGTCCCGTAGCTCTCCCCATAGAGAACCATCGTCTCGTAGCCGAGTGTCTCACGGAACACATCGAGGTCGGATGCGGCCTGATCGGTCCCTAGATAGGGGAGGACTTCGGGCTCGTCCATCTCGTCGACGCACTGGTCGGCGAACGTGGCCGAGGCGTCGACCAGGGTCTCCGAGTCGAGTCCGAGCCCGGTCAGGATGTCGACCCGGTAGTAGGTGGCCGCCGCGGTCGGGCAACTCAGGCCACCGGACAATCCCAAGCCGCGCTGATCGAAGAAGACGATGTCATACGACTCGGGAATGGCCGGATCGAGGGCGGACGTGTACCAATCGGCGGCGGCGATCCCCGAGCTGCCCGGCCCGCCGGTGGCGGTGACGAAAACCCCCAGACTCTCGCCCGAGGCCGGCAAGACCGCGAAGGTGACCGGGATGCTTCGCCCGTCGGTGGAGCCGAAGTGGTCCAGCGGCATCTCCAGGGTGACACAGGTGAATTCGGACTCGGGGCACAGGAACCCTCCCAGGTCCTCGAGGATCTGGTCCGTGGAGGGGCGCTCTGCGGGGGTTGATGCTGGCGATGTGGTCGTTGCCGCGGCGGGGGGCGAAGTCGTCCGGCCGGTCGTCTGACCGGTCGTCGGCACGCTGTCGGCCGACGTGCACGCCGCGACCATCAACACCACGAATGTCACCACTGACGCTCTCATCGTCGGCATCGTACGGTCAGGTGGCACACGGATGGCGGGAACAACTCCTGGGCGATTCGGCCATACTCCTGGTCCTTGTCACCGTTCCTTGCCCGTGCCCTGGTCTTCGTCACATCTGCCGCGGTGCTCATCCTCGAGATCCTGGCCGGGCGACTTCTCGCCCCGCACCTCGGGATCAGCCTCGAGGTGTTCACCGGGATCATCGGGGTCATCCTGGCCGGGATCTCGGTCGGTGCTTGGGCCGGGGGGCGGGCTGCCGACCGCGGTGACCCACGCCGTCTGCTCGGGCCCCTCCTCGTTGCGGGCGGGCTCAGTGCGGTGGCCTCACCCGTGATCGTCGACCTGGTGGGGCCGACCGTTTCCACCGGGCCTTTGTCGATCGTGGCTGTCACAGTCGTCGGCTTCTTCGCACCGGCCGCCGTGCTTTCGGCAGTCTCCCCGATCGTGGTCAAGATCCGTCTCTCCTCCCTCCAGGAGACGGGTTCGGTGGTTGGCACCTACTCGGCCATCGGCACGGCCGGTGCCATCTTCGGCACCTTCGTCACCGGCTTTGTCCTCATCGCTGCCTACCCGACCCGTCCCATCGTGATCGTGGTCGGCGTCGCCCTCACCGTGCTGGGTGTCGTCCTGTGGGTGGGCCGTCGGGTCGGGGCGGTGGCCGGATCGGCCGGCGCCCTCGTTCTGCTGGTCTCGATGCTGCTGGTCCTGGACGACCCGTGCCAGTACGAGACGAGCTACCACTGCGCCGTTGTCGAGGTCGATACCGACCGCCTGACCGGCCGGCTCCTGGTCCTCGATCGGGGTCACAACAGCTATGTCGACCTGGCCGACCCGACGCATCTCGAGTTCCGCTATCTCCGGGTCATGGTCGACCTCATCGACTCAGAGATGCCCCCCGGCCCGCTCAACTTCGTCTCCATCGGCGGCGGCGGTTTCACCCTTCCCGCTTACCTGGACGCCACCCGGCCCGGCAGCGAGCACCTGGTATTGGAGATCGACGCCAGCCTGGTGGACATCGCCCGGAGCGACCTGGGCTTTGGTGACGAGGCCGAGGTGGTGATCGACGATGCTCGCAGGTCGATCGAGAGAGTCCCGGAGGATTCGGTCGACGTGGTAGTCGGCGACGCCTTCACCGGTCTCACCGTTCCCTGGCACCTGACCACTGTCGAGTTCGTGGAGAAGATCGCCGACCGCCTCGCTCCGGGCGGGATCTTCACGGTCAATGTGATCGACCACGCCGAGCTCCGATTCGCCAGGGCGGAGGCGGCGACACTGACCGAGGTCTTCGAGCATGTGGCACTGTTCGCTCCGCCCGAGTATCTGGCAGGCGCCCAAGGGGGCAACTTCGTCCTGGCCGGGTCGGACCAGCCGATCGAAGTAGCTCGAGTCGAGAAGGCGATCGCCACCCGCGGCGGCGTCGAGCTAGGAGTCACAGGAGACGCCCTGGCCCGCTTCGTGGACGGCTCGAGGCCTCTGGTTGACGACTTCGCACCGGTCGATCAGATGCTGAGCGGTCTGTGATCACCCGGTTGTAGGGTGATTCACATGTTTGGTTTCAGAAACGCCCAACAGGAACACATGGTCGAGCCGGCAGGGGTGAGGCTGACCTACGCCGACACCGGCCTCGGTTTCGACGCCCGGCTCGGAGCCGTCGGGATGTCTTACCGGCGGCCGACTCGGGTCACCGTTCCGGAATCGAGGTCTGCCATACCGATCCGAGACCATGTGATGGTGGTCCGACTGGCCGTTATCGCCCTCTTGCTGGTGGTCAGTCTGTGGGGACGTCATGACCGATGACCGGATGTCGTCGGAGGCCTTCACCTCGGGGCTCGGCGACATGCTCACCCGCATCTTCGGCGAGGCATCGCCCAACACTCTGTTCTCCGATCCGGCCCGGGCCGGTGACGACTTGATCATCACAGCCTCCGCCTGGGAACGTGCCGGCGGATTTGGCTTCGGCACGGGGGAGGGCCGAGGAGAAGCAGGCGACGGTGGGAGCGGTCAAGGAGGGGGCGGCGGGGGAATGTCGCAGGGGCGTCCCGTGGCCGTGATCCGGGTCGGTCCGGAAGGGGTGGAGGTGACCCCGGTGATCGACTTCACCAAGATCGGCATCACCTTACTGTTGGGAGCGATCGGAATCTGGCGAGCGCTTCGCCGCTGATCCGGCGCGGGGACACCGGAGCTAGTGGTCTGTCACTAGGGCTGCACTGCCTGTCCCGAATCGGGGTCGACCATCAAAGACGAGACATCGATCGCCTCGAAGGCCGAGCCGGGGATGTCTTTCAACTCACGCAGCAGGTCGTTGTCCCAGCGCGGGTCGGGCGCCCCCGAGATGTACCACGACGAGCCGTTGTCGGAGAGGATGATCCCGTATTCCTTGAAGGCACGCAGAATCACCTGAACCTGAGGTGAGTAACCCGTGATATCGAACCCTGCCTTGAGCCGAAACCGCTGACCCATCGGCGGCAGTTGCGGATCCGACGAGTTGGACGCATCGTGTCGGGCGGGCCAGACATGGGCGGCCTGAGTCTGCGGGGCCGTGAACCGGATGGCATGGCCGATGTGACCCGACGCCACCTCGTCGTATCGAACCAGCCCGGGGAAGATGGGGAGGCCTGCCGCGTCGGCGGAGGTCCACCCGTCCGGCCTCAGCATCGAGGAGTCCAACTGATAGCGGGCGCCGGACGCCGCCCTCCATGAGGCGCCGGGCCCGGGTCGAGCATCGAACAATTCGAACAACTCGCATCGGTATCTGTCGACCACGATCACGTGGCGGTCCCCGGTCGCATCCGGGCCCCCTTCTATCGGGGCGTTGCCAGGGATCGGGAACGGGCCCGGGTCCGACTCGCTGCCGTATGCGGTGTAGGTGATCGTCACCAGCGGAGTCCCGTCCGGCACTTCGACATAGGGGATGCCGATCGGGCTGTTCGATCCCGGCGGCCACACTCCCGAGCCGAAGTCGGGGTGGAGATGGGCCGAGTTGCCGATCGAGGCGACGTATTGGCTCGATCGGGGGTGCAACGGAAGACCGCCGATCGGGGAGTTCCAGATGTCGTCCGCCGGGAGCGTGGGACAACGCTCGGGTGGTTTGTTGGGGGTGAGGTTGAGGGCTCGGGTGAGGAAGGTTGCCATCTGGTCGCGTTTGATCTTCTGGTCGGGGCAGAACCTGTTGTTGGCTGGTGGGTTGCATCCGACGGTGATCCCGGCAGCGGCGATGCGTTGG
>DATKEA010000080.1:0-9128 GCA_035544615.1 Acidimicrobiia bacterium | reverse complement strand
GACAAGGTGCTGTTGTGTCACCGTCGAGCCGATCGCGCCTGGTATCCCGACGTGTGGGATCTTCCTGGCGGGCATGTTGATCCTGAGGAGAGTCCGCGGGACGCGCTGAGCCGGGAGCTGAGGGAAGAGCTGGGCATTGACGTTCGTCTGCCCGAGGCGTCGTCGGCGAAGATCCTCTACGAGGACGGCGTCGAGTTCCATCTCTGGGTGGTGAGTGAATGGGGCGGGAAGGTGAGGAATATGGCCGAGGACGAGCATGACGCCATCGGATGGTTCACCCGCCGCGAGGTGGAGAGGTTGCCGCTCGCCTCAGAAACGTATGTCGACCTGTTGTTTGGCGAGTGAAGAGACGCGGCGAGGGCGCTCCCCGCGTTCGCCGCCGAGACGGGCTCCCGAGCTCGGCTACCGCATCCGCTGGTGCAGATCGTCGGTTGGCGAACTGGGTTGGTGCTCGTATCGTTCACGAAGCAACCCAAACATGGCTCGACAACTTCAAGGTTTTCGCAGAAGGCCACCATGTCGGCTGAACGCACGTGAACGAGGAGGTGCTCTGTGCCTAGGGGATCAGACTATCGGGGGCCGGCAGGGGCTCTTGACCTCTACGTCGCGGTCGTAGACGGCAGCACCGGCGACTCGGCGCTGAAGGGTGCCAAGAACCCGTACACGGCACGCAACGGCCACATGTTCAGCTTCTTGGACATCGACGGCACGATGGCGCTCCGTCTATCAGACGACCTTCGGGACGAGTTTCTGGCTCGCTACGAAAGCGGCCCAGTGGTCCAGTATGGGAGTGTCATGCACGGTTACGTATCGGTACCGGCCGACCTGCTCACAAAGACCGACGAGCTCCGAGATTGGTTCGACAAGAGCTACGACTGGATAGGCACTCTCGAACCGAAACCGACCAGGAAGTAGCTGGAACGTCCGCTGTGTAACCGCTGGCCGGAGCCAAGTCCGACCCCTCTGAGCCGCGGAGCAACAGCTGCTCCGCACGAGACCGGATTAGCCATCCCAATCGTAACGAGGCTGGGTCATGCGGTACTCGCGTAAGAGTGCGATTGTTCCAGCTTTGAACAATGCCAACGACGCACCTTCAAAGGAACGCTCGACACCCTTGATGGTGCATGAGAAAACCCATTCAAAGGCACAGGCGTGCTTCGTTGCATGGAACGATGTGACGTCCCACTGGTCGATCAGGTTGCCTTCTGCGAACCACGATTCGATCCAGCGCTCGACTTGTTCCTTACCTCGGTAAGTCGTGCCATGGGATTCGACAACAACACAATCGGGTCGAAGTGTTTCCAAAACGCGGCCGGCATCAGCGTCCTTCCAGCCTCCGACGTAGTCGAGGACGAGCTGTCTGGCACCCTCGTCCTCCGCCATCAACCCACCTTACATTTGTTCGTGCTTCCCCCTTCGGGTCAGTGACCCCACCAGGTCAAGTAGGCAAGGCAATCCGCATTGGTGGACGGTTTTAACGCCCGACGTACCTTTCGGTCGAGCGCTTTCAGAGAGGCGAGTGCCCGGCACATGGCGGTGTTCCGCCAGGTTTCGGTTCGGCCCGCCTGTTTGGTTACGGCCGGCCGCTCTAGCCGGGTGGGCGCGTTCGGGTCTTTTTGAAGCGGCTGCGTCCGTGGTCGGGGTGGGGGTGGGGGGTGTAGTGCCACTGGTGGATGACGATGTGGTGGTGGTACCAGCAGAGGGTGATGAGATTGTCTGGTTCGGTGGGTCCGCCTGCTGACCAGGGGGTGATGTGGTGGATTTGGAGCCGGTTTCTGCTGTTGCAGGCGTCGGCTCGGCATTGGTTGTTGTCTCGGTGGAGGATGGCTCGGCGTTGGGCGGGTGGGATGGTCCTTTTCTGTCGTCCGTAGCTCATGGGGATACCGTCCTCACCGTTGACGGTGATTTCGGTGATCCCATCACAGAGGATGGCTTGGAGGGTGTCTTTTCCGATTCGTGGTCCGGCTTCGAGGACCACTCCTGTTTCCCCGTCTGTTCCTATGGGGTGTTGGGCGTCGACGAACACGGTGATCTGGGCTGGTGGCGGATCGTCTGATATGCAGAGTTCGACTAGGGCGGTGGCTTTCCGCCAGGAGCTTGTGCCTCTGGTCCCGTCGGGGAAGGCCGGCAGCTGGTCGGCGGCTGGGGTCAGTGCCTTGTCGACGATGGCTCCGGAATACCCGTCGAGGCGTCCCCACAGTCTCCACCATGATTCGTCCAATGATGGTTGGAGGACGAGATACTGGTCGGCGGCGGTCCGATGTTCGGTTTCTGAGCTGATCCGGGCTTGTTGCGCCGCCTGATAGCGGATCCTGGCAACGTCGAGATGCTCTAGCCATCCGACATGCGAGAGAGGGCTTCCACCCGGTCGTAACTCACCGCACCCGAAGCCAGCGCCGCTCGCAATCCGGGCCGGTGGCTGGTGCGACGCATGGTCCGGACCAGACTCTTGGCGGTCTCATGGCTGACATCGAGCCGGGAGGCGGTCCACTCCGACAGGGACCTGCAGCCGTCGCCGGTGACCACCTGACGTGCGTCCAACTCTTCGAGGATGGCCAAGTCCCTGGCGGCCAGACGGGAACGTTCCGCCTCGTCGGCAGCAAGCTCTTGTTCCAGCCGGTCGGTGGTCCATTCCCCGTAACCCATAACATCGAACATACGTGCGACCTGTGACAAATTCAGGATTGTCCGATCTGTTTCTGCAAGAAAAAGGTCCGCCAGCCGTCAGTGCGGGTCGCCGCCGAAATAACCTGGAATGGACCCGACCGTGAGGAGGACGGTTTGATTCTCGATTTCTTCAGCGATCTGAACTGGCTTGCCGTAGTGGTGGCAGCGATCGCCTGGTTTGTGTTCAGCGCCATTTGGTACTCGGTCCCGCCGTTGAGCAATGCTTGGCAGAAGGCGGCAGGCGTGGACGCGTCGGCGGAAGGACCGCCACTCACTCTGCTGTTCATCCCGACATTCGTGGGCTACTTCGTGACCACCGTTGTGATCGCCCTGCTCGTCCGTGCCATCGGGGCCACAGAGGTGAACGACGGGATCATATTGGGCATCGTCCTCGGCGTCGGGTTCGGGACTGTCGGCGCCCTGATCAGCCAGATCTACGAGCGGAAGGGCGCCACCTATTGGCTGATCAACGGGGTGAACGCCATCATCGCCTACATGATCGTGGCGGTGATCCTCGTCGTCTGGGAATGACCTCAGTCCAGTTCGACTTCCTCGAACGTCCCGGCGCGGATCGTGAAGCCGCGGATCTCGCCGGGTGCGGCGATGAGATACATCCAATCCGGCTCCAGGGCCGACTGCACATCGATCAGGGAGGGCACGGCGTTTCCTCCGGGATGGGAATGGAACACACCGGTGATCACCCAGCCCTGTGACTCGGCGTGGACCAGCGCGGAGAAGTGCTCATCGGGGTTGATGGTGTAGGAGACAGGCGAGGGATCGACGTTGGTCAGGGGGTAGGCGAATGTGATCTGCCCTTCGGAATCGGCGGCGACCAGCCCGCAGCACTCGTTGGGGGCACAGTTGTCGGCGTGGGTCAGGATCGCCTGACGGATCTGGTCAGGAATTCTCGGCACGCGCCACGTTGCCGGCGGGGCGACAGGTCTGGTCGTACTCGACCAGCATCGGGGGCATCTCGGGGTCGGCGCAAGCGGGACAGGTCGGGTCCCGCTCCACGTTGACTGTTGAGAAGTCCTCTTCCAGGGCGTCGTAGATGAGGAGCCGGCCGGTCAAGGGCTCTCCGATGTCGAGCAATAGCTTGATCGCCTCCATCGCCTCGATCGACCCGATGATCCCGGGGAGGACACCGAGCACGCCGGCCTCCGCACACGATGGCGCCAGCTCGGGCGGCGGGGGCTCGGGGAACAGACAGCGGTAGCAAGGGCCCTGGTAGGGGTCGAACACCGAGACCTGGCCCTCGAACCGGAAGATCGAGCCGTGGACCACCGGCACTCGCAGGTGCAATGAGGCGTCATTCACCAGGTATCGGGTTGGGAAGTTGTCCCCTCCGTCCACGACGACGTCGTAGCCGGTCATGATCCTCATGACATTCCCGGCGCCCAGCCGCTCGTTGTGGGTCACGACCTTCACGTCGGGGTTGAGTGCGGAGAGGGTTTCCCGGGCGGAGTCGGTCTTGGACATGCCGACACGGTCGAGATTGTGAAGCACCTGGCGTTGGAGGTTGGTGGCGTCGACCGTGTCGTAGTCGACGATCCCGATGGTGCCAACGCCCGCCGCGGCCAGGTACAGGGCAGCCGGAGAGCCGAGGCCGCCGGCGCCGATGATCAGAGCCTTCGAGTCGAGGAGGCGGGTCTGGCCCATTTCCCCGACTTCGGGGAGGAGCACGTGACGCGAGTATCGATCGCGCTGGTCGGCGGTGAGCCCTTCGCCGGTTCGCCACGCCTTTCCTTCCGCCTTCCAGCGGTCGAATCCTCCCGCCAGGGAGGCGACGTCGGAATACCCCATCTCCATGAGGCTGAGTGCGGCAAGGGCCGATCGGCCGCCACCGGCGCAGTAGAGGACCAGCCGCTGCGAGGTGTCCGGGGCCACGGTGCCGATGTCGCGCTCCAGCAAGCCTCGAGGGAGCAGGTGTGCGCCCGGGATTGCTCCTTGGGCGTGCTCGCCGACCTCGCGTACGTCGATGATGACCACCTCGGCGAGCACTGTCTCGAGCCGTTCGGGCGAGACCTCCTCGATCCGCTCCTTGGCCCTGTTGACGAGGTCGCGGTAGGAGCTCATCAGTGGGCGTGGGCCGGATCCGGGGAGTTGGGGTCGATCCGATAGCGGTCGAACGCATCCTGGACCAGGTCCTTGGGAACCAGACCCTGGCTGGCGAGACTCGACAGGGTGGCAGCCACGATGTGACCGGTATCGACCTCGAAGAACCTGCGCAACGCCTTGCGCGCGTCGGAGCGGCCGAAGCCATCGGTGCCAAGGGTGACAAACGGCCAGGGAACCCACCGCGCCACCTGGTCGGGCACCAGCTTCATGAAGTCGGTGACTGCGACGACCGTCCCCTTGAGCCCGGAGAGAGCTTGGGTGACGTACGGTGTTTGCGGCGTCTCCGTGGGATGGAGCAGATTCCATCGGTCCACCGAGAGTGCCTCTTCCCTCAGTTTCTTATACGACGTCGCCGACCAGAGCTCGGCGCGGATGTCGTAGTGCTCGGCGAGGTCGCTGGCCGCTTGACGGGCGGCCAGGTTGGCCGATCCCGAGAAGAGAATCGCCACGTTCTGGCCGCCTGCCTCGGGGGCGTCGGCCCACTTGTACAGCCCGTTCATGATCCCCTGCTCCACACCCTCTCCCCGTGGTGGCTGGGCATAGTTCTCGTTGTAGAGCGTCAGGTAGTAGAAGACATCTTCGGGCTCGTCGCCGTACATCCGCTGCAGACCCTGCTCGATGATGGTTCCAACCTCGTAGGCGAACGCCGGGTCGTAGGCCTCGCAGACCGGAACCGATGTGGCCAGCACATGGCTGTGCCCGTCCTGGTGCTGCAGACCTTCGCCTTCGAGAGTGGTCCTCCCGGCAGTGGCCCCGAGCAAGAAGCCGCGCACCCGGGAATCGGCGGCAGACCAGATGAGGTCACCGACACGTTGGAAGCCGAACATCGAGTAGAAGATGAAGAATGGGACCATCGGGACCCCTCGGGTGGCATAGGAGGTCCCGGCCGCGATCCACGATGCCAACGACCCCGCCTCGGTTATGCCTTCTTCGAGGATCTGCCCATCCTGGCTCTCGGCGTAGGAGAGCAACATCGAGGCGTCGACCGGCTCGTAGAGCTGGCCTTTGGACGCATAGATCTTCAGCTCCCGGAAGAGCGAGTCCATGCCGAAGGTCCTCGCTTCGTCGGGCACGATCGGAACCACATGCTTTCCGAAGCCTTCGGCTCGGGCCAGGCCGCGCACCAACCGGATGAATGCGGAGGTGGTCGAAGCCTCGACCTTCCCCGAGCCGGCGTAGACCTCGGCGTAGGTCTCGGATGGCGGCAGGCTCAGTCGCTCTCGTCCTACCACGCGTTTGGGCAGGTATCCCCCGAGTTCCTGTCTGCGGGCATGGAGATAATCGTGCTCGGGCGTTCCCGGCCCGGGTCTGAAGTAGGGCGGCTCCCGGTCTCCATCGAGCAACTCGGCGGGGATGTCGCCTTCGAGATGGAGTGTCTCGCGCAGACCTAGCAGTTGCTTGTTGGTCAGCTCCTTAATCTGATGGGTGGCGTTGCGCCCTTCGACATCGGGTCCCAGGGTCCAGCCTTTGATTGTCTTGGCCAGGATCACCGTCGGCTTGCCGTTGTCGAGCTCGATCGCCACCTTGTATGCGGCGTACACCTTTCGATAGTCGAGCCCACCGCGACGCAGAGCCCAGATCTCGTCGTCGCTCATGTCGGACACCAGCTCTTTGGCGCGGGGATCCTTGCCGAAGAAGTGCTCCCTCACGTAGGCCCCGTCTTCGGTCTTGTACCGCTGATACTCCCCGTCGACCGTCGTGCTCATCACCTTGATCAGAGCGCCTTCGTGATCACGCTCGAGCAGCTTGTCCCACCCCGATCCCCAGATCACCTTGATCACGTTCCACCCCGCCCCGCGAAAGCCTGCTTCGAGCTCGGTGATGATCTGGCCGTTGCCACGAACCGGCCCGTCCAGCCTCTGGAGATTGCAGTTGACGACCCAGGTGAGGTTGTCGAGCCCTTCACGGGTGGCGAGTGAGATCGCACCGAGGGTCTCGGGCTCGTCGACTTCGCCATCACCGATGAAGCACCAGACTCTCGACTGCGAGGTGTCATCGAGTCCCCGGTTGTGCAAGTACTTGTTGAAGCGGGCGTGATAGATCGAGTTGATCGGGCCGAGACCCATCGAGACCGTCGGAAACTCCCAATATTCGGGCATCAGTCTGGGATGGGGATACGAGGAGAGCCCGTCACCGTCGATCTCGAACCGGAAGTTGTCGAGATGCTTCTCGTCGAAGCGGCCCTCGAGGAACGATCGGGCGTAGATGCCCGGAGCTGCATGACCCTGCATGTAGACGTGATCGCCGCCGCCAGGGGCATCCTTGCCTCTGAAGAAATGGTTGAAGCCAACCTCGTAGAGGGTGGCCGAGGACGCGAACGTGGACAGATGACCTCCCACGCCTTTCGAGCGATGGTTGGCCTTGACCACCATCACCGCGGCGTTCCACCGGATATAGCGACGGATACGTCTCTCGATGTCCTCGTCTCCGGGAAACTCCGGCTCTTCCTCGGGTGGGATGGTGTTGATGTGGGGGGTGGTGACCCCCCCGGCCCTGCCGATATTGGTCTCGTGGGCGCGCTCGATCAGCTTGGCGACGAGGTAGATCGCTCGGTCGGGCCCGTACTCGGTGACCACAGCGTCGAGCGAGTCGATCCACTCCTTGGTCTCGACGGGATCGGAATCGGGCATCTGGTTGACGTATTCGTCGCCGAGAGTCCGACCAAGGTCACCTGCCATGGGGAAAGCCTAGTTAGAGGCCCGGCCTTCCATACCGGCCTGGATCAGGCTGTGGCCGTCCGGATGCCGGTGGGTGCCAGCCAATCATTGACCACCGCTATGAACCGGAGGGGCGCGTCCATGTGGGGGGTATGCCCGGTGTCGTCGAGCACGACATGATCCCATTCGGGACGAAGCGAGCAGAGCCATGCAACGGCGCTCGGGGAGACGAATCGGTCCGAGGCTCCCTGGATCACCAGGGTCGCCGCTTCGATCGTGTTGATCATCTCGACATAGGAGCCACGTCGGAAGTAGGACTGGGCGATCGACGACGCGGTCCGGGCGGTGGCGTATTCGGCCCAGGGGAGTTGCTTCCGGATGGCGGCCATCTCCCGAAAGTCGGCGATGAGGTCCATCGGGACGCGTCCCGGTTTGTGGGTGATCATGGCGAGGCTCTTGCGCACCAGCTCTTCGGGGGTGTTGCTGCGGAGGAAGTGGCGTCCGAAGATCTCGCCGAGGACCGGTGTGGCTTGGACCGCGAGCCGGACGAATGTCGGCCAGTCGATCCGTGGATCGGGAAACCGCGGCGGGGTCGCCGGCGAGACCAGAACCAACCTATCGACCAGCTCCGGTCTGGAGGCCCCCACCATGGCGGCGAGCAGCCCTCCGGTGGAGTTGCCGATCAAGGTGTGCCCGGGCTCGTCCAGGGTCTCGAGATAGCTGATGATCGAATCGCGGTGGGTGGTGAGGCGGAAGTCCTGACGCGGCGGTGTCAACCCGAAACCGGGAAGATCGATGGCCCGAACCCGACCCGATCTGGCCAACGCCGGTGCCACCGCCTTCCAGTTGGTTGTCGAGCCCCCCATACCGTGAATCAGGAGGAGGCTGGGGCCCGATCCGTCGAAATCGACCTGATGGATTGGCCCCCGGCCGGTCGGAATGTAGTCGTTCACGCCTCCGAGGCTACCCATCGTCCCCCCTTAGACTCGCAGGGTGAGCCTGCTTCTCGTGTCGACATACGAGTTGGGTCGTCAGCCGGTGCATCTGGCGTCGCCTACCGCCGCCCTCGTCGCCGGCGGGGTCGACGTGATCCCCCTCGATCTGGCCGTCGCCGACTGGGATACGGAGTTCGTCGACAGGGTGGACGGTGTTGCCTTCTCGGTCCCAATGCACACCGCGATGAGATTGGCCGTGTCCCTGGCTGGGATGGTCCGCGAGCAGCGGCCCGAGCTGCCTATCGCCTTCTTTGGCCTCTACGCAGGGGTGGGGAGCGAACGAACGCTGGGCGGACTGGCCGATGCCGTGTTCGTGGGCGAATACGAGCCCGACCTCGTCGCCTGGGCGCAGGAGTTGGGCGAGCCACGCACGGGCCGACCGGAGATAAATAGCCATCTCGGTCCATCCCGGTTCCGCACTCCCGATCGCTCGATGCTCCCGGGCCATGAGAACTATGCCCGGCTGGACTGGGAGGGCGAAGCCCGAGTGGCGGGGGCGGTGGAGGCATCTCATGGCTGTAGGCACCGCTGCCGTCACTGTCCGATACCTGTTGTCTACGACGGGCGGATGCGTGTGGTCGGATCCGATGTGGTTCTCTCCGACATCGACCAGTTGGTCGGTCAGGGCGTCGAGCATGTGACCTTCGGGGACCCGGACTTCCTCAATGCTCCTCGCTACTCACTCGACGTT
>DATKEA010000079.1:0-3204 GCA_035544615.1 Acidimicrobiia bacterium | reverse complement strand
ATGGCGCACTCGTCGGGGGCCCAATCCCCGATTTCGAGATCCCCTGCCCGGAGATGGACCCGATCCGGGTCGAGGCCGATGATTACCTCGACCTCGTCCTGGTCGAGATTCACGATTCCGTCGTACTTGGGCACCGGCTGGTTCTCCCGATCGGTGTGATCGCCAACAACATAGGCCAATGGATGCCTTCTGGGAACCCCTAGAACCTGGCGCCGATGGCGTCGCAGAGGAATCTGGCGAAGCCGGCCGACCGGCCGAACATGGTGGCGAGCCGGGTGTCGAAGCCGTCGCTGGTGATCTCCTTCTGGGTCAAGCGGGCGACTGCGACGAAGCTGCGGAGCCTGAGATCGTCACCATGCCGTGGGTCTCCGCCGAGCTCCCGTGGAACTCGCTTCAGCATCTCGTCCTCGTCGTGCTCGAGAGCCCACACCTCGGTGAAGGTCCGGGATCCGGTCGCATCCGACCACTCCTCGGGATGGCCCGCGATCCGCTGTCGCACCAGGCCCGCCGTGGCGGCATCGGGACGCCACATGCCCACACCTGCGAAGGACCCGGCCGGCTCCAGGTGGATATAGAAGCCCGGAGCGTGAACATCCTTTCCCGTTTCGTGGCGGAACTGGATCCCGACGTTGGTCTTGTAAGGCGTCTTGTCCGGCGAGAAGCGGGTGTCCCGGTAGGGGCGCATCAGCGAGCCCCCTGAGGTTCTCGAATCGGCGACGAAGTGCGTGGAGATCGCGGCGAGCCGGGGCGCAAAGTCGGAGATGAACTCGAGCGCCGGCTCGCGGATCACCGTCACGTAGCGGTCCTTGTTCTGTTCCCACCACGTCTTCTCGTTGTTGACGGCGAGCTCCCGCAGGAACCCGAACAACGCGGGGGTGAAATATCTGACAGTCATCGGGAGGCTCCTTTCGGCTCTCGGTCGAAGATATGCCGAGCCTCGACCGACTTGAAGGGGTTCGAGTCAAGACGACGAATTGCACGACTTGCAACCAGCCATATCATTGCCCCCGCAGGTGACCGTCTTCCTAGCTGCCGCCGAGAGTCCCAGCACCACCAACTTCGTGTCCTTCGACGTCCCGTTCTGGGTGTGGATGGTTCTGGTCGCCGCCATCACCATCATGCTGGTGGTCGATCTGCTCCTGGTTCACCGCACTCCGCATGAGATCTCGATAAAGGAAGCCGGGATCGAGTCGGCGGTCTGGATCAGCATCGGTCTCGCCTTCACCGGGGTCATGTTCTGGTGGCAGGGGGGCCAGGCTGCCGGTGAGTACCTCGCCGGGTATCTGATCGAGAAGAGTCTCTCGGTCGACAACGTGTTCGTCTGGGCGGTGATCTTCAGCTACTTCGCCATTCCCCGCAAGTACCAGTTCCGGGTCCTGTTCTGGGGGATCTTCGGAGCTCTCGTCCTCAGGGCCCTCTTCATCTTCGCGGGGGTGGCATTGATCCAGAGGTTCGAATGGATCCTCTACGTGTTCGGGGCCTTTCTCCTCTACACCGCGTGGCGCATCTATAACCACGACGAGGCAGAGGTCCATCCCGAGGACAACCCGGTGCTCAAACTAGTCCAGAAGGTGGTTCCTTCGACTCCTGAGCTCGACGGCCAGAAGCTGTTCACGAAGAGATCCGGCCGTCTTCTCGCCACGCCGCTGTTCGCCGTCCTCGTCCTCGTGGAGACCACCGACGTCGTCTTCGCCGTCGACTCCATCCCGGCGATCCTCGCCGTGTCCCAGGAGGAGTTCATCGTCTTCTCCTCCAACGCCTTCGCCATCCTCGGATTGCGCGCCCTCTACTTCCTCCTCGCGGGGATGCAGGGGCGTTTCCGCTATCTCAATGCGGGGTTAGCGGTGATCATGGCATTCGTTGGGGTGAAGATGCTCCTCCTCGACGTCTATCACATGCCGACGTGGCTGAGTCTCACCGTCATCACCGTGATCCTCACCGTCACCATCTGGGCATCTTTGCGGGCAGAGGGACGCGATGGCGATAGCCCACGGGGAGGCGATGATCTTCCGGTGAGAGTGCCACCCGACGATGACGACACGGATGGAGCCGGTAGATGACAAGGACACTCGCCTTTGGAGACGATCGATCCGCCGAGGCCGATCGATGTTGGGACTGGATCGCCAACCATCGCTGGGATGGTTGGAGTCTCGAGGTGGTGCATGCCGACCCTCCGGCCGACCTGCACCCCGTCCCGTCCGAAGAGTCCGAGCTACATCCGTGGGAGCCCGATGAGCCCCGGCATCAGCCTGATCTCGGCTTCACCACGGTGGAGCATCTTCGCGCCGCGGTCGACCCCAGGGTGGCGTTGATCGCCCGGCCCTGGGATCTCGTCGCCATCGGGCCCAAGGGCTCCGGGTTCCTCAAGGCGATGCACCTCGGCAGCACCGCCGACTGGCTGCTCCGTGAGCCAGTCTCACCGCTGCTGATCGCTCGTGGTGCCGGCCCGGTGAGAAAGATCCTGGTGGGTGTCGACGGCTCGGCGCACTCTCGTCGGGCGATCGCGACCCTGAACTCGTTGCCCTGGTTGAGCGGGGTGTCGATCAGACTCCTCGCCGTCGACGATGGACGGGTCGACACCGAAGCTGCACTGCAAGCGGCGGGGGAGGAGCTGTCCGACTCGGAAGGGGAGTTGGAGACCATTACCCGAGCCGGAGGAGCCACCAGGGAGATCCTGAGTGAGATCGAAGTCGCGCAACCAGATCTCGTGGTCATGGGAGCCCGCGGCCATGCAGGTCTCAAGCGACTGATCCTGGGGTCGTCCACATCGGCAGTGGCAGGGTCGGCTGACGTGTCGCTGCTGGTGGCCCACGCCGAGCCCGACGACGCCTGACCCTTGAGGCTGCTAGTCCAGCAGCCTCTTGCAGTTCCACGGCTCCCAGTAGTAGCGGCCCTGCTGCTCGTAGTAGTTGGCGAGCCACGCCGCCGAGGCCGTGTTGGCCTCGGGATCGAAGACACTGGCACCTGCGTAGCCGGCCCTGGGTGAGGTGGTGGTCCAGGTGCTGGGGAGGAACTGGAACAGCCCGGACGCTCCCGAGTACGGGTTGTAGGCGTCGGGGTCTCCGTTGCTCTCGCAGTCGATGATCCGGAGCGCCTCCTCGACCCGGTGCGCCGGGAAGAAGCTCTGCACCAGTGATCGCCAGCGTTCCACGGCGGGGGGATGGTCCCAGGGCCCTCCGCCCCCGCCGGAGGTGGTGGTCGTGC
>DATKEA010000078.1:0-7234 GCA_035544615.1 Acidimicrobiia bacterium | reverse complement strand
CGCGGTCAGCTCTGCGGGGTACAACGCGGTGCATGAGCTGATCCCTTCGGGATTGCCCACCCTGCTGGTCGCCAACACCTCGACCCGAACCGACGATCAACATGGCCGCTCGACCCGCCTCGCAGCCCTGGGGCTCGCGGTCCATGCCGATGACAACAACCCGGCCGACGTCGAGGTAGGGGTTAGACGCCTCCTCGATCGATCAGTCAGACGAGACCTGGCAAGTGGGGCCGCGGCCACCCGGCCCCTCATAAGAGGTGCCGACGAGACTGCCAGACTGGTGACCGCTTTCGGTGAGAGCTTCACCCGTCGCAGACCCAGGCTCTCGGTCGCAGTCTCCGAACAGGTCCAACGGGCTAAGGACGCCATCAAGGAGGTCCTGGGGGAAGAACGGACCAACTCGCTGAAACGAGCCCTTGGTCGTCATCCGACGGCCATCGCCAATCGAACCCAGGTGCATCTGGTTGACGAGATGCGTGGCCCTTCCGAGGGTGAGGTTCCGTTGCTGGTCACCGAGAAGCTGGATGGTGACACTCTCCGAGCGCCGATCCCCGTCGAGCACATCCTCCCTGGGTCGAGCGACGAATACCGGGCGCGCCGGTTGGAGATGATCCACACCTACTACGACGTAGTGGAGTAGCCGCGCCCCAGCACCCCCCTCGCCCGGCCTAACGGCCGGACGGTCCCCCCGCTCCGCAGGGGGACAACAGACGCGTCGTCCCCCTCGCGAGGAAGGGGGGACCGACCGAGCAAAGCGAGGTCGAGGGGGGTTCACCCCACGAACGGCGCCCCCGGACAAAGACACGCGTTGTCCCCCCTTTCGAAGGGGGGACCGACCGAGCAAAGCGAGGTTGAGGGGGGTTCTCCCGCGGACGGCCGCCCTCCCAGGCCTAGAGGTCGAGTGACCTCACGAAGAAGGTGGCCATCTCGGCTCGAGTCAGCTGGCGATCGGGGCAGTAGCGATCATTGTCGGGAGGATTGCACCCAACCGTGATCCCGGCCGCAGCCAGTCTGTTGATCGAGTCGTGGAACGGGTTGTCGGTGTCGTCGGTGAAGAAGTCCTGTGCTTCCGGATTCTCATAGTCGAACGCTCTCACCAAGAGCTCGGCCATCTCATCGCGCTCCAATGGACGGTCAGGGCAGAAACTGTCGACATCACACCCGAAGCCGATCCCTGCGGTTTGAATCTTGTCGACCGCTATCGAGAACAAGTGAGCGTCGACATCGTCGTAGGGGCTGGTGCCGGTCATGGCGGTCAGGTTCAGGGCGCGGGCGATGAACGCGGCCATCTCCCCCCTGGTGATGTTGCGCTCCGGACAGAACTGGTCATTGGTGGGCGGGTTGCACCCGAGGGTGATCCCCTGGGCGAATATCTTGTCGATGTTCGCCTCGTGGACCGAGTGGTCGTCGTCTCTGAATGACCCACTCCAGGTCTCCAGTGCCAGGAGCAGATAGGGGAATGGGTCGATAGCGGTGCCGTCGTGCCGTAGCTCGAAGTGGAGGTGGGGGTGACCCTCGGCGGCGTTGCCGGAGTCGCCCACCCAGCCGATGAGCTGGCCCGCGGTCACGTCGCTCCCTTTGACCAGGCCATCGGCGATTCCCCAACCCTGGCCGTCGGTGTTGTCTAGATAGTTGCCGTTGGCGTCCTGAGCATCGTCGTTGAGATGGATGTAGCGCGTGACCCATCCGTCACCGTGGTCGATGCCGATATAGCAACAGTTAGAACCGTTCTGGTTGGGGCTGATCCAGCTGACGACACCGTCACCGGCGGCGACGACAGGTGTCCCCTTGGCTGCGGGCATGTCGACACCCTCGTGACTGCGCGAGCAGTTGGCTCCACGGCAATCGCCAAAACTGTCCGTGATCCGATATTCCCCGTCTATGGGGAAGCTCATCGAACTGGGATCGAATCCGCTGGCCGAAGCAGGAGCGGCCACCACGATCAACGCGGCAACGGCTGACAGCACCAGGATCAGTCTCTTCAAGGGTTCACCACGTCTTACTCCCCCTATCGGGTCGATACCCGCCTACCTGAAGTGTCAAACCGATTACTGCCATTGGGACTAGACCGGGTCGGGAAAATAGCTGGTGTGTCTCATCACGGAAGACGGCGCCTGACTGCGCCGAGACGGCCAGCCAAGTCAGCGACGTCGAGGATCGCAAACCAGATCGGATCCTTCGATCGAAGGATCAGCGCGATACCGTCTCGAGAAGCATGATGCGAATGACCAACCCCAGGGGTCTGTTCATCGTCTTGTTCGCAGCCATTGGCGCCGGTCTACTGGCGGCATTCTGGGAGGAGGTCGACCCACTTCTGCGAGGAGCCACGGTGCTGGTCGGGGTCCTTCTCGTCTTCTGGGCCCTGTTCAGACGCGAGACACCCATCACGATCAGCGAGCCGGATCCAAGGGTCGACATCATCGAGAGAGTCCTCGCCGATGAGACCCGCCGACCCTGGAACCCGACCACTCTGCCCTGGCTGCCCACAGGAGCATCCGCCAAACCGATCCTCTTGGTCCCGGCAGCCGACTACCACCTGGCCGAAGTGGCTCCGCTAGCTGCAGAGCTCAATCGTCGCGGTCTGCCCGCCCGCGTCGCCATCGGCCCTTCGCCCTGGGATCGCACCTGGCCTGCACTGTCTGCCTACCCCGAGCTCGACGTGTTCGCTCTGCCCGACCCCGATGAGGTGGCCGGCGAAGTCTCGGCGATCCTGGTGATGAAAGACACCGGCAGCCTCGAACCGTTTGTCGCGCGCTGTCGAGAGCTCGGGGTGCCCGTCTTGGGCAAGGTCGAAGGCGCCCAGGACTTCTGGGATGCGGACACGCCCGAAGCACGACTCCCCTACCGCAACCTCGATCTGGTCTTGTGTCAGGGCGACTTCGATATGCAAGCCCTAACAGACCGGGAAACGACGATCGTGGGCAGCACCAGACTTGAGAGATTGTGGTGGGCGCCGCCGGTCACGGGAGGCGAACCTCTCGCCGTGATCAACCTCAACTTCGTCTACGGAGTCAATACTGCAGATCGCAAGCAGTGGCTCGCCACCGCGATCGAAGGCTGCCAGCGGGCAGGTGTTCCGTATGTGATCTCGGTACACCCGGCGGAGAAGGCTCGGATCGATTCGTCCCGGGTCACGTCGATATCGGCTTCCCGACTCCTCCCCCGGGCCACGGTCCTGATCAGCAGGTTCAGCACCATGCCCTTGGAAGCGATGGCCCGTGGCGTCCCCTTCGTCTATCACAACCCGCACGGGGAGACAGCGAAGACCTTTTCCGACCCGATGGGGGCCTTCGAGATCACCACATCGAGTACCGAGCTGGCCTCGGCTCTGACCGGATTCGGCCCCGAAGTCGACTACCGCTCCCGCTGCGAGGGCTTCTTCCTCCGCCATGTCGACGTCGACAGCAACCGACGCAGCGAGCAGAGGGCAGCAGAGGCGATCGCGCGATTGGTGGGGCGTTGAACACTGTGCTCCCAGCCGGGCTGTAATAATCCGGCCGAATGACGATGAGCCAACACCCAGACGATGGCTCGGTTGACGTCTCGATCGTCTTGCCTGTTTTCAACGAGGCCGGGCATCTCGACGACGAGATCGAACGGATCCGCAAGACCATGGATGACTCTCGGTACAGCTATGAGATCCTGGTTGTCGATGACGGCTCGACTGATGGGTCGAGCGAGCGTCTGCAGCGGATCGACAGGATCCGCCTCCTCCAATTCGCCACCAACCGTGGCAGCGGATCGGCACGCAAGTACGGGACACAGGCGGCACGAGGCACCGTGGTGGTGTGGACCGACGTCGACATGACCTACCCCAACGACACAATTCCAGAGCTGGTCGACCAGATGGAAGGGTTCGATCAGGTGGTTGGGGCCCGCACTTCCGAAGAAGGGACGATCAAACTGCTCCGCGGCCCGGCGAAGTGGTTGATCCGGCGGCTGGCGTCGTACCTGACGGGGGTGCGGATTCCCGATCTCAACTCGGGGTTCCGCGCTTTTCGCAGGGACGTGGCCCTCCCCTATCTTCATCTGCTCCCCCGGGGCTTTTCCTGTGTCACCACGTTGACGATGTCGTTCCTGTCCAACGGGTATGCCATCAAGTACGTGCCAATCGATTACGCGCCCCGGGCCGGGGAGTCGAAGTTCCACTGGTGGAAGGACACCAAGCGCTATCTGATACAGGTGGTCCGGATGACGCTGATGTGGGAGCCGATGCGGGTGTTTGGCCCTCCGGCGGCGGTCCTCGGCCTGGTCGGGGTCGGGAAGCTGATCTACGACCTGGTCGACAAGGACTTTCGGGTAGCCACCAACACCGTGGTCATCCTCGGGGTGGCTTTCGCGCTCGGGCTCATCGGGATGATCTCCGATCTGATGGTGCAACTGAACAAACGTCCCCAAGACGTTATGCCGACCACCGTCAAGTGACTGAGACAAGGCGACCACGGCCACCGGCGCTCAGCATCAGTGCCTCCCTTCGTCTGCCCTTCATCGAGAGCTGGCTCACCCAGATTCAGCCGAAGAGTGTCGTCGAGGTCGGAGCCGGGATGGGAGCAATGGGCTACCGGTTCGCGTCTCGATTCGACTACCGGGGATACGAGCCAGACCGGACTTCGTATGAAGTGGTTTCGAGTCGATTAACGGCCCTGGGACGGGGTGAGGTCCGGAACACCAAGATCCCTCTGGAGTCCGATCGCCATTTCGACCTTCTCGTCGCCTTCGAGGTCCTCGAGCACATCGAGGACGACGTCGCAGCTCTCACGTCATGGGCGCGCTGGCTCGCCCCGAGTGGGCATGTGCTTATGAGCATGCCGTCCAACCCTGACCGCTACGGAGCTTGGGACGAGAAAGTCGGCCACTACCGACGCTATTCCCGGGAGAGCCTGTCCGCCGTGCTGGCCGCCGCCGGGTTCGAGGTGAGAGGTGTGGAGTCCTGGGGAATGCCCTTGGGATACGTGCTCGAGACCGCCCGCCACCTCATTGCTCGCCGGCGTTTGGGCGAGACAGAGGTGGGTACCTCGGGTAGCGGTCGCCTTTATCAGCCACCTTCGAATCTCGGTCGCAGCGTGGAGCTTGCCATGAGACCGGTGGCCGCTGTGCAACGGCCGTTTCGGGACACCGATTGGGGCATCGGGTTCGTCGCCGTCGGACGTCTGAATCAACAGAACACGATCTGAACATGAAGGTCGTCTGGGCCGGTTCCTTTGATCCCGGTTTCTCTCGAAACGCAAAACTGGCGCGTCTCATGACGGTCTCGGGGATTCAAGTGGTCGTGATCCGCCAAGACGTCTGGGTCGCCGACCGAATCGGGCTTGCCGCCAGGCCGAACTGGCGGGTGGCGCTCGGTGCGCTCTACAAGTACCCGCTCCTCCTGATTCGACTCTTGGCTGCGGCGCGGCCAGATGCATATCTGGTCTCGTATCCGGGCTGGTTCGACGTGGCCATTGTCCGCATGGCTGCGTCGATCAAGAGAAGACCGCTGGTGTTCGATCCCTTCCTGTCCCTGCACGACACCGTGATCTCCGATCGCCAACTCCACGACCCCGGTTCGATGGTGGCTCGACTGACGACAGCAGTCGACAAGTGGTCGCTTCGATGGGCCGACCTCATCGTCGCCGACACCCGACCCCACCTGGAGCTATTCGAAGAACTGGCCGGAGGATTGAGACAAGACGGGGTCGTGATCCCTGTTGGCGCCGACGACGAGGTGTTCGTGCCCCGACGTGACCTCGAGGTCGAGCCGGCATCGGTCCTGTTCTATGGCACTTTCGTCCCACTTCAGGGTGTGGCCACCATCGTCGAGGCGGCGGCACTCCTCGAGCCGCAGGGAATCCACACGACGATCATCGGCGATGGCCAGGACCGCCCGTTTCTCGACGACGCCATCAAACGCACCGGAGTCAAATTGGACCTGTCCGGGCTGGTGCCCCTCGATGAGCTGCCATCCCGGATCGCGTGTTCATCTGTGTGCCTTGGGGTGTTCGGAGACTCGGACAAGGCAGGCCGGGTCGTCCCCCACAAGCTCTACGAATCTCTGGCGATAGGCCGGCCGATCGTCACCAGGGACGGTCCCGGCATCAGGTCTCTGTTCAGCGAGGGAGAGGTGATCATGGTGCCCCCGGCCGACCCTGTCGCCCTGGCCAACGCCATCCGAGCCCTGGTCGATGACGCCGAACAACGGGAGCGGGTGGCGGCGGCAGGGCATTCCGCCTATCAACAACGCTTCCATGAGAGGCGGCTCGCAGAGCTACTGGTCGAAGCCTTCGAGTCCGTCACCAATTGACCGCGAGCTGTCTCCCGCGTCGAGGTCGTGCCACCAATAGCGAGCCGCCAGGTAAACGACACCGGCGCTCGCAAGTTCGACGACGGTGAGCCAGATCCGGGAGGCCACCGCGGCAACGATTGCCACCGAAGTCGGCATCACCTGGTTGAGGAAGAGAGCGAGGACGCCCTCCCGAACTCCCAGACCGGACGGCGTGAAAAACGCCAGGATCCCGATCATGCCCGCCAGGGAGAAGGCTCCGGTGAGGTAGAGAATCGATGAGGGGTCCACCAGATAGAAGGAGCGAAGGAAGACGAAGAGAGTGCCCCCAAACACCAGCCAGTTCAGCACATAAAGGCCCAAGTAGCGGAGAAGCTGAGGGTAGGTGAGGGTCACCGGGAACGGACGTCTCCGGAGCAGCCTGGCCGCCCCAGCGATGAGCCATCCAAGGGGCCGTGGGTGGAGACCGACAAGGAGTGCGACGAGGGCGGCTACCAGCAGCCATCGGTACCGGTCGAAACCGGGAACGTCGAGGGTGAGACCGGCGACGAGCACGGTGAACACTGCGGCGGCGAGATTGCCCACGAACTCGACCCCAAATGCGAGGGTGACCGGCCCTGCCGATCGGCCCTCCCGGGTATAGAGGTGGAGACGCCCGAGATAGAGGAAGACCTTTCCGGGTATGTACTTCCCCAGCTGGGAGTAGAACCACGCCGCCATGGCCTTGGGAAAGGGAATCTCGACTTGGACGGTCCGGGTCAACAGATGCCATATCCAGGCCTGACCAAACATCCATATTGTCAACAGCCCGAACGAGATGAGAAGCAACCCGATGTCGAAGTGGAGATCTGCCTCCGACAACTCGTCCCAATTGACGACCAGACTCCGCCCGATAAAGGCGAATATGACCACCACCACGGCCCAACGGGCGACGGTGCGCAGAAGGCTCCGCGGTGGATCAGACTGGTTCACGCT
>DATKEA010000077.1:0-3138 GCA_035544615.1 Acidimicrobiia bacterium | reverse complement strand
CGGGGTGAAGGCATCGGCGACCTGGATACCGCGAGCGGCGGCGACACCGGCCGCGATCTGATTGAGCTCGGTGACCGTCGCGTCGGAGGCGTCCTCGAAGGCGACCACACCAGCGAACCCCAGGCTGAAGGGGTTGTAGGTTTGCATGAAGACGACGGTGGCGTCGCCCGCTGCGGCCACGATCTCGTCGAGGATGACCGACAGCGTCTCCTCATAGGTGGCGAGGGTGTCGTCGATCCGCTCCCCTCCGCCCCCGCTAGGCCCGATTACGACCGTCTCGGGAATCTGGTTTGCGATTCCGGTGTGTAGGGAACGCTTGGACGTCGAGATGCGTCTCAATCACATGAAATTCGCTCTGGTACTGATGATGGTCTTCCTCGTCGCCTGCGGGGAGGCGGGCGACGTCGGCGAGACCACCGCGCCGCCCACCACGATGGTGGACACCACCGAGGAGGAGACCGTGCCCGAACACGACGGCGAATTCGAGCCGGTGGTCGAGCAAGCACGTGCCGACCTAGCGGGCCGGCTCGATGTCGAGGAGTCCTCGATCGTGGTGGTCTCGGCAGAACGTGTGACTTGGTCCGATGGCAGCCTGGGATGTCCCCTGCCTGGGATGATGTACACCCAGGCCCTGGTGCCCGGCAGCCAGGTCATCCTCGAATACGGGGGGGAGGCCTACGACTACCACGCCGGGACCGACGGCGAACCCTTCCTATGTGAGTCGGTCGAGGGCTGAGAGAAGGGGGCCGGTGAACAGGCCCCCTTCTTCTCTCCTCAATCGGTGCTCATCTACGGCATCATTTCGAGGGCGCCGGCTGCGTCGAGCAGACCATGGCCGGTGGCGTCTGCACCCCAGCAGAACTCTTCCACCTGCAGCGTGATCACGGTGAAGACGTCTCTGCAGCCGGGGTCTAACGGAATCGCGCTGTTCTGAAGTATGTCCTCTGCATCTCCAGCCGTCAGACTGCCGTTCTTCTCCAACATCAGCGCCACTGTGCCTGCCACATGGGGCGACGCCATGGAGGTTCCTCCCAGGAAGAAGTAGGACGTCTGCCCCTGCTGCAGGTTGAACGGTCCGACGACCCACGACCCCGGGGCGGCAATATCCAGATCCATGCACGTTGCCGGATCCTCAACGGGCCCACATGGATTGGTCTCGCGACTCGAGAAGTCGGTGATGTAGAAATCATTCGGGTCGGTGGGGTCGGCGACATCCGGGCCCAGCCACCAGCTTCGAGAGAACTCGCCGGTGGCGGGGTCGGCGGGCTGCCACTCCTTGACCCAGCCTGATGCCGCCGCGGAGATGACAGGCTCGTAAGCACCTGGATACCCCATTCCCTCCTCGCCGCTGTTCCCCGCGGAGGCCACAATGATCACACCCTGACTGATGGCGTAATCGATTGCCGCCTGCTCCACGGCATCCAGTTCGGGACCTCCGAGACTCATGTTGATCACGACGGGAGATTCGGCGAGAGGCCCTGCCTTGAGGTCACCGATGTACGCGATACCCGCGGCCACCATCGACGACCAACCGAACCCGCTGTTGTGCAGGACTTTGACCGGGATAACCGTCGCTTTCGGTGCAACACCGTTGATGGCTAGCCCTCCGCCAAGGTGATATCCCAATATGGTGGACGTCACATGGGTGCCGTGTGAGTTGGTGTCGTGCTCCCATTTGTTGGGTTGTGTGGAGACATTGCCCTGCTCCCCCCCTCCGCCACCGAAGGACATCCCGAACTCCTCGGCGATGCGCTCTTGCGGGAAGTACTGACGCCACTGATCAACCAGTCCGGTATCGAGAACGGCGACGTAGACCCCCGATCCAGCCTGTGGCACCGTCCGGCCGAGTAGTTCGGCGACGTTGATAGCGTCGAGGTTCCAGGTTCCGAAGCCCCCGCTGAAGTCTTCCGCGGCGACCGTGTCTATTGGCGCCCCGAGCCTCTCGGCGTCCGGATTCGCGGCTGCCACGAACGGCAGGGCCTGGATGTCGTCGAGATTGCCGAGCCTCGCCCTCATGAACACGGCGTCGATCTCCTCGATCGTTTCGGTTATACGGCCGTAACCGCCCAATTCCGACAGGATTGAAGCCGAGATATCGGTGTTGAGAACGACGTTGACGTCGATCTGGCTGTGTGAGCTCTTGGCGCCCGCCATTGGTACCGAGAGGGCTAGTGCCGTCATCAGAGCAGTTGCGAGAAGAATTGCTCGTCTCATCGTGGGGTCTCCTCTTGAATGCCAACCCTCCCTGACCCGCACGCCGCGCGGAACCATACACGTTGCCCACGAAGCGTGGGCACCAGTTACATAGCGTGGCTGGTGGCGGCCCCCGAGCCGTTTGGCCCATACCGCCCACAGGGAAATACCATTCCGGAAATGAACTCTCTCAAGACGGTCGGTCTGCTCGCCTTCATGACGGCGCTGTTGTTCTGGCTCGCCTATGCCCTGGGCGCCGGGATCTGGGTGGCCATCGGCATCGCCGTGGTCTTCAACCTCATCGCCTACTTCTTCTCCGACAAGATCGCCCTGGCCACCACCCGGGCCCAGCCGGTGACCGAACAAGAGCTGCCCCAGGTGTACTCCATCGTCCGCCGGCTCACCACCGCCACCAACATGCCGATGCCGAAGATTTACGTCATCAACTCGCCCCAGCCCAACGCCTTCGCCACCGGGCGCAACCCGGACAATGCGGCGGTGGCGGTCACCACCGGGATCCTCGAGGTGCTCAGCAATGAGGAGCTCCAAGGGGTCCTCGCCCACGAGCTGGCCCACGTCCGCAATCGGGACATCTTGATCAGCTCGATCGCCGCCATGCTCGGCGCGGCCATCTCCATCGTGGCCCGCATGGCCTTCTTCACCGGGGGCAGCGACAGCCGCAACAACCCGCTCGGCGCCATCGGCGCAGTCCTCTCGCTGATCGTCGCTCCCCTGGCCGCCATGCTCATCCGCTTCGCCATCTCCCGCACTCGGGAGTTCCAGGCCGACGCGTCCGGGGCCGAGATCACCGGCCAGCCCCTCCATCTCGCCCGGGCCCTGGAGAAGATCGCCGCCGGGGCGGAGCGGATCCCGATGCGGGTCAACCCGGCCACCAGCCAGCTCTTCATCGAGAACCCGCTCAAGGCGTTCCGCGGCGGCGGGATC
>DATKEA010000076.1:0-26345 GCA_035544615.1 Acidimicrobiia bacterium | reverse complement strand
TATCGCCGGTGTGGGAGGGTGCAACATCCACGAACTCGGGCATCTGGTCACCGGTCGCGCTCTGGGTGTTCCCGTCGACCACATCACATGGTGCACCCCCGCCAACGGACGCATCGCATTCAGCTATCAGGAGCCGGCCTTCGTCTCGTACGCCGGCGGGTTCACCGCCGCCCTCGCCCTGGGCACGGTGTATCGCTTGGTCATCTGGCCGAGACTGGCCGGTCGCTTGTGGCAAGCAGCCGGGGTGGCGGTACTCGGAACGGCGGTATCCCAGGTCATCGTCGGGGTGATGGAAGGCTCATCACCTGAGGGCTACGCCCGCGCCCAGCAGAACGCGTGGGGTCTCGCGCTCGTGGTGGTCCTGCCGTTGATCGCGGCCGCCGTCATTCAACGGCGGTGGGCCGGCGCTCCCTGAGTAGGCCGGATTTGATCAAATCACACGGGTGTAAT
Source organism: Acidimicrobiia bacterium (assembly GCA_035544615.1). Taxonomy (GTDB): domain Bacteria; phylum Actinomycetota; class Acidimicrobiia; order Spongiisociales; family ZC4RG35; genus JARDZU01. Next base: position 25,895 of record DATKEA010000076.1, on the reverse strand, counting down.
TTGTCCGGCCCGGTCTATAGTCTCGAACGTATGTTCGAGGGTGAGGGGCTCGCAGTGGGATTGGCGAATCTGGCGCCTGGTCCGGGACTGGCCCGGGTGTTGGCGTCGGTGGATCGGTCCCGGCTGTCTGGTCATGACCGGGTGGTGTTGTTGCAAGCTCACCAGCGGATGGTCTCGCACTACCAGGCCGAGCTATATGCCGACGTCCAGGCGGTGTGGGATGCGGAGCGTGAGGTGGCGGCGACCGAGATGGCCGAGGAAGGGCTGGTCTTGTCCTCCGAAATCGAAGAGATGGCCTCATCAGAAGTTCGTGCCGCCCTGAGATTGACCCGGCGCAGCGCCGACACTCATGTCGCCTTGGCCTGGGCTCTGATGGTCTACCACCCCGAGGTCTGGCAGGCCTTGAACCAGGGTCGGATCGATCTGGCTCGGGCCCGGATCATCTGTGACGCAACCTGTCATCTCGAGACAGAGGCAGCGCGACATGTGGCCGAGGAGGTCCTGGAGCGGGCCGGCGAGCTGACGACCGGTCAGCTGCGGGCCCGGGTGGCCAGGTTGTGCATCATGGTCGACCCGGACGCCGCCCGGCAGCGGTATCAAGAGCGGTTGGCGGAGCGGCGGATCTTCTCGCAGCCGACTGATGTGGGAACGGCCAATCTCTATGGAATGGAGCTTCCTGTCGACGAGACGGCCCGAGCGATGCGGAGAATCAATGCTCTAGTTCGAGCTGCCAAGACCAAACACGACCCCCGAACCATCGATCAGGTGCGCGCCGACGTGTTCTTGGATCTGCTCTGTGGGCGCACTGTCGACAAAAGAGCCCGGGTGGGCAAGGACCAGGCAATGGTCGATATAAGAGTCGATCTGGCCACCCTGGCCGGTCTGACCGAGAGCCCAGGTGAGATCCCAGGATGGGGACCGGTGACTGCTGACATCGCCAGGCAGGTCGTGGAGGGTCAACGGGATGCGGAGTGGCGGATCACCGTCACCGGGGAGGAAGGCGAGGTGGTTCACGCCGGGACCACGCGTCGCCGACCGACCGCAGATCAGAGACGACAGGTGGAAGCGAGGAATCCAGCCTGTGTCTTCCCGGGTTGCCGCATGCCGGCGATCCAATCAGACCTGGACCACAACCATCCGTGGGCCCAACACCATCGGACCATCACGGACGATCTCGCCCCGCTGTGTCGCCACGACCACAACAACCGGCATGTCAGGGGCTGGAAGGTCGGTCGGGTTCGACCTGGCTTCTACCAGTGGACCAGCCCGCTCGGTCACACTTACACCGTCGGACCCGACCCGCCATGAATCATTGTTCCGGGGAAGTCGAGGACTACCCGACTCTCATCAATACCTTGAGCGAGGAGGGGTCGTGGACCAATTCGAACGCCTTTTCCGCCTCCTCGAGGTCGAGCTCATGGGTGACGATGGGCTCGAGGATCAGCGAGCCGTCGGCGGCGAGTGCCACCCCGTCGGCGTAGTCACCGATCAGGGCTGCACGTGGGTTGTGCAGGGTGAGCTCCTTGTGATAGAGCTGGTAGTAGGGGAGGCCTTGGTTTCCCCCGGTGATGGTGCCATAGACCAGCACTTCGCCCCCGGTGGCGGCCATGTCGATAGCCTGACCGAGGGTGGCTTCGGTGCCTACGGCCTCCACCACCAGGTCCGGGCCCCGGTTCTCGGTGATCTCGGCCAGCATCGCTGACGCCTGATCCGGGGCTGCCACGTGGTCGGCGCCCGACTCCGCGGCAAGATCGCGCTTCCATTCGGATCTCGTGATGCCGAGCACCGTCATCCCCCTGAGCTCGAGGAGCTGGGTTATCAGCTGACCAGCCACTCCCAGCCCGAGAACGGCCGCCACCTGACCGGGGAAAGACGTCACCCGCTTTACCGCGTGGATGCAGGTTCCCAACACCTGAAGCATGCCCGACGCCTTGTCCGAAACGGCCGACGGGACAGGGATGAGCCGGTTGAGCGGCACCACGACGTACTCGGTGAACGCCCCATCGACATCCCTTCCCATAAGCCCACCGTTGCGACAGATGTTGAATCGGCCGGCCAGACACAGGTCGCACCAACCGCAGGACACACCGGGATCGACCAACACCCGGGTACCCGTCGGATACGGAGAGCTGGCGGGCGCCGACACGATCTCGCCAAACATCTCATGACCCATGATCCGGGGATAGTCGACCGGGATCTTGCCCGCCAGGATCTTGGTGTCGGTCCCGCAGATGCCGACCTGAGCGGTGCGTACCATCACCGAATCAGAAGCCTCTGGCTCGGGCACTTCGGTGACCTCTATGCTGCCCGGGGCGACTACTCGAACTGCTCTCACGTAACTCCTAGCAGGGGTGGCCAGATGGTAGAACACGGAGCCGTCATCTCCTTCCCGGCTCGCAGAGAGCGTTGAACCGGTGAATCTCCATTTGGATTTGTAGGATTCAAGAATGGACCAAAGCCCAGAGCTGAGGATCTCACCCCCGGAAGAGGGATTCTCGGCCACTCGCCAGACCGCCCACGAGTTTGTCAGAGGGGTGTTGCGTCGGGCGATCCTCAACGGCGAGCTGACCAGTGGCAGTCGGCTGGTGCAGGCGGAGCTGGCCGCGATGCTCGACGTGAGCACCACCCCGGTGCGTGAGGCTCTCCGTGACCTGGCGACCGAGGGCCTGGTCCAGTTCGATCCTCACCGTGGCGCCATCGTGTCCGAACTGAGCGCCGAGGACGTGCACGACATCTACGAGATTCGCCGCGTCCTCGAGCCGCTCGCCATGAGACAGGCGGTCCCCAAGGTGACCGATACCCTCCTCGAACGCCTCCGCCGACTGCATCAGGGGATGCTCGATGAGCCATATTCTGTGGACTGGGTCGACCGCAACCGGGTGTTTCACCTCGCGGTTTACGAGACGGCGGCCTCGGCTCGTCTCGCCGCCATCATCAGGAATCTTCAGGACGCGTCGGTGATGTACATCGGGGCCTCGCTCAAGCACAAGCCCGGGCTTCGCGACGAAGCGAATCACGGCCATGCAGACATACTCGACGCTCTCGAGAAACGGGACGTGGAGGCAGCAGTGAAAGCCCTCGACGAGCACCTGCGAACCTCGATCGACGCATTCGAGCTTCCCGACCAGGCAGAGTCGGGCTCAGACGACCTCTGAGGGTTGGATTTCCTCGGGTGTGCCGCTGTCCGAGAGCAGGTTGAGGGCGACACCTGCGATCACCAGGACCAGTCCGATGCCAAGAGCGGTGGTGACATCCTCGCCCAGCAACACGGCCGAAGAGACCACTCCGACCACCGGGACCGCCATGAGTGTCAGGTTGGTCGACACCGCCGAGAAGTTGCGCAGGATCACGATCTGGGCCCAAAAGGCGATTCCCGTTGCCAGCATGCCCTGATAGAGGACGATCCAAACCAACTGCGGGGTCCAGTCGATCACCGGCGGACCGTCGACGATGAGACCCAAAGCGACTAGCGGCACAGCAGCCCCCAGCAGCTGCCAGGGGATCGCTTCGAGGGGCGTGATGGTCCAGCGATGACCACGGATGTGAACCGAGGTGGCCGCATTGGTGATGGCGGCGAGGATGAGCAGAGCATGCCCCAGGGCCACACCGGGCTCCTCCCAGTCGAAAGCCCATGGCTCGAAGAGCACCACCACGCCGGCGACGCCGAGGGCGAGTCCCACCCAACGCCGGCCACTCATCCGCTCTCCAAGGAAGACGGCCGCGATCGGCACGGTCCACAGACTTGTCGTCCACACCACAACCGACGACCTGCCGGGGGGCACCAATTCGAGTGCGGTGAAGACCAATACGAACACCGCAGCCAGCCGGAATACTGCAAGCGAGACGATCATCGGGAGGTCGCGCCGAGGCGGAACCGACATCTTGCCCTGAACCGCACCGATCGTGGTCACCACGGCTGCCGCCCCGGCCACCCTGAACACGCCCATCCAGATCGGTGTGATCGACTCGAGTGCGGTGGCCATGATCGGCCAATTCAGGCCAAGCACCAGGACGACCGTTGCCAACAAGAGATAAATGGCGGGGCGGGTCAGTCTCCGACCGTCCTCGGCGAGGTCGTCGTCCTCCCAGATCAGGTCTCTGACCGGGCCTGTCATGTGAGCCATCCGTCCCCACCCGGAGGCGTTATGGTGCCGCAACCCGTCATCCAGCAAGTGTGGTCACTATGAAGAAGATCGATATTCACTGCCATCTGGCGACGCCCGCCAGCCGTGCTGTCGTCGAGCCACATCGAAGACCTGAGTACGAGCCTTACGACTACTTCATGGGCCAGGATTCCAAGGATCACAACAAGGTGATGTATCCCTCGATCCACGAGGCGCTCACCAACCCCGAGGCCCGGATCGAGCACATGGACCGTATGGGGATCGACGTCCAGGGTCTCGCTACTTTCGTTTCGGAGTACTTCTATTGGGCGCCGGCTCCGCTGGCGGCCGAGTCGGCCCGTATCCAAAACGACAACCTCGCATCGGCTGTCGCCGACAACCCCGAGAGATTTGTGGCGATGGGGGCAACAGTCCCGCTGCAGGACATCGACCTGGCCATCGCCGAGATGGATCGGGCGGTAGACGAGCTTGGCTTCAAGGGCCTCCAGGTCGGGGGCACGGTCGACGGGCACAATCTCGACGAGCAACGCTTTCGGCCGTTTTGGGCCGCGGTCGAGGCCAAGGGCATACCGGTGATCCTGCATCCGAGCGGTTACCCCGAGGGTCTCCGCTTCGGCGACTACTTCCTGACCAATTGCATCGGCAACCCGCTGGAGACGATGGTCGCAGCCACCAGGATGATCTTCAGCGGTCTTTTCGAAGAGCATCAGGGGATCAAGCTGGTTTTGCTCCACGGTGGCGGCTATTTGCCGTTCTACAGCTCCCGGGCGGACCACGTCTGGCAGGTTCGCCCCGAGACGCGGGTCAAGATCCCCGAGCACCCTCCGAGCACGTATATGAAACGGTTGCACTACGACACCATGGTGTTTCAGCCGCTCTACCTTCGTCATTTGATCGAGGTCGTGGGTGTCGAGCGGGTGATGCTGGGAACCGACTATCCGTTCGACATGAGCGAGACCGATCCTCTCGGGCTGATCGCAGCCACCGATGGCATAACCGACGCCGATCGCGCTGCCATCCACGGAGCCAACGCGGCCCGGGTCTTCGGGCTCGACTGAGCTCGATGACCTCGAGCATGACCGGTATCGGGTAGGTCGTCTCACGTGTCGGCCGGTGCAGCCAGATCAGGCCCGGTCGGGTCGGCGCCGTCGGGTAGGTATTGGTAGCCGGCAAACTCGGGCGCCCAGCGAGCGATGGCGAGTGCTCCCAGGACACAAGCCAGGCCCCCCGACACCACAGAGAATCTGACCGAAGTCACGGCGGCGACCACACCGGCTTCCAGATCGCCCAGCCTGGGGCCGCCCGCCACCACCGCCATGTGTATCGACGACAGACGTCCTCGGAGAGCGTCGGGGGCGGCAAGCTGGAACACGGTGCCACGGAAGATCGCCGAGACCACGTCGGCGGTGCCGGCTATGGCCAGCATGATCAGAGCGAGGGTCAACGAGCTGGTCAGCCCGAACACGGCCATTGCCAATCCCCACCCGACCACGGCCAGCACGATCGCCCGGCCCTGACGGCGAACCCTGGCCACCCATCCCGAGGTCAGGGCGCCTACCAGGGCGCCGATTCCCGGAGCCGCATAGAGCAGACCGACGGTCGAGGCGTCACCGCCCAGGACCTCGGTTCCGATGGCCGGAAACAACGCGGTGGGCATCCCGAACACCATCGCGTTGAGGTCGATGAGGAGTATGCCCTGAAGCAGCTTCCGGCCTTTGAGATACCTGACCCCCTCGAGGATCGAGGAGAGCCCGAAGCTGCGAACGGTCCCTTCAACCGGAGGGTCGGTGACCCGGTAGATGAGAGCGGCACTGGTCAGGAACAGCACCACTTCGAGGCCATAGCTGAACGAGAGGCCTGCTTTCGCGATGAGGATCCCCCCGGCGGCAGGCAGAGCTGCCTTGGCGACATTGGTCAGGGTCTGGTTCAGAGCCATCGCAGAGGGGAGTAGCGCACGTCCCACCAGACCGGGGACCAGGGCCTGACGCGCCGGTGAGTCGATCGCCGAGATCCCGGCGTTGACCGCGGTCAGGACGAAAAGGGGCCAGATCAACGGAGTCTCCATGGTGGAGTTCCAGAGGAGCCCGGCGGCGGTCCCGGCGAGCACCACCTGGGAAACGACGAGGAGTCGGCGTCGGTTGACTGCATCGGCAAGTGCACCGCCGACCAATGACACAACCAGCAGCGGCACGAGTTGAACCAGACCTAGCAGGCCCACTGCCAGCGTGGACCCGGTGAGCTCAAAAACCTGCCAGGGAACAGCGACCACCGTGAGCTGGCGCCCGGCTTGCGCGAAGAACATACCGGCGAAGAGCCATCGGTAACCGGGCACCTGGCGCAGTGGTGTCACGTCGACCACCGCATTGCGGCGCCAACGTCGCAGACGATCCTTCAACTGATCACCCTTCCCTCGGCCTCGCCCGCGTGACCATCCGGGGAATCACTCGAGTCGGTTCGGGTGATCCGACACGGCGGGAAGCTGACCTGTCGGTCGTGCATTCTATAGGATCATCTGGCCGACTCAGAATCCCGGCACGACGAGGAGAACCAATGAGACTTGTCGATCTGTCCCAGCCCATCTACGAGGGCATGAAGGTCTACCCCGGTCATCTGAAGACCGTGACCTTCCAACACGTCACCCATGAGGAGACCGCTCCCCGGTTCACCAGCGAGTTCTCATTCCAGACCTGGGGTTTCATGCTCAACGACAACGGCCCCACCCACGTCGACTCTTTCAGTCATCTCGACCCGGACCCGAACGCCGAGACGATCGATCAGATGGACCTCGATCTCTTCTACGGGCCGGCGATCTGTCTCGATGTGTCGGCCTTCCCGGAGAAGACCGACATCACGGCCGATCACCTGGACCGCGTTCTCGCCGATTCCGGGCTGGAGTTGCACCAAGGTGACCATTGTTTCTTCTACACCGGCACCTTCGACAAGTACGCCGGGAGCAACGAGTACCTGACCAACTTCGCCGGGCTGGGGGAGTCGGCCTGTCAGTGGATCATCGACCGGGGAGTCACCACCTTCGGCGTGGACTCACCAACACCCGACAACCCAACTTCGACCACCTACCCGGTTCACATGATGTGCCGCCGGGTGCACAAGACCCACTACGAGAACCTGGTGCTAACCGAAGTGGTCGGGAAGAGGTTCACCTTTGTCGGGTTCCCCTTGAAGGTGGTCGGAGCGCACGGTGGCCCCACCCGTGCCGTCGCCATCGTGGAGGACTGAAGGGAAGGGGGCTAAAAGGTCCCCGTTTCTCCCCCCAGCGGAGCGTTGGGGGAGTACAGCCGGAGGCGGTGAGGGGGGCTTGCTGGCCGGGAGACCGTTGAAATGTCTAGAACGTCCCCCGATACGAGCCGCCGTCGAGTTGCAGGTTCTGGCCTGAGATGTACGACGCCTGTGTGCTGCACAGGAAAGCGCAGGCGGCCCCGAATTCCTCGGGCCGGCCCATGCGTCTGGCGGCGATGCTCTCCACCATCTCCTGACGGGCCTGGTCGTAGGTGATCCCGGCCGACTCGGCCCGTTGCCTGGCCATGTAGACCTGCCGCTCGGTGTCGATTCGCTCGGGGAGCAGGTTGTTGATGGTCACGTTGAACTCCGCCACTTCGCGCGACAAGGCTTTGGCGGCTGCAGTGAGACCGGTCCTGGCGCCGGCCGACAGACCCATCACCGCAAAGGGTGACTTCACCATCTGGGAGGTGATGTTGACGATTCTCCCGAAGCGGCGTTCCTTCATTCCTCCGACCACACCTCGGATCATCATCAGGGGAGCCAACATGTTGGACTCGACTGCCTGCAGCCAATCGTCGTATTCGAAGTCCTCCCATTTGCCCGGTGGCGGTCCCCAGTTGTTGTTGACCAGGATGTCGGGGTCCGGACAGGTAGCCAGGAGCAGGTCGCGACCCTCGGCGGTGTTGATGTCGGCTACCACGGTGACCACCTGGACGCCATGCTGGGCTCGTATCTCGTCCGCCGCCCGAGCCAGGTTGTCCTCGCTCAACCCGTTGATGAACACGTTGACGCCTTCTCCGGCCAGTGTCAGGGCGCATGCCTTCCCCAGCCCCCGGCTGGATGCGGTGAGCAAGGCGGTCTTTCCGCTGATGCCGAGATCCATCTTTCATCCCTTTCCTGTTTCTGGCCGGCCGCTGAGGATATGAGCGTCATTCGAGGTCCCTGGTCAGGGTCTCGGGGACCGCCTTCCACATCACCCCCGTGCCGACAAGGCCGATGAGGGCAACCGCCACCGGGGCCGCGCCCAGCGAGGCAAGGGAGGTGACGATGGCGACCAGCAGGGGACCTCCCGCCGATCCCAGGTCGGTCACCATTCGCCACAAGCCGAGGAACTGGCTCCGGCCCAGGGCGGGGGAGAGGTCGGAGCCGAGGGTCATGTTGATCCCGGAGCCAAGACCGTTGGCGAAACCCAGGAACACTCCGACGAGGAGGAGGCCGGCGAACCCCGTGGTCAGCGGGACCAGGCCCATCCCCGCCGAGAGCAGGAGGAGACAGGGGATAACAGCCCACTTCCGACCCCGCCGATCCATCAGCATCCCCACCGGGTAGAACAGGACCATCTCGATCGCCGACGAGGCGCCGAAGATCAGGGACACCTGGCTGGCGTTGAGCCCGATCTGGTCGCCCCACAGGGGGACGACCGCCTGGCGCGAGCTACGCAGGACTTGCACGGTGACGGCCACGAAGCCGGCCGTCGCCAGCGTGCCTCGATGCTCGCGGGCCATCTGTCTCATCGACACCGGCGCCGAACGTGGCGGCTGTTGAGGGGTCAGGCCCTCTGCTGCCAGCACCAGACTGAGGGCGGCGGCCACCGCCAGAGCGGCCTGGACGAAGAACGGGCCGGCCAACCCGAGGGGGACGACCGCCAGCCCTCCGATCAGCGGGCCGACGAAGTGGCCGATCCGCATCGTGCCGCCCATCATCGACATCACCCTGCCCCGGTGCCGGAGCGGAGCTGACTCGGTGGCGTAGGAGAGCCGGGCCAGGGCCCACACCGACCAGACACAACCCATGACCAGGATCAACCCTGCGTACACCGGAAGCGAGGGCCGCATGCCTACCGCTACGGCGATGACACCGAGGGCTGCGGTGGCCCAGGTCATCGCCCGGCGATCCCCGAACCGGGCGACCAGGATCCCCGAGGGCACGTCGAAGAGCAGGGTGCCGATCCCGCGCAGGGCGACGATCGCCCCCGCCAAGGCGGGGGATGCGCCCAGGTCGAGGGCAAGCAGGGCGATGACGGGCAGGGCCGCTCCCTGGCCGATGGCGAAGAGAAGGTTGGGAACGTAGACCGAGGCGGTGAGTGAACGGACCTTGAACGGCTCGGCGCCCCGCTGGCTCACTCAGGGGAGGACGCCAGCGCCCGAAACACCCACTCCGCGCTCACCGGATGATGGTTCACGACCACGGCATGGTTGGCCAGGGCATGCTCGATGGCGGAGACAACGGCGGCGGCGGCGGGGATGGTTCCCCCTTCCCCGGCTCCTTTGGCGCCGAGCGGGTTGGTCGGCGACGGTGTCTCGGTGTGGATCTTGACCAGAGGCGGCATGTCCACCGCGGTCATCAGCCTGTAGTCCATGAGCGAGGTGGTCAGCGGTTGGCCGCTCTCGCTGAATTGAACATGCTCCATTAGCGCATTGCCCAGGCCGTGGGCTACCCCACCGTCGATTTGACCGTCGACGATCATGGGGTTGATCAGGGTGCCGCAATCGTGGACGACGACGTAGTTGACCACCTTCACGTGGCCGGTCTCGGGGTCGAGCTCGATCTCGGCGACGTGGGTCCCGAAGGTGTACGCCAATCCGGCGAATGGGAGCACCCGTTCTACTGAGAGCCCGGGTCTCTGCTGCCCCTCCGGAAGCGCCCCACCGAGCTTGGGCTGAAGGGCCGATGCCAGTTCACCCAAGGGAACCCCTGACCCCGGTGCCCCTACCACCATTGCCGTGCCATCGACCAGGACTATGTCTTCGGCGGCTGCCTCGAGCCGCTGGGCGGCCAGTTCCTTGATGGTCACCGCCAACTCCTCGGCGGCAAGATGGACGACAGAGGCCGCCGTCTGGCCGGTGCGGCTGGCAACGGTCCCGATCCCATGCCCGTAGCGCCCGGTGTCGCCGCCATGGACTCTGACCCGGTCCGGGCTCACTCCGAGATGACCGGCACAGATCTGGGCGAAGACGGTGGCATGGCCTTGACCCTGGGAGGCAGCGCCGGTTTCGACCATCACGTCGCCATTGGTCAGCACCTCCATGCGAACCCCCTCGTAGGGTCCCAACCCGGTGTCCTCCACGTAGGAGGCGATTCCATAGCCGCGCATCAGCCCGTCCCGGCTCGACTTTGCCTTGCGCTCTTCGAAACCTCCGAGATCCGCCGCCTCGAGGGCTGTCTCGAGGGCGCCCGGATAGTTGCCTCCGTCGTAGGTGATCGGCCTGCCGTCGGAGCCGGTGATACTCACCTGGTGAGGGAAAGCGTCGGGTTGGATGAAGTTGCGGAGTCGCACCTCTCCACGGTCGAGGTCGAGCTCCCGAGCGATCGCATCCATCAGCCGCTCGAGGGCAAACGTCGCATTGGGTCGCCCGGCTCCCCGAATGGCGCCGGTGGGAGTGGCGTTGGTGAAGACGACCTCGATGGTGGCATCGAGCGCCGGGATGACGTAGGGGCCGGAGAGAAGCCGGAGGGTGGTCATTGGCACCACCACGCCATAGGGAACATAGGCACCGCAGTCGTGGATGAGCCGGAACCTGAGACCCAGGATCCGGCCGGACTCATCCAGTGCCGCTTCCACCCGGCCGCTCTGGCCCCGCTGTTGGATGGTGGAGGTGAAGTGCTCTCGTCTCAACTCGGTCCACTTGACCGGGCGCCGCAGACGACGGGCGAGAGCCGCGATCACATACTCCTCCGAGTAGATGGCAGCTTTGGGCCCGAACCCCCCACCGACATCGGGCGCGATGACCCGCAGCTCGTCGGGGGAGAGCCCCAGGTAGGGGGCGAGGTTGGCCTTCACCGCATGGGGAGACTGGGTCGAGCTCCATAGGTTGAGCCTCGACTCGGCGTCGTCCCATCGGCCGAGCACGGCCCGTCCTTCCATCGAGGCGACCGCCCCACGGTGCTGGTCGATGTCGACGGTCACGGTGCGATCAGCCGAGGCGAATGCCGCGTCGAGCTCTCCGTAACCGGCGGTGAGAGTGGCCACCAGGTTCGAGGTCGAGCCGGCATGCGCCGGTGGAGAGTCAGGAGCCAGGGCCACGTGGTGGTCCACCACCGCGGGAAGCGGGTCATAGTCGACCTGGACCGCCTCGGCACCATCGATGGCAGCTGCCACGGAGTCGGCTACCACCACCGCGATCGGCTGGCCGACATAACAGACCTCTTCGAAGGCGAGGGGTGGGGCCTGGATCGACTGAGCGATGAGGGGCGACGGGTTCTGGTTGGGCATCGGCGCGGTTAGCCCCAGGTCGGCGGCGGTATAGACCCGGGCGTCACCGAGAGCGGCGGAATCGACCGACATCGCCCCGATCGTGGCGTGGGCTTCGATGCTGCGCACGAAAACGGCATGGAGCAGGCCCTCGACCGCAATGTCGTCGACGTATCGCCCTTGACCGGTCACCAGACGGGGATCCTCGAGGCGGCGAAGAGGCCGACCGATCATCGCTTCAACCCAGCCAGCGCTTCCAGGTAGCGACAGAGAGCCGCGGCATCGAGATCTCCGAGACCGGCCTCGCTCGACTCCCGATACACGGGAAGCGCCGCGTCGAGCAGCGGGGTTGGGGCGCCGATAGTCCTGGCGAAGTCCTGGATGATCCCGGCGTCCTTGAGGAGGATGTCGAGACGGGCCGCGGCTGGGTAGTCGTCGGCAACCATCATCGGACCTCGGATCTCGAAAATCTTCGATGAGCCGACCCCGTCTTCCATGACCTTCTGCACCGACGAGGGATCGAGCCCCGCGGCGATGCCGAGCGCGTGAGCCTCGGCCGCGGCCAGGCCGTGGACGGCCACCAGCAGATTGGCTATGTACTTCATCTTCGAACCGTTGCCAAACTCCCCCAGATAGTGGGTCGAGCGACCGATCACGTCGAAGACCGGGCGGGCCTGCTCACAGCCCTGGCGGCTGCCCGAGGCGAAGACGACCAGGGTGGCGTCGACGGCCTGGAGCCCGGTGCCGGAGAGAGGTGTGTCGAGGAGGTCGACATTCGCCTTGGACAGAGCTTCGCGGGCATCGAGCTTCGCCTGGAGAGGGAACGTGCCCGTCTCGAGGCAGACGAGACCTGGGCTCGCCTTCTCCCCGATCTCGGCGACAACGGCGGCCAGTGCTGAAGTGGTGGGAAGTGAAAGGACCACCAAATCTGCTGCTGCGGCCACTTCGCCTGCGTTCGACGCCTCCGCGCCCCCCATCTCCAAGAAACGGGAGCGTTGCTGAGGGTCGATGTCGAAACCGAGAACCCGAAACCCCGCCGTCAGCAGATTGCGGGCCATCGCCGAGCCCATGACGCCAAGACCGATCACCCCGATTTGCTCAGGCACTGTCGGCGCCATTCGCGCTCAAAGTGGCGACCACGCCGGTGCTCCCGTCGACGGCCACGATCTGGTTTGCGTCGGTCAGCTCCACGCCGCATACGGCCGGGATCCCCAGGGCCCGGGCCGACTCGAAGAGATGGGCAGCCGGGCTGCCGGTCTCGGTGACCAATCCGGCTGCGTCCCAGAGCAGGGGCGCCAGATTGGGAACCGGTTGGGGCGCGGTGACCATGCTGCGGCTTCGGAAGCGTTCGATGACGTCAGGATGGTCGATGTGAGCCCGCAACCCGGCACCGATCCCGGGTGAGGCCGGGGTACCGGGGTATCGGGTCCCGAAGGCCAGGGCGACCGAGGCCACGAATGGCTCCCAGCGGCCGATGCCGAGACGGGTGGCGTGGCTCGGGCGTAGCGAGTTTTCGACGTGGGCGAGCAGCCGGAGTGCAGATTGGGGCTCCGGTCGGCCAACGGCGGCGAGCAACGGAAGACCCGAGGCCGGGTCCGGCCCGAGCAGGGCTCTGATGCAGTGGCCCGCAGCGACCATCGCCCGGTCTGCCCGAAGACCCCACACCTGGGAGACCAGACGATCACGCAGTTCGATCGCCTCCCCGGGGGAGAGCGGTGATTGGTCTGCCCGTGCCGACGCTGACCAGGGGAGATCGCCGGAGATGGCCCAGGGCAGGATTAACTCCTCTCCAAGCCTTCCCGGCGCCCGGGCTGCCACTCGGGCTACGGGTACCAGACCGGGGTCCTCCAACTCGATCGGGGCCGTCATCGGGCTGGGGACCCGGTCACGCATCCCCAACTGGACCAGCCAAACCCTCTCGTCGATGACCCACTCACAACGGCTCACCCCGAGCGAGTCCCACGCTCTCTCCAGCCGGCCGCCGATCTCGTCGAGTGCGTCGCTTCCGATCAACTCGATCAGCTCATCGCCTTGCCAGCCTTCACCGCGACTTGCCCGGCTGCCGTTCGCCCATCCCTGGAGCAAAGGCGCCGGCGACCCCTTGATTCCGTGGACCAGGACCGACCCGTCCTCTTCGATCTGGGCGATACCGCCGGCCACCGGGTCCAGCTCTCTCTGGATGAGCACGGCCATAGGGAAGGATCCCGGCTCGACGTCTGCCATCTGCTGCCGCTCCAGGCTCGACACCGTGAACGCCGATGCCCAGCATCCGACAACCGCCTTGGGCAGCTCGCCTGGTTCTATGTCCAGATACGAGGCAAACGCGCCGGACCATTGGCCCGACGCCTCGAGCATTGTCGAGGAGCGGACGATGAGACGCTCGCCGAGGCCGGATGCCGACTCGATCAACCGGTCGGCGTTGTCCACGGGCTCGGCCATCACCGCCAGCCTGGCGGCGCCAGAACCGCGGCTGGCCAGGGTGACCGCCCCCACGCCCATGTGATGCCGGGAGGCGGAAGCCTCGACCACCTGGCCGGGCAGCACCGGGAGACCGGCTCGGCGGCCCATTGCCAGCAACGCCGCCTTGGAACCGACCCGCGCCGGGTCGAGACTTGCCTCGGAGTCGAGGTCGAGGGTCACACGGTCAAGTGATCGAGATGATCTCGTGTTGCTTGTAGGTCGAGACCATCTCGTAGCCGGTGTCCGTCACGTAGAGCATTTCCTCGAGACGGACCCCATGATCGTGGAGCTTGCCGTTCTGAGTCTCGAGAGCGAATGTCATCCCGGTCTGAATCTCAACCGGGTAGTCGAGCGACCAGATGCGCGAGATCACCGGCGGATCGTATTGGGCCAGACCCAGGCCGTGGCCCCAGTTGTTGGCTGCTGCCTGGTCTTCCTCCTCGTAGCCCCAGGCTTCCTGTGCCGAGGGCCATTTGGCGGCCACGTCGGCGGTGGTGACTCCGGGCTTGACCATTTCAATGGAGTCCCACAACCACTTGTGGGCGGCGTCGTAGGTCTTCTGATGCTCGTCGGTCGGCTTGCCACCGACGCAGTATGTCCGGTAGACACACGACTTGAACCCGTTCCAGGTGAGAGCGGCGAGGTCGATTATCACCAGCTCACCAGGGCGAATCATCCGGTCGGAGAAGTTCCGCCAGTTCGGCCAGGCATTGGGGCCCGAAGACACGATGACATCCTCGACGTCCTCCATGCCGGGGATCGAATAGAGCTTCTCGAATCCGAATGCGGCGACCTCGTTCTCGGTCATGCCGGGCGTGATGTAGTTGGTGAGCTCGTAGTGAACGTAGTCGCAGATGGCGCCGACGATGGAGAAGGCCTTAATCTCGTCCGGGCTCTTGATCGCCCTCGCATTCATCATCGGGGTCATGCCGTCGGTCCAGTTGATCCCGCGCTTTTCAAACTCACGAAGCAGGTTGATGTCGATGAAGTCGACGCCCAATGGCTGGTCTTTGACTCCGGCGTCCTCGAGATCGTTGAGCAGAGAGTCGACGAACTTGTTGACTTGTTGCTCGGCAGCCGGGCCGACGGCGCCCTTGATCCAAATGTAGGAGTGGCGGATGTTCTCCTTGGGGATCCACGGGTTGTGGACTTCGAGGTGGAATCCGATGTCACCCTGCTCGTAGACGATGGGCGGTTTGCCCGCGGGGAGCACCACATAGCGCAGTCCTGGCTTGAGCCGGTTCCAGCCCGGGGTGAGGGTCGACGAGACATATCTCATGTTCTCGTCGTAGAAGAGCAGCAGTGCGCCAAGCCCGGCCTTCTCCATCTCCGCATGGGCCCGCTTCAGCCGCCAATCGCGCACGTTGGCCCAGTTGATCCCCTCTTTCCAGTCGGTGCTCAACCCGAAGAATGCTTCTCTCATTGCTCGTTTCCCTCCCTGGGGCTGATGTCAGTGACTTTGTCCGGGATCACTTCCCGGACGATATCGAGAAACTCGTCGTCGTCGAGGAGGCCCTTCTTGGCCAGCGAGCGGCCTTTGACCTCGGCGAGGATCGCCTCGATCTCTTTGGTCTCGGCGTCGTGGATCCCATGCCTGCCGAGCCAGATCCCGATCGAGTCCAGACCCGACCCCTTGCCAAGGACGATCTTGGGAGGGGCTTGACCCACCAGCTCCGGTCGGAAGGGGAAGGGCTCGAGCAACTCGTCGCCAACGTTCTTGACCCAGGTGGCGATGATCCCGGATTCGACGTTGTAGAGCATGTCCCCGGTGACCGGTCGATTCCCCGGTTGGGTGACCCCGGAGAGCTCGGCCACCAAACGGGCGATCTCGGTGAACTTCTCGGTCTTGATCCCGGTGTCGATGCCGTACATGGTGAGCAGGGCGAGGACGGTCTCCTCGGTCGGGGCGTTCCCGGCGCGTTCGCCGATCCCGCTCACCGTGGTGTGGATGACCGAGGCTCCCTCTGCCACCGCCAGGGCGGTGTTGGCGACGCCCATGCCGAAGTCCATGTGGAAATGGGTTTCCAGCGGGACATCGATCCGTTCTCGAACCCGCTGCGTGTAATAGCGGATGGCATGGGGGGAGGTGACACCGAAGGTGTCGACCAATGCGATGTTGTCAACATGGCCATCGGTGGCAACCGCCTCGAGGTCGTCGAGCAGCTCGGTCATCGTGGCCCGTGTCGCGTCGATGGGAAAGAACGTCACCTTGAGGCCGTTCTCGTGGGCATATCTGGTTGCCTCGACTGACGCTTCGATAGCTCGTTCCACCGGCCAGCGATAGGCCTTCTCGATGAGGTGGTGGCTGGCGGGAACCTCCATCACGACACCGGTCACACCACAATCGAGTGCCAGTTCGACATCGGGGACGGTGCAACGGCTGAAGGCGTAGATCTCGGTGGGCAGGCCTTCGGCCACCATTCGCTCGATCGCCTGCTTGTCGGCGGGCGACACCGCAGGAAGGCCTGCTTCGATACGGTGGATCCCGGCTTCGGCCAGTGCCACTGCAATTCGCACCTTGTCGTCGGCGTTGAACTCCACGCCGGCTTGCTGCTCACCGTCGCGGAGGGTCACATCATGGACCTGGACCTGGGCCGGGATCTTGAATCCCTCGGTCACCTCGGGCAGGTAGTTCCACGGGCTGGAGAACCAGTTGTCAGTTTTCCAAGGCTCCTGGGACATCTCACTACTCCTTAACCCCGTTCGACAGGACGATCCTGCATCATATACGATCGATCATGGCTCTTCCCATTCGACGAACCTAGTTTGTGGCGATGAGCACCCAAAGACTTTGGGTTGGTGGCTACGGGCCCAGGGAAAGTGCCCACGGCGAGGGACTCGAAGTGTTTCGCCGTGTCGTCGAGAGTGAGACCAACGGCGAAGTTGGGGTGGAGGTCACCTGGAACATCATGGACGACGGTCGACCGAACACCGATCTCTTCGAGTTGGTCGAGTCGGGGCATATGTTTCTCTGCTATTTCTCCTCCAGCTATCTCGGATCGAGAGTCCCCGAGCTGAATGTGCTCGAGACACCGTTCCTGTTCGACGACTTGGCCATGGCTCATCGGGCGTTGGACGGGCCGCTGGGCGATGCTCTGACCGAGGCGGTGCGGGCATCCACCGGTTTCGAAGCCCTCGGTTTCTGGGACAACGGCTTCCGGCATCTGACCAACCGGCTCCGCCCGGTCCACTTGCCCGAGGACTGCAGGGGCATGTCGGTTCGGCTCCAGCCCAATGTGGTGCACGAGGAGTTGATCAGGTGCTGGGGAGCGATACCGGTGGCAGTGGAGCTGAGCCACGGGATCCAACTGATAAGCCGGCTCGACGTCGACGCCCAGGAGAATCCTCTGGCCAACACCGTCGCCTACGGGGTGGATCAGGTACACGGGCACGTCACCATGACCGGTCACCTCTACGGCGCTCGCGGTCTCTTTGCTCATCGGCCCACCTGGGAGGCGTTTCCTCCCGACCTCCAGGCCACTGTGGGCAAGGCCGCCCGCAGCGCGGTCGAGGTCCAGCGCATGACGGCGGAACGGATGGAGGCCGATCTCCGGGTCAAGCTCGAAGCTGCCGGGGTGGCGTTTGTGGATCTCACCCCTGAGCAGCATGCCGCCTTCGTCGACGTCTCGGCGCCCGCAATCGCCCGGGCTCATGAAGGGGTTCCGGGGGAGCTGTTCGATCTGGCCCGGTCATGAGCCCCGCGTTCCAGGACCGGGTAGTGGTCGTCACCGGGGCGGCGGTCGGCATCGGGAAAGCGTGCGCGACGGCGTTCGCAGCGGCCGGTGGCACGGTGTTCCTGATCGATGTCGACGCCGTTCGAGGGTCGGCAGCGGCTGCCGGGATCGACGGCGCCAGCTTCATCGAGTGCGACCTGACCTCCGAACAGCAGGTCGCCGCGACCGTCGGCAAGATAAGCGATGCCACCGACCGGATCGACGTGCTGGTCAATAACGCAGGCGGGTTTGGCGTAGCCCGAGGTATCGAGGACACCACCGTCGACGAGTGGCGGCGCGTTCTCGACGTCAATCTGACCTCGGTATTCCTGATGACGCGGGCCGTGCTGCCCTTGCTCCGGCGATCCAAGACGGGGCGCATCATCAACCTGGGATCTCTCGCCGGCCAAACCGCAGGGTGGCGGACGGCTCCGCCGTACGTGGCGGCCAAGGCCGGAGTCCATGCCCTGACCAGGGCGATGGCAACCGAGTTGGCCTCGGAGGGGATCACGGTCAATGCGCTGGCCCCTTCCGCGGTTCTGACTGAGCGGATCGAGCAGCTTCGCGACGAAGCCGAACTGAAGGAGACGGCGGAAGCAATACCGCTCGGTCGCTATCAGCGACCGGAGGAACTCGCTCATTGGGTGTTGTTCCTGGCAAGCCCGGAGGCCGGGTTCATGACCGGGCAGACCGTTTCGGTCAACGGCGGTAGGTTCATGGCGTGAGGCGAGGGAGACGGTGACGTGGCAAAGCTGATCAGGTTCGACGAAGCGGAGCCGGTAGCCCGGGGGGACGGAATCGAGAGCATCAGGCTCACGCCCACTCCCCTCGAGGGCCAGGGCTTCACCATGGGGGTCACCAGTTTCCCGCCCGGTGCCGCCATCAGGCTCCACAGCCACAACACGATCGAACAGGTCACGGTCATTGAAGGGGAAGGGCTGGCCGAGCTGAACGGGGAGCAGGTGCCGGCCCGGCCTTTTGACACCACCCAGATCGCGCCTGGTGAGTGGCACAGATTCATCAACACCGGTGAGACGGTGATGAGGATCCTCTGGGTGTACGGAAGCACCAATGTGACCAGGACATATGCCGACACCGGTGAGACGGTGGAACAGTTCGCACGGTGAGGTTCCCTCTCGAGCGTCTGGAGCGATACGTCGCCCAGCTCCTGGTCGCGTTGGACGTTCCCGCGGATCATGCCGAGACAACCGCCCGTCGGCTTCTCGAGGCCGACCTCCGGGGCAGGACCGGGCATGGGCTGATCCGGGTTCCCCAGTACGTTCCCCGCATCGAGGCCGGTGGATTCAATCTTCGACCCGCGATCACCCTGCGACGGGAGTCTGCGGTCAGTGCGCTGGTCGACGGAGACAACGGCCTCGGCCAGGTGGTGATGACTCGCGCCGTGGAGACGGCGTTCGCCAAAGCGACGGAGTCCGGGTTGGCGTGGGTGGGGACGGTTCACTCCAATCACGCCGGTGCAGCCGGGGTCTACACCTCGATGGCGCTTCGCCACGATCTCATCGCGGTCTACTTCGCGGTGGCGAGCGCCAATGTGATGCCGCCGTGGGGAGGTCTAGAGCGCCTGCTCGGCACCAACCCGATCTCGATCGCGATCCCGGCCGGTGAGGAGGATCCCTTCCTGCTCGACATCGCCACCACCGTGACATCTCACGGCACCATCAAGGTGATCGCCCAAAGAGGCGAAGAGATGCCGGAGGGCTGGGTGGTGGACCTGGCAGGCAACCCGATTCTCGATCCGAAACGGGCAGACGAGGGATTCCTGATGCCGATCGGCGGATACAAGGGGTCGGGACTCAACATCGCGATCGGGCTTCTCGCCGGGGTGCTCAACGCCGCCGCGTTCGGAGCTGAGGTGATCGACCACCGCGGGGTTTCCGACCAGGCAGCCAATACGGGTCAGGCCATCTTGGCGATGCGCCCCGACCTGTTTCGCGACTCCGACGAGTTCAAAGCGGCGGTGGACCACCACCTTCGTGCCCTACGCGCGGCTGGAGATCCGGGCAGCGTTCACCTTCCTGGTGAGACGGCCGCCGCCCTGGAAAGGGACCAACGACAGGAGGGGATCGCGGTGCCAGAGGTCCTGTTGGGGCAGTTGCGGAAACTGGCAGCCCGTTTCGACTTGGAGGACCGGCTCGACTCGTGACCGAGTCAGAGTGGGGCAGCGGGTATCGACCACCGGACATGGTCGGGCGTGATCTCATCGATCGAGCGACATCCGATGTTGGCCATGGTGTTTGCGATCTCGTCGCGGAGGATCTCGAGCACCCGACACAAACCCGGAGCGCCACCAACGGCCAGCCCCCAACATTGCAGCCGTCCGATCCCAACCGCCCGTGCCCCCAGGGCGAGGGCTTTGCATATCTCGGCCCCACGTGTGAAACCGCCGTCGATCACCACGTCGACCTGGTCGGCCACCGCATCAATGATCTCCGCCAGGACCTCGATGGTGCTCAGACTGTGATCGACGCTCCGACCACCATGGTTCGAGACATAGATTCCGGACACCCCGCGTGCCACAGCCTCGATTGCGTCGGAAGGAGTCATCACTCCTTTCAGGATCACCGGTAGATCTGTCTGCTGGCAGAGCCACTCCAGGTCGGGCCAGGTGAACTTGGAGCGAAACGAATGATCGATGCCGTGCCGGGCCAGACTGGGTGAGCCCTCGGTGGGAACGGCCCAGGTGAAGGTGTCCTCAAGACTCCGGTCCCGGCGACCGATCACCGGGCTGTCCACCGTGACGCAAATCCCGGCGAAGTGTGCCTGCTCCAAGCGCTCCACGATCTCGCCCATCCAGGCACGATCTCCAAAGACGTAGAGCTGGAACAGGTGCCGGTCGGGAGCGGTGGCCGCCACCTCCTCCCAGGAAGAGGTGGAGAGGATTCCGCATACGGCCGTGGTCCCGATGTCGGCTGCCGCGGTGGCCGCGGCCAGGGCGTCATCGGGGTGATACAGCGCCAGCGCGCCCACCGGTGCCGGCATCACCGGGATGGAGAGCGGGATCCCCAGGAAGCTGGACGAGAGATCGACCGATGTGACGTCCCGCATCACCCGGGGGACCAGGGCCAACCGGTCGAGGGCGGCTCGGTTTCGGGCCGTGGTCACGCCCTGCCCGGCACCTGCCGAAGCCCAGAGATGGGCTCCCGGTTCGACCAGGGCGCGGGCCCGATCGATCACCTGGTCGACGGTCTTCAGCTCGGAAAGCTCCACGGGATCGGACACGAGAATGTCAGTAAACCACCCGCGCCAAACGGCCCTCCCGCGCCGATCGGTCGATCGCCGCGCAGACCCGGGCGCTGGCCAGCCCGTCGAGCCCGGAGGCAGTCGGCTCGTCGCCCCGGAGCACGGCGCTGGTGAAGGCGGCCAAGGAGAGACGGTGCGCCTCGGGGGCGGGATAACGGGTGATCGTCTCTCCGCTGTCGGTGAGGACCGCCAGCTCGCCGTCGCTGCGCGAGCGGGTGAACGACCGCCCAACGATCCGGCCTGCGGTGCCGTAGATCACGATGTCGTTCAGCGGGTCGCGTAGCCGCTCATTGGCGTTGCACTGGATCATGGCACCGTTCCCGAACCGAATCAGGAGCAGGGCGAGCATCTCGACCTGGCCGGTATCGGGGCCCCGGTCGAACATGGCCATCACCTCGATCGGGTCGGAGTCGAGGATCACCCTGAGGAAGTCCAGACCGTGAACCCCGACGTTGTGCACCGATCCCAGGCCGGCGATCTCGGGGTCGGCGCGCCAATTGTCGTAGTGACGGGGCCCGGAGCCGACCTGCAAGTGGACCACCTCGACCTCGCCGATCAGCCCATCAGCGATCAGACGTCTCACGTCCTGCACCCATGGGAGATGGCGGTTGTGAAAATTGATCCCCAGCTTCACCCCCGCCGACGAGCAAGCCTCCACGGCCCGCTCAGTGTCGGGCACGTTTGTCGCCAGCGGCTTGTCACATAGAACGTGCTTGCCGGCTCGGGCGGCAGCGATCACCTGGTCTGCATGTAGGGCATTGGGAGTCGCGATGAACACCGCCTCGACTTCGGGGTTGGACAGCATCGCCTCGTAGTCGGTATAGGAGTGTCGAGCCCCGAACCGGGCGGCGAAGTCGGCGGCGCGCCTCTCATCGCGGCTCACCGCCGCCACCAGGTCGCATTCTGGATCGTCGACCATGGCCGGCGCCATGGTGCTCTGAACTATGTTGCCGATCCCGATGACTCCCCAGCCGAGCCTGTTCACGTCGTTCGTCACGGGCCAAGGATCCGCGTCGGGTTGTCGACGAGGATTGCTTCCTGCTCGTCGCCGGTCAGCTCCGGCAACCCACGAACCCAATTGACCGCATCGTGGAGGACCATCGGGGCCGGGTAGTCGGTGCCCAGGACCACCCGATCGATGCCCACGGTGTCGATCAAGAAGCGCAGTACCGGCCCGCTGTAGGTGCAGCAGTCGTAGTAGAAACGCCCCAGGTACTCGCTGGGTACCAGCTTCTGGGAGAAGCCGTCATCCCCTGGGAAAGGAGGTCTCATCTGGCCGTCGAAGTCTCCCGGCATGGCGCCGGCCACTTTGTCCATCCGTGGTATCCCATAGGGCGTGTATCCCCCGGCATGGGCGAGCAGCAAGTTCAGGTCAGGGAAGCGGTCGAGGACCCCCCCGAAGACTAGAGCCGCGAAAACCAGGGCCCGCTCGGTGAGATTGCCCACTGCGTTGCCCAGCTTGTAGCGCTTGATCCTCTGTTCGACCGAGGTGCCTCCGCCCTGATGGAAGAAGAGGAGGGCACCGAGCTCCTCGACAGCCTGGAAGAACGGGAGGAACTCCGGCTCGTCGTAGGTCCGACCCAGGACGTGGTCGTTGATGATGGCGCCCTTGAGACCAAGCTCGGTGACGACTCGCTCCAGCTCGGCGATGGCGGTGGGGATGTCCTGCATCGGCAGGGTGGCTAATCCCATGAAACGCGTGGGGTGTTCCTCCACAATCTCTGCGATCTCCTGATTGCATTCTCGGGCGATCAGATTGGTGACACCCAAATCGTTGTCGTACTGATAGAAGCCGATGGTCGGCGTCACCAGCTGCATGTCCACCCCGAGGGAGTCCATCTCTTCCAGTCGCCCCGGGAGGGACTTGTCAAAGCCTCCCCGACCGAGCTCGCCGGCCACCCTGTCCAGCCCGTGCCATTCTCCCTTGGATCGGATGGCAGCCTTGTACCGCTCGGGGGTCACGTGGGCATGCATGTCGATGACCGGCATTGGGTGGGGCTCCTTCGTCAGAATCGGTGGCGGTCGGGAGACTTCGATCGCCCGAACAGCGGCCATTGATCGATTTCATAAGCTACATTATACATTCTACCGAACCCACCCATTTCTAGAGTGGGCGATCGCCGTTGAGGAGAGATGAGATGCATGAGCTGATGAAGCATCGCTTGCAGCGGGGCGAGCGTTTGGTGGTGTTCGCGGTCGGCCGGATGTTCCATCACAACATGGTCCGCTATCTGGGGATGCAGGGTGACTTCGACGGGTTCTGGATCGACGTCGAACATGGAGGGTTGACGGCCTATGACATCGAGATCGCGGCCGCCGCCGGCATGGCCCACGGTTTGGATTGTTTCGTGAGGGTGCCGCCAACGGACTACGCGACCGTGACGCGTTGTTTCGAGAGCGGAGCCACCGGGGTGATGGCAGCTCAGATCATCTCCGCCGACCAAGCCGAGGAATTCGTGCGCTGGGCGAAGTTCGCTCCCAGAGGTCGGCGTGGTTTGAACCCCCTCGGGTTTGACGGTGGCTACGGGACGGTCCCGTTGGCTGAGTTCGCAGAGAGGTCCAACCGGGACACATTCGTCGCGATTCAGATCGAGACGGCGCAGGCCGTCGAAGAGGTCGATGCCATCGCGGCAATCGACGGAGTCGATCTGCTCTTCGTGGGACCGTCCGACTTGAGTCAAGCAGTCGGCGTTATCGGGGACTTCACCGGGCCAGAGTCGCTCGAAGCAATCGACCGGGTTGCTGCCGCTTGCCGTGCCCATGGAAAACGGTGGGGCGCGGTGACTCCTTCCCCGAGCTATGCGGCCATGCTGGTCGAAAAGGGATGCACCCTGATCTCCCCGACCAACGACGTCAAGCTGGTGACCACGGGTTTGGCACAGGTCAAGGAGGAGTACGCCGGGCTCTGGGAGTAGCTAGAAGCCGAGTCAACCGGCCTGGTTGGCGTTCAGTTCGGCGCCTTCCAGGGGGAGCCCGATGTGGGCGAGCTGGATCTCGACGGCACCATCCAGGTCTTGGGCCTCGTACGCCTCCAGAAGCGCGAAATGGTCGGCGATCGCTCGTCTCCTGATCTCGGGATGTAGCCGTTGAGCTTGAGCAACGAAGAGCCCGCCCGCTTCCTCCAGTGCCTGGAGCATGGTCCCCAGTCGTTTGGTGCCGGTCGCCTGATGGAAAATGGAGTGGAACTGGCTGTTCTTCTGCACCCAGGATCCGAGGTCATCCTCACGAGAGAGGTCTTCGGCCAGAGCCTTTGCCGCATCGAGCTGGGAGCTGGTGATGTTCGCCATCGCCTTGGCGATGGCGAAGTCCTCGAGTGCCCGGCGAATAGCGGTGATCTCGACCATCTCATCCCAATCGGGTTTCCGGACGGTGCCGATGCGGTGACTATCCAGCGTGATCAAACCCTCGCTGGCCAGATCGCGCATCGCCTCACGAACCGGGGTGGTGCTCACGCTCAGCTGGTTGGCGATCTCGGTCTGGACCAGTCGTGACCCACCGGAGAGGTCCCCGCGGAGGATGGCGGCGCGCAGGGCATCACGAACCAGGTCTACGGCTGTTATCCGCCGTGACGTCGATGCGTCGAGACGGAAGATGTCGTCCGTCGTCACGGGCCTTCTCCTTTTCGGGACTGCCTTTCCGATGATAGGTCTTGGTAGTCGGGACTGCGTTCTGTACTATACCGACTATAGAGGCTAAATTGTGGTGTCGCCCCCGAACAAGTGTGGGGCTGTGACGAACGGGCCACTGCCAGGTGGCTCGCAGTCAGGAGAGGATCATCGCCAGATACGCCAAAGGGCCGTTCGCAGTCGACTGGGAGGACCGATACGACTTCGGTGAGCTTCGACGTCAACGTGTGAACAAGGCCCATGCGGCTCTAGAGGAGTCCGACGCCGATGCCGTGCTGGTGTGGAAGGATGAGAACGTCCGCTACCTGACGGCGCTGCGTGCTCAGCTCATCGCCGGTAAGACCACCTCACTCAACGGCGCGTTGTTGACGGCCGACGCCGACCCGATTCTCCTCGGCTCAGGTGGAGAGATCGACAAGGCGCGCTTTGGGATGAGTTGGATCGGTGAGGCCCACGCGGTCCCAATCATGGAGCAACGAGAGCTGGTGGACGGGTTCGTCGGCGACATCCTGACACCGCTTCTCGAGGCCAGGGACCTGACCACGGGCAGACTGGCCGTCGACCAAGCGAACATCTCGTTTATCCAGTCGATGCGGGCGCACTTTCCCGACCTTGAACTGGTGGACGGCGACACCGTGATGCAGCAGGCCCGCTGGATCAAGACCGATCTCGAAGTGGCTGTGATCGAGGAGGCTTGTGCGATCGGCGACTCGGTGACCCAGCGCGCTCTCGACGAGACCAGGGCAGGTCGTCGAGAGCTCGAGGTGGCCGCCGACGCGATGCAGACATTGTTCCAGCTCGGTGGCGAGATGGCGCACGTGATCACCCCTTTCGTCGCCTCGGGTGAGCACATGTCCCCACCACATCGGCTGGCGACGGACAAGATCATTCGCAACCAGGACCTTTGCTTCATCGATATCGGCGCCATGTGGAACGGCTACTTCGCCGATATCGGGCGGACCACGATCGTCGGAAGGCCCTCAAAGGAACAGCAGAAGATATATACCGCTGTCTATGAAGGGCTGATGGCCGGTTTGGACAAGATGCGTCCCGGCAATACCAACCAGGACTGCGCCGACGCCATCATCGCCAAGATCGGCGACCACGGGCTGGACGAGCACTTGTTCAGTCTGTTCATCGGTCACGGGATAGGGATGGGAGCCAACGAGCCCCCGTACATCGGTGAGACCCTGCCCGGTGCCACCACTTATGAGTTCCAGCCGAACATGGTGTTCGCGGTCGAGCCTTTGGTCTGGGTCCCCAATGTGCGAGGTGGCGG
>DATKEA010000075.1:0-20379 GCA_035544615.1 Acidimicrobiia bacterium | reverse complement strand
GCCAGCCTGGACAAGTGGCGAACCCAGGGGATCTACCGAGAGATCAAGCCGATGGACCATCTTCCCGGCCACTACACCTGCATCGTCTTCGATCGCAGGGAAGCGGGGAGGTCGGGGGGTCGCGTGGAGCACATCACCTGGAGCCACTACGCCGCCCAGGGGAGAGGGCTCCTCCAGGACCTCGGGTTCGACCGAGCCCACCTGTTGGGGGGCTGTATGGGCTGTCCTCCGGCGCTGGCCCTCGCCGTGGCCCATCCCGAGATGGTGAGCAGCATGGTGCTCTTTTGGCCAGTGGGAGGGGCCCGCTACCGGATCCGGGGACAGAGCCGGTTTGGACGTCATCTCGCCTTTGTCGAAGAGGAGGGGATCGAAGGTGTGGTCGACTTGGCGCAACGCACCGGGGATGGTTTCGGGCAGGATCCCCGAGTCGGTCCCTGGGCCCCGGTGCTTCGTCACGACGAGCGGTTCGTCGAAGAGTTCCGCGGCTTGGACCAGGATCGGTATCAACTCATCGTCAGCGCGACGGGCCACAGCCTTCACGATCGGGATACGGCTCCGGGGGCGGAACCCGAAGACCTTCTCCGGCTCGACATGCCGGCCTTGATCATTCCCGGTCAGGATCGCTCACACCCCACCTCTGCCGCCCGCTACCTGGAAGAGTGTCTCAACGGGTCCGACTACTGGGATGTGCCGGTCTCCGAGCAGACCGAGGAAACCGTGTCTCCGCGGATACTCAAGTTTCTCGATTCGGTGGGCTGATCGATATGTCGGCCTGCCAGCCCTCAGGCGATCAGGTCCCGGGTCTCCTCCGCGAAGAGCCCTTCCGGCGTGACCGGTCGGGAGATGATGCGCTGGTTGGTGGTATGCCGGACCAGGGTCTCGATCATGGCGCGATTGGGCTCCACCCCGTAGGGGAGCGGGTTCCCCAGGACTTCCATGACCTTGAAGTAAGTGCGGTCGACGTCGGTCTCGAGTGCCCCCCTGCGCAACTGCTCCACATACAGGCTCTTGGCCTCGGCAAACGCCTCGAAAAGAGCGGTGGCCAGACCGGGATGGGCTTCGAGGAGGTCGTCTCGCACTACGAGCAGGTGGTTGATGGGGTAGTGACCCCTCTGTCGCAGGGCGTCGAAGGCTGCCCGATCGGGTTCGGGGATCAGGGGCCGGACGTCGCGATGATCGATGGTGATATTCACTGCCGCCGCAAGTTCGCCCGCTGCCAGCATGTCGGGCAGATCCTTTCCTTCCGGGATGTCGCCCACATTGGGCGGCGGGACCCACTCGGCGACGTGCTCATCCCCGGAGCGGAGCCATCGCACCTCGCTCAGGTCGACCCCGTACTCGTCGGCGAGGATGCCGCGCGCCCAGACACCCGTTGTGACCGTGTAGCCACGGTTGACGCCGACCCGACGTCCCTCCAGGTCCTTCGGTTCCTCGACTCCCGAGTGCACGTTGTGGAGCGTGGCCCCATGGTGGAACGTCCTGACCAGGAAGACCGGCAGGGCGGTGAAGCGCACACCGTGCTCACGGGCACAGAGATAGGTGGTGAAGGCCATCTCGGAGACATCGAACTCGAGCCCCCTCACCATGCGACGGAAGCCCTGGATAAGAACGGGAACCTCGACGAAGTCGAAGGCGAAACCCTTGGGGGTGATTGTGCCGTCGATGAGCGCTTGATTGTTTCTCTGGGCCCTGATGACCGTCCTCAGGCGAATCTCCGACATCGGCTTCCTTTCGATAGTGCCTTCTGGCACCAGACCCCTAGGGCAACCTATCAAGGATCCGCTCATGACTGAGAAAGTGCTGGCCGCGGTGCGCACGGGACCGGGACGGACCGAGCTCGAGGAGTTCTCCATCCCCGAGGTGGGCGATGACGACGCTCTGCTCAAGATGGAGGTCGCCGGCATCTGCGGCACCGACGTCAAGATGTATCGAGCCCCCCGGATCACCGACCCGGTGATCATGGGCCACGAGAACATAGGTGTCATCGCCAAAGCCGGCCCGGGATTCGTTGAGCGGAAGGGCGTCGGAGAGGGCGATCGAGTCTTTGTCGAGCATTACATCGCTTGCTTCCGGTGCGAGTGGTGTCATCTCGGCGAGTACCGCCACTGCTGGGCGACGGACTGGCGCAACAACCCGGATGCACTGCGCTACGGCTACACCTCGGCGGAGAGGCCGCCGCACCTCTGGGGCGGATTCGCCCAATACATGTATCTGCCCTGGAACGCGGTCCTACACAAGGTTCCCGACACGGTGACCGCGGAGTTGGCCGGGATCGCCACCCCTCTCTCCAACGGTATCGAGTGGGCCCTATTCGATTGTGAGGTCGGATTCAACTCCACTGTGCTGATCCAGGGACCCGGTCAGCAGGGCCTCTCGCAGGTGGTGGCGTGCAAGCAGGCGGGTGCATCGCTGATCATCGTCACCGGGACCGGCCATGACCGGGCGAGGATGGAAGTGGCCAAGAAGCTTGGCGCCGACTATGTCATCGACGTCGACAGGGAGGACCCGCTGGACCATATCCTCGGAATTACCGGGGACGAAGGTGTCGACGTGGTGCTGGACTGCACGTCCGGAGCAGGCACGACACCGGTTCTGCTCGGTGTCGAGGCGCTGAAGAGGAGGGGCGGAACCTTGCTGCTCCAGGGCGAGATGGACACTTTCCCTGATTTCCCTCTCAAGCGGGTCACCGAAAAGGCGATCACGGTCAAGAGTGCCCGGGGCCACAGTTTCAAGGCCTGTGAGTTGGCGTTGGAGCAGCTGGCCTCGAAACGCTTCCCCCTCGATTTGCTCACCACCCACACCTTCGGTCTCGACGAGGTGGAGGCGGCCATCGGGGCCGTGGGTGGAGACGGTCCCGAGGGGGTCATCCACGTCTCTCTCCTGCCCTGGGACGCGGGAGGGGGGTCGGCGTGAAAGACACGGGGATCGTGGTCCGGGACGTTCCCCGTCCCGACGCTGCAGTCAGAGACGCCTTGGGACTGTTCGGTACCGCCACCATCCACGAAGCCCAGGGTCGGCGGGGGTTGCTGGATCCTGCGCTGCGCCCCATCTACCCCGGGGCCCGCACTTCCGGCACCGCGGTGACCGTCTCGGTTCCCCCGGGGGACAACTGGATGTTCCATGTCGCCGTCGAGGTCTGTGGCGAGGGCGACGTCCTGGTGGTGGCGCCCACCTCCCCTTCCGACGCCGGGTACTTCGGGGAGCTCCTGGCTACCGCTCTGTCGGTCAGAGGGGTGAGAGGGCTGGTCATCGATGCCGGATGCCGGGATGTCGCCGAGCTCCGGCGGATGGAGTTCCCGGTGTGGTCGAGGTATGTCTCGGCTCGGGGGACGGTGAAAGAGGCTCTGGGGAACGTCAACCTCCCCATCGTCTGTGCGGGTCAGAGGGTCGGTCCCGGCGACATCGTGGTGGCCGACGATGACGGTGTCGTCGTTGTCGCATCGGCGGAGGCGGCGAGGGTGCTCGGGGCGGCCAAGGAGAGAGAGGCAAGAGAAGAGTTGGCGCGGGAACGTTATCTGCAGGGAGAGGTCAGCCTTGATGTGCACTCGATGCGAGAGGGGCTGGCGGATCGCGGCCTGCGTTATGTCGATCGAGAGGAGCCAGGAGAGCGATGATCATCGATTGCCACGGCCACTACACCACTCCTCCCCCCCAGCACCAGTCGTTCCGCGAAGCCCAGCTCGGCTGGCTCGCCGACGCTTCGGGGTCGCCACCGGATGCTCCCGTCATCGGTAACCATGAGATTCAGGAAACCCTCGGACACGCCCAGCTACCCATGTCGCGGGAACGAGGGGTGGATCTCACCCTGTTCTCCCCGAGGGCAGCCGGCATGGAGCACCACGTCGAGGATCCGGCAATTGCCCGAACTTGGGCCCGGCACAACAACGACCTGATCCATCGAATCGTGAGCCTGTATCCCGAGTCCTTTGTCGGCGTCTGCCAGCTCCCCCAGGTACCGGGCGGAGCCATGAAAGACCCCATCGAGGAGCTGGAGCGTTGTGTGACCGAACTCGGATTCGTCGCCTGCAATCTGAATCCCGACCCCTCCGGCGGGTACTGGGACTCGCCACCGATGACCGACGAGTACTGGTTCCCGCTGTACGAGCGGATGATCGAGCTCGACGTGCCGGCCATGATTCATGCCTCGAAGTCGGTGAATCCGGTATTCCAGGGGACGGGTGATCACTACCTCAACGCTGACACGACGGTCTTCATGCAGCTCCTAGAGGGCGACCTCTTCTCCCGGTTTCCCGAGCTGCGTCTTGTCATCCCCCATGGGGGAGGCGCTGTCCCGTACCACTGGGGTCGCTACCGGGGACTCGCCGCCCGTCTCGGACGGCCCTCGCTGGACGAGCATTTGATGGGCAATGTCTTCTTCGACACCTGTGTCTATCACCGAGCCGGAGTGGCCCTGCTCTTCGAAGTAGTCCCCTTGCAGAACATCCTCTTCGCCACGGAGATGTTGGGGGCAGTGCGTTCCGTCGATCCCGAGACCGGGTTTCACTACGACGACACCAAGCGATACGTGGAGAGCCTCGACCTGTCCCAGGCCGAGAGACACCAGGTGTTCGAGCTGAATGTCCGGCGGGTCTACCCGAGACTCGATGCGGAACTGAGGCAACGAGGAGGCGATTAAATGGCACGGATCAAGCCGATTACCCGTGAGGAGGCAACGCCCGACCAGCAACGAGTGGGTGATGTCATCTACGGCTCCCGGAAGGAGGAATACGGCGGGCCTTCGGCCATCCTCCTCCACATCCCCGAGCTCGCAGAGCGCTTCGACCATCTTCGCAATTACCTGGTGCGTGAGCAGAAGCTTCCCGACCCGATGGTCCATCTGGCGGCGCTGATGGCGGCCCGGTTCTGGGCGGCGGAGTACGCCTGGTGGAAGCGGGTCCCCATGTGCTTGGAGGCCGGGATACCGCAGGAGGTGATCGACGCCGTGCTCGAGCGCCGGCGGCCCGAATTCGCCGACTCCGACCTCGAGGCGGTCTACGACTATCTAACCGAGCTTCTCGAGGACCGTCGGGTGTCCGTTCGCACTCACCAGCGTCTGCAGGGGATCATCGGCGACGAGAGCATGATCGAGCTGGTGCTGGTGCTGGGCTTTTATTCGATGCTGGGGCTGGTGTGCAATGCCTTCGAGCCCGACTTTCCTCCCGGAGTTGCTCCGCCCCGCCTGATCTGATCTAGCCAGGGCGGCAGCGGAGAAGGAGCCCCGGAGAGGGCGAGACCACCCTGGTATGATGGTCCAACCAATCTGGTAGACAGGAGAATTGAGCGTGGATCATCCATTCCTGCAAGAGGTGCTGGAAAACGACGACAGCGAGTGGGGGGCCCAGGTTCTGGGTCGCACCAAGGAGGCGATGGAAGCCTCGGAGATCGCAGCTCGGGACGAGTTCAACCGGAAGAATCCTCAGGAGCGCGGGCTCAGCGTCCCCGGCAACCTGAAGAGCATGAAGCTGCCCTTCCGCCCATGGCGGAACAACAGGGGCCTTTTCTTCAAGCTGGCGGGGAACCGCAACATCCAGGCCCACGTGAGCGAGATCCCGCCCGGGGGAAACACCACGCGTCACCGCCATACCACCGAGGC
Organism: Acidimicrobiia bacterium; assembly: GCA_035544615.1. GTDB lineage: Bacteria > Actinomycetota > Acidimicrobiia > Spongiisociales > ZC4RG35 > JARDZU01. Next base: position 14,786 of record DATKEA010000075.1, on the reverse strand, counting down.
CTACATCTACATCGTGAAGGGCCGGGGATACTCGATCATCAACTACCAGGGTGAGCCCGAGCGGAGGATCGACTGGGAGGAGGGATCGCTGTTCTCGCCGCCGGTGTGGGCCTGGCATCAGCACTTCAACACCGATTCGGATGAGCCGGCCCGATACCTGGCGGTTCAGGACACCGGAATCAAGCGTCATCTTCGCCTCCATCGCATCGAGCGTCACCCCAGCCAGCTCAAGCAGGGCGATGAGCTGGACTACATGGTGAGCGCGAGCCCGGCTTCGGAGGCATAGCCAACCAAGCAGACGGGACGGGACAGCAGATCGGAGGATCGTGGCCGGAGCGATACCGATAGGGATCAGGAGGACCTTCCTCGGTCTCGACCTGAGGAAGATCCTATCTCCGCGGAACCTGATCCTGATCTCGGTCACCCTCATCGTCGGATACCTGGCTCTTGTCCCCCTGGGCTATCTGTTGTGGGGTACGTTCCTGGGTGAGGACGGGCTCACCCTGGAGCACTTCAGAAGCGCTTACGCCGAGGAGTCCTACGGGCTGGGGCGCATGGCCTCCAACTCCTTCCTCTACGCCCTCGGGGCCACAGTGATCGCGGTCCCCATCGGCACTGGGCTGGCCTATCTCAACGTGCGCACCGACGTCCCCTTCAGGAGCCTGGTGTTCGCCGCCTCGCTGGTGCCTCTGATCATCCCCGGCATCCTTCACACCGTGGCCTGGATCCTGTTGGGAAGCCCACGCATCGGGCTGATCAACCGGGCGGTGCGCCCCATCCTCGGCGGTCCGCTGTTCGACATCTTCAGCCTGGAGGGGATGGCGCTGGTGGAGGGGCTGCACCTCTCGCCACTGGTATTCCTGCTGATGGTCGCCGCCTTCAAGTCGATGGACCCGGCACTCGAAGAGTCGGCTCTTCTCTCCGGAGCCAGCCGGGTAACCGTCCTGCGCCGGATCACCCTCCCCTTGGTGAAGCCGGCCCTTTACGCCTCGATCCTGATCATGATCGTGCGGGGACTGGAATCCTTCGAGGTGCCCGCCCTGCTGGGCATTCCGGGAGGGATCTGGGTCTTCACGTCCCGGATTTGGCGTGTCTTGAGCACCTTCCCGGTCCAGTATGGCCAGGCCGGGGCGTATTCGATCTCCCTGCTCCTGATCACTTCGGTCGGCATCTACATGCAGACGAGGCTGTCGAGGAGGGGGAGGCAGTTTCAGACGGTCACCGGCAAGGGCTTCAGACCCCACCCCATCGAGTTGGGGAAGTGGCGCTGGCCGGCCGCCAGTGTGGTGGGTCTGTATTTCTTCGTCGCGGTGGTCCTCCCCCTCTTCGTTCTCCTCTACACCTCCACCCAGCCGTTCTACTCCCTACCCTCCTGGGAGACGCTGGGCAACATGACGCTCGACAACTACCGGTTCGTCTTTGCCTATCCCCAGGCGACCCGGGCCTTCAGGAATTCGCTGATGCTGGGCATCGGCTCCGCCACCGGGGTCATGTTCGTGATGGCGATCGCCTCCTGGATCGTGGTGAAGACCAAGATTACCGGGAGGTGGATGCTCGACAACCTCTCTTTCGTGCCGCTGGTCATTCCTGGTCTGGTGATGGGTGTGGCCCTGCTCTTCGTCTACCTTCGCTTCCCTATCCCCATCTACGGGACCATCTGGATCCTCTTCATCGCTTATCTCACCCGCTACATGCCCTACGGGATGAGATATTCCTCGGCTTCCATGTACCAGATCGCGCGGGAACTCGAGGAGAGCGCCCAGACCAGCGGCGCCACCTGGTGGAGCCAGTTCCGGAAGGTGACGCTCCCCCTGCTGATGCCGGGCCTGGTGGCAGGGTGGATCTACATCGTGATGGTCTCGGTCCGTGAGCTGTCCAGCTCGATTCTTCTCTACAGCCCGGGAAGCGAAGTGCTCTCCATCGTCATCTGGGAGCAGTGGGAGAACGGGCAGTTCACCGAGCTGGCCGCGCTCGGGGTGTTGATGATCCTGATGTTGGTCGTGTTGGTGAGTGTAGGTGCCAAGCTTGGCGCCAAGGTCGGGGTGAAGTCGAATTGAGGGGGCAGAGTTGCTGACGGTCACAGATTTGGTGAAGACTTTCCCTTCCTCGAAGTCGGAGAAGGGGGGTCCGGTCGTTGCGGTGGGCGGCATCTCCTTCGAGATGGAGCCGGGGCAGATGTTCACCCTGCTCGGCCCGTCCGGCTGTGGCAAGACCACAACGCTGCGCTCGGTCGCCGGGTTGGAGACACCCGACTCCGGGGAAATCAAGGTGGGGGATCGGGTTCTGTTCTCGTCGGAGAAGAAAATCCGGGTGCCGGCCAATGAGCGAGCCCTGGGGATGGTCTTCCAGTCGTACGCCATCTGGCCGCATATGAACGTCTTCAAGAACGTAGCCTTTCCTCTCGAGGTCGATCGGCGCAAACGCCTCTCGCGTGTCGCGATCGGGGAGCGGGTGGAGAAGGTCCTCTCCGTGGTCCAGCTCGACGAGCTCGCCGGTCGCCAGGCAACGGATCTCTCTGGAGGCCAGCAGCAGCGGCTCGCGCTGGCCCGGGCCCTGGTGATGGAGCCGGAATTGCTCCTCCTCGACGAGCCCCTCTCCAACCTGGACGCCAAGTTGCGTGAGGAAATGCGCTTCGAGCTCAAGCGTCTCCAGCGGGAACTTGGTATCACCGCGGTCTATGTGACACACGACCAGATCGAGGCGCTGGCCATGTCGAACCAGATCGCGGTCATGAACGCGGGGCGGATCGAGCAGATCGGTAAGCCGAGAGAGGTCTACGAGAAACCGGCATCGAGATTCGTCGCCGGGTTCATCGGGACGACCAACTTCCTCGCGGGGAAGGTGGACGAGTCCACCGCCGACTGGGCCCGCGCAATCACCCCGAGTGGGCTTCTCGAGGTGTCCACACCGGTCGCCTTAGTCAGGGGCGCAGACGTGACCATCAGCATCCGCCCGGAGCACATCGGGATCACTCCCCTCCGCGAAGGGGCCGCGGCTGCCGGAAGCGAGTGGGTGGGAACGGTGAGCACCCGTGCCTTCCTCGGGGAGGTGGTCGATCATCTCATCACCATCGAGGGTTTGGAGCTGAGAGTCCGATGCCCGGCCACCCTGTCGATCCCACCGGGCACCCCGGTCAAGCTCGAGCTGCCGCAGGAGCACTGCCGGGTGGTACGAGAAGAGACTTGAGGTCGGGCCTCTAATCTCCGATTCGCCCCACCAGTAGTGCGGTGTGGAAGGCCTTCCACGCCACATCGCTGTCGAAGCCGGCGGCCCCGAGCCATTCGAGATGTCGGTCGAGTGGCTGGAAATGGTGATCGTGACCATGGCTTTGCGAGGCGGGGCGGGCGCCCAGGAGCCGACGCCGGATCGATCGGTAACGGCTCTCCCAATCCGGCGGGCTTCCGAAGTGGTCCAGATTGATCAGGTATCCGCGATCTCCCAATGCCCTCGCAGCCCAATCGTAGAAGCTGCGAATTTCCTGAGGTGAGAAGTGGTGGACCATGCGGGACGTGACGACGACGTCGGCCTGGCCGCCGTCGAGATCGCCCGGCCGGGATGCGTCGGCGATGAGGAAGGTGACCCGGTCGGCAACACGTGCCAACGTCTCCCGGGCGATCTCGGCCATGTGGGGGGAGCTATCTACCCACACTCCCTCGGCTTGAGGGAACTCGTCGAGGAAACGCGCGAGAAACCGGCCCGGGCCGGAACCGAGATCGATGACCCTTCCCACCGGAAGCCCATCATCGGATACCAGGGCCACCGCGATCTCCATGGGCAGTGTGAGCAGCTGCACCTGGGTGTCGTGTCGATACCAGTCTTTGACGTACTCGGCGGAGTCCCACTCATGAGCCATGGCTTCCCTCAGCGCAGTTCTTCCAGGTCTTCCACCGACAGCTGGGCCATCTGACGAGCCAGTTCCTCGACCAATGGCATGCTCACCCCGGTCTCCTCGGCCATGGCCAGGGCGGTGGCGAGGTCCTTCTCCGGCCAGCGCAGTCTCTGTTGAGCCCATTCCAGGAGAACCCGGTTGGATCCGCTGCCGATGGCCGCCGCCGCCCGGAGCCTGGACGGTGAGACGCCGAAGGCTCGCCCCAGCCGCAGAGCCTCGACGTCGGCCCGGAGCGCCGCCCACAACAGGATGTTGTTCACCGTCTTTCCCACCTGACCGGCGCCGATGTCGCCCAGGTGACTGACATTGATGGCGAAGGACCTGAAGACAGGCTCGCAAGCCTTAACTATCTCCTCGGGGCCCCCGCAAAAGAGGGTGAGCGCTGCGCTCCGCCCATACCTGGCCCCACCTACCAGAGCGACATCGAGGAGGTGGACGCCAGACTCGCCTGCGATGGTGGCGAGCTCCCGGCAGGTATTTGGGTGCACGCTGGCACAGATGGCGATGATCGTCCCTGGTCGAGCGTTGGAGAGCAGGCCGGCGGGGCCGGTGACCACATCCCTGGTCTGGATGTCATCGACCACGACCACCAACACCAGGTCGCACTCTCCGGCAAGGTCGGCCGGAGTGAACGCCCCGCGGGCCCCCTCCTGCTCCAGGGCATCCTGCGCCGGTCGGGAAGGGTCGGTGACCAGCAGCGGCCAACCGGCGCGAAGCAGGTGGCCACCGATGAGACCACCCATCTCCCCCGCTCCGACGAGGCCGATCCTGGCGATGTCAGGCACGTCGGACCTAGCAGGTGGGTCGGAGGCGCGGCGTGCAGCTAATGGTACTACCATAGTACGGATCAATGGTCGAGGAGGAGGCATGCGAAGAAGACTGGTGACTGCGATCGGGGTGCTGGCTTTGGTGGTCGGCGCTTGTTCCACTCCCCCCACGGCGGAGGAAGGCACAACGACTGCCGCCCAGCCGGGGACGACGGGGGAGGGGACGCCGACGACGGCGGCAGACGAAGGGACGACGACGACCGCCGAGCCCATGGGACTCGACAACCGGGCGGCGCTCGAGGAGGTGTATGCGCAGGTCGAAGGGCTGACCGGCGAGGAGAGAACGGCCAGGCTGCTCGAGCTGGCGCAGGAGGAAGAGGCGCTGTCGATCTATGGCTCGACCAATCTCGAGGATGCACTTCCGCTGTTCGAGGCGTTCGAGGACCTTTACGACCTGGAGCCCAGTTATTATCGGGCGTCGTCGGGTGACGTGCTCACGCGCATCTTGCAGGAGGCCGACGCCAACTTCGCCGGTAACGACGTGGTCATGGCCAATGGGCCCGAGCTGGCGATTCTCGACGAGCAGGGTCTGCTGCTCCCGTTAGAGACACCGACGACGGAGAACATCATCGATGCCGGGGTCTTCGACACCTGGGCGGCCATCTACATGAACAGCTTCATCGCCGCATGGAACACCGACTTCGTGAGTGGCGACGTCCCCGACAACTGGAACGACTTTCTCTCCACCTTCGACGGCGCTCTCGCCCTCGAGCTCGGTGACTGGGACTGGTTCGCTACCCTGACCAGGCGGTACTTCATTGCTGAGCTGGGAATGACCGAGGAAGAGGTCGTGGAGCTGTTCAAGAACGCGGTGGCAGGATCCACGGTGGTCGACGGCCATACCCTGATGGCAGAGTTGCTGGTGGCGGGTGAGTACGACGCCGCCACCTCCCTATACCACCATCGGGTCACGGAGATGATCAGCGAGGGTGCTCCACTGCAGTGGGAGCCCCCCGTCCGTCCGATCATCGTTCGACCCAACGGAGTCGGGATCATGCGCCATGTGCAGAGCCCGGCGTCCGCTCTGCTCTGGGTGGAGTTCATGCTCACCGATGGTCAGGAGGTCCTCGCCGCCGAGTACAGGGGACCGGCAAGCACCCAGGTTGCCGGTGGGATCCCCGAGGAGTATGCCCCGATCCTGGTCGACCTGGAGGCAATCGCCGCGGAGCGGGACAAGTGGGAGTCCCTATGGGAGGAGATAGTCCAGGCCGCCGGCACCGAGCCGGTCGGCGACTGAGGCGCCGGCTTAGAGCCAACCCTTAGGTGGCGGACAAGACGGAGACGGACGAGCGGAGCCCCTGGGCTCCGCTCGTCTCCATCTACGGCGGTGTCGTTCTCTTCGCGACAGGTGAACGCGCCCTGCACATCATCATCTCGCCATACCTGAACCAGGGGCTGGGACTCCGAGAGGCGAGCATTGGCGTCATCGTCGCGGTTTTCGGTGTGGCGTCGCTCACCATGCGTCTCCCCGTCGGCGCCATCTTCCGCTACCGACGCTCGGTGATGCTGCTGATCGTCGGTGGCTTCCTGGCCACCGCGGCGTATGCATTGGTGCCCTTCGTCAGGTCGGTGTGGCTTCTCGGCGCCTTGATGGCGCTCGACGGGGTGGGATGGGCGATCGTGACCACGACCCATCTGGGTGCTTTGGTCGCTTCAAAGGCGGGCACCATGCGTACCGCCGCCACCATGGCCTGGTACTCCGGCGCACAGGGGGCGGGTAACTCCATTGGAGGAGTCGCCGGCGGCTTTCTCGTCGACGAGCTGGGGTATCGGGCCGCTTTCCTCATCCTGGCCGCGCTTCCCGCGCTCGGCACCTTGACCACCGTGAGCGGGCTGCTTAGGCCAGGAGGAGGCTTCTCATCACCGCCCGAGCCCGAGGCTCAGACCAACAGCCGGGAGACGACTTCTCCCCAGGTTCTGAGAACCATGCCACCGGTGGTCTGGGCCGGCGTGGTGCTCATGTTCTACATCAACTTCACCAGCGGATTTCTCAATACCTTTCATCCCATCCTCGCCGTCGCCGCCGGCTTGTCACTCACTCAAGTGGGTGCACTGGCCACCTGCCGATCTCTCTTCTCATCTGGGGTGCGTCTGACTTCGGGTGTGGTGTTCTCCAGGACGAGCCGGCGAGTCGATCTCACCGTGCCCCTCGCCGTGTTGAGCGCGATCGCCGTCTTCCTCATCCCCACCTTCAAGTCATCCTTCTGGTGGCAGGTCCCTCTGTTTGCGGCGGTGGGGCTCTCCCGTGGCCTGCTTCGCATCACCAGCCATGCAGACGCCTTCGAGGGTGTCGAGCACGGCGAACGGCACCATGGCATGACCGCGGCCGTTCTCAACGCGGGGCTCGACGCCGGGAAGGTGGCGGGACCGGCGTTGGGAGGGTTGATGGCGGCCGGGCTCGGCTTGGCCACCGCATTCCGGGTGCTGCCCGCGGTGTTGGTCGGCGCCTATCTCGTCCTGATGGTTCTTCCCCGGGTGCTGAGGCCCTCGTCGGGTGATCGTCGGTAGCGGGTTACCGGTCGACCAGTCTCATCCCACCAGCCGATTTTCGGGTCCCCACGAATACACCCGGGGGAAAGGCGGCGTCGAGGGCTCGCATCATCTGCTCCGGGATGGAGAGGCCGAGTGCGCCGAGGTTTTCCTCGAGGTGCTGCATGCGCGAGCATCCCGGTATGGGAACCACTCGCCCACGGGACAGGATCCAGGCCAGAGCGAGTTGTGCCGGCGACGCCCCTACGTTGGCGGCCAAAGTCTTCAGCCGTTCCAGTAGGGCGAGATTGTCCTCCAGTGCCTCCGACTGCATCCGGGGCTGTTTGGGGAGTCTGCTTCCCGGAGGCGCCTCGGTCGGGGTCGCATAAGCACCGGTGAGGAAGCCGATGCCGAGCGGGCTGTAGCCGACAACGCCGACACCGAGACGCTGGCATGTCGGAATCAGGCCGAGCTCGGGCTCCCGTGTCATCAGGGAGTACTCGCTCTGGACCGCGGTGATGGGGTGGACCCGGTTGGCCCGCTCCAGTGTCGCCACGGCGACCTCGGAGACGCCCAGGTGGCGCACCTTGCCCGCGGCGACGAGGTCGGCCATCGCCCCCACCGATTCCTCGATCGGGACGCTCGGGTCGACTCGATGCAGGTAATAGAGGTCGACTCGGTCCGTGCCCAGGCGGGCCAGGCTGGCGTCGATGGAGCGTCGGATGTGTTGCGGGCTGCCGTCGATGGGGCGGGGGTCGCGCGACGAGCCCACGAACCCGACCTTGGTCGCCAGTATCACCTCGTCACGACGCCCGGCCAGGGCCCTGCCCACCAGCGACTCGTTGTGCCCCTTGCCGTACTTGTCCGCCGTGTCGAGGAAGGTGACACCGGCGTCGAGGGCGCGGCGGATGACGGCGACCGATTCGGCATCGTCCCGCCCCGGATGCGACATGCTCATGCAGCCCAACCCCAGTACCGAAACCTCGAGACCGCCGAGCCGGGTCGGGGGGACCGAAGACGGTGATGGGGGGCTCACCGGTATTGGCACACCACGTCGACCAGGGCGGGGCGCCCGGTGGTGGACACGACCTCGGCGGCACGGGATACCGCCTCACCGACGGCACCGGGATCGGTTATAGGGCCTTCGCCGTGCCAGCCGAAACCGCGGGCAACCGCGGCGAAGTCGGGGGCAGGGGCGGCGATCTCCATCCCGATGGCGGCGTTCTCCAACGGCGTGCCGCGCAGCCGGGCCATCCTCTCCTGGTGCTCCCAGTCGTTGTAGTAGGCGCGATTGTTGAACATCACCACCAGCATCGGGATCCGATGCGCGGCGGCCACCCACAGCGCCCCGACGTCGAACATGAGGTCTCCGTCGGGCTGCAGATCGACCACGAGACGCCCCTCGTCCCGGTGGGCGAGAGCCACCCCGAGCGAGATCGAGAACTGTGTCGCCGTACCCAGGCTCCTGCCCGGGTGACGGTATGGCCGGTCGAAGTCCCAGGTCCGAAGGGCCCGATCGCCCATCGTTCCCGCGGTCAGAACCCAGTCGTAATCCCGGACGACCGACCAGACGTCGGACGCCACCCGCCACGTCGAGACCGGCACCAGATCGCGTTCCTTCCTCGCTTCCTCCTCCCAGGCTCGCCACACTTCGTCGTGGAGCCGGGTGCAGCGCTGCGTCCAGGCCGTGTCCCGGCCGTTGCCGCCGCCGGTCCGCGCCCGGCACAGCTCGAGGAGCAGGGGCAGCGCCACCGAAGTGTCCGCGGTGACCTGGAAGTCGACCTCGTGGAGTTGGGCGAAGTCGTGGGACCAAGCCGAGATGCCGAGATCGTTGAAGCCGATGTCGAGGATCACGGCATCCTGACGGATACGCGAGTGGATCCGTCGGCCGGCGCTGTCGAGTTTCTGCGTGGGCTTCCCGTAGTCCTTGACGTCGATGAAAAGGACGCAGTCGGACTCCTCGATCGCAGAGCTGCCGGTGACGTTGAGCGGATGCCTGTTGGGGAAGTTGAGGCGGAGGTTGGTGTCGACCACCCCCATCCCCACTTCCTCGGCGAGTGCGATGAGGGTGTCGAAGACATCAGGATCTCTCCCCGCGTAGCCGACCACCGCCACCGGCCGCTCCGCTTCCATGAGGCGTTCGGCGAGACGGCTCAAAGCCGCCGGATCCGGTGCGATGGGCGACGGCGGTCCCAACCGGGAGAAATCGGGGAGGTTCTCGTCGCCACGCAGCTCATCCTCTTGCAGCTGGGCGTCAAGCGCGATATAGACCGGCCCGCGAGGCTCCGACATGGCGATGCGATGGCCGCGGGCGATGCTCTCACCGACCGCTTCCACCGAGAACGGCTGGTCGTCCCACTTCGTGTAGTCGCGGACCGCGTTCCCTTGGATGTTGGCGGTGTGGATCCAGTCGATGTTCGGTCGGCGGCGATCGGTCGCCATCGGGCCTGCTCCACCGAGGACCATCATCGGGATGCGGTCGATGTAGGCGTAGTAGATGCCCATCGCCCCGTGGAGCAGCCCGACCAGGTCGTGGAGGATCACCGCCATTGGTTCTCCCGAGGCTTTGGCGAATCCGTGGGCGAGGCCCACCGCGACCTTCTCGTGTGGGCAAAGGATCATCTCCGGGTCGTTGTCCCCATAGTTGACCAGTGAGTCGTGGAGGCCCCGGAAGGACGACCCAGGGTTCAGGGACACATAGCGGAACCCACAAGCCTTGATGGCGTCGACCATCAAGTCGGATCCGTATCGGGGTTGCATGGGTCTCCCTTCCGCGATAGCCGTCACGTCGTCGTCTTTTCCCGGTCCCGGCTGCGCATCGTTCCGACCAGGTAGATGGTCATGAAGGCGATGCCGATCACCGCAAAAGTCGAACGCAGGCCGACCAACTCGGCAGTGGCGCCTGCGAGCAGCGGGCCCAGGATCTTTCCCATGTCGAGGCCTGCAAGGTAGATGGTGGATACCACCCCCCGCTCCCGGTCCGAGGTCGTGGCGGTGTCGATGACCAGGGCGCCCGAGGCGACGCGGAGGACCCCCCTGGTCAGTCCGATGATCGCCCAGGCTGCGGTCAGCATCAGGAACGATTCCGATAGCGATAGCGACATGAGGGCCGCCGCATTGATCGCCACCGCGAAGGGGAGCACCCGGCGGTAGGGGATGATCCGGAAGATCGGACCGGAGAAGAAGCGGATGCCGGTGGCAGCCGAGCCGTGGACGCCGGTCATGATCCCCACCTGGGTAAGGGTGAAGCCGACAGCGAGGGCATGGATGGGGAAGAAGGTGAACAGCCCGCCGTTGACCAACGAAATGTAGAACGCCACGAAGAACGAGATCCACACCGCCGTCGGCACTTGGCGGAGTGCCTGGAGGGCGCTGATCGGCTCGGATCCCCTGCTGGGCCGGGCGTCACCGGTGCTGAGACGGAGGATCCAGGCGAGGAGCAGCCCGGAGATGGCCGGGAACAGGGCCACGATCATGAGCGCTGGCCCGATTCCGACCGCGTCGGCCAATGTCCCGGCGAAGAATCCGGCGATCGCATAGCCGGCTCCGGTGGCTCCGGTGTACCAGCCCATGACCGAGCCGGCGTCACCGTCGATTGGGTGCCGATCGGCGACGGCGGCCAGGCCCGAGGTAGTCGCCACCGAATAGCCGGCACCGTTCAGGGCGAGCAGGGCGGCAAGTGCGATGGGATCGGAGACAAGCGGTATCGCCACATAGGCGGCAGCCATCATGATTCCGGCGGTCCCGATCATCATTGGAGCGCGTCGGGTCCGGTAGTAGGCCCCGCTCCAGAACCGGCTGAAGAGGGCGCCGACCCCGTAGAGGATCATCACCACTCCGATGAGGCCTTCCGAGAGGGAGGCCTGGCTGAGATATGGGCCGATCAGAACCAGGAGGCTCCCCTCACCGATGGTGAGCACCCCGGAGGCGGCGAAGAATGCCCCCAGCCTCCTTCGTCTTTCTCTTTCGCTCCGGTTGGCGGCAGAGGTTGTGTCAGTCACGGGTGGCGAGGCGCACGGCGGTGCGAAAGAGGTGTCTCCGCATTATGTCCTCGGCTTTGTCGGCGTCACGCGCCTCGATCGCCCTGACCAGCTCGCGGTGCTCCTCGGTCCCGATGCGACCCATTGCCGGGTCGACATCCCTGGCCTGTCGCAACGAATCCTCGAGAGGCTGATGCAGCGAGGCGATGAGCGCCGTGATGACCTTGTTGTGGGTCGCCGCCGCCACTCTGCTGTGAAATTCGGCGGAGAGGGCCACGTCGTATTCGGCCTCCGAAGCGAGGAGACGACCGGCACGGTCACATATCTCGTCGAGGTCGGCGACGTCGGTCTCGTCGGCCCGCTCGCAGGCGAGCCGGATCACTCCGGTCTCTAGGACCAGCCTCGCCTCGGTCACCTCCTGGGGGGTGGTCGAGCGGATGAGGAGCATGTTGGAGATGCTTTCGGCGATCTCATTCGACCCCGGGATGGTGACTACGGCACCGCCAGTAGCGCCCACCTTCACCTCGATCAGACCCGACGCCTCGAGGAGACGGAGGGCGTCGCGGACGGCCACCCTGCTTACACCGAACATCTTGGTCAGCTCCCGTTCGGGAGGGAGACGATCGCCCGGGGTGAGCTTCCCCTCGCGGATGGCCATCTTGACTTGATCCACGATGGCATCGGACACCCGCCCGGTGTTGACCTTGCGAAAGCTCGGGGAGGAGGTCACAGCGACTCCATATGACTAATGGTATGACATATAGTAAAATCAGGCTGCCGTAGCCTGGAAAAGGAGCCGTGGAATGGGTGACGAGTCTGAGGGAAGGGTATTCCTGCGCGGGATCGTCTCTGAGAAATACGCCCTCGACGAATTGCGGCGAAGCCAACGGTCGGCACCGAGGGTCCGCGGAGACGAGGTGGTGGTCGACGATGCCAGTGTCGGCCATTCCGGCGACTCCAAGGACAGCCGCACCTGGTGGCGCATCGGGCCGGGAGACGAGCCCTTCCTGACACAGAACCTTCAGGTGCACTTTGTCGAAATTCCGCCAGGCAAGTCGAACCATGGCCACGGGCACCAGAACGAAGCCGTGTTCTACATCCTGGAGGGGAGCGGCTACGAGATACACGACGACCAGCGCTATGACTGGGAGAAGGGGGACGTGGCCATCGTCCACACCGACTCCGTACACCGCCACTTCAACGACGGGGATGTCACCGCCAAGGCGCTCGTGGTCAAAGCCAAGTCGACATGGATGTACTTCGGGCTCCTTCAACAAGGTCGTAGCGGCCCGGTCCGGGACGAGGAGAAATTTGGTCCCAGGGCCGACTGGTCCCAGATTTGGACCGAGGGTGTGGAGAAGCGAAAGAAGGTGGTCAAACCGGAGGACTCGCGGTGGCAGCTCACCCCGGATGGCTCGGTGAGGGTGAGGTTGTCCCAGGACCAGCAAGACGTGCGCTGCTTCTCCATCGATCTCTACGAGCAGCGGATCGAGCCGGGGAGTCGATCGGGGAAGCACTGGCACATGGCCGACGAAGTCCTCTATGTCCTCGAAGGCTCGGGATACAGCCTCCATTGGGAGGTGCAGGCCGAGATCGCCGAGCGTTACCACGCCCGCATCGCCAAGGAACCGACCAGATGGGAGTTCACCACGGGCGACACCGTGTACATCCCCCAGAACACCGTCCACCAGCACTTCAACTCCGGTGACTCCGACCTGGTGCTCATCTCCGCCCAGAATCGGCTGATCAGATATCTCGGCTACGACGCGGTGGCCCATCTGGAGCCGGCACCTGAATGGTCCCCCGTCTAGGCCCGACCTAGGGTCCATGTTCATGACGACAGTGGAGGGAATCTTCTCACCGGTCTCGGGTGGCCGCATTTCCAGTGAGATCGTCGGCCAAATCGAGGCGGCCATCGCATCCGGCTCACTGCAACAGGGTGACCGGCTCCCATCCGAGCGAGAGTTGGCCGAGATCTTCGGTGTCAGCCGGATCACCCTTCGAGACGCGCTCCGCACGATGGAAGCTCTCGGGTTGCTGGACATCAGGGTGGGGGCAAGCGGCGGGGCCTTCGTCCAGGCTCCCCCGAGCGAAGTGGTGGAGAAGACCTTCGGGCACATGGTGCGACTGGCGAGTCTCGACCCTGACGAGATCGCCGAAGCTCGGCTCGCCGCCGAGTTGAACATCGGCAATCTCGCAGTGAAGCGGGCTACCCCCGAGGACATCGAAGCGCTGAGCAATGCGATCGACATGGGACGAAAGGCTCTGGCCGAGGGTTCCTACGACACTTCATACTCCAGAGAGTTTCATGTTCTCCTGGCGCGTGCCGCTCACAACCGCGCCCTCGAAATCCTGGTCCAGTCGTTCGGCGGTGCCTTCTCCATGGCCGCGGTCCGTGCCCGTGAGCCGGCCGATGTGGCCCACCGGCGCTCCCTCGACGAGCATGAGCGGATCGCCAAGGCGGTGATCGCCCGTGATGCCGAGGCGGTGGGCCGGGCCCTGGCCGACCACTTCGCCCGGTCGACCAATCTGGGATCGAGGGTGGAGGATCTTCTCGGGTCGGCCTACTCAGAGGACTGAGGAAGCCTCCTCACCAGGTAATCCCAAGCCTGCAGCAAGAGCTCGGGTGGATAGCAGTTGCCCCTTTTGCTCAGCGCCTCCTCGTCGGACGACCAGGTGCTGATGTCTCCCGCCGACAGGGCTCGTATCTGCATGGCGCATGCCCTCTCGAGGAGGATGGTGGTGACCACCGTCTCCTCGACGGTTGGCCCAGCGACGACCACCCCGTGATGATCGAGGACCAGGGCGTTTCGGTCACCGAGGGCGGCGGCCACCTCCTCGCCGAGACCGGGGGTGAGGATGAGGTCCCCCGTCTTGGTGAACCTTGCCAAGTCGGGGGGGACGAAGAGGGTGGCCTCGTGAGAGATCGGTCGCAGTGGCAGGCTGGTCGAAGCCAAGGCGATGGCGTGAGGGGGATGGGCGTGAACCACCGCGTTTACATCTGGTCGGGCACGCATCACCTCGGTGTGGATTGGGTATTCGGCATGTCTGTGTCCCGAGCCCGAGACAACTTCGCCGTCCCAGGAGACGAGTAGTACGTCATCGGGATCGATCTCCTCGAACCCGAGAGTCGCTGCCTTCATCCATACGCCCCCGCCGCCAGGGTCTCGCACGGAGAGGTGTCCCCAGATCAGGTCACCGAGACCGACGGCCCCAAGTACCCGGCATCCCTGGGCGACTAGTTGCCGAAGCTCGTCCTCACGCTGGCTGGACAAGGGTTTTGTCTCTCTTTCGTGGTGGGGTACTCACGCTATTCGCTCCTCTCTCGCCGATCGGGCACCATCGAATACGCCGATTGGGCCGAACTCGTCGACCAGCGGGGTTATGAGCTCGGTGTCTGGCTGGCGGTGGAGACCGGGGTGGTGACCCTCATCGAGGAGCAGTGGGTGCCCTGATCGGATCGGACAGGGCCACGGCGGGCCGGGGCTACTTAGACTGCCCGAATGCCGCTCCTCCAGGTCCACGAGGTGGTCAAGCGTTTCGGCGGCGTCACCGCGGTGAACGGGTTCTCCCTCGACATGAAGGCCGGGCAAGTGGTTGCGCTCATCGGTCCCAATGGAG